>JBFGZS010000136.1:0-1769 GCA_041586615.1 Motiliproteus sp. | reverse complement strand
TTCTACGGCGATATTCTGTTCACCGGTCAGCATGAGTATGAGCAGCACCCGGGGCGCGCCGAACGCTTTCGGCGTGCGTCTCTGAAAGGCTGGCAGTATGCGTTAGACAACCCTGAGGAGATTATTCAGCTTATTCATGGCGAGTACCAGAGTAAGCTCAGTATCGAGCACTTACGCTATGAGGCGGAGGTGACGCGTCGGTTAATTCTGCCGGACAGCGTCCCCTTGGGACAGATCGCCCCGCAGCGGTTACGCCGGGTGGCGGATGTATTTGCCAAGCTGAACATAGCGAAACCCCTCAGTGAGCATGATCTGCTGGATTTTGCTTTTGTGAATACCCAGAGTTTAAGGTTGTCGGCGGCGGAGCGCGATTGGTTAAGCCGGCATCCGGTGATCCGCATCGGCGGCGAGCCAGATTTTGCCCCCTATGGCTGGTTTGATGAATCGGGGAACTATGTAGGGCTGGCCGCCGATTATATGCACCTGTTGGAGCAGCGGCTGGGCGTGCGCTTTGAGATCGTCAAGGATAAGACCTGGCCTCAACTGTTGAGCATGGCCGAAAACAACCAGCTAGCACTGTTGCCTGCCGTTGTCGAAACGCCACAGCGGAACAGGTTTCTCAATTTCAGCCAGCCCTATATCGATCACCCGGTCGCGATTATCAGCGCTACGGCAAAAGGTTTTATCGGCAGGCTGGAGCATCTGGCCGGCCAGCGGGTGGTGATTGAACGGGGCGCTTTTTTGCATGAGCTGGTCGCCAGGGATTATCCACAGATAACGATTGTGAATGCGGATACGCTACCAGAGGCATTGCGGATGGTGAGAATGGGCCGTGCCGATGCCTATCTGGGGGATATTGCCTTGGCCAACGTTGCTATTCAGGAGGAAGGGTTGCTGGATTTACAGGCATCGGGGTTGACGTCGTATCGTTTCAAGCTGAGTTTCGGTTCGGTTAAGTCTGAGCCGCTGCTGGCAGCCATCATGGGAAAAGCGCTCGCCAGCATCAGCGCCAACGAGCGAGCACAACTGTATCAGCGCTGGATGGGACTGACTGTTGCACGGGGCATCAGTCCCACAGTGTTGCTTCAGGTCGGCTTAGTCATTCTCGTGGTGTTGCTGATATGTGCTTACTGGATTTACCGGTTGCGCAAAGTGCAACAGGCATTGCTGGTGAGCGAAGGGCAACTGCAGGCCATCATTGACAATACCCCGGTGGGCCTGTGGGCCGTTGGTGTGGATGGACGTTATATCTTTGTGAACCAGACCTTCTGTAAGGCAACCGGAATTCCTGAACAGGAGTTCATCGACACGACCTGTCTGGCGGATCTGCTGGGAGACGAAAGCGCAGCCAGCTGTCTTCAGTCAGACCAAGCGTGTCTGGCACAAGCTACGCCGCTGCTGACTCATGAAACGTTAACTTTAGCGGATGGTAAGGCGCATCAGATGGAGGTCATCAAGACCCGCTTGACCGATGCCAAGGGTAGAACGACGGGTATCATTGGTATGGCGATCGATGTGACCGAGCGCAAGCGCGCGGAAGAATCGATGCAACTGGCGGTTCTGGTCTATGACAACAGCTCTGAAGGCATGGCGGTGAGTGACGCGGCAGGTAACATCCTGACAGTTAACCCCGCATTTATTGCGGTAACCGGCTATGCAGCCAATGAGGTGATCGGGAAGCGCTTCAGCCTCTTCAGCTCCGGACGGCATGATCAGGCGTTCTATCAGGCTATGTGGCATGCGTTGGAAAGCTCGGGTTATTGGCAGGG
>JBFGZS010000135.1:0-1898 GCA_041586615.1 Motiliproteus sp. | reverse complement strand
GGTTTAACGCCAGGATCTGTTGCACCACCGGCAGCGTCTCCTTCAGGCTGCTGAGTTGTGGGAGCACAATACCCAGGGTATGGGTGTCGATCCGCCCCACGCCATTGTGCCAGGGTGCCAGCGCGCGCAGCCTTGTGGCGATCTCGGCGATATAGGCATCCCCCTGCAGATGCCCCAGACTGTCGTTCACCAGATCGAAATCGTTAATCCGGATCGCGATAAGCGCAACCTTCCTGTCTTCACGCTGCGACAGTTCGATCGCTTCGGTTAACTCACGGGACAGCAGGCTGCGATTGGGCAACCCGGTTTGAATATCGTGATGGGTCAGGTAATAGAGTCGTTCCTCCGCTGCTTTTTCGTCCGACAGGTCGCGGGAGATAGCCACGTAATGGCTCAACACGCCCTGCGCATCGGTCAGGGCGCTGACGCTTAGCCAGGTAGGGTAGAGGCTGCCGTCCTGGTGGCGATTCCAGATCTCCCCCTGCCAGTGACCCTGCTCGTTGAGCTGGCGCCAAAACGCCCGGTAAAAGGCGTCGTCATGGTGTTCAGAGCGCAGCAGGGCGGGGGTCTGGCCGAGCGCTTCCTCGCGGCTGTAACCGCTGATGCGGCTAAAGGCCGCGTTGACGTCGATGATCTTGCTCTCAGCATCGGTAATTACCACCACATCGGCCATCTGCTCGAACATCCGTGTCGTTAGCCGCTGCCGGGTTTCCTGGCGCCGGCGTTCGCTAATATCCTGCACCGTACCGCGCATCCGGTTGGGGCGGCCGCTCCCCTCCTTGACGGGCTCCGCTTTGGCATGCACCTGAATCACGCGTCCGTCACTTCTGACCATGCGGTGTTCCAGATCAAAGACGCCGTTACATTGCCGGGCGGCTTCCAGCTGGGCGTTTATCCGGGGGGCCTCTTCGGGAAGGAAATAGTGGCGGACCGTGTGCCAGTCGAGCACCGGCTGTTGTGCTTTTGTCAGCCCTAGCAAGCGATAGAGGTTATCGGACCACTGAAAGCGGTCGCCGGCCATGTCCCATTCCCAGCTACCGATGCCGGCCAAACGTTCGGCCTCCGCCAGTTGCGTCTGCTGCAGGCTGAGGGCCTGTTCGACCTTTTTCTGGGCGCTGATATCGGTGGCGACGGTCAGCACCGCGGCATGCCCCGCCAGGGTGTAGCCTGTTTTGGTGATATGCATGTCGTGCCGTTCACCGTTGGCGTCCGCTAACGGCTCCTCGAAGACTGCAGACCGTGTGTTACCCTGCAGAATACGGCGGTCCTGCGCGTGGAGCCGGTCGACCAGGGCGTTGTCGCGCACGACCGCGCCGATCGGGCTGCCGAGTAGCGTCTGCTTGTCCTGGCCATAAAAGTCGGCAAAGTACTGATTAACGAGCAGCAGCGTGCCGTTTTCATCGCGCAGGCTGACCCCGTGCGGCATCAGGTCGATCAGTTGCTGCACCTGCATCGAATGGGCCACCTGGCGCTGGATTAAGATATTGGCCTTGGCGCGTAACTCTTTGATATTGAATGGCTTGGTCAGAAAGTCGTCACCGCCGGCCTGGTAGGCGGCCAGTTTGTCGTCGGTTTGGCTCAGTGCGGAAACAAACAAGACCGGTGTGCCGGACGTCGCCGCATGCTGGCGGAGTCGGCGGCAGACCGTGTAGCCGTCCATATCGGGCATCATCACATCGAGAATGATCAGGGCGGGGCGCTGCTCCGCCGCCAGCCGCAGCCCCGCTTCTCCGCCGTTGGCGGCGAGCACCTCGTAATCGCCCGCGAGGATTTCAGCGACGATATGGCCGTTATTCGGCTCGTCATCGATGACCAGCACCTTGGGCAGCGCGGATCTGGGTTGCTCAGTCACGGGAGCCTCCTTGCGGTATGTGTGTGGGGGAACGGCCCGATGGCGC
>JBFGZS010000134.1:0-1972 GCA_041586615.1 Motiliproteus sp. | reverse complement strand
CGCGGGGCGCCGTCGGGCATCTCCCTGTTCCAGAGGATGTCGCCGGGGTAGCCGGTGACTTTCTTGACGGTTTCGACCAGTTCGCGGATGGTGACATCCTTGCCGGTGCCGACATTAATATGCGATAACATCGGCTGGGTGTTGGCCTGGTAGGTCGCGGTGTCGAGGTGCATAACATGCAGACAGGCGGCGGCCATATCATCGACATGCAGAAACTCGCGCATCGCGTTGCCGCTACCCCAGACTTCAACCGACGGCGCACCCGCCAGTTTCGCTTCGTGGAAGCGGCGCAACAGCGCGGGAATGACATGGCTGTTTTCTGGGTGGAAGTTATCGTTTTCACCGTACAGGTTAGTTGGCATCACCGAACGGTAATCGACGCCGTACTGACGGTTGTACGATTCGCACAGTTTGATACCGGCGATCTTGGCCACCGCGTAAGGTTCATTGGTCGGCTCGAGGGTGCCGGTGAGCAACGCCGTTTCCTGCATCGGCTGGGTCGCCAGCTTCGGGTAGATACAGGAACTACCGAGGAATAGCAGGCCGGGCACGCCGGCCTGATACGACTCATGGACCAGGTTGGCTTCCATCATCAAATTTTGATAAATAAATTCGGCCGGGTAGGCATTGTTCGCATGGATACCACCCACCTTTGCCGCGGCCACCACCACGCAGTCCGGTTTCTCCTGCTGCAAAAACGCACGGACCGCCGCCTGATCGCACAGATCCAACTCGGCATGGCTGCGGGTCACAATATGCTGCACACCGTTCGCCTGCAGCTGGCGCACAATCGCCGAACCCACCATGCCCCGGTGGCCGGCCACATAAATCTTGCTGGTCGATGTATTCAATGCGGTGTTTCTCACGGTCGTATCATTCAAGGCTGTGTCATCCGATACCGTATTATTCGAGGTCATGGCGGCAATCACTCTTTGGCCACGGAGACAGCATATCCATGCTCACTCAGTAACGCATGCCGTTTAGCCGTATCCAGATCGGCCTGCACCATCTCTTCCACCATCTCGGCAAAGGTGGTGGTCGGTGTCCAACCCAGTAGTGCTTTGGCTTTGCTCGGATCACCCAGCAGGGTTTCCACTTCGGTCGGACGGAAGTAACGCGGATCGACCCGAACGATAGTGTCGCCGGCGTTAAGCGCGCCGGCCTTGACTTTACCCGCCGCCAGTGCGCTGTCATCGATGCTATCGACGATACCGACCTCTTCGACGCCGCTGCCTTCCCAACGCAGATGCACACCCAGTTCACGGGCCGCCACCTCAACAAATTCACGCACCGAATATTGCACGCCGGTGGCGATCACGAAGTCATCCGGCTGTTCTTGTTGCAGCATCATCCACTGCATCTGAACGTAGTCACGGGCGTGGCCCCAGTCCCGCTTGGCGTCCATATTGCCGAGGAACAGCGCTTGCTCCAGGCCCTGGGCTATGTTGGCCACGGCACGGGTAATCTTGCGGGTAACGAAGGTCTCGCCGCGACGCGGTGACTCATGGTTGAACAAAATGCCGTTGCAGGCGTACATGCCGTAGGCCTCGCGGTAGTTGACCACGATCCAGTAGGCGTACATCTTGGCAACGGCATAGGGTGAGCGCGGATAAAACGGCGTGGTTTCTTTCTGCGGGATCTCCTGCACCAGGCCGTAGAGTTCAGACGTGGAGGCCTGATAAAAACGGGTCTTCTTTTCCAACCCCAGAAAGCGGATCGCTTCCAATAAGCGCAGGGTGCCCATGGCATCGACATCGGCGGTGTACTCGGGCGACTCGAAGGATACCGCCACGTGGCTCATCGCACCCAGGTTGTAGACTTCGTCGGGCTGAACTTCCGATAAAATGCGGGTCAGGTTGGAGCTATCGCTCAGATCGCCATAATGCAGTTTGAAGTTGGCATTAGAGACATGCGGATCCTGGTAGATATGATCGACACGCTCGGTGTTAAAAGAGGAGGCACGGCGTTTGAT
>JBFGZS010000133.1:0-1991 GCA_041586615.1 Motiliproteus sp. | reverse complement strand
TCCGTCACTGGAGAGTAGCTGTCGTTTCCTGGCCGGCATCAGTGTACCCGCCTTTAGCCGGCACAAGGTGCGGCAGTTAGCGGGGTTTGGCCGGTGCGAATCGCACCGCTATGCAGAGATCAAACAGCGGCTGGCGGCCGTTTGGCCGCAGCTTGAGTAATTCGGGCCAGGTGTGAGTGGCTTAATTAAGCGGCAGACGTTGCTGCGGTAAATCCACTGTATGAGTCGTCTAATCCTCTGTTCAGGTGTGTCTGCAATGAAACAAGCGATAGTCGGTTATCACCGCGATGATGAAAACCATTGGGTGGCAGAGTTGGCGTGCGGACACTTTCAGCATGTACGCCAC
Organism: Motiliproteus sp.; assembly: GCA_041586615.1. Lineage (GTDB taxonomy): Bacteria > Pseudomonadota > Gammaproteobacteria > Pseudomonadales > Balneatricaceae > Motiliproteus. The sequence goes on along the minus strand of JBFGZS010000133.1, from coordinate 1,645 downwards.
AATCCCCCCTGGGTTATCCGTCCCTGGGTGATTACGCCGGCTGGCCGCACCGCCATGCTGGGTTTTCCGCTGCACTGTAAAAAGTGTGATTGGGGGGCGCCTAAAGATCGCCGTTAGGCCCGTGCTGCGTCGTCGCTATCGTTGCGTGGGCTCAGCCTGAATATGTCTCATAGTGGGTAGCCAGCTGCTTGCGGGTCATCGATTATTCATCAACTGCGTATACGCTGATAGGTCTACGGATAGAAGAGGTGCGCCTGTGTTTAGCTGTCTGGGCTCCCTGTTCCACAGTGTTTAAATACCTATTGAGACCTGCTGAAATGGATTCACGCTTTGTTACCGGTAGAAATATTCCTGTACCGTCCGGGGTGCAACTCATATCGACCACTGACCTGAAGGGCCGCATTCTTTATGTAAACCAGGAGTTTGTGGATATTTCTGGATATGACGAAGAGGAACTGCTGGGTAAGGCGCACAGTCTGGTACGCCATCCGGAGATGCCCAAGGTGGCGTTTGCTAACTTGTGGGACGCTCTGGAAGGCGATCAACCCTGGCGGGGGGTGGTTAAAAACCGCTGCAAAAACGGCGATCACTATTGGGTAGATGCCTATGTGACGCCGATCTACAGCGGGGGCAGTAAAGTCGGTTATCAGTCGGTTCGGGTCACCGCGTCTGAGGCACAAATTCGTCACGCGGAGGCATTATATCAGGGCCTGCAAAACAAGCGTGCCGCGTCTTTGTTGCATCGCTACAGCCTGATTAAGTCTTTCGCACAGCTGGCGTTACCGTTGATTATATTGACGTTAGCGGGGCAGTTCTGGCTGGGAGGCGACTGGCTGATGATCGGTGCGACGCTGCTCTCGGAAGGTTTGTTGTTGGGTATTGGCGCGTATCTGTTCAGTCCGTTTAGCCGGCTGCTAACCATGGCACGCAGTCGAGCGTCCAATCCGCTGATCCAGAAAGTGTTTTGTAGCAACATGAATGAGTTGGGCGAAATTGAGTTGGCACTGACGATGGATTTCGCGCGTAACCGCACTATTCTCGGTCGTCTCAACGATATCAGTACGACCATTGCCGATGCGGTGGATGTGAATGAGGATGCCTTTCGCAAGATAGAGTCTGGTGTCGACCGTCAGGAGACGGAAACCAATCAGGTGGCTGCCGCGGTGACGGAGCTGTCCCAGACTTCTGATCAGGTCAGTCTGCACATCAACGAGACCTCTGAAGCCAGTCAGTTTGTCCGTGATGAGACCAATCGCGGGATCGAGTATCTGGACACGACTCTGAATATGATAACGGAACTGTCGGCATCGATAGATACAGCCACCGAGGCGACCGAGGCATTGCGAAAACATTCCCATGAAATTGGGGATGTAGTGAATGTGATCAATGAAATTGCCGAGCAAACGAACCTGCTTGCCCTGAACGCGTCAATTGAGGCAGCCAGGGCCGGTGAGCAGGGGCGCGGTTTTGCGGTGGTGGCCGACGAGGTGCGGGCGCTGGCGATCAGGACAAAATCCTCCACCGAGGAGATTAAGCGCTCCATCGACAAAGTGCAGCATGCGGTGCTGCAAACCACCGGTACCATATCGAGTATTCAGGCTAAAGCCGGCGAAAGTGTGGTGACGGTGAAAAAGGTGGATGCCAC
>JBFGZS010000132.1:0-2019 GCA_041586615.1 Motiliproteus sp. | reverse complement strand
GGCTAATCAGGTCTGATGGTTCTACCAACCCCTCTGCGAGCTCATGACCTCAACCAAAACTCATCATCCAAACGCTCGGGCAAGATCGAAGGCCTCCTGTTTTTTCAGTACATGGTAGGTGGCCCTTGCCAGTTTGTGCGCAAGACCGCTTTGCTGCTCAACGCGGGCTTGGCGCTCAATGCCACGCCAGGCCGGTTAGCTCTATTAACCCGGCGGGTTAATAGCACGTTTTTAAACTAACGTTACAAAAGCTGCGATACTGCTGGGAACTCAACGGCTACAAAATATGCCTGCTGCTTTGTTGGTTTGCTGTTGGTGATGTTTTGAAGCGGGATGTGCGGGGACCGCGCCTTTGCTGCGTTAAACCCTATTGCTAAGTTTGCGGTAAATTTCGTCCTTATCCCGCTTTCCTACGGCGAGTATATAAACAACTATCTCTTGATCTATTACTTCGTACGCCAGTCTGTAGCCGGATGTGCGCAATTTTATTTTGTAAACAGCGTTGAACCCACTCAGCTTTACAGACGGAACATGTGGATTGATTAATCGTTCCGTTAGTTTTTTCTTGAACTGGTCGCGAATAGGCGGGGCTAATTTTCTCCACTCTTTAAGTGCAACTGGCAGGAACTTAAGCTCATAAGTCATCGAGAGAGACTCTCACCGCTTTGTCTTTGTCCTTTCGGCGAGCCTCGACCTGCTTGCTTAATGACTGATCATCCAGCATATCCATTAACCACTCATAGGTTTCAGCGGGAACCAGGTAGGCCGCAGGCTTGTTATGATTAAGGATTGCGATGGGGGCACCCGCGGACTCGGCCAGCAATGCTGTTGGATTTTTCTTTAATTCTGAAATGCTTGCAGTGCAGTCGGTCAATATTTGTCGCATAGAAACTCCGAAAATGACCTGAATTTAGTGCTTATTCTAGATCACTTATGGTGTTATAGCTACGCTTTTTGACAGCTCAACTTGGCACCCAAGGGCGAGGGGTCAGGTCTTGCATTTTGCCTTGCCCTCCTGCTGCTTAACAATGCGGCTGACCCGGGAATAATGCAACCCAAACTGATCACCGACCGCCTTTAAACTGTGGCCTCCACTGCGGTAAGCCTGGTAAATCGCAACATCCCGGTCAGTGTAGTTTTCCTGATAATAACGCAGTGGTTTCGGTGGCTGCCTTCTCTGCGTCGCGGGTATCTCACTGAGCGGCTTGTCAGAGGCTATGTGGCGTTGCATCTGTTCAACGAACGCCTCGGATCCCAGGTAGATTTGCCCGCTAAGTTGCCCCCAAGGGCTCACCTTCTCCTGCCCCGCCGCGACAAAGGCCTGGTATTGCCTTGTCGCCTCGCGTTTTGAACGAGAAAACGCTGACAATAGCCAATCTGTCGCCAGCCAAGCGGGAGACTCCTCCTGCCCTGTCGTCGCCCGATAACTGGACCACGGCCAGTCTTCGGTATAATCCACCATGTGAGCACGCACGGGATTCAAGACGATATAACGCGCCAGTTCCAGCAGATAAGCGTCTTTTTCGACCAAGATACCTCTAAAGCGCCCTTGAAACACATGGCCGACACGGCCCTGCTTACGATTGAAACGCTGGGTATAGACGCCGTTTAGCTGCCGCATCCCTTTGGATAGGTTCCCGTCGGGGGTTTCCACTAGCAGGTGGTAGTGGTTAGTCATCAGACAGTAGGCGTGCAGCTGCCAGTTGCAGCGTTCGCACACGTCGCCGAGGACATCGAGAAACAGCAGCCTATCTGATTCATCCAGATAGATAGCTTGCTGCTGGTTACCGCGCGAAGTCACATGGTACAACGCCCCGGAAAATTCGATTCTTAACGGTCTGCTCATAAATAAAGACTAGCTTAAAATAGGCAAAAGGAAAGACCTGATAATCATCTAGCCGACTCCCCCCAGTGGCCGTATCGTTGATATGCAAACATCGACGAACTGCCGAAAGAGGAGCCGACCAATGAAACTTTATTCCGGTATTGATCTGCATTCAAACAATAGCGTCGTATCCG
>JBFGZS010000131.1:0-2048 GCA_041586615.1 Motiliproteus sp. | reverse complement strand
GGGGTGCTCTACGCCAACATGCTCGACATGCGCCAACCCAGTAACTCGCTGACCGCCCGGGTGGTGGACAATATCAGCGGTAACTATAATTTCAAGATGGGCGTCGCCCGGATTCGCAAGATCGGCGAATCTAAATACAAGCAGGAGTTCCGCAGCTTCTCCTTCGTACCTCGTAATATAGGTGCGACCACCTAACGGCTTGGAACCGTTCGACCATAAAAAGGGGACTTCGGGCCCCTTTTTATGTTTACGTGGCGAGCTGTGTTGAACTCCCGCAATGGAATGAGGGAGTGGGCTTGCAGTGAGTGTGCTGTCACTCACGACGCGACGAAAACGCGGCCAAGAATATTCTCGCGCTGGGGCTACAGCGTCTTGCAGAAGGAAAGATAGCGGGGTAGTCAGTCGCCTTGGTCTAAGAGCTGTAATGACTTTTAGAATCCCCGTCGCTTCAGGGCGGGGGGGAAGTCAAGTCACTCTTTAACAAGTCTTGGGTCGTAATTGAAGGCAGTTATCAGACCGAAGATTGACTGTCCAGCCGCTGGGTGCTGGGGGTTGAACAAGTAGTTATACTCGCCACGAATAGCCGCACTAGGCACCTGCAGGATCAGCGACTCAGCTTCTTCAACCCAAGCATCCCCGACAGCCTGCACAGAGGAGGTCATGGTTGGAGCGGCCCAGTCATCAGGCAGGTCCGCTAGGTCAATGTGTTGAACCAGCGATTCATCAAAGGAGACTTTCATCTTACGGAAGGTGTTGAGGATATCCGCCCGCCCCAGGTGAATCAGCAGTTCCATGGAGGCTTGAGCGAGGCTAGTTCCAAGATACACCACCCGCACTCCTTTGTTGTTCCATCGGCCGCCAAAGAGATACGCACCCTCACCAGACATTATTTGCTCTGGATTGGTAGCATAGACGGAGTCAGCAATGCGCCATCCCGAGAGCATCAACTAAATACTCCATGGCGGGTACGGCCGATCAGATCTTCTACATCCCGAGCACCCATTTCGGTACTAGCGTGCCCCATCGGCGTTTCGTTACTAAGAATTTCAAGCGGAGTGTGCAACCACTGGATTGCAGCTTCATCATTACCCTGCATCATTTCCAGCGCTTCATCCTTGAGTCGGGCAAGGCGTGCCACGCGATCCGACTCGTCAGCATGAAGACGCCCTTCCTTCTTTCGACGGGTTAGGGTAGAAATAGTAATGGAAAGTGCCTCCGCCAGCTCCTTGCGCGGAGCGCCATAAGCCTTTTCCAACGCTTCGATAGCCTTAAAGGGCAGCCCCTTGCGGATATTTTCCAGCATTTTCGACCGCTCTCCGGAAGGGACGCCGGTCACAGTGCGAAGTAGAATTGTCACCTTCCCCTTCTCAGCGACTTTTACCATCATGACTCGTCCGGTTTGATTGTCACGGTCAGTCCATGCACCGCCGGATTTGGCGATGCCTTTTTTGGGCTTGGCGATTGGTTCCGCTCTAGTGCTCATATGATAATACCTCTATGTTCATATGAGCATTATAGAGGAAGGCAAGCAACAGCGAAAGGTTGGCGTTGATGTGCTCTGTAAGCCACATGAGTTCGACATTGCGGTGTGCTTCTTTTTTCAGCCGTCTTGACGACTGAACGCAGATTGAGGTAGCCATAAACATAGAGCTTGAGCAGCGTTGCAGGATGATACCCAAAGCGTCCAGTCGGCCTGGCAATCACTCGCTGAAAGCAAAGACTGTGCAGGTCGAGATGGTCAACAAAGGCATCAATAACCCTGACCGGGTTATCTTCTGAAACGAAGTCGTCGAGGGGTTCAGGGAGCCATGTGACCTGAGATCGGCCTTGGCCTTGAATGTGAGATGACATATCAACGGGACTCAAGATAGTTCGCTGATAATTGTAGTCATTAAAGGGTTTTCACACAGCCTGGCGCAGCACTTGCCATAAACGGTCACTGATAAAGTGTCCGCTCTGGGCCAGCTCCTGATGGGCTTATGATGGCACGTCATTTTCAGTGATGATTTTTTATTTTTAAGGGTGAACTTTATTTTCATCCTGCATTT
>JBFGZS010000130.1:0-2347 GCA_041586615.1 Motiliproteus sp. | reverse complement strand
CGCACCACGTGACAGTAAACGCTCGATCATGCGGCTCTGAGGAGCGATATCGAGGGTGAAGACCAGATAATCCGGTTGCCACTGCAGTGCTTCGGACAATTGCTGACTTTGCAGCTCGCTGTCGACGACGGGGCGGGAAAAATAAGCCTTCATTACATATGGCAGGCCGATATCCTGCAGGCGGCGTTCGAAGGAAACCAAGCTACGACGCCAATAGTCGGATGCTTGCAGTCCTGGGTAGATGACGGCAATACGTACCGGACGTGCGGGAGCCATTGTAATCGGCTTTGCCGAACCGCGTACCGTGGCGGAAAAATCCGCCATGATGCGGTGTTGCTCAGGGTGTTGGTCGAGGTAGTGTTGCACGCGAATATAACCTTCAGCTGCGTGCGACACAGCCGCTGGCAATAGCGTGATAAGCAAGAAAATTATTGTCGTCAGAACATCTTTCCATGAAAAAAGCCGATCCATGCTGATAAAGCTCCTTGTGCTGATTTGCATGCGCCTGACTGGACAGCCTCCTGATGCTGTGCCTGCCTGGATACATAGTAGTGCACGTTCATCACTTCTACCGGTGGATATCCTCAATTTGAGGATGGATTTTGTTATCAGGTTTGAATAGTGCGTTAATTTTTGACTAGGGTTAGTGGGTAAGGCGCAGTTAGCAGGGTTTAGTTGCAAGGTTCAGTTGCAAGGTTCAGTTGCAGGGTTTAACTGAACAGCGCTTCAGATTGACTGCCGGGAGGCTGCGGTCCGGCATAACAATCTATACCAGAATATCAGGTGCGGTGAGAGGGCAAGAGGGTGAGCGGTTTGTGGTGGAAAACGCTGTGTTGGAGTGCTGCCCTGTGCTCGAGTGGCGGTTCAGCTGCGGGTGGAACCTTGCTGCCAGAACCGCACTCAGAGTCGGTCATAATACCTGCAGCCGTATACCTGCTGGGGAGTGATGGCATCGAGCGGCAGTGGGGCTATCAACATTCGCCTGCGCTGGTACGTCAGCAGCGTTGGTATGATGCCTGGGAACGGCAACCAGAGCGGCATAGCCTGGCGGCCTTTCGAATTGATCAGCAACCGGTTACCCAAGCACGGTATGCCGAGTTTATTCGAGCGCGTAATCACCGCGTCCCCTTCATTAATCTACGTGACTATCTCAGGCAAGGCTTTCTGGCCCATCCATATGAACGTGTTGCTGCATATCTCTGGCAGGGCACCAAACCGCCCGTAGGCTTGGCGGATCACCCTGTCGTTCTGGTCAGTCAGCAAGATGCCGCCGCGTATTGTCAGTGGCGAGGCCAGCGTCTGCCCAGCGAATTCGAGTGGGAAGCGGCGTGTCGTGGAACGGTGGCGCGGCGGTTTGCCTGGGGCGATCAATGGCAACCCAGCTATCTTCAAGCGTCGGCACAGGGTACTGCGGCGGTTGATGCACATCCCGACGGTGCTACCCCTGAGGGCGTGCAAGACTTACTCGGCAATGTGTTCGAGTGGAGTGCATCGCCGATGGGCGACGGTGAACGCGTGGTTTTGAAAGGCTGCTCCTGGGATGATGCACCTGGTACCTGCCGTTGTGGTTTTCGCCATGGACGAGCGGCGCAATCGCGGCATATCCTGATTGGCTTTCGCTGTGTGACTGATGCGTTGCCGGCACCGTCGACGGTTATACAAGGACTCACGGCGGATGAGTAAGAAAGAATGCATGTTTTATGTAAACAGAGCCGAAAAAGAGTCTGTTTGTTGATTGCTGGCGCTTGTTATCCTGAGGCGCATGTGGCAGGGAAATGTGACCTCGAAGAGGCGGCAGAATTATCCACGATTTCTGTTGATAACTCTGTGAATAGTATCGGGGTAGATTGCGCTATTGCCCATGAATACAGGCTTTTTAACAAATCGGTCACTGAATCGTCATGTTGTAAAAATGTCTTTATAATCAATTTGTTATGTTTTTCAATATGTTTTTTATGTGATTTTTTCAAACGTTATTGAAACAGCTGTTTACAGCGCCTGAAGATTGTGGATGCAATTTTTATTGCAGGAAAGGCAGCAGGGTTGCAGGGGATCGATGCGAAGTATTTACTGACTGTTTTGGTTGTCATTCTAGGCGGTCTTTTTAACCGATTGAATTTGTCATCAGACAGCTGTGAATTTTACCGTTAATACGTTGGGTGTTAGGTGGGAAGATCAGCAAAATAGATGACCAGATTGACCAGGCCCCAGATCAGTAGCACGAAAACAGCACCCGCTACCAGACCGACGATGATAAAGTCACGGGGCTTGCCGTGAATAAAGTCATGTTGCCGGTTTTTGTCGCTTTGTACGCCAAAGAATGCAGCCAGTACGCTTTTCAACGTTT
>JBFGZS010000129.1:0-2426 GCA_041586615.1 Motiliproteus sp. | reverse complement strand
CGCCGGCAGGATGGCTTTCATCTTCTCCAGATTCTGCAGCGGCATATGGTCAAATTCGACCCCCACTTTAGCGCCATCGGTGATCAGCTGCTTAACCGCGTAGAAGAAGTTGTCCTTCTGCCAATCGGTGTAGACGACGTTGTCGCCCAGCTGATTGCGGCGGTAGGGCTGACCACCATCGATATTGGCGGTAATGGTGGTGTAATTATCCTGCGTCACCACCAGGCCGTAATCACGACCAAAGCGGCAGTAGACGAAGTCGCTGTAGTAGTTGATATTATGGTAGGAGGTAAACAGGACCGCCTGCAGATCGTTTTCGGCCATATAGCGGCGCAATTTCGCCAGCCGTGAACTCATCTCCTGTTGCGAAAAGGTCCCCTGAACCTTTTCACCGTTGGGTATAGACAACGTTTGAGGCATCTTCATTCTAAATCCTTATAGCTTGTTATATTTATACGAGGCTATTTTTAAACTCAGTTCATCCCTTACGGGAAGCCGTCGAAGCGCTGAAGGCGTTTGTGTCCGTACGCCGCGCGCTCTGACCCGCTGTAATTAACCCTACCCCCCACAACGACACAATAGAAATCAATAATAATAATGCCGTCATTTGCACTACAAATACAGCAACACTCCTGGCCGCATTTCGCCCCGCCGTAGAAGGCACCGGTCATGCCATTACTCGCGATAAATGCGTCAAACGATACCGATCAAGAAGGAACGAATCGGGGTGACGATACGGTGCCAACGTATCGAGAATCGAGACACGAGTAACCTGACGGACAGATAGTCGACAACAGCAGATGGTATCTACGGGAAATGATATCCGAACGCGCAAAGAATACGCCGCACTAGCACTCATATTGAAGAGGAACTGTAGCGCCAACCTCTAATCGATGGATAAACCCACTATGGGGTAACGGCAGAAGAAAAATCACTAAAACCATGATCGAGAATGATCGACTGCACCACGCCTTGCTCGAGCAGCTCCACAAAGGCACGGTCAAAATCTCCCCGTACCTGCTGAGGATTAGGATGGTTACGAGAGACCGCCATATAAAAGTGCTCTACGCCAAGAGGAGGCGACACAAACTCCAGCTGATGCGCCTCCTCTTTCAGCTGGGTCTTGAAAAGGTAGCCGGCAAGGTCCTGAGATATGATCGCCAAATCAATACGCCCCTTGGCAACCATATTGAGCGCCTGATAATCATCGTCGAGGGTAAGCAGTCTCAGCCTGGTCACATCAAGCCCCGTAGGCAAGGCATACCCCCTCGGCAGACCAACAATCAACGGGCTCGAATGACCTCTTAGGGAAAAACGACTACCACTGCGCTTATAGAACCCCACAGAGGTCGATAACAAACTGTTACTGGAAAACAGAAACTGCGCTTCCCGCTCACGGGTATGCCAGAGGCCGACAACCACATCCACTTCGTCAAATCGCGCGGCAGACACCAGCCGGGCAAAGGGCATGGAGACCTGGCGGGTGCTGTATCCCGCGTGTATGAAGATGGCTTGGCTTAAATCAGCCAGCACTCCGCCCCGTTTCAGGTCCTTGCCGAGAAAAGGCGGGTACTCATAGATTCCAAGTGATATCTCAGACGCAGCGGAGGGCACGGTCAACACGGAGGTCGACAAGAAGACGGTCAACAACCAAATCCTAAGCTGCGAGTGTTTTATGCCACACCTCCAATAAGAGAAGAGACGCCGCAAAGAGACCTTAAAGACGCCTCGGCAGACTGCCAGACAACAGAATCATAAATTGGATCCTGAGAATTACCAATAGATATGATGGACCGCCCCTCAAAAGGCGAGCCACCATAGCTAAACGCCAAGCCGTATCGAAGCAGCGCCTGCGGACGCTGCCTGCAACACCCTTAATTCAGACCTTAATGCAGACACTCAGGAGCCACTCCAACGGCAATGGCTTCGGGGATCAAAATGCCAGGTTAATAAGTCTTCCAGTCAAGATCTGCCAACGTGACCATCGTTATACCTCCTGCCCTTTCACCGGCACTGTCGCTGCTATCAGCCGGGATTCCGCCCTCACGCCCTTAGCCAGAGCGAAGCACATCAGTACCATCAACAGAGAAAACGGCAGCGCAGCGGTAATCGATGCCGTCTGCAGGGTACTAAGCGCGGCATTACCGCCCGCGACCAGCAGTACAGCGGCAACCAAGCCCTGAATGCAGCCCCAGAAAATCCGATGGCGATTGAGTGGGTGCGGATGACCTTCGCTCATAATCGTCGTGAGCACCAAGGTTCCTGAGTCTGACGAGGTGATAAAATACGTGGACACCAACAGGGTTCCCGCGATCGTGGCCAGATAACCCATCGTCCCCGCATCCATGCCGGCAATGGTGGCATACAGGGCGTCGGCGACATTGGCCTTGACCGTATCGGCAACACCGCCAACGCCGTTCAGGTCG
>JBFGZS010000128.1:0-2511 GCA_041586615.1 Motiliproteus sp. | reverse complement strand
GCGGCAGGCTGCAGGCTTCAAGCTACAGGTGAAAAGAAAATAGATAAGGCGGCAGGCGGCAGGCGGCAGGCTGCAGGCTTCAAGCTACAGGTGAAAAGAAAATAGATAAGGCGGCAGGCTGCAAGCTGCAGGTGAAAAGAAAAAAGAAAAAAGCAGCATGCACCAAGCTGAAGGTAAAATAAAAAAGCGATAGGCTGTAGGGCTTGGTTAAAGTGAAGATTGAAAATTAAGAATCTGCGCTAAGGACGGCGTGGAGAGTGAGCTTGATAAGGGAGTGTCGAAATGGACTTTGAGCGTCTTGATGTTTGGAAAAGATCGGTACAACTCAGTACGTCAGTTTATAAAGAGTTTTCGGACTGTCGGGATTTTGGGTTTAAAGATCAGATCACGCGATCAAGCCTCTCCATTCCTAGTAATATTGCTGAGGGTATGGAGAGGGTCTCGGACCGTGATAAAGCCCGCTTTTTGTCGATTGCCAAGGGTTCGTGTGCGGAGCTTCGTACTCAAGTTTATATAGCCACAGATATTGGTTATTTAAGTAAGGAATTAGGTGCGGCGTGGAAAAATGAAACATTGATCATTTCCAGAATGTTGGCGGCCCTGATGAAAAAGATGTTATCGGAGTAAGGCAAGTTTCATTTTCTAGTCGGTGTGGTTTATGAACCCCGCTTGCAGCTTGCCGCCTGCAGCCTGCCGCTTCATAATACCTACTTTTTATCGTCGGTGATCCCGTGAGCCAGTTTTTCCAGATCCATCCTGAAAATCCGCAAAATCGCCTGATTAAGCAGGCCGTTGAAATTATTCGCAAGGGTGGGGTGGTTATTTACCCAACTGACTGTGCCTATGCGCTGGGTTGTCATATCGGTGATAAGAGCGCTGTCGACCGCATCAAGCGGATCCGGCAGTTGGATGACAAGCATAACTTCACCCTGGTTTGTCGTGATCTGTCCGAGCTGGCGACCTACGCCAAGGTGGATAACAGCGTTTACCGGCAGTTAAAGCAAAACACCCCCGGGGCTTACACCTTTATCCTGAACGCCACCAGCGAAGTACCGCGTCGCTTGCTGCACCCGAAGCGTCGCACCATCGGTATCCGCGTCCCGGACAACGCCATTACCCTGGCGCTGCTGGAAGAGCTGGGTGAGCCGATCATGAGCACCTCGTTGATTGTGCCGGGTGAAAGTGAGCCCCTGACCGATCCCTACGAAATGCGTGACATGCTGCAGAATCAGGTTGATCTGATTATCGACGGCGGTTACTGCGGTATGGAAGCCACCACCGTGGTGAATCTGATCGATGCTGTGGCCGAGATTGTCCGGGTAGGCAGCGGCGACCCAGCGCCGTTTGAATGATAAATCAGCTACAGGCTGCAGGCGGCAAGTCTAAATGCAGCTAGGTACTAGAACGGCGTGTTGCGCCTGCTAGGAGCTAAACTGCTCGCCCCTGGTTCTGTCGAACTGGTTTTATTTGTAACCTATTAGGATGCCCATGCGTTTCTGTCGTTTATTCCGTTTGAGACGAGGTCTGCCAACCCTCGGCGCGCTGTTGTTATCGTTGCTGCTTACCGGCTGCGGGGGGGCGAGCATGCTGGCATCGTCGAATCAGGCGTTGGACCTGGTTATCAACGGCATGGAGGATGCGCCGTTCGACCGTGCCTATGTCGATAGCTTTCCGTATGCCATGATCGCCGCGAAAATCGGGTTGGGGCCGAGGTCGCTGTTGGTGCTGGGTGAGGTGAAAGGTGATGATTATTATTGGTATTCAGCAGACCGTGTCTTGTTGATAACCCGGCACGGACGGGTGGTGGCTACCGGCGGTTTACCGGTTGACCTGGTGGCGACCCGTTTCCGGGATGGCGATCCGTTGGTCGGGCTTACCAAGGACGCGCTGGTTGATATGCAGCCGAGTGTGCGAATCGTTGACTATCGGCATAAGAACTTTATCGGTATGCCCGTTACCTCGACGCTGAGTTACCTGGGACGCCAGCGTTTGGATATGATGGGGCCGCAATATGACACGGAAATGTTCGAGGAGGAGGTCGAATCCGACTTCCTCGACTGGCAGGCGACGAACCGTTTCTGGATAGATGCGAGTGGCCAAGTGCGTAAGTCTCTGCAGCACTATGCCCCCGGCGAAAAGCCAATACAAATCGAAGTGCTGAAATAGTATGGGCAGGGGGTCATGGGCAGGGGGTCAGGTCTTGTCTTTTGCCTTGGTTGGGTGCAGGGGCTAGCGCGATTGGAAGGGCTGGGTGCTAGGGCGCTTTTGCTAAGCGGCTACATGGGCAGGGGGTCAGGTCTTGTCTTTTGCCTTGGTTGGGCACAGGGGCTAGTTCGATTGGAAGGGCTGGGTGCTAGGGCGCTTTTGCTAAGCGGCTAGGAACTAAGCGGCAAGAAGCGACAGCAGGGCTGGTTTGCTTTTATGTTCGGCTTATTTTCGCCGTGGGTTGAGAGACTTGTTGCGCCCTTTCCGGGCGACGTCATTTTTTGACAGGCGCATCAAAAAACGAAG
>JBFGZS010000127.1:0-2650 GCA_041586615.1 Motiliproteus sp. | reverse complement strand
CCTGCTATTACTTAAACGTGTTGGGTGGGGGAACCACTAAAAGGAGATCACAGACAGTATTAAGGGTAACTGTCTGCGCAGTTTAGTCTCCTGTTAGATCTAAAACTTGCAGGTATTAAACGGGGAAATATCCATGAAGATGCAAAAGAAACTACTGGCTGTAGCAATTTCTGGCACGCTGGCGATGCTGTCTGCAGCGCCCGCCAGTGCAGCTGAAATCGATACCTTACGCGCCCAGATCGAGGCGATGACCAAACGGCTCGATCAGCTGGAAAAACAAACCGCACAAGCCGAACAGAAAGCCATGGATGCTGAAGCGAAAGCGGAGATGGCCAGTAAAAGTGGCACCAGCAAAGGCATCCTGTCGGGCAACGACAAGGTGCGCGTCACTGTCTCAGGTCATGTCAACCGCGGCCTACTCTGGGCCGATGATGGTGATCAGGACAATGTATACCATGTCGATAACGATGCCTCCTCTACACGGTTGCGGGTGATCGGCGAGGCGGATGTGTCGAATGACCTTACTGTAGGCGCTGCGATGGAAGTACAGTTCGAATCAAATTCCTCTGCCTCGGTGAATCAACTGGATGATACCAATGTAGGGAATGACAACTTTACCCAGCGGCGCCTCGAAGTCTATTTCGATAATAAACGCTACGGAAAACTATGGGTTGGGCAGGGCTGGACCGCCTCGGAAGGCACGTCTGAAGTCGACCTGTCCGGTACCGATTTGGCCGGATATTCCGATCAATCCGTCCTGGCTGGCGCGATCCTCTTTCGTAGTACCACCGGCATGCTGACTGGGACCGATGTAGGGGATGTATTCAATAATCTAGATGGCCGTGGCCGAGCAGACCGGGTGCGTTACGATACACCCAGCTTCGCGGGGGTCACAGCATCGGCCAGCCTTATCGAGGGTGATGCCTGGGATACTGCGCTACGCTATTCTGCCGATTACAACGGCATGAAAATCGCGGGTGCCATCGCCTATTCTGATCCTAATTCGCCCACTGTCGATAATCAGGTGAATGGCTCAGTATCGCTACTACTGGCCGGTGGACTCAACCTCACCCTGGCCGCTGGTGAACGAGATAATGTCAGCGGTACCGACCCCAGCTTCTACTACGGCAAAGTGGGTTATCAGACCCGTCTCAGCAATGCGGGCATGACCGCCTTCTCCATCGATTACAACCGTTCTGACGATTTTGCCATGGCCGGTGATGAAGGGACAGGCTATGGCATTCAGGCGGTACAGAAGATTGATGCCTGGGCGACTGAAGCCTATATCGGCTGGCGTAACTATGAGCTTGACCGTGTGGGTAGCAATTTGCTGGACATCGACGCTGTTATCGCCGGTGCCCGGGTGAAATTCTAGGAGTAGCGCGATGCACAGGATACAACGGATTGGCCTGCTCCTGATGGTCTTGATGCTCACTGCGTGCAGTGGTGCTCAGCCTTATCAGTACCACGCTAACCGCGAAGCGCCCAAAGGTCCCGGGCTGTTTAGCGGCGCTGAAGAGGAAACAACTACCTCTGCAGCCAAGGAGTAGAGGCGCGGTTAATCATATAACCGGGATGACTCAGATAGGCCAACCTCAATTGAGGCTGGCCTATTTTTCTAGATTAAAACACTCCATTTTTTCAACCCTATAGCCATCCCATTAGGCTGTATGGCTATCCTTAAACCAGTATATCGCCAGCCCCCTCACCTGTTCAGAACCAAGCACGTACTCCCACCACAAACTGCGTATCGTTGACGTCCTCCCCATCTTTTCGGGCAAAATCAGCCGTTTTTCCCAACTGTCTTTCCCAATTAATACCGATATATGGAGCAAATTCACGTCGCACCTCGTAGCGCAGACGCAATCCGACTTCAAGGTTAGCCAAGCCCGATCCGATGCCCCGTTCAACATCGTTTTTCCCATAGAGATTAAATTCAACATCAGGTGACAACACCCAGCGCTGGGTGAGCATCAGTTCATACTCGGCTTCCAGACGCAAACCCGCCTGCCAAGATTCACCGATAAACAAACTTGCATCGGTTTCAAAAAAGTACGGCGCAATCCCCTGTACGCCAATTACGGCCCAAGTTTGCGTAGGTTTGGGGAAAAAATCATGCCTTACGCCGGCCTGAATGTCCCAATAGGGTGTAATTGCGCGACTGTAAAGCAACTGCAATTCAGCACTTTCCGTAGTACCACTGGCCCGCTCGCCCTCACTTTTCAGGACCAGTTTATTCAGATCGTATCCGATCCAGCCCTGTACTTCCCACACCAGTGGGTTAGCGCCACTCGCATCGCGTTTCTCTAACTGATCTACCTGAAACATAGTGAGCAAGGGGTCATCGATGGCTGCCGAAAAAGCCTGCCCGGGCAGTAGCACGACAGCCAACACCAATAAACTAATAATCCGTTTTTGCATGATGAACGCTCCGATTAACTGACATGAACTGCGCGGAACATACCCGGCATATGAAAGAGCAGGTGACAATGAAATGCCCACTGACCTAACGCGTCAGCAGTAACCAGATAGCTGATTTTAGCCCCCGGCTGCACAACAACCGTATGCTTACGCGGTAAATAACGACTGCCTCCGGTTTCCAGCTCACTCCACATACCGTGCAAGTGCATCGGGTGGTTCATCATCGTAT
>JBFGZS010000126.1:0-2840 GCA_041586615.1 Motiliproteus sp. | reverse complement strand
TCCTTCCTGATCAATTTGTTCGCGGTCGCCTCACCCTTGTTTGTGATGAATGTCTACGACCGGATTGTGCCCAACCTGGCGTTTGATTCGTTGTGGGTATTAGCGATCGGTGTCGGAATTGTTTTCCTGTTCGATTTCATACTACGCCAGATGCGTTCCTATTTTATCGATGTCGCAAGTAAGAAGCTTGATCTGCAATTGTCGGCGAAAATCTTTTCGCGGGTGATGGGCATTCGGCTGGAGGCGCGACCACTCTCGGTGGGGGCGTTTGCCAATAATCTGCAATCGTTCGAGGCGATCAGAGAATTTGTCACCTCGGCAACGATCAGTGCCTTGGTGGATTTGCCGTTTGCGGTGATTATTTTGTTTGTTATTTGGCTGGTTGGTGGGCCGCTGGTGATTGTGCCGATAATTGCCATGGTGATCATGGTGGCTTACAGCCTCTATATTCAGCGACCGTTGGCGAAACAGATTGAGCTGAATGCCAAGCTGTCTTCACAGAAGCAGGCGACACTGGTCGAAGGTTTATACGGTATTGAAGCCATTAAAATTACCGGTGCGCAGAGTAAGTATCAAGTGATCTGGGAGCAGGCGGTCAGCAAGATGGGCCAGCATGATATTACCACCCGCAAGCTTGCCAATGGTGCATCCAGCCTAGCCAGCTATGTCCAACAGATGATGACGGTGGGTGTAATCGTGATGGGGGTGTATCTGGTGGCTGCAGGCGAGCTCAGTATGGGGGGGATTATTGCCGCGGTGATGCTCGGTAGCCGGGCGGTGGCACCGATGGCGCAGTTATCCTTGTTGGCAACGCGCTATAATCAGGCGAAATCGTCCATGAGCCTGATTAATCAGGTGATGATGATGCCAACCGAACAGGAAGAAGGCAAAAAGTATCTTAGCCGACCGGCCCTGACAGGAAAAATTGAGTTTGATAAAGTTAGCTTTTCCTACCCTGATCAACAAGTCCAGGCACTTTCCGATGTCTCGTTTACCATTAATCCGGGTGAAAAAGTTGCCCTGATTGGCAGTATCGGTTCTGGCAAGAGTACCTTGGAAAAGTTGATTATGGGACTGTATCGGGCCTCTGCAGGCGATATTCGTATTGATGGAGTGAATATTGCCCAGCTGCATCCGGCAGATCTGCGGCGCAATATTGGCTGTATCACCCAGGATACGCAGTTGTTTTTTGGTAGTATTCGGGAAAATATCACCCTGGGCTCACCTTTCTCCTCCGATGAAACTATACTGCGTGCGGCAGAGTGGGGGGGCGTTACCGCGTTCACCGATCATGATCCTGACGGGCTTGAGCGCCAGGTTGGGGAAGGTGGCCGCCAATTGTCGGGTGGTCAGCGCCAGGCGGTGGCTGCTGCGCGGGCGATGATTATGGATCCACCTATTCTGGTGTTAGATGAGCCAACCAGTCAGCTCGACCGTCGTGCCGAGCAGCGCCTTGTACATCAAATAAAGCAATTAGAAACCCGTAAAACCGTGTTGTTGAGTACTCATAAATCAAGCATGCTGGAAGTGGTTGATCGAATTATCGTACTCGAGAATGGCCGCTTAGTCGCGGATGGGCCGAAAGCGGATGTGATCAATTGGCTGCGTGATACCGGCTCGCGTACTCAGACTGCGCAACAGAAGGAGCCCGCCAATGCCTGAGGAAACTCCGCACCGTTTGGGTTCAGCCAAGCAGGTTGTGAATGAAATAATTGGAGCATCGAAGCGATCCGGCGATGTCGGGCAGGTCAAGCCGGACCCCCAGCTGTATGAATTTATAGACAGTGCGGCAGAGGCGGTGCTACTCGATACGCCGCGTAGTTCACGGATTCTGTTATGGGCGATTGCTGCCTTTGTGCTGGTTGCGCTGGTTTGGGCCTATTATGCCGAGCTGGATGAAATCACCCGTGGGGAGGGCAGTGTCATACCGTCTCAGCAGGTACAGGTCGTACAGTATCTGGAAGGGGGGATTGTCAAAGACATATACGTGCGGGAAGGCGAACAGGTAACGCCGGGACAACCTCTGTTACGTGTCGATGAAACCCGTTTCTTGTCGGACTATCGTGGTCAGGCGCAGGAGGCTGCGTTTTTGGAGGTTTCCGTGGCGCGTCATCGGGCGGTCTTGGCGAGTATTTTTATCGGACAGGGCAGCAGCATTGATGCCTGGGCTGAGCAGGTTCGTATTGAGCCCAAGCCTATTATGCTGACCGATGGCTGGCAGGTGGATCATCCAGAGCTGTTCCAGCGAGAGCAGGCGCAACTGAATGAGTATTTGCGTAACCTGACTAATCAGCTGGATATTCTTGGGCGGCAGATTGAGCAGAAAGCACAAGAAAAGAAAGAGCTTCAATCCAAGATTCGGCACTTTGAAACCTCCTATACCTTGAGCCTGGAAGAGATGACGTTAACACGGCCGTTAGCCGAGCAGGGCGTTATTCCACGGATCGAATTGATTAAGCTGGAACGTGAGGTTAATACCTATAAACAGGAGCTTGAAGGGGGACGGTTGTTATTGCCTAAAGTGCAGGCATCTATCCAGGAATCGGTTGCGAAAAGACGTGAAATAGCGTTAAATGCGCGCAGTGAGAGTCAGCAAAAGCTGAACGAGATACTGGCTAAATTGAATCAGTCTAACGAGGTTCAGGTTGGCTTACGGGATCGGGTTGACCGCACCACGGTTGTCTCTCCGGTGAAAGGTACGATTAAGACGATTTCTGTGAATACCATCGGCGGTGTCATCCAGCCGGGAATGGATCTGGTGGAAATTGTACCTACGGAAGAGCGTCTGTTGATAGAGGCGAAAGTCTCGCCTAAGGATATCGCCTTTTTACATCCGGGCC
>JBFGZS010000125.1:0-2924 GCA_041586615.1 Motiliproteus sp. | reverse complement strand
TTGAAAAGCAGGCCGATGGCAGTTTGCTCGCCTTTCTGACCGATGGTTCGACGTTGCAGGCGGACACCATTCTGTATGCCACGGGTCGGGTACCGAATGTCACCGACCTGGGATTGGAGACAGTCAGGGTCGAGCAACAGGCCAATGGGGCGATCAAAGTGAATGATCAGTTTCAGACGGCCGAGCCATCGGTGTATGCGATCGGTGATGTGATCGATCGGGTGCAGTTGACGCCGGTGGCGTTGGCTGAGGGTATGGCGCTGGTGCGCAACCTGTATGGTAATCAACAGCAGCAGGTGGATTACGAGCTGATTGCGACGGCGGTGTTCTGCCAGCCGAATATTGGTACGGTGGGACTGACTGAAGAGCAGAGCCGGGCGCGCTATGCGAACGTTGATGTCTATAAATCCACCTTCCGTGCGATGAAGCATACGCTCAGCGGCAGTGATGAGAAAACCTTCATGAAAATGCTGGTGGATCGCGACAGTGATAAGGTGTTGGGGGTGCACATGGTCGGGCCGGATGCCGGTGAAGTTATTCAGGGCATTGCCGTGGCACTGAAGGCAGGGGCGACCAAAGCGGTGTTTGATGCCACCATTGGGATTCACCCGACCGCTGCTGAAGAGTTTGTCACCATGCGTGAGCCTGCTGCTTGAGGTCATACCCAAGGCTAAATGTAGGAGCTCGATATCCCGGTCTGCTCAGGTAGACCGGTTTTTTTTGTCCTGTCATCGGCTGGGTTATAGATGTTGCCTTGCCATGAGACAGCGCGGGAAGGTACTCACAAGTATAAAAAAGGCCCGTTATGGGGTAACGGGCCTGTTGGTGTGCGGTAGTCTTTCAGTGATCCGCGGTTACAGGAAGTGGGTTACCCCCAGATAGCCGGTAATGCTCATCACGATGGTGTAGGGCAGGGCCATCCAGACCATCTTTCCGTAGGATAAGCGGATCAGAGGCGCCAGTGCGGAGGTGAGCAGGAACAGGAAGGCCGCCTGACCGTTAGGTGTCGCCACACTCGGGATGTTGGTGCCGGTGTTGATGGCGATTGCCAGCAGGTTGAAGTGCTCGCGGCTGATGTCGCCTGCGTTGAGTGCCGCCACCACTTCATTGATATAAACGGTCGCGACAAACACGTTATCGCTGATGGCGGAGAGCAGGCCGTTGGCGATAAAGAACACCCCCGGCTGAACCGCCGTATCCATGGCCAGTACCGCAGCGATGATCGGCAGGAACAGGTGCTGTTCGTGAATCACCGATACAATGGAGAAAAATACCACCAGCAGCGCGGTAAACGGCAGGGCCTCTTCGAATGCCTTGCCGATCTGGTGCTCTTCAACTACGCCGTTGAAAGCGGTCAGCAGGATGATGACCGTCAAACCGATCAGGCCTACCGCAGCTAGATGGAAAGCCAGCGCAAATACCAGGAACAGTGCAACCAACGCCTGAATGATCAGGGTGATTTTATCGCGTTTGGTCTGGCGTTTATCCTGCTCGGCATCAAACTCCTCGAGTATGTTGCGTACCGACGCAGGGATTTCGGCGCCGTAGTCAAACCATTTGAGTTTTTCCAGCAGTGCGCAGGTAGCCAGGCCGGCAAACAAGACCGGCATCGTAACTGGTGCCATCAACACGAAGAATTGCACAAAGTCCCAGCCAGCTTTCTGCGCGATCAGCAGGTTCTGCGGCTCGCCCACCAGCGTGCAGACGCCACCCAGTGCGGTACCGACCGCGCCATGCATCAACAGGCTACGCAGGAAAGCGCGGAATTGTGCCAGGATGGCGTATTGATCTTCATGCACCTCGTTATCGTCAGCGTGGTCGTGACCGTCGTGATGGAAGTGCTTGCCGGAGGCAACTTTATGGTATACCGCGTAAAAGCCGACACAGACACTGATCAGTACCGCGGTAACCGTCAGGGCATCAAGGAATGCCGACAGGATGGCGGCAAAGAACGAGAATAGCAGGGAGAGCAAGACCTTGGAGCGTACTCTCAGCAGGATTTTGGTGAACGTCCACAGCAACATGCTCTTCATGAAATAGATACCGGCTACCATGAACATCAGCAGCAGAATAACCTCCAGGTTAGCCTGTACTTCATGGTAAACGGTTTCCGGGCTGGCCAGGCCGATGATGATCGCTTCCAGGGCTAGTAAACCGCCGGGCTGCAACGGGTAGCATTTCAGCGCCAGTGCCAGAGTGAAGATAAATTCAAAAATCAGAGTCCAGCCGGTCACGACTGGACCTGCGACGAAGAGAAGAATAGGGTTGAGTACTAAAAAGAATACAATTGCCTGCTTATACCAGACCGGTGAATTGCCGAGAAAGTTCTTAATAAAAGCCTGCGTGGTGGTCATCGATATTTTATCCTGTGCCAATCGGGGCTATCCATAGCGGGGTTGTTATTAGTCTGCGCGTAGATTATCAGGTGTTTTTCAAAATCAAAAGCCTGCGAGCACCCAAGTAGGACTAAAAGACCCGCTTTTGTATAAGTGGACGTTCTTGGTGCGTTTTAATAGCTAGTAACTTGTTTTATATCAATTTTTGGACATGATATGGGAACCGAATATATTTATGCACGCGGTCATCGCATCTGGTCTGACCAGCATAGTCAATGGCGTTTTAAACAACCGCAGCAGGATCACGCAGCGGCGTTGGCGGTGTATGATCTGGGCCTGGCTCCGCAAGAACACATCAAATTGATTATCATGCCGGACGATTGGCCTGCGATGGCGGAGGCGGGTGCCGGTTTTCGTACGTTGCTGGCGCAGGCCACTGCCGATGGCTTTGCTGTGCTGTCGCGCGCCGCTCAGGTATCCACCTGGCATCAGGATCACCGTTTCTGTCCCCGCTGCGGTCATCCGCTGCAGCACCACAACCAGGATCTGGCCAAGGAATGTATCGCCTGCGGGTTGCTGCAATACCCC
>JBFGZS010000124.1:0-3108 GCA_041586615.1 Motiliproteus sp. | reverse complement strand
TGGATAGTGCGTGGAGCACAATTAGTCATGCACTGAAGTCGGCTACATCCAGATTCAAATAAACCGTAGGGTCATCGTGGCCATGACCAAAGGAGATGACGAATGAACCTGAATACCTGTGCCATGGTATTGATTGGAGTCCTCGGAATCACACCCCTGTGCTGTGCGCAAGCATCGACTGACAAAACGTCAATACAAGAGGTGAAGCAAGAAACACAAGATCTACTGCAGACGCTTGGAGCCTACTCCGCTGGTCAGAAGGACGAGGCGATTCGCAGGACAAAAGCGGCCGTGGATAAACTGGATAAACGCATTAACGCGCTGGAGGCACGGGTTGATGAACGCTGGGACAAAATGGATAAGGGTGCGCGCAAAAATGCGCGAGATAGTCTCAAGGCGCTACGCCAGCAGCGCAATCAGGTCGCCGAATGGTATGGCCGCCTGAAAGAAAGTACTGAGAATGCATGGGAGCATATGAAAGAAGGTTTTTCCGATGCCTATAAGGGGCTCAATGATGCGTGGGAAAAGTCCGAGAATGACTTGGGCTCCAACCAGTAACGGCGCGGGTGGCGCACGCTCTACGAGGAGTAGGTCTACAGTCTCTGGACGGCAGTGCGCAACGCACAGGCAGTTGCTTGAAAGAAACTGTTCACCTCAAACAGTCAAGATCGGAGACAGATATGGTCGACAACAATAATACGGGTAGCGGTGACAGGTGCCCGGTCATGCACGGATCGCGCACCTCGCGTAAGAGTGAAGGACCTGGCAATAGTTTCTGGTGGCCGAATCAACTTAACCTCGGCATCCTTCATCAGCACTCGCCACAATCCAACCCGCTTGGCGAACACTTCAACTACGCGCAAGAGTTCAGAAAACTGGATCTGGCCGCGGTCAAGAAAGACCTTGCCTTTCTGATGACCGATTCCAAGGACTGGTGGCCGGCTGACTATGGCCATTACGGTCCCCTCTTCATCCGCATGGCGTGGCACGCAGCCGGAACCTACCGCACCGGCGATGGCCGTGGCGGTGCGGGCAGCGGAGACCAGCGTTTTGCGCCGCTTAATAGCTGGCCGGACAACGGTAACCTGGACAAGGCCCGCCGTCTGCTCTGGCCCATCAAGCAGAAATATGGCAACCCACTGTCCTGGGCGGACCTGATGGTGCTGACCGGTAACGTGGCCATGGAAACCATGGGCTTTACGTGCTTCGGCTTTGCCGGTGGTCGGGCAGACCACTTTCAGCCTCAGGAAGACATCTACTGGGGCGCGGAAAAAGAGTGGCTGGCGACCAGTGACAAGCCCAACAGCCGCTACTCGGGGGAGCGTGAACTCGCGAATCCCCTTGCCGCGGTGCAGATGGGCCTGATTTACGTCAACCCGGAAGGTCCTGACGGCAAGCCGGATCCGCTGGCGTCGGCGCGCGACATTCGTGAAACCTTTGCCCGTATGGCCATGAACGATTATGAGACGGTGGCGCTGACGGCCGGTGGCCACACCTTTGGCAAGGCCCACGGTGCCGGGGATCCGGACCAGGTCGGCCCTGAGCCTGAAGCTGCGCCCATCGAGCAGCTGGGCTTTGGTTGGAAAAGCGGTCACGGCAAAGGCAAGGGTCGTGATGCGATTACCAGTGGGCTTGAAGGTGCCTGGACGCCCACACCCACCCAGTGGGACATGCGTTACTTTGAGGTACTCTTGGGTTACGAGTGGACGCTGACCAAGAGTCCGGCAGGTGCCCAGCAGTGGCAGCCCAAAGGCCTGACCGACAAAGACAGGGCCCCAGACGCTGAGGATGCCTCAAAGACTGTGCCTATCATGATGTCTACCGCCGACATGGCGATGCGCGAAGATCCTGAGTACCGCAAGATTGCGCAGCACTTCCACCA
The DNA here is from genome assembly GCA_041586615.1 of Motiliproteus sp. Taxonomy (GTDB): domain Bacteria; phylum Pseudomonadota; class Gammaproteobacteria; order Pseudomonadales; family Balneatricaceae; genus Motiliproteus. The sequence continues at coordinate 1,226 of JBFGZS010000124.1, read as the reverse complement.
GAACCCCGAGGAGTTCGCCGATGCCTTCGCGCGGGCATGGTTCAAACTGACCCATCGAGATATGGGCCCGAGAGCCCGCTATCTGGGCCCGGAAGTGCCTGAAGAACAACTCCTGTGGCAAGATCCGATTCCAGTCGTGGATTTTGAGGTGATCGGCCCGCAGGATATCGCCACCCTGAAAAGCGAGATCCTGGCCTCGGGTCTGTCGGTTCAGGAGCTGGTTTACACCGCCTGGTCCTCGGCCGCGAGCTTCCGGGGTTCCGACAAGCGTGGGGGTGGCAACGGCGCGCGTATTCGCCTTGCCCCGCAAAAAGACTGGGCGGTTAACCAGCCGGATCAGCTGAGCAGAGTGCTGAATACGCTGGACGCTATCCAGAAAGCGTTCAATGCGGCACAGTCCGGCAACAAAAAAGTTGCGCTGGCGGATCTGATCATTCTCGGCGGTAACACCGCGATCGAAAAGGCCGCAAAGGATGCAGGGCATGCCATCGATGTACCCTTTACACCAGGCCGTAACGACACCACTGACGCGCTAACTGATGCTGAGTCGTTCGCGCCACTCGAGCCAGAGGCCGATGGTTTCCGTAACTTCCGTCGCACGAAGTTCGGGGTTTCTGACGAAGAGATGCTGCTCGACAAGGCTCAACTGCTCCAGCTCAGTGCCCCTGAGATGACGGTGCTGGTTGGCGGTTTGCGCGTGCTGGATGCGAACTATAAAGGTTCCAGGCACGGTGTGCTGACCCACAGACCCGGGCAACTAAGCAACGATTTCTTCGTAAACCTGACGGATATGGCGCTGGAGTGGTCTCCCTCGGCCGCAGAAGAGGATCTGTTCGAAGCCAAAGACCGCAACACCGGAACAGTCAAATGGACCGGCACCCGGGTGGACCTGGTGTTCGGCTCCAACTCACAGCTGCGGGCGTTGACGGAGGTCTACGCGCAGGATGATGCTAAGGAGAAGTTTGTGAAGGACTTCGTCACCGCCTGGAACAAAGTGATGAATGCAGATCGTTTCGACCTGTCCTGATCACCGCATGTGCGCCATTAAGTTTAACGCGTGGCAGACAGTAAAATTGCCGCTATGGCAGCCTTAACTGCCACGTTCCCTAACCTGAGCTTAACGGCCAGAACAGCGGTAGCAATGCCATGGTTATTACAAATAATAATAAACTTAATGGCCCGCCGACTTTTAAATAATCAGCATAGCGATAACCGCCCGGCCCCAT
>JBFGZS010000123.1:0-3165 GCA_041586615.1 Motiliproteus sp. | reverse complement strand
GCTGGATAATACTCTCCAGTTCATACAGCAACTCCTGGGTGCGACCGATGCTGAATGCCGGGATCAATACCGTACCGGCATTGCGCAACGCCCGCTCGATGACCCGCTGCAGGCGCCGTTGGCGGCTGCGACGCTGTTCATGCAGGCTATCGCCGCAGGTACTTTCGAGCACCAGATAATCCGCCCGCCAGGGGGCTTTCGGGGCCGGCAGCAACGGCGCATAAGGCGCGCCCAGATCACCGGAAAACACGATGATCTGGCCCTGATACTTAAACTCGATATAGGCCGATCCGAGGATATGCCCGGCAGGCTGAAACCGCACCCGAAGCGCCTGCGCGGGTTGGCCCGGCTTAGATGCCGCCGGCGCCTGCAATGTCCGTGCGTGCGCCGCCCCGTCACCCCGCGCCTGGTCGATGGCCGCTTGCTCCAGGTCGACCGGGGTCCAGACCCCGTAATCGAGGGGGACTAACACCTGCTGCAGCCGCGCCAACACCTTCGCCACCAGGCGCTTATCGTGCTGCTGGGGGTCAGGTCTTGCGTTTTGCCCCACCCTCAGCCGGTGATAGTGATTGGCCATCAGACCCCAGAAGAGCCATGCAGCGGTCCGTTGCAGCGCTCCACACGTCCGAGGACGTCAAGAAACAGCCGCCTGTCTGCTTCATCCAGATCGATAGCTTCGCGCTGGTTAGCGCACGAAGTCACATGCTACAACGCATCGGCAAGTTCGATTCTTAGCCGCCTTCCCATAAATAAAGACCCGACCCAAATAGGCAAAAGACAAGACCTGACCCCTCGCCCACCTCCAAAAATTTGCCGCTGGGCCATGTTTAGTGCCTAGCAGCTTCGCAGAAGCGCCCTAGCGCCTTTCAATCGAGTCTGACCCTTTTGGTGCTCTTTTGGTAGGCTGGTTCCACTCTTTAGGTATTAAACGTTAAATGCTGGAGCCATGTACTGTTGCTCTGCTCTGCTTAAACCGACCTTTGCTGCTACGTCACTCCATGTGCCTACAGCGCTAAGTATCTCATCTTTAACCTGTTCCGCTTTTTCTTGGCTCAGCTGGAAAAAGTCGATTACATCCATTGCGAGAGCATAATCCAGACTGTTGTCATCATCTGTGATATTCAGGTGTAATCCAGTGGCTGGCGTTACAGGGTTAATATCGTAGGCCGGAGACAGCAGCCAACCTCCCTTGCTGTAAATAAATCCGTGATTTCTTAAATGATCATCAATATTTGAAACTGCAATGCTGAAAACAATTCGACGCCACAGCTGTTCTAAGTCTGCCTTTGTGTTGGAGCCGTGATCAGTTAGAAACTGTGCCAACTCCAAGTAGCTAGCCTCATACTCTCCATCGTAGTAACCAAGCTGGGTCAAGGCCGAAGCGAACTGCAATCTACTTTCTGGTGAACGATCAAAGCGCTTGGTCAAAAACGTATGGTGCTGACGGCTGAATTTTTCAAGCCGGCACTCTGACATGTTAATACCTGCTTCTAGCGCCAACTTGTAGGTCACATATTCCCATGCTGCAATATCATAGTCGTCATGCTTGCTCGAAAACTTGGCGATCCAAAGACTTCCATCGTCATCTATGACACAGGATTTTGGCCTAGCACCACCCAGTGAGGAGCCTGGAGAAATAAGCATATTCAACCACTTTGCATAGTCAGGATCATCTAAATCCCCATCGCCTTCCACCTGCTGTGCAGCATGTTCGAGCTCTCGCAATGAGGCGATAGGAGGAGCCGCCAAACCCTTATTGTCGTCCAAGAAATTCCCACGAGGGTCTAATTTGAAGCGCAGAGCCCCCATACGATACATATCATGTACACCGAGCAGGTAGTCGATCTCATTTAAGACTCTGGGCTTTTCGCCATTTTTCCGCGCAATAACGGCCTCGCGCCGTTTCATAAGGAGACGGCCCCAGCGGTCAGGGCAAGAGTCTAAAAATGATCGGAAGTTTTGCTGCTCTGAACCGTGCTGATCGCCTGCATAGAGGTGCAAGTCAGGATCGATTTGCTGAGCATAATCAGATTGAAGCCATGCGCTATCATAGGCAAAGCTAAAGTGCTCCTTTCTCTTTACGACATCTGAGCGTAACGTGCCAACCAGAGTCGGCTCCTCGAACTCTTCCCAGTCAGCATAAACATAGACTTCCTCACTCATCGTGATTGTCCTATCAGCTTAATATCCTGGAGTTTTCGACCTAGTTCATCGTCACTTGCCACTTTCGCTAGATCGTTTACCAACCCAAGCACACTCAATACCGCCACATAATGTCCGAAAGATACTGTTGGGTCACCCTTCTCAATTTTTCGGATTGTAAGGCGGCTTAGGCCGGTGCGCTCCGCGATCAGCAACTGGGAGTACCCTCTTCGCTTACAGGCTAATTTAATATTCTCTCCCATTTGGGATAGCACTTTCTGGTTCTTTGGGAAAACCGGCGCTCGCCGTTTAATTCGCTCTGTGTTTTTGGTCATTAAAACTACCATTTCCTATCAACATGGTAACTATAGTGCTCAACAAGCAATCGGTAAAGCATAACAGTGAGACATAGAGCGATCATATACCCCAGATATGGCAACCCCATATCTCAGCAGTTTATTTCAAGAAGCTAGTGTCCGGCGCTGGGGGAGGCTAGGAACTAAACAGAATAACAACGGCAAGCATGGCCCGTTCTGTGGTTTTGCCGTTTAGTACCTAGCAGCTTCGCAGAAGCGCCCTAGTACCTAGTACCTAGCGCCTTTCAATCGAGTCTGACCCTTTTGGTAATTTTACACCCCCTCGGCTATCAGCACCTCGGCTGCCGGCACCACGCCCTGCAGCCGTTGTTGTAAGGCCTGCTTGGCCGATAAATCACCGTGCACCAGCCGGATCTGTTTGGGCTTGTGGCGCATCCGTTTCACAAAATTAACCAGGTTATGCTGATCGGCATGGGCCGAATAGCCTCCCAGGGTATGCACCTCGGCTTTGATATCGATCCGTTCATTGTCCAGCAGCACATAGCCGCCTCCAGGGCCGTAGCGTTGAATATCCCGCCCGGGCGTGCCCTGGGCCTGATAGCCGACAAAAAGGACATCGGTGCGCGGGTCGGGCAGCAGGGCTTTGAGGTAATTGACCATCCGCCCGCCGGCACACATGCCGCTGGCGGCGATCACGATCGCCGGG
>JBFGZS010000122.1:0-3238 GCA_041586615.1 Motiliproteus sp. | reverse complement strand
TGTTGACGCCAGCTATACGGGCCATTCAAATTACTCCGTTGATCGGCCGCAGAAGCTCTCGGTCTGCGGCACGCGACACTTTAACCTTTCCGCGAAAGGCGCAAGATAATATAGCGACTTAGATCAAAAATCAAGCACTGCCTTCTTACGCCTCTAGCACTCATCGCTTAGGGATTAACCCTGGCGCTGCTTGTGGCGAGGTTCGGTTTTGCAAATCACCCGCACGGCACCGTTGCGGCGGACGATTTTGCAGTTACGGCAGATCTTTTTTACAGATGCACGTACTTTCATGATCTACTCCAACGAGGGGGTTTAGCGAAGCAAGCCGCCAGTCCCACCCTTAAGATTTGATTTCTTCATCAGTGACTCATATTGATGCGACATCAGATGTGACTGTACCTGCGCCATGAAATCCATGACGACGACAACCACGATCAGCAGCGATGTACCACCAAAGTAGAACGGTACGTTCCACGCAACAACGAGGAACTGCGGCATCAAAGAAACCGCCGTAATGTAGATGGCACCGAACAGAGTCAGACGTGACAGCACATTATCGATATACCGCGCCGATTGGTCACCGGGACGAATACCAGGAATAAAGGCACCGGATTTCTTCAAGTTATCTGCTACATCCTTCGGGTTGAAGGTGATAGCCGTGTAGAAATAACAGAAGAACACGATACAGATTGCAAACAGCAGGATATACAACGGCTGCCCGGGCCCAAGAGCCAGAGCAAAATCCTGCAGCCAATCCATCCCTTCCGTCTGCCCAAACCACTGCCCAACAGACGCCGGGAACAGCAGGATACTGGAAGCAAAGATCGGCGGGATAACGCCGGCCATATTCACTTTCAGCGGCAGATGACTGGTCTGAGCCGCGTAAACCTTACGACCCTGCTGGCGCTTGGCGTAGTTAATGGTGATACGGCGTTGGCCGCGCTCCATAAAGACGACAAAGGCCACGGTAGCAATCGCAAGAATCGCAATCGCCAGCAACGCAAGGATGTTCAGGTCGCCCTGACGGGCCGACTCAAAGGACTGACCGATCGCACCGGGCAAGCCCGCCACGATACCGGCAAAAATCAGCAACGAGATACCGTTGCCTATTCCATGTTCGGTGATTTGCTCACCGAGCCACATCAGGAAGATAGCACCAGAAACCAGGGTAACCACTGCGACGAAATAAAAGCTTAGGTCTGCGCTGAAGGCGATACCTTGCCCTGCGAGACCGACCGCCATACCTAGGGACTGAACGGTAGCCAGAATTACGGTACCGTAGCGGGTATATTGGCTAATTTTCCGTCGACCGGCTTCACCCTCTTTCTTGAGCTGCTCCAGCTGTGGGCTGACGACTGTCAGCAATTGCATGATAATCGACGCGGAGATATACGGCATGATCCCCAACGCTAAAATACTCATGCGCTCCAGCGCACCACCCGAGAACATGTTAAACAAGCTCAGAATGGTGCCCTGGTTTTGATCGAACATGGCAGCAAGGCGATCGGGATTGATCCCGGGCACCGGAATATGGGCCCCGATTCGATAAACCACTATCGCGAGTAAAACAAAGCGAAGGCGAGACCAGAGCTCACCTAGACCACTTTGCACCCCGGTTGGAATAGTTCCTTGCTTAGCCATTTAGTCCTCGACCTTTCCGCCTGCCGCTTCAATAGCCGCGCGAGCTCCCTTAGTGACTTTCAATCCCTTAACTGTAACAGCCTTGGTGATTTCGCCAGAAAGAATAACCTTCGCTTGCTTGATGTAGTTACCGATGACGTCTGCACTTTTCAGCGCAGCCAGATCAATAACGTCGGCTTCAACTTTTGCCAATTCGTGCAGACGGATTTCCGTCTTGAACGGCGCAGTACGTGAAGTAAAACCAAACTTAGGCAGACGACGCTGCAAAGGCATTTGACCGCCTTCGAAACCAGGACGAACGCTGCCGCCAGAACGTGACTTCTGACCTTTGTGACCGCGACCGCCGGTCTTGCCCAGTCCGCTACCGATACCACGGCCCACACGCTTTGCAGCGGGCTTGGATCCGGGAGCTGGACTCAGAGTATTAAGACGCATGTTCTGATTCTCCACTATTCGCCTTCGACGCGAACCATATAGTTAACTTTGTTAACCATGCCGCGAACGGAAGGGGTGTCTTCGACTTCGACCGTATGGTTGATGCGGCGAAGGCCTAGACCTTTCAGACACAGCTTGTGCTTCGGCAGGATTCCGATAGAACCACGGATCTGCGTCACTTTAATTGTGTTAGCCATCACTGATTACCCCAGGATCTCTTCAACGGACTTGCCACGCTTGGCTGCGATCTCTTCAGGAGACTGCTGTGCCTTCAGACCATTAATGGTCGCGCGAACAACGTTGACAGGATTAGTCGAGCCGTAGATCTTGGCCAGTACGTTTTGTACACCCGCCAGTTCCAAGACCGCACGCATCGCGCCACCAGCAATAACACCGGTACCTTCAGATGCAGGCTGCATGTAAACTTTGCAAGCACCGTGACGCGCACGTGTCGCATATTGCAAGGTGTGGCCGTTCAGATCAACCTTGATCAGGTTGCGACGCGCCTGCTCCATTGCCTTCTGGATAGCGACTGGCACTTCACGCGCCTTGCCACGACCAAAACCAACCTTACCGTTTCCGTCACCAACAACAGTCAGCGCGGTAAAGCCGAAGATACGACCACCCTTGACCACTTTAGCAACGCGGTTGACCTGAACCAGCTTCTCCTGGAGGTCACCGTCTTTCTGTTCGTTATAAGCCATAACTTAACCCTTAGAATTCCAGGCCGCCTTCACGCGCTGCTTCTGCCAACGCTTTGACGCGTCCGTGGTATTTAAAACCAGAACGATCAAATGCGACCTTGTCGATACCGGCCTGCTTGGCGCGCTCAGCGAGCAAGCTGCCTACTTTAGCAGCGGCATCAACATTGCTGGTTGCGCCTTCACGCAACTCTTTCTCAACGGTAGAGGCGCTAACCAATACTTTGCTACCGCAACCAGAAATAACCTGGGCGTAGATGTGCTGAGGCGTGCGATGAACGCACAAGCGTGTTGCACCGAGCTCACGCATCTTAATGCGAGAGCGACGGGCACGACGCAGACGAGACTCTTTTTTAACGCTCATAATCCTGCCCTACTATTTCTTCTTGGCTTCTTTACGGCGCACATGCTCATCGGCATAGCGCACCCCTTTGCCTTTGTACGGCTCAGGCGGACGGAAG
>JBFGZS010000121.1:0-3306 GCA_041586615.1 Motiliproteus sp. | reverse complement strand
TCCGAAGCAATGGTTGCACATGACCCGGCATTTCGAAAGCCGCTTCAAGGGGCTTATCGGCGCTGTCGAGGTACTCAAAGCCACCTGCCGTCAACTCGGCTATCAGCGGACGTCCAGTCTCAGCGCTTGCCAAGCCTTGCTCGGTTAAACCGCGCATTCTGACAAAACCTATCAGAGCTATCTGAGGATCGCGCGTGCCTGGCTCTGGCTAATCGTGTAGCCACTCCGTGCATTCATGTCCTACTGACAATATCTGCTGACAGACAATGCAACCAGGGCCATTAAGTGAGCGCCTGACGTCATCGCTGATGATGATCTAGCTAACTTGGGTGTCCGATTTAACTGATTTAACTAACATGGGTGTCTGATTTTAGGGGGAGACGGCATGATACATCTGAGCATGCGAACAATGCGCTTACAACCACGTTAATCGGCGTTCTGACCGGCGCACCCGCTAGAGCACACCGGCCTGCGGGTATTAATAGCCGCCTTTTTTACCCGCACCCAGGTAGGTAAAACTGTGTCGGACTTCAAAACCGGACCACCAGCCTTCAACGCCGGTCTCCTTATCCATATGGAACGGAAAAACCGCGCCATCGGGGGGATCAATCCGGTAGGTCACATGATATTTACCCGGACCATCCAGCTTCAAATTCGCACCATAATGAGGTCCGCCGTTAGAGGCCATCGGGATCAACTGTCCCCGCTGACGGAAATACGAGCCATTCTTGGCCACACGATAGCGAATATTCAGGTAAGGCACCCAGTCACCCGCTTTAAAGCCCCATTTATTCTCGGCAGTCGCTTTGATCACCGCCTCCAGGTGGATATCTGCTGGCGCGCCGTGTCCGCCGTGACCACCATGGCCGCCACTTTCTGCCGCCTTCATCTCCATCGGTTGCTTAGCATTCTTAGCTTTTTCAACCATTCGATCCGGCTCCATCGACATGGAGACAGCCTGAATATACAGCACTTCAACCGTCATGCCGTTCTTCTCCGTCGGTTCACCCACCTTGAACTCGGCCGCCTGAGCAGTTGCAGCCAACAGGGTGAACAGACCTGTTGCGATAGATTTTTTACACATTTATTGACTCCTGTCGTTGAATCACCGCGCGAAGGATAACAGAATAGCCTAAAGACGAAAGGCCCTTAAATATTAAAAACCACTAATATTAAAGCAATAGAGGTATACAGGCCTGTTGGCGTTATACATAGTCAGCGTTATACATAGTCAAACGGGAATGGGCTTTTGCCAAGGCCTCCCGACCGTTAGCGTCTCTTACTTTGACGCGGGGGGCCGTAAACTGTTATGAATCACATAGAGAGCTCAAGTGAATCCATGCGCGCACCGTCAGCAGAACCAGGCCCAGAGAACGTTATCACCACCGATCTACCGCCAATAACGCGGTCAGAGCGTGTGACCGCTTTTTTCTACCGGCACCGGGATAATCTGGTCTACATTCACGCGCTGATGTTCATTTTTTTTATGGCGTTGTTGTTTGTTCCATTATTCCTGCCAGACCCCTCTGGCCAGGCAACGCCCTGGGATAATTTTGTCATCTTTGCCAACTTTCTCATGTGGGGAGTCTGGTTCCCCCTGACCCTGATGTCGGTCGTGGTCACCGGTCGCTCCTGGTGCGGATTGCTCTGCCCGATGGGCGCTGCCTCCGAATGGGCCAACAAAGTTGGTTTGCAACGCCCTATCCCCGCCTGGCTACGCTGGGAAGGCACGCCTATCATCAGTTTCATCCTGGTCACGACCCTCGGGCAGACGGTCGGGGTACGGGACCATCCCGAAGCGATGGCCGAAGTCTTTGGTGGCACCATGGGCGCCGCCATTCTAATCGGTTTGATTTACGGTAAGCGCAAGCGGGCCTGGTGCCGCCACCTCTGCCCTATCGGACTCCTGCTCGGCGTTTTCTCGCGATTAGGGGCTGTCCAGTTTATTCCCAAGCGGAAAAAAAGCGGCGGCGAAGGTTACTCGACCAAAGGGGTCTGCCCGACCTTAATCGATCTGGTGCATAAGGAAGAATCCCGCCATTGCATCGAATGTTTCCGCTGCGCCAAACCCAATTCACCCGGCAGCCTGAAGGTCCGGTTACGCCCGCCGGGAGAAGAAGTCGCACAGATCCGTAACCACAACCCGAATCGCTCCGAAGTCTGGTTCTTTTTCCTGGGTACCGGCTCGGCACTGGGTGGATTCCTCTGGTTGGTCTTACCTCTCTATCAACAGCTAAGACAGAGCGTGGGGGAATGGTTCATCGACAACGATGCCTTCTGGATCGGCGAATCGGGCCCCTGGTGGCTGATGAGTGTGCATCCAGAGCGTCGCGAGGTGTTCAATTGGCTCGATTTTATGATGATTGTCGGCTTTATGACCGCGGTCATGCTGATCTTCGGACTTCTGCTGGCGTCTCTGACCAGTTTTGCGGCCTGGCTCTCAGGCAAATGTCAGGGGGATAGAACCCAGGGCCAGCGCTTTACGGAATTGGCGTACCAGTTTATGCCGGTCGCGCTGGCATCGCTGGTTATCGGGCTGGGCGGTGAACTGTTTAACCTGCTGCAAGTACTGGGGCTGGATGCCACCGTCACCAATGGCTTGAAAGGCGCCCTGCTTATCGCCAGCCTGCTGTGGAGCATGTGGCTCGGAGACCAGATTCTGTCTCGCCAGAGCGTGCCGCGTCGGTTGCGCTGGATACCAGCGATCCCCGGCGTTCTGGGCAGCGGGCTCGTCGCATTGGTCTGGTTTATCGCCATTTTCGGTCTCTAAACACGCCCCGCAGGGCCAAGACACCTCGATGGACAGCGGACGCCCTGCTTGCGCTGCCCATCGAGACACCGCAAGCGAACCGTGGTACACGACCGTCATCTCTTTTGCCCAGCCAGGCCAACATGACAGGACTATCACCTATTCGCCTAACCAGATCGCTCAGGCTCGCTTTCCCCGCACCGCGTTGCCACGTATTATCGCCTCTTTAATGCGGCGCGCCCGACTATGACAGAAACAACCGCCTCAGCCCGCTTGATCGACTCGGTCATTCAGGTTGCCCGCCACAACCAACAAGATGTTGACGCACTGTTGGCCTCGGTCGGCATCGAGCCTCAGGATCTGAATCAGGCGGAGGTGCGCTTTCCCGCCCGCGCCTTCAGCGTGCTGCTCGACGAACTGGCCCGACGCACGGGCAATCCGCGCATCGCCCTTCGTATTGGCGAAACGACACAACCGCGTATGCTCGGCTCCATTGGTTTTTTAATGTCCACCGCGGAATCGTTGGCGCAGGCCTATCGCTGCGTCATCGATTATCT
>JBFGZS010000120.1:0-3383 GCA_041586615.1 Motiliproteus sp. | reverse complement strand
TTTTCTGGGGCACCGACGGTGCCAGGGGCAGGAGCCGTCTTCATCGCGAAGCGATTCCTAAGCCTTGATCCATATGGGTGACTGGTGCGAATCAGTCTGATATCGCAACCGACTGAGCGAAACCTAAGGCGCAAATGAGTCGTCACGAGTGCGCGACAGACAGAAACGACAGTGCCATAAAAAAGCGGCGCTGCCTGGACCTTTTGGTTCTTGACCACCGTCGGCTAATGGGTGACTCCTTTGCCCATGACCCCTTTGCCCATGACCCCTTTGCCCACTATTCAATCGAGTCTGGCTCTTTTGATAGATTAGCCATAGCAGAATTAATATAGGGTGCCGCAAACAATTTAGTGGTCTCTAAAATCTGCAGCAAATTATCAGCCAGTAGAAAGGCTTTATTGAGCAGTCCTGCTTGTATCTCGGGGTCTTCGGGGTAGTCATGGGCGAACTGGTTTCGCATTTCCCGCAAGATAAGCCACTGGTCAACAGAGGCGAGGGCCCCAATTTTTTCCAATCGGTTAAGCTTATCGATGAATGTATCTAGAGACCCCTGCTCCTGGGTTAGTGCTAATACTCCCGGTAACAGCTTTGCCCCCATGGCGTCCTGTAGTTTAGAAAAACGCACAATGAACTGGTCAAACACTGCAAGGTCGATGGCCGATAACTGTTGGAGTTTTACTGGTGTTAGCGGCATCAATGCAGAGAGAGTGGACATCGCCCAGCGCAGTCGTTCAGCATGGATTTCACAGACCTGTAGAGCTCCGGAGTAAGTGATATTGTTCATAAAGAAACCCCTGTTTTCTTAGCAATTTCATATATGGGCAGTTCACGTCCGTTACACCGATTGATGACCAGATCTATTTTTTGCTCGCCCAGTGTCTTTTTCAGCTCCATCATGGCGTATAGGCGAGCATCAACAATCTCTGCCGCCGTTTGTATTTCCGGCTCAATGTAAAGATCGATGTCGCCACCTCTGGCCGAGTCATCGACGCGTGAGCCAAAAAGCTTAATCTCGCTAGCTTCACCAAAATAGCGTTTAAGCGTGGTTCTGATCTGTTGTTGCTGCTTCGGAGTCAGGCGCATATCGATGCAAAGCTCACAATTATTATTCAATTACCGGTTTGGTTCAGAAACGATGAACACTGACGATTGTATCAGGATAATACACTGGTACGACCGTCTAGAGCAGAGCCTCTTCGGCGTTTATCGTGACGCGCCACATGCGGCGTGATTTTCATTGCGCGACACTCTGCTACAAGAAACGTCCTAGATGCTAGTTACTAGGACGGCACTGGGGCGCCTGCGAGGGGCTAAACGGCAAAAAGGCGACAAGCTTCAGGCTTCAGGCCGCAAGCGAAACAACCAACTCGCCAGCCACCGGCTGTTTGTTTCGCTGTTTAGAACCTAGCAGCTTCGCAGAAGCGTCCTAGTACCTAGCTCCTTTGAATCGGGCCTGAACCGTTACCCGAAATCAGCCTGTTTCACCGAGCGACCACGGCCGATGGCATAATAGGCCAGCCCTTTGCCTTCAACACGTGACGGATCAAACAGATTGCGGCCATCAAAGATCACCGCATCCCCTACTCGCTCTTTAATCAGGGCGAAATCGGGGGCACGGAAACTCTGCCATTCGGTCACGATAACCAATGCATCGGCACCTTGCAGCGCCGCCTCCTTGGTGCCGACCAGTGATAAAGTGTCCTGCAGGCCATAGATACGCTGGGCCTCTTCCATCGCCTCCGGATCGTAGGCCTGCACCTTGGCGCCGGCCGCCCAGAGCGACTCCATCAGCACACGGGAAGAGGCTTCGCGCATATCGTCAGTATTGGGCTTGAAACTCAACCCCCAGAGCGCGAAGGTCTTACCCTGCAGATCGTTATTATAGTGACGACTGATCTGCTCAAACAGCTTGGTCTTTTGGGCGTTATTAACCTCCTCAACCGCCGTCAGCATCTTCGGCACATAACCCATCGCCTCGGCCGTACGCTTAAGCGCCTGAACATCCTTCGGGAAGCAGGAGCCGCCATAGCCGCAGCCCGGGTAGATAAACTGGTAACCAATGCGCGGATCGGAACCGATCCCTTTACGCACCATCTCGATATCGGCACCCAAGCGCTCCGCCAGGTTCGCCATCTCATTCATAAAGGAGATCTTCGTGGCCAGCATACAGTTAGCCGCATACTTGGTCAGCTCGGCACTGCGAACATCCATCACCACCATCTTGTCGTGGTTGCGGCTAAAGGGCTCGTACAACTCACGCAGCGTCGCTTCAGCGTCCTGACTATCTGTTCCGACAATAATGCGATCGGGGCGCAGGCAATCGCTGACCGCAGAGCCCTCTTTCAAAAACTCCGGGTTAGACACCACCGCAAACGGAATCGGCTGCTGTCGCTCAGACAACACCTGCTGCACACGGGCCTTAACTTGCGCGGCGGTGCCCACCGGCACCGTCGATTTATTCACAATGGTTTTTTGCCGATCCATATGCCGGGCGATGGTTTCCGCCACGGCCAACACATATTTCAGATCGGCGCTGCCATCCTCATCCGGCGGGGTACCCACGGCAATAAAAATAACATCGCCATGACTAACGCCCTGAGCGGCATCCGTCGTAAACGCGATACGCGCAGCGTCAACGTTGTCCCGAACCAACGACGCCAGCCCCGGCTCAAAAACAGAGATGATACCCTGTGTTAAGCGCTCTATCTTCGCCTGGTCTACATCGACGCAACAAACCGTATGACCAACATCCGCAAGAACCGCGGCTTGAGCGAGCCCGACATAGCCGGTACCAAAAACAGTGACATTCATAACAGAGAATCATCCATAAATAATCCCAAAGAACCCAGGGCAGAGCAATCCAAGAGATAAGCGAGCAGATATTCTCAACCGCAGGCCGGATGAGACCGAAGTGCGTAACCCGACAGCGTACCGATCGTGCCGGGTACACAGCCCTTCCCGGCCAGCGCAATTCTGGCACAGCCCACCACCGCATCGATCACAGCCGCGGTTATCTGTTTTAACACACACCGCTAGCCGCCAGCCAGGGCGCAATGCATTGCGCCGCATGGGATATCTGCCTGCCCAACCCAATGCCTCGCACCGCGCTAGCGTAAAAACGGCATAGCCATCCGCAACCGGCTACGCCGGGGCCTCGGCTATCAGCACCTCGGCTGCCGGCACCACGCCTGATCGCAGAAGGGGTCAGATCGCAGAAGGGGTCAGGTCTTGCGTTTTGCTCATAAATAAAGACCCGACCCAAACAGGCAAAAGACAAGACCTGATAATCATCTAGCCGACTCCCCCCAGTGGCCGTATCGTTGATATGCAAACATCGACGAACTGCCGAAAGAGGAGCCGACCAATGAAACTTTATTCCGGTA
>JBFGZS010000119.1:0-3458 GCA_041586615.1 Motiliproteus sp. | reverse complement strand
GGGATTATCTACCAGCAGCAAGAGCTGACGCCCCGGCTTGGGCAGCGCATCCTGCTCGGATAGCCGCCGCAGCTGCAGCTGGCTGGACTGGAGCTGACTTTGCAACTGTGACCATAAGCGACCGCCCGGATCTATCACGCTGATTTGCAACGGACAGGCCAATGGCGTGTGAGGTGATAAAGCGCTTTCCAGTTCTACAATTTTGGCGTCTGTCATAACAATACCTCAAGGAAAACAGGGAATCTCACCGTTTTTTGTTACCCCCAGACTTTCAACACGAAAGGTAGTAGAAAAATCCGGTGACAGCATGGACAAGTCTACTGTAAGAGGAAGGATCATTTCGTAGTTATAATTTACAATACTGCTTCTCACATAGAGAATTTTATCAAAGTCGGATACCTCTGGATCCGGCAGAGGGTCAGGATCGGAATCATTTCCTAAATACTCGATAACAAGATTGCTACTATCCAGCCCCGGTAAGGCACCACCGAGTCGGGTGGCTACATCGGTCGCAACAGCACCTCGCTCTTTTACCAGGCAGACGCTGGCGAGTCGTGACGCCTGACGTGAAACTTCATTAAGCGTCTCCCAACTATAGAGCAGTCGCCCCGCTTCCATAACACCAAACATCGTCATAAAAACAACGGCACCAACAATGGCGAACTCAACGGTTGTGGTACCGGCTTGATGACGGGGCATGTGTATATTTGAAAAAATCATCATCATTTAACCCTCACAGTAACGCTGGTTTCGAGAGGGAAATTAAGAGAAATGGTATTGCCGAAAAAAGTGTTGAAGCTGTCACCAAAAACAGGTGTCCAATCATAACTTGCCTGTATAACCGAATAATATTCAGCACTACCAAAAGGAAGTTCATCACCATTAGACACGACGATATCATCTTTACTCAAACCTGGCAGCACGGGTCTTCCAACCGCTGACTCCTTGCCATAGATAATGATATTCTTTACCTTGTCTAGTTCTGCTAACTTGGTTGTCGGATTATCCATCCAACTGCCATCTCTGGATATGGCTAATGCTCCTGCCCTGACAGCTTTGGTAAGGGTGTTGTATTGGTATAGCATACGCCCAAATTCGCCAGTCGCCATTAACAGCAGCAGCATTATTGGTAAAACAATACTCGCTTCAACGGCAGCCAAGCCCCTCTGACGACCCTGGCCTTTCACCTTTATCATGGGTATATGTGTCATCAGGAGCCTCTCATATCAGTATCTTTGAAAAGCACAATGCGATAAGGACTGGTACTCAGAGTTCCACCACCGGTACTGTAACCGCCGCCATCTGCAGGACACTCTTTCATCATTTCGGCAACGACATATTGGTCCGTACCATTACCCGTTACCTTCTGATTCAGGAACATGCAGGAAACACCAATAATATTGAACTCGAAGCGACCACCCGATTTACTAAAACTGGAACAGTCAGCAATCGGGACTTTTACCTGCCTTCTTTCAGCTAGGCAATGTTGTGTCTTATGTGGCTTCCCTTTTATCCCTTTACGATATTGACCATAATTCTGCACTTTATCCTTCTCTGAGTTATTCAGCTTTTTAAGCCCACTACCTTCGGGGAAATCCGCATCAGTGAAGGTTAATGCCGGAACATCGGGAATAGAGCAATCCGAATAGAAATCTTCATCACCTGCTTCGCTGGGTTCATATGATGGCTCTTTAAAGTTCCCTGGGTTGTATATACCAAATCGGGTGTTAAGACCCTGCTGAGTCAGCCCTACCTGATTGCCAGGTTCGGTTCTGTCGCTTTCTGTCACGTCATCACCCAAGGTAATGCAGGAACCACTTGCCAACCCTGTACGAAAATCCTTGCCGCCCGTATCGTCACCCAGAGCTATAGCATGAAAATCACCGGCGCCAATGGTTTCTTTTGCTCCCGGCGCCGGTGCCTTGATTGCAATCACATCGCCATCCACTCCCTCACCATCAGATGCTTGCAATCCAAAACCCTCAGCATCAGGATCCAATGCACACATTAACAAAGGAATGACATCACATATTTTTTCCTCTATAGGCGCACTGGGTCCGGCAACTGCAGATGCACTTACCTGCCATATATCTATTAGTAACTGCGAAAGAAATTGATCTACAGGAACCGTTGGTAATGTGACCCTGATATAACGGGCCGCATTATCACTTGTCGGTGTAAATGCATATGCACCACCGGCATCCACCTCATGTGAAAACTCTATCAACAATGCCTCTGAAAGTTTACTCTCGTCTATATTAACCTGGCTAAAACCCTCTCCCTGAAGTATGGCTCTCATGGTGTTATATACAGCCGCACGGGCATCATCATGAGTTTTACTTTTATCATCCAGAGTCTTGGCCCCACTCAGTGCCGCCGAATCCACCGCATCCTGTACCCGGGTCTTGTTCAGTAGTAAGTAGCCCCCATCCAGGGCCAGGGCGGTAAAGCCGAGCAGTGTAAAGAGCGCTATCGTCACCAGGACGAGCACGGCGCCTTTCTGTTGCTTGCGGTGCGATAACGCTTTCATCATGTTTCTCCTGCCTTATTAATCACCGAAATTGAGGGTAACCTGGGTTTTGCCCTCACCGGGGGCTTCTGCCCCTTTCACGTATTTGTCGTGCAGCGATACCCCGTATTCCCCATTCAGGGTAAGGGCGGCAATTTTGCCGTCGTTACGCATGCCGGCTTCCGGGTCCATAATCTGCAGCTCATCCAGATCCTGAATATCATCGCCCATGGCGAAGTCATAATATCGTTCGCCCGCACAACCGGCGACGGCGCCGCTGGCCAGCATTATCAGTAGTATCCGTTTCATCGCTTGTCTCCTTGTCAATACCGACTTCTTATGCCGCACATGCTGGTCATACCGGCCATATCTTCTACTAAAGCGACTGGCCATAGGTCTGCTCCATGCCACCTTCGGCCACCGTCTGGCTCATGCCGGTATTGCCCTGTGTCTGCACCATCGGCGCCTGTTCGCCTTCCTGGTCACGCAACGACATTCTGCCCAGCAGGTAAAATTCGATATCGTTAGGCTCGATAAAGCCATCGGTAGGCAGGGTGACCTGCTGTTTGTCGAAGGGCCGTACCAGACGAGGGGTCACCATGATCACCAGCTCGGACTCGCCTTTGACATAACTGCGGCTGGTGAAGAGATTACCCAGAACGGGAATGTCGCCGGCAAAGGGCAGCTGACTGACCGATTCGCGGGTATTTTCACTAAGCAGACCGGCGATACCTATGGTCTGGCCATCGCCCAGCTCGACCGTGGTGCCGGCGCTACGCTTGCTGAGCGCGGTAATATCCCCAAACAGGGGAACATTGGCCTGGTTGGCCACCACCGGTTCGCTGACCGAGACATTGAGATTGAGGTTGATTTTGCCGCTGCTCAGCACCACAGGCGTAAACTTGAGACCCACACCGAATTCCTTGAACTCGACCGCCACACCATCTTC
>JBFGZS010000118.1:0-3555 GCA_041586615.1 Motiliproteus sp. | reverse complement strand
AGCGCGGTGTGATCTTCATGCTGGGGCGCTTTTACCGCGTCAAAGGACCGGGGTTGATCATCGTCATCCCGCTGGTGCAGCAGATGGTGCGGGTCGATATTCGTACTGTGGTGATGGACGTGCCCACCCAGGATGTCATCTCCCGGGATAACGTGTCGGTGATGGTGAATGCGGTGGTGTATTACCGGGTGGTCGATTCTCAAAAAGCGATCATCAATGTGGAGAATTTTCACGATGCCACCAGTCAATTGGCACAGACGACACTGCGTTCGGTGCTCGGTCAGCATGAGCTGGATGACATGCTGGCCTCGCGCGATACTCTTAACCGGGATATTCAGTCGATCCTGGATCAGCAGACCGATATCTGGGGTATCAAGGTCAGCAATGTGGAAATCAAGCATGTCGACCTGAACGAATCGATGATTCGGGCGATCGCCAAACAGGCGGAATCCGAACGTGAGCGGCGCGCCAAAGTAATTCATGCCCTGGGTGAGCAGGAGGCCGCCGAAAAACTCAGTGAGGCGGCTAAGATTCTCTCCCGTCAGCCGCAGGCTCTGCAGTTGCGGTATCTGCAAACGCTTACCGAAATTGCGGGCGAGCACAGTAATACCATCGTGTTTCCTTTGCCGGTGGATCTGCTGCAGAAATTGGTAGGCAGCGTTGCAGTTAAAGACAGCAATGTTGAATGATATTACTCACTCTGGGTATGCAATTGCTGAATAGTTGCGCCAAAGCAATGCTCAGTGGTTGAGCAAACGCTGAACGCGGCGCACACTCAGTGCAGACTAAGCGTTGGGTGTGGAATGGATGAAAAACAGACTTAAGGATAATCGGATAAGACCGTTAGATCGCCTGCGCAGTGCGTTGTTCGGCGTGTTGATCGGTCTGTCGCTGCTCGGCTGTGAGCCGCAGGCGGAACAGAGCCAGGTGCCGCGCAGTATTTTGACGTTGAATGATACCAATGATGCGACCTTTACCCGGGATTTTGCACAGGATTACCTGACGACACTGGCGAGTCTGGAAAATGCGTACCATGACTATCGGCAGCGGGATGACGCGAACGGTTTCATCCGCTACCGCAATCTGGAATGGACCCCCGCCTATATAGAAAAGAAAGCCTACTATCAGGCTGTATTGCAGAAGAATAAACCTTACATTTACCGGGCGGCGATGAACCCGCTGTTTGATAAATTCGACCGCCTGATCACCATAAGCGTTAACCTGAAGCATGCCTTGCTGGAGCATAATGAGACCCAGTGGCAACAAACCGAAGCCTTGATCGCTGCAGATAGACTGGCCGTCAGCGGCTTTATCAGGTAGGCAACTGCCGGATCATCGACAACCGTGAACCGGCATACCCCCTGAGCATACTTGTTATCGGCAGGTGACGCTCAGTGTCAGCCTGCGGGCGTCCGCTTTGCATGGACTGAAAATCAACCAGCAACGGCAAAGTCTACGGGGCCGGGTGTTCAGGCGAGTTATCCTGCGACCTTATACAGTGTTATCCACAGAAGCTGTGGGCAACTTTGCGCTGCTTATCTGCGTTTAATGGCGCGCCCGTTGATGCGCACGACCGTGCGCCCGCGCTGGGTTCATCATGCGGCACGGGTCTGGCCTTACAGAAAGGAGGCGAAGCGTTCATCCACCGGTGTGTCGGCGAGGTGGTTGATGTAGTTGCTCATCACCTTCTGCGATACCCCCAGTACAATCTCCAGCAGTTGCTTGGGGCCATAACCGGCGTCATAAAAGCGCTGCACATCGGTCTCTGAAACCAGGCCGCGATTTCTGACGATCAGCAATGTAGTGTCGTGCAGTGCCTGCAGTTTGGCCGAGGGCATGGGGCCGCGGTTGCGCAGCGCAGCGGTCAGGTCTTCATCGACCTTCATCATCCTGGCGATTGCCGCATGGGCCGGCACACAGTAGTGACAGTTGTGTTCGACATTGATGGTTTGCCACACGACCGTCAGCTCGTCGGCGCTGAACGAGGTTTCCTGAAACAGCTTATGTAACAGCTGATAGGCCTCCAGCACCTGTGGCGACTCGGCCATGATGCCGTGCAGGCTGGGGATCGAGCCAAACGCTTTCACGGAATTATCCAGCAATGGCCTGCTGCTGTCGGGGGCGGTTTCGCGGGTATGGACGGTCAGATTATTCATTGCGATGGCCTTCTCTTTGGGTTTGCATGGCTCATGTGAGCACTTCCTTAGTTATTTTAGGCCATTTGAGACTACCGAGCGGTTATTGCGTCTTTGCCGGGCTGGCCATAACGTCGGTGCTGAACTGGCTCGCACGGACACATGCAGCAGACCGCGCAAGCGCGTATGATGCGCACAGTACACACCTTAACCCGCAATAGCCGGTCTCTTAACCTGCCAGCGCTTGGATCGCCATTTGAAAATCAGCCGCCGCCTGCAACAGATCGACCAGATGATCTGTGAGCCGTACGACCATATCTGGGATTGCTGTTGTGATCATGGTTTGTTGGGGATGGCGCTGCTACGTCGCGAGGCTGCGGACAGGGTGCACTTTGTCGATGCTGTTCCATTGCTGATGGCCGAGTTGCAGGCAAAACTCACGCGTTTTTTCAGCTCCGGGGCTGCAGCCGGGCACTGGCAGGTGCATTGTGAGGATGTGGCGCAACTGCGTCTTGCTGCAGATGGCCGTCAGTTGATTATCATCGCGGGGGTGGGGGGGGACCTGCTGATCGATCTGGTGACCACGTTGTGCCAGAACCATCCCCGGCAGGCGCTGGAGTTTATCCTTTGCCCGGTACGCCACCAGTATAAGGTGCGGCAGCGCTTGATCGCGCTGGGCTTAGGGTTGGTGGAGGAATGTCTGGTGCAGGAAAACACGCGCTTCTATGAGGTTATCCATGTATCAACCCACAACGGCGTGCCGATCTCGCCGGTCGGCAGCCGGCTGTGGGATCTGTCTCGTCCCGCCGATCAGCGCTACCTCAGCCAGACCCTCGGACATTACCGGCGTATGGTGTTGAGCGGTCACCCCCAGGCGCAGTCGATAGTGGCGGATTATGAGCGCCTGCTCACGCCCTGATTTGGCAAGATTTTGTTTTTCTGAGGCCTGGAGCCTTGCACGATGCGGCCTACGCATGAGCTTGGCATAGAGAGTGATTTTGATGTGTGTCTCAGCGACACTGGCACAATCCAGCGCTGTGCATAACGACGGGGATTGTGCCGTCAGGCTGATTGGCGCACAATCAGCGCCATACGTATCGAGTGGGTAGTTGTTAGAGATAGTCACTAAGGCACTCGCCGCATCGGTCATGAAGACCCGAGGACCGAGGTTTTGTTGAGAATACTCAACGCCTCATTTTAAATGGATTCAACAATGGATATGTCATTCGCAAGCACAGTGTGCTTCAGTCGTTCGTGGCTCGCCGCGATCTGCCCGAGAAGGCCTTCGCATCGTGTTTTTTCTGCATCGGAACAGGTCATTCTGTTTTCGATACTGGCCGCTCTGTCGCTTTTCTCCGCCGGAGCGAATGCTAGCTCACTTATGGAGAGTTACGTTAAATTTAATCAAAAGCTCGCCTCT
>JBFGZS010000117.1:0-3976 GCA_041586615.1 Motiliproteus sp. | reverse complement strand
TTTCCGGGATCGTTAATACAAAATTGCTGCGGAATTTAGCCAGAACGAATTGGCTTCGATTTTAGTCCAGTCGTCTTCGTTATTATTTCGCTAAGACATTTGTGTGGGTGTATTTAAAACGCAGACAACGTGAGGCTGTAAACGCATAATTTGGCGGGCATTTTAACACGATCTGTGGAAGTAAAACGAAAACTATCTGAAAGCCCCGAATTACGGGGCTTGAAAGAGCTTAGAGGGGCCGGTAGCGTGCGTAAGCCGTCACAAAGAAACAGGAGACTCTTTGACTTCAGGAATGCTCAGTTCAGTTCGTGCCACCCTAAGCAGTTCCAGACCGATATGCCCTTCCCGATAAAGACCCGTGAGGGCCGACCAGGCAATGTAACGGGCATCAACCTCGAAATGATCACGAAGATCCGGGCGTGACTCACTGAGCCCAAAGCCATCCGTTCCCAATGCAATGAAACATCCAGGAAACCAACGGGCAACACCGTTGGGCAGTGACTTCATAAAGTCACTGACAGCAACCACAATCCCCTCTTCATCCGCCATCAATTGTTCAACGTAGTTAAGGGAGGATGTTTCAGGCGCAAGCATAGCCTGCCGCTCAACTTCCTGGGCCTGACGGACCAGCTCGTTATAACTGGTCACGCTCCAGATATCAGTACTGCAGCCGTAGGCATTTAATATCTCAGCGGCTTTCAATACTTCCTGCATCAGGCTACCGCTACCTAACAGGTGAACCTTCATGCCATCATCTTCATCCTTACGGTACCGGTACATACCTTGAAGAATGCCTTCTTCAACCCCCTCGGGCATCGGTGGCATCGGATAGTTTTCGTTGTACAAGGTTAAATAATAGAAGACGTTTTCACCCCGTTCGTACATTTGCTCGATACCCTCGCGAATGATCACCGCCAGCTCGTAGCCGAAGGCTGGATCATAACTTCGCATGTTAGGTACAGTAGAGGCGATTACATGAGAATGGCCGTCCTGATGCTGCAAACCTTCACCGTTAAGGGTTGTACGGCCCGCAGTACCACCCAGCAGAAAACCCCGTGCCATTGTATCTGAACACGCCCAAACCATATCGCCTACCCTCTGAAAGCCAAACATCGAGTAGAAGATATAGAACGGTATCGTCGGCACCCCGAAATTGGCATAGGCCGTTCCGGCTGCCAGGAAAGATGCCATTGCTCCTGTTTCACAGATCCCTTCCTGTAGCAGCTGACCATCGGTCGCTTCCGTGTAAGGCAGCAGGGTCGAGGCATCTACGGGCTTATATTTCTGCCCTTCACTCGAATAGATCCCGAACTGCTTGAACAGCGACTCCATACCGAAGGTACGCGCCTCATCGGGGACAATAGGCACCACATAGCGTCCGATATCCTTGTTTTTCAGTAAGCTAGAGAGCATGCGAACAAAAGCCATTGTGGTCGATTGCTCCCTTGTGGATCCATTTAAGACCTTTTGGAACAGCTCCAGCTTCGGCGCTTTGATCAATGGACTGGTGACCGATCGTGAAGGCAGATAACCACCGAGCATCTCGCGCTTTCGATGTAGGTACGTGGCTTCCTGGCTATCCGGGCCGGGGAGATAGAGCTGGGCTTCAGCCAGCTCTTTGTCAGACAGTGGAATACCAAAACGCTTACCGATTGCGATCCGCTCTTCTGCCGTTAACTGTTTCTTCTGATGCGCCGTGTTCTGTCCTTCCGCCGAGGCCCCCATCCCTTCGCCCTTGACCGTCTTTATCAGTATAACTGTCGGGCGTCCGCGGTTATTGGCGGCACGCGCAAAGGCCGCATAGATCTTCTTACGGTCATGGCCACCACGACGGATACAGCGGACCTCTTCGTCGCTCAGTGTCTTCATTAATTCTGCGAGCCGGGGATCACCATCAATCCAATGGTCACGTACTGTCTGACCATCAGATACGGTGTAATATTGATAATCTCCATCAACCGCGCGGTCCATGCGTGCCTGTAGCACACCATCGCAATCACGGGAAAACAGCTCGTCCCACTCGCTTCCCCAGATCACCTTAATCACATCCCAGCCAGCACCACGATAACTGCGTTCAAGCTCTTGAATAATTTTACCGTTGCCACGTACCGGACCATCCAAACGCTGCAAGTTACAGTTGACGACCATAACCAGATTATCGAGATTCTCTCGCGTAGCCATATTGATAGTACCCATCACTTCCGGCTCATCCGACTCGCCATCCCCGATAAAGCACCACACCTTGCCACCGTTATTGGGTTTCAGACCACGATTTTCCAAATACTTCATAAACCGTGCCTGATAGATAGACGCAGGGGTTGAAAGCCCCATCGAGGCCGTTGGCGCTTGCCAGAAGCCTGGCATTCGGCGAGGGTGCGGGTATGAAGACAGTCCCCCGCCATCTCCCAGTTCACGGCGGAAATTATTCACCTGCTCTGCCGAGAGCCGCCCCTCCAGGAATGCACGCGCATACAATCCAGGTGCAGCGTGCGCCTGGACCATCAGCATATCCCCCCCATACCCCTCGCTACGATGCCGAAACCAGTGGTTGAAGCCAACCTCAAGCATGGTGGCCGCTGACTGGTAAGTAGCAATATGCCCGCCTACACCGCTGCCGTTATCGTTGGCTCGCAACACCATCGCCATTGCGTTCCACCGAATGATGTTTTCTACTTTCTGCTCTAACTCAACATCTCCCGGATAATGGGGCTGTTCGTGAATCGGAATCGTATTGCGGTATGGGGTATTAAGGGTTGCCTCAGACAGACCGACCCCCTGAGTCAGCAAATGGTTCTGCAACAAGCGCAACATTTCTCTGCTCCGCTCTTCACCCTGATCATTGAGCAAGTAATCCAGAGCGTCGATCCACTCCTGATTCTCAAGTGCTTTATCATTTTCGCTCAAAGCCTTAGAGCCAATCGCTTCAGTGTTCATTGCCAACATTCCCGATAAGATTTGCCGTGTTAAATGTATTAGATAACCTAACACAGGCCTTATAGAGTTATTGGTCAAAACAAGCCTTCACAGCT
Organism: Motiliproteus sp.; assembly: GCA_041586615.1. Taxonomy (GTDB): domain Bacteria; phylum Pseudomonadota; class Gammaproteobacteria; order Pseudomonadales; family Balneatricaceae; genus Motiliproteus. Next base: position 947 of record JBFGZS010000117.1, on the reverse strand, counting down.
TGCACATTTAACTGATAACACCAATAATTAAATAACTTTTAGCGAATTAATCCAATTAATGTCGAATTGTTATTGTTTACGCAAAGCATTCACCTTTCAGGGCTGGTCAAAAAGTAGTTTTTGCGTCTGCAGTTGAGCGGTCCATGATGCAAGAACAGCAGAGGATCACCTCCACGCAGGATAACGCTACTTAGGAATAAACAGCTTCATTGGATAAGAAATCAGACAACACCATGACTAATAAACTTGATCGTATTGATCGTAGAATTCTTGAACTACTGCAACGTGATGCTCGCATCAGTATTGTCGAGCTGGCGGACAAGGTCGGCCTTTCTCCGACGCCTTGCGGACGACGAATCCGTCAACTTGAGGAGTCGGGGCTGATCGAGCGTCAAGTTGTTCTGCTTGATCAGAAACAGATCGGTCTGCCAATGACAGTATTGGTACAGATATCTCTGGAGAAACAGACTAAAGACAGGCTTAGTGCCTTTGAAGCAGAGATTGTGAAAATTCCTGAAGTCATTGAGTGCTTCCTGATTACGGGTAGCTCCTCTGATTATATCCTCAAGGTAGTAACTCCAGACTTGGACTGTTATCAGCAACTGCTGCTGGATAAACTATCAGCGATGCCAGGGGTCAGCTCTATCATCACAAATTTCGTCATGCGGCAGCCAGTCCGTAAGACAGAGCTTCCCTTGGATCAACTCAAGTGATGCCTTGGCAGCAGACCTATAAAGACTCCTCCATCCATCGCTTCATATTTTAATGTGTGACGTTCATAACCCCTCATTCAAGTGTTCGCTGTTATCAAACATACTGCCCGGAACAGAAACCTGAAGCCCACGCCCACTGAAAATTGTGCCCGCCCAGATGCCCTGTGACATCGAGGCATTCGCCGATGAAGTACAGCCCGTCAACGTTCTTGGCGGCTAGTGTTTTTGAGGATA
>JBFGZS010000116.1:0-4002 GCA_041586615.1 Motiliproteus sp. | reverse complement strand
TGGCGGCTGACGCGGCGGCGAACGGCCCGCTGTTCACCCAGACGGCAATCGAGAAAGTACTGCCGGGTATCGGTAATCCATTCGTGGCGTTTGCCCTGTTCTTCTTCTCGTTCACCACTATTCTGGCGTATTACTACATCGCAGAAACCAACCTGGCGTACATCAAGCGCTCAATCAACCTGCCGGGCTTTACCCTGGTACTGAAAGTCGTAGTGATGGCCGTTACGTTTTACGGTGCGGTTAAAACGGCTAACCTGGCATGGGGTATGGGTGACGTAGGCGTCGGCATGATGGCCTGGTTGAACATCGTCGGTATTCTGATCATCTTCTTCATGTCTAAGCCGGCGGTTAAAGCGCTGCTGGATTATGAAGCACAGCACAAGGCTGGCGTGGTCAACTACACCTTCGACCCAGTGAAGCTGGGCATCAAAAATGCCGCTTTCTGGGAAAAACGCCTGGCGAAAGCCGCGGCGGGTAAGCCTGCGAAGAAGGAAAAGAAGAAAGAGCAAGAGGTCGAGCTGGTCTGATCTTTTACTCACATGACGAAAGGCTGCCTCGGCAGCCTTTTTTTATCTGCAGATAACCGCGATTCAATACGGCACCCTTTTAGTTCAACCACTAACCCCAGCCACTCATCTATCAAGCTGCGCACCCGCCTCTAATCTTTAATCAATATCAAGCTAAATATTTGCCGTTACCCAGATTGGTTAGTCGCTCGCGTATCCGCGCCGCCATAACCGCCAAACTGTAGTAGGCTGAGAGTCCAGACTCTCATTTAGGCTGTCATATGACCCGTCTGAGCAAGCGCCAGTGGCAACGCTATCTATTCCCCGCAATCGCTTTGGGATTCAGCATCGTATGGTTACTCTCAACGGCCGTACTGTGGAGCAACCTGCGCCTTGAACAGCAGCACGCGTATAACCAGATTGCACACACCGCTGAAACTGAACTGCACAGCAAAGTCGCTCAGGTTGAAAACATTCTGCGACAAACCTACCACACGGTTCGCACCATCTCCTTGTTACCCGGGGTGCGCAACACCGCCCCCAGCAACCGGAATGGCGATACAGAAGACATCGTCGCAATGGGCCGCATGTCACCTGCTGATTACGACACCGTGCAACAACTCTATAACCACATCGGATCCTCCGTCGCAGTCTCTGAGATCTACATCATCTATGATGGCTTCGATCCACTTCGCGGCCAGGTTCCGTTTGTGATGTTCGATCAGATCATCGTCGATAAATTCGATCAGCAAACGCAACACATCCTCAAAGACGATGATTTCCCGGAAGAGGATGAAACCGAAGAATACCTGGAATACGTGCGCCAACTGAATTACTTTCGCCAACACAGCTTTAAGATGCCCGACAACCTCCTGGATAACATTACACCCATCAACTCCGGCATGCTGCGCACCTGTGATAACTCCCAGTATCTGTCAACTTCAGACGGCGACGAACGCCATACCTATGGTTTCACCTTATCGGTCCCTATTTACGATCTGAACAACCGACAGTTCAAGGGTCTGGTCACGGCAATTCTGCGCAACAACGTGCTTGAGGCCGCCCTGATCGGCTGGCCCGTATTACCGGTTACCGATGCCGACAGAGCCCTGTTAGCAGCAACCCGGAACATCGACCTGAATGCGCCCCCGGCGAATTTCCTGCTTGAAGAGTCAATCACCGGCATCCGTATCAGTGACACCAGACACCCCGATTTTTCCGCGGTACAAAAATCTGCAGCCCTGCATTTTCAACAAGCACTGTCACTACCCGGCGATCACACCTGGATACTGCACAATTATGTGCCGCAAGCGTTGTTTGATGCGGCCAGGCAGAGCGCGTTTCGGCATACTGCCCTGCAGATTGCCGCACTCAGTGTTGTTCTGGCACTGCTCTGGCTGTCGGTGCATGCATCCCTTAAGGCACAACAAAATAGGGCTCTGCAACTGCGACAGCTCGCCAATTTAGACCCCCTTACCGGCCTGCCGAATCGCCGCATGATCGGCATGTACCTGAACAGCATTTTGAGTGCCACCCCGCGACAACGCTATTTTGCCGTCATTCTGATTGATCTGGATGACTTCAAGCATGTGAATGACAGCATTGGCCATGAGGCCGGCGATCGCATGCTGATCGAAGTAGGCCAGCGCTTCAATCGGGTACTACGGCGCGACGATCTGCTGGTACGGCTCGCCGATGATGAAAGTGCTTCTGATAACGTCACAGATAACGACACGGACGGCTTTACCGACAACTTTGATGACCACTTCAACCCTGACCCTATCGCACATAACGACGCAGATACGCTTCCCAGAGCAACACGAACGCGGGTGATCGGCCGCTTGGGCGGCGATGAATTTCTCGTCACCCTCGGCGACCTGGAGACTCAGGACTGCGCCTGCACGGTATCAAAAAGGCTACTTGCTGCGCTGCAGGAGCCGATCGAGGCCGGGCTAGAAAAAATCTATACTCACGCCAGCATGGGAATTGCAGTCTATCCCCGCGACGGCGAAGACCCGGCGGCCTTATTACGCAGCGCCGATATCGCCTTGTATGAAGCCAAACGTCGCGGTCGCGGCCAGACCGTCATGTTCTCACCCGAGTTAAACGCCGATGCGATGCGCCGTCTCAAAGTCACTGGAGCATTACATGAAGCGCTGCACGCGCAGCAGTTTTTCCTGCTCTACCAGCCTGAAATGCATGTCGCCAGTGGTAGCATCAACGCAGCCGAAGTCCTGTTGCGCTGGCAGCATCCTGAATTTGGCCTTGTCATGCCCAACGAATTCATTCCGCTGCTGGAACGCTCCGGACTGATCATCGAAGCCGGCCGCTGGGTTCTGCAAACGGCTTGCCAGCAATTTAAAGCTTGGGCCGATATGGGACTGACGATGAACAACATCAGCGTCAACATTTCCCCGAAACAACTGGCGCAACAGGATTTTGCTGCGATGGTCGCCGAGATACTGACTACAACCGAGGTAGCGGCCCATCACCTGGTACTGGAAATCACCGAATCCACCTTCATGGGCGAGCATCAACACGCCATTCAATCGCTGACGGACGTGCGTCGTCTGGGTGTTCGCATTGCCATCGATGATTTTGGCACCGGCTATTCCTCGCTCAGCTACTTGCGCGAAATCCCTTTGGATATTCTCAAGATAGATCGCAGTTTTGTCATCGAAACCCATACCGAAAACGGTGCCGCCATCTGCGATATGCTGATTGAATTAGCCGGCCGGCTGGATCTGAAAGTCGTTGCCGAAGGGATCGAAACCCCGCAGCAACTGCAATGTCTGCAGGCATCTGACTGGATACAGGGCTACCTGATCGCTAAACCGCTGCCAGCTTCCGAATTTGTCAAAAAGGTTCACATGCAGGCTGCCACGCTTGAATCACGGAATTATGCCCACACCTGATCAGTGTGCGCTCCCTTGGTTAACAATCTGCGGGAAAATCAGCTATCCGGACGTTTCTGGCGCTTCAGCGGTGCCATGCCATCATCCGACACCAGCTGGCGATTCGCTTGACGGCGGTCGCTGCGATCTCGTGCCGGCTTCACTTTTTTGGCCGGCTGCTTGCTCGCCACGGCTTTCGCAACCGGTTTGGCCGGTTTCTTCACCGCCGGTTTCAGCCCCTTGAATTTACCTGTCAGGCCGTCGATGCTATGAAAGCCGATCGACTTCTGCAGGAAGCGCTCAACACGCTGGAACGCATCCCAGTCTTTCGGGCCGACCAGTGACACTGCCTCGCCCTTGGCCCCGGCCCGCCCGGTGCGCCCGATGCGGTGTACATATTCTTCGGCCTGCTTGGGCATATCGAAGTTGATCACCAGCGACACCTGCAACAGATCCAGGCCACGGGAGGCCACATCGGTGGTGATCAGCAACTGTTGCTGTCCACGGCTGAAGCTGTCCATGATGCGGTTACGCTCCGCCTGGCTCATCTCGCCACTGAGCGCGGCGGTTTTCAGCCCCTGCCCCTGCAGCGCAGCCGCCAG
>JBFGZS010000115.1:0-4204 GCA_041586615.1 Motiliproteus sp. | reverse complement strand
GGTTTAACGCCAGGATCTGTTGCACCACCGGCAGCGTCTCCTTCAGGCTGCTGAGTTGTGGGAGCACAATACCCAGGGTATGGGTGTCGATCCGCCCCACGCCATTGTGCCAGGGTGCCAGCGCGCGCAGCCTTGTGGCGACCTCGGCGATATAGGCATCCCCCTGCAGGTGCCCCAGGCTGTCGTTAATCAGATCGAAATCATTAAGCCGGACCGCAATGAGCGCAACCATGGCGGCGTTTTTTTGCGACAGTTTGATCGCGTCGGCTAACTCGTGGGACAGCAGGCTGCGATTGGGCAACCCGGTTTGAATATCGTGATTGGCCAGGTAATAGAGCCGTTCCTCCGCCGCTTTTTCGCCCGACAGGTCGCGGGAGACACTGACATAATGGCTCAACGCGCCCTGCGCATCGGTCAGGGCGCTGACGCTCAGCCAGGCGGGGTAGAGGCTGCCGTTCTTACGGCGATTCCAGATCTCCCCCTGCCAGTGACCCTGCTCGTTGAGCTGGCGCCAAAACGCCCGGTAAAAGGCGTCGTCATGGTGCTCGGAGCGCAGCAGGGCGGGGGTCTGGCCGAGTGCTTCCTCGCGGCTGTAACCGCTGATGCGGCTAAAGGCCGCGTTGACGGCGATAATGGTCGTGTTAGCATCGGTCATCACCACCATATCGGCCATCTGCTCGAACATCTGTGCCGTTAGTCGCTGGCGGGTTTCCTGGCGCGTGCGTTCGCTAATATCCTGCATCGTGCCGCGCATCCGGCGAGGGCGCTCGCTCCCCTCCGTGACCGCCTCCGCTTTGACATGCACCTGAATCACGTGCCCGTCGCTTCTGACCATGCTCTGTTCCAGATCTAAGATGTCATTACGGTGCAGGGCGGCGTCGAGCTGGGCCCTTATTCGGGGGATCTCTTCGGGGAGGAAGTAGTGGCTGATCGTTTGCCAATCGGGCGCCGGCAGTTGGGCGCGGGTCAGTCCCAGCAACCGATAGAAGTTGTCGGAGCACTGAAAGCGGTCGCTGGCCAGGTCCCATTCCCAGCTGCCGATGCCGGCCAAACGTTCGGCCTCCGCCAGTTGCGCCTGCTGCAGGTTGAGGGCCTGTTCGACCTGTTTCTGGGCGCTGATATCGGTGGCGACGGTCAGCACCCCGGCATGCCCCGCCAGGGTGTAGCCTGTTTTGGTGATATGCATGTCGTGCAGCGTACCGTTGGCATCCGCTAACGGCTCCTCGAAGACTGCAGATCGCGCGTTACCCTGCAGAATACGGGGGTCCTGCGCGCGGAGCCGGTCAACCAGGGCGTTGTCGCGTACGACCTCGTCGATCGATCTGCCGAGTAGTGCCTGCTTGTCCTGGCCGTAGAAGTCGGCAAAGCGCTGGTTAACGAGCAGCAGCGTGCCGTTTGCATCGCGCAGGCAGATCCCGTGTGGCATCAGGTCGACCAGTTGCTGCACCTGCATCGAATGGGCCGCCTGGCGCTGCATTAAGGCATTGACCTTGGCGCGTAGCTCTCTGATATTGAACGGCTTGGTCAGGAAGTCGTCACCGCCGGCCTGATAGGCAGTGAGTTTGTCGTCGGTCTGGCTGAGCGCCGAAATGAACAGGACCGGTGTGGTCGACGTCGCCGCATGCTGGCGGAGTTGGCGGCAGACCGCGTAGCCGTCCATGCCGGGCATCATCACATCGAGCATGATCAGGCCGGGGCGCTGCTCCGCCGCCAGCCGCAGCCCCGCTTCTCCGCCATGGGCGGCGAGCACCTCATAATCGCCCGCGAGGATTTCAGCGACGATATGGCAGTTATTCGGCTCGTCATCGATGACCAATACTTTGGGCAGCGTTGATGTGGGTTGCTCAGCCATGGGCAGTTCCTTGTTCGATTCGAGTGTGGGTAGGGCAGGCGCGGGCGGCGGCGACCGTGTTATCGGCCGGGGATCCGGCAATGAGCGGCCTGTAGCCGCCGTCAATGGTTTTGAGGGCCCGAGTCCGGCGCAGTCGAACTGTCCAGAACCGTCGAACTGTCCAGAACCGTCGTACTGTCCAGAACCGTCGTACTGTCCAGAACAGCCGCATTATCCCGAGCAGCCGTATCCCCGTAAACCGGGCGAGCGGGTCAACGATATCACTCATGAGAGACAGGCCTGCTATCAAGGGACGGGTCAGGGGGCAGAGCATTCGGTTCCGAAGCCGTGCTCGCGTTCAGTAACGCCGTGAGATGGGCGATCAGGTCTTCGGGGGCGACCGGTTTAAGGATAACCCCGGCAAGGCCCAGCGGACGCCAGCGGGCGGGCTGGCGATCGGTGTCATTATCGGTGCAGAGTACCACAGGCTGGCCGGCGAAGAAGGCCATCTGCTGCGTTAGCGCGGCGCGGGTCCAGGGCGTCTCGAGCGATCCAGCCAGCAGTATCAGATCCAGGGGGGGGGGATCGGCAGCCTGCTCATGGCCTGCGAGGCCACCCCGGCCGGTAGCCGTATCGGCAGCGCTCCGGTCGGTCACAACGCAGCCATGCCCCCGCAACAGTTCGCCGATAAAAGCACGGAACGCGGCGTCCGTATCGCGGATCAAAATGTGCCGGCCCCTGAGGACGTGCGACGATGGCGGCGATGGTTGTGCTGGTTGTGCTGGTTGTGATGGTAGTGATGGTAGTGATAGTAGTGATTGCGACGATAAGGGCGACTCCGTGTCGACGCTGTCGGCCTCCGGGAACAGCAGACGAAATGTGCTGCCGAGCGCGGGCGGGCTGTGCAGGACCAGATGGCCGTGATGCTCGTGCAGCAACTGATTGACGGTCGATAAGCCGGTGCCGGTGCCCTGGTCGGCCTCCTTGGTGCTAAAACCGAGGGTGAAGATCTGCGGCAGGAGCTGTGGGTCGATACCGCTGCCATTGTCCGCGATAGCGATCTCGACCCAGGACCCCGTCACGGCTGCCCCGCAGGCGCTACAGCGCAGATCCGTCGTGCTGAGCCGGCGGCTGCTGATGCGAATGCGGCCGCTGCCGTGCATGGCATCGCGGGCATTGACGCAGAGATTCATCAGCATCTGATGGAACTTGATCGGATTCACCCGGATATGCGGGGTCTGCGCGTCCGCGTCGATCTCGACGACAACGGCCTTGGGCAGGCTGGCGTGCAGCAGCAGGCTAACCTCGTCGATCATGGTTCTCGGCTGCATCCGGCGCAGTTCACCCGACTGGCTGCGGCTGAACAGCCGCAACTGGTTGATTAATTCGCTGGCCCGAACGCTGGCCTGTTTAACCTGCTGCAGGTACGCGGCGAGTTTTTCGTCGTGCGGCTGCCCCAGTCGCTCGGTTGCCAATTCGGTGTAGGCCAGAATACTGGTGAGGATATTGTTGAAATCGTGGGCGATACCGCTGGATAGCTGTCCCAGGGCTTCCATCTTCAACCCCTGCTGCAGGCGACGCTGCAGCTGTTCGCGCCGGGTGCTCTCTTCCCGCCATTGTTGGGTACGCTGGCGAACCTGGCGTTTTAACGACCAGGACCAGAGCAGGGCCAGCAGCAGGCTCGCCGCACCACCCAGCAGCACCAGCGACAGGCCTTTTAGCGCGTGCTCGAAAGGGATGGTGGCCGGCTCCAGTTCGGCCGACCAGCGCGCCTGCAGCCGGTCATACTCGCCATTGCCGATCACGGCCGCCAGCCCCCGGTTGACGGCCTGGAGGAGTTCGTCGTTATGCGGGGGCGTTGCGAGTGCCACCCAGCGCTGCAGGTCAGCCTGCTGCAGCGGGTTGGCTACGAAATCCGCAGGCAGTGTGGGAACGGCGCGGTTATCGCCCTCGAAAACGATCCGCATGAAGTAGTCGGCAAGGCCGTCGTCGAGCCGCGCTGACAGATCCTCGGGGCTGTCTGTTAGCACCAGTTCGGCCGTCGGAAGCTGCTGGCGCAGATAGTCGTGGCTGATCGAGTGTTTTATCACCGCGATCCGGCGTGCGCTTAACGCCGCGACATCGCCGACCTCGGGGGCCCGTTTATGGCGAAACAGCGCCAGGCGGCCGCGCAGGTAGGGCACCGATAAATTGACCTCCTGCGCACGCTGGTCTGAATAGAGCATGGTGGGGAGCATGTCGATGCGGCCCTGTTCCAGCGCCTGACGCAGGCTATACCAGGGCTCGATCTTGAATGTCGGCTCGAACCCTTCTCTGGCGGCGATGGCCTTGATCAGATCAACCGCCAACCCGGCTGGCTCACCCTGGGACGTC
>JBFGZS010000114.1:0-4222 GCA_041586615.1 Motiliproteus sp. | reverse complement strand
GGTTGTCGGTTGTTGTCTCGATTGGCGTTTAGTCCGACCGGTTCTAGACTAAGATAAACGTTGCCGCTAGGCCAGAGGCTAGAGGCTAGAACGTGTCCACGTCAGATATAGCCTGTTCTACGACGCCTGCCCGCGGAAGCTGTTGAGTAACGATGCGAGGCCTTTGCCAAGATCCGGCATAATCACGGCTAAGGATAGATCCGTTACAGTAGGTTGTTTTCCTATGATAAATGCCTGTATGTAGTCATAATAGGACTTCGGGTTCCAAAAAAGGTTTGTGTTTGATGACGTTACAACGAGCAGGAAGGGGGCCGTCAGTGACCCGGGTGATGGACATCGTGGAAGCGGTGTCATCGTTAGAACAACCGATGTCGCCCGCTGATCTTTCCTTTCACTTAAATATTCCAAAGGCGAGCCTGCATCGTCTGATTCAGCAACTGGAAGATGATGGCTATGTGCAGACAAATATGCGCGGGAAAATCGTCCCCGGAAGGCGCATGTATAAAGTGGCGCTGGGTGTGATCCATAGCAGCCGTTATCAAATTCAACGCCAGGCTATTTTACAACGCTTAGGTCGGCAACTTGACGAGGCCTGTGGGATCGCTATCCCTGATGGCACCGAGATGGTCTACTATGATCGGGTTGAATCTAGCTGGCCACTGCAGTTCAACCTCAAGACCGGTAGCCGAGTGCCGTTATGGTGCACATCCAGCGGTAAGCTTTACCTGAGCTCTCTGCCGAAGAATATGCGTCACCGGGTAATCAACAACCTCCCTTTGGTCAAATATTCCCGTTCAACGTTAACCGATCCCGATTCACTCGAGGAGTCACTGCTAGCCATACGAGCCCATGAAATGGGTATTGATAATGAAGAGTATATGGACGGTATGGTGGGGTGTTCGGTACCTATCAAGAACGCGGAAGGGCATTTCATTGCCTGCCTCTATACCCATGTTCCTGTGGTGAGAAAGAGCCTGGAGGAGTTGAAAGCGTTTGAACCTCAGTTACGCCAAGCCGCGGCGGATATTAGTGATCTGGTGAACTTGCCTGTTATCGAGAGCGGAGAATAAGCGTCCAGACCGACCGTGCCGGCGGTCGAGCACTTAACGGACACTGCAAACAAAAAAGCCCCGGTTCTGCGAGCCGGGGCTTTTTTAGGTCAGTCCGTTAAGCCGGGAAGGAGAAGTCTGCGCCCTCGCGAACACCGCTGGAGGGCCAGCGTTGGGTGATAGTCTTACGCTTGGTGTAGAAACGAACCGCATCGGGACCGTAGGCATGCAAGTCGCCAAACAATGAACGCTTCCAGCCACCGAAGCTGTGGTAGGCAACAGGAACCGGCAGTGGGACGTTGATACCGACCATGCCCACCAGGATGTTGTCGGAGAAGTAGCGTGCCGCTTCACCATCACGGGTAAAGATACAGGTACCGTTACCGTATTCATGATCATTGATCATCTGCATCGCTTCGTCCATGGTATTAACGCGTACGACCTGGAGCACGGGTCCAAAGATCTCCTGCTTGTAGCTCTCCATGTCGGTGGTGACGCCGTCGATCAATGTCGCACCGACAAAGAAGCCCTCTTCGTAGCCCTTCACCTGAGGGTTACGGCCATCGACCACGATTTTGGCACAGGATTAGCCGCCAGTCATCGGGCAGGAGGTCGGTAGACTCGGGGTAGTCGAGAAGTCGGCTGACGTCTGGATCAGTTAGCACTACCGATGCAGAATCTTCGGAAAGAAGGCAAAACAACTTGCAGCCTTGCTCGGACCAGAACGCTTCTGTTACTCCCAGGCTACCAAAGGGCTCAGTCAGGAGTTCCGCTAGCGCCTTCTGCACTGACTCTCCTAGAGGCAACAGAGTCAGTTGTTGTGGGATAGTTGTAACGATCATTGGTCGACTCCCTATGCTCAGTCCTCGGGGCCAAGGATCAGCCCTACGACGCCGCCTACGACACCGCCAGCGGCAGTGCCGAAGACAGGAATAATGGAGCCGATCCGCGCACCGGCAATGGCACCAACGATGGCACCCTTGATGCTGGGATCGACACTGAAAGAGGTCTTATCGGAAGTGGTTTGTTTGTGGATCATGGATGAAGTCCTTTGCAGTTAACTGAAAGAAAAAAGCCCCAGAACCATTTGGTCCTGAGGCTTTCGGCAAATACTTCATATAAGTTTGTATGTCAGTTTGGAGCGGTGTACATGTCAGGCTTGCTTATGTAAGGTCAATTGGAACTAAAAGTGTCATTATGGAGGTCACGGATGAGCTATTTGGACTTTTGTGAACAGGTAGGAATTGACCCTTCAGACCCCGATGATTTTGATCGCTGGTTGGGCCAGGAAGGACAGCATCAAACAACTCGAGCACATCAAGCCTACAACGAGGATCTTAAGGACTTCTTTGAGCAACAGGAAGATAGGTTCAAAGATACGTTCGTTCTTTTCTGCGACGAAGATGGGAAGGCTGCTATCGCGCACAAGCAGCTAAGTTTTCTACGAGTTCATCAAAGTAAAAAAGAAAAAGGGTTTTATATCCGGGTTAGGTTGTCGCTTGTCTCAAATAGCTACCGCGAGGCAATAACTTCGCTAGTGCATAAGAATCGAATAACCCCTCCAAAGAAAAGCTATCAGAAGGATCACACCCTGTATGACCGTCAAGGCCACCCTGTTGTTCTTGAAATAAAGGAGCTGCTGGTGCAAGTGGATTCTATCGTCAATTACCTTGAATCATCTGCGCAAAATGATGCAACTACTACTTGGTATTATTCAGAAGAGCTGCTCCCTGATGAAGTAGTCATTGATGAGCACCGAAGCCAAGGAGGCAGTTTGAAAGCCCCAGCGGATATAAAAGAGACTAATTTCGGTCGTGTCTTCTTCAAAGGCAGGTTGGTGAGGCCAAGCACTGATAGCAAAGGAACGCTTGGGGTATGGTTTCCTTGCGTTGGTTGGCGGACGAAGAAAGGGGGACTAAGTTATCGCCAACGCTTTCAGCTAGCGAGCCCGAACAAGGAGTCCCTCAGAATTACAAAGAATCAGGACGTTTACTTTGATCCGCTTTCAGATTTCTTTATGGAGTTAAAGGACAGGTGGGAAAAACAAATAAACTGAGGTAACTAATATTAGGACTTTTTATTTCCGGTAACATAATCCTGATGCAGGAAGTCGCATGGTCAGCCAGGCATGGTGAACATCGGGGTTAAGCCATTACCACGTTGCCTCTGCTCTACAAGGATATCTTTGCCAAAGGAGGTTAAAAGATCCTTGAGGTTGGATTTACCGAACGCACGAGGATCAAAGTCAGGGCGTTGACGTTTTAGAAGCTGACCGGCTTGGCTTAACAGCATCCACCCCTCGTCATCAGAGTGCTCTCTCCAGGCCTTAATGATTAACTTCTTGATTTGGCTAAGTTCGGGGCTGTCTGCAAGGGTGTTATCTGGTGCGTCACCCAGGATCTCGGTAAAAACGAAGTCGTCGCAAGCATTCCTGAATGAGATGGGGGTCTTCTTCTCACCAAACCCGAACACGTAGATCTCCGACTGCTTCAACCTTGAAGCGAGGCTGGTGAAGTCGCTGTCGCTGCTCACGATGGCAAAAGCATCGAAACGCTCTGAGTACAGCAGGTCCATCGCGTCGATGATCATGGCCCCGTCAGTCGAGTTCTTTCCAGTGGTGTAGGCGAACTGCTGGCAAGGCTGGATGGCTAGCTCGTTGATTGTAGTGCGCCAGTTCTTGAGCTGATCTGCTGACCAGTCTCCATAGGCTCGTTTCACTACGATGTGACCATGAGCGGAAAGTTCATCCAAGATGTGTTTTACCTTGGTACGCTGGGCGTTATCGGCATCGATGAGTACAGCGATCTTCTTGTGTTGATCCAAGTCTTTCATGACGTAGTCGCAGGTCCGTTTGCTATGGAATAAATAGATAACTTAAAGCTTGCGGAGGCTTTTGGGTAGGTTTTTGACTGAAAGGGTGTGTTGGAAGTTGCTGTAGAGTGTTGGCTGGCGTTAGATGCCGCTCCGACCAGAGAACGACCAGAGCCCAGAAACAACAAAGGCCTGCAACAAGCTGCAAGCCTTAGAAGTGTTGGTGCCCGGAGACGGAATCGAACCGCCGACACGAGGATTTTCAATCCTCTGCTCTACCAACTGAGCTATCCGGGCATCAGAAGGCGCGTATTAAAACGTTTTTATGCTGTTGAGTCAAGAACCCTGTGCCAAAAAGTGCT
>JBFGZS010000113.1:0-4624 GCA_041586615.1 Motiliproteus sp. | reverse complement strand
CAATGAAACCAAACCCTTTCTCGTCGTTAAACCACTTGACCGTTCCAGTCTGCTTGTTAGACATATTCTTTATTTCTCATAGTAGTAAGTAGAGAGCCAGCGAGCCAAACGCCTCGAAACCAGCCCGGATTAAACATGTAATGGTCAAAAGCGTCTTCCTTCAGCGCTATTGCTTAGCACCTGAAAAAACACGTACTGCACAACCAGTTACATGAGAGATACCCTACAGAACAGAAGGTCCGGTTGCAATAGTCCACATGCTCTTTTAGTCGACGCACAAGGGCCTAACGTGCGGCCCCTATTCTTCGGGTTATCCATTGTAAATATAGACAATTTTGTAAAAAACACCGCGATTTCGTTGTCTCGTTTACCACAACGGATACTGGCAATATAAAAAAGATTCAGATCGTGCTTATCACGCTGCAGCCCTGACTTTCGTCGGAGCCTGATGCACCGATCAGATAAAAGACCCGGCTTTCACCCTCCGCCATCAGCAGGCCCCTTCAGCTCGACCGTATTCCCATCGGGATCCGTGATATATAGCGATGGACCAAACCCGTTCGCGCCATAACGCCTCGCCAGCTCACCATACTCGATCCCCTCGGTATCCAGGCGCTTTTGTAACGCGGTTGCATTCAATGCGCTAACCCGCAAACAAAAATGATCCATATTACCCATCGATGCCGGCCCTTTTTTCTCTGCCGGTATTAAATCAATCAAGCTGTTACCCGCGCGAAGCTGGACAAGACCGATCTCCGCCACGCGTCGCTCTTCCTGGCAGCCCAGCAGCTCGCAATAAAAAAACATACTGCGCGCGATATCCGCAACCCGCAGCACAACATGATCAAGTCCCTCAATCACCAACGACACTTAGCCACCTCTTATCCCACACATGGCGCCGCCGCCAGGGCAACCACCACCGGTCCCACAGGGGGGAGTCGCCGGATTTTTCAGGGTACGGCTCTGCACGACCTGGCCGCCGTTAGCCAAGCGCTCTACCGGCGATTCGAGGGGCGTAGTACCCGGCTGAACCCCCCGTGCACGACAAAGCTCGCCCCAACTTACCAGCGTCTCGCTCATACCATGGCGAACTTCAAAAACGTCCCCCGTCGCACTGCAACGATAATCATAGGTCGGCATGATTAAACCCTCACGTAAACTGATACTGTTATCAGGCTATATTACGGCGCTAACCTAATGCCGAGCAACAAATGTCGCCTTGGCATAACGCCACGTGAGACAAGGACGGACAGGCGCCGGCCTGGTCGTCATCAAAAGACCGAATGGATCGGTATGTTGATGCCAGGTTAATATGTTAAAGCACGCACGAGTTATGGTCTCCTGCCAGCACGGCAGCTAGTATCTTTCTCGGAAACCAGGTAATGAGGCTTAATCGGAAAACAACGTGCCGTGATTAGGCCTTATTATTCACTAACACCGATCCTATTGCTCGCGTCAACACAGGAGCCCTTATGAGCTGTTTATTTTGTAAGATTGTTAACAAAGAGATCCCCGCGGATATCGTTTACGAAGATGAAAGCGTCCTCGCCTTTCGCGATATCAATCCTCAGGCCCCGACCCACCTGCTGGTCATCCCTAAAACACACATTGCCACGCTTAACGATATTCAACCCGAAGATTGCCAGCAAGTCGGTCGCCTGCAGATGACGGCCGCCAAGCTGGCCTCAGATTTCGGGTTTGCCGACAGCGGCTTTCGCACCGTCATGAACTGCAACGCGCATGGCGGCCAAACGGTGTACCACATTCATTTGCACGTCCTCGGGGGCAAAGCGATGGGCTGGCCTCCTTACACAGACACCCTCAAAACAGCGATTGATTGATCTTTATCATGGTACTTACGCGTCGTTAGCCTATTATACCTGCCAGACAATGCGGCATCGCACCATTAGCCATAACAGACACCTCGTGGGTTCGATGCCAACCTCGATAAACCGATAGAAAGAGCTCGAAAGCGACCCTTTCTTGCTTGTACCGCAGCGGCTATCCGCTGCTGCCCTGAACTCATTGCCAGTAGGTATCACCATGGTTTTGGATAAAACACCCCCTCAGCATGATCAGCTAGAATTCTTCGTGGAGCAGGCGATCCTGACACCGCCCGTCCGCACTGCGGTGATCCATCCTGTCGATCCCAACAGCCTTAACGGTGCTGTAGAAGCCGCACGCAACAACCTGATTCAGCCTATTCTTGTCGGCCCAACCCATAAAATACGCGCGATCGCCGATGAAGAAGACTTGGATATCCGCGATTTTGAGATCATCGACAGTCAGCACAGCCACGAATCGGCCGAAAAGGCGGTGACACTCGCCCGTCAGTGCGACGTTCAGGTTTTAATGAAGGGCGGAATATCGACCGATGAGCTGCTGCGCGCTGTCGTGCACAAAACACTCGGGATTCGTACAGAGCGCCGTCTCAGCCATATGTTTATGCTGGATGTTCCTAATTACCATAAACCGCTGCTGATTACCGATGCGGCGATCAATATCGTTCCAGATCTGAACGCTAAGCGTGACATCGTGCAAAATGCTATCTATTTCGCACACGCGATCGGCATCGCCCAACCTAAAGTCGCCATTCTGGCCGCCGTAGAAAAAGTCAAAGCGAATATGATGTCCACCATCGATGCCGCGTCGCTGTGCAAGATGGCCGATCGCGGCCAAATCGTCGGCGGTATTCTGGATGGCCCTCTGGCCTTCGATAATGCAATTTCTCTGCAAGCGGCCCGTGACAAACACATCACATCGCCGGTATCCGGTGAAGCGGACATCTTGCTGGCACCGGATCTGGAAGCCGCCAACATGATTGCCAAGCAATTGATCTACCTTGCGGATGCCAAGTCAGCCGGTATCGTGCTGGGTGCGCGCGTTCCCATCGTTCTGACCAGCCGCGCGGAGAAAACCCTAGGGCGCCTAGCCTCTTGTGCGTTGGCGGCGCTGATGGTAACCCACGGCGATAAAACGGGCATTCTGTAATTTACAGCCTGGTCACCATAAGAAATCCGAGATCAAACCGTGGTAACAACGAGATAAGTATGAATACCATTTTTACCATTAACGGCGGTTCGTCCAGCCTGAAGTGTGCGCTGTATCGCGCCAACGGCCTTGAGCCCGAACTGCTTTTTAGTTTTAAACTCGCGAATATTCTATCCAACGCCCGCGCAAAAATCAGCGATGGCAACGGCAAACTGATCAGCGAAGTTGAGCTTGATTTTTCCGACATCGGCCGTGAAGCACGCCATCAGGCCTGTCTGAATCTGGTATTTGGCTGGGTTAGCGCCAATGCACCCGATGCTACCATCCACGTCATCAGCCATCGCGTCGTGCATGGCGGCGGTGAGTTCAGCGAGCCTGTGCGTATCACTGCCGATATACTCAAAAATCTGCGTGCGTATATCCCACTCGCCCCACTTCACCAACCCTACAACTTACGACTGATTGAGGCATGCCAAGCCTTGCTGCCGGACGTTTCTCAGATTGCCTGTTTCGACACCATGTTCCACAGCGCTATGTCCACGGAAGAGCGTAACTACGCTTTGCCGCGCAAATTGACTGCAGAAGGAATTCGTCGCTACGGGTTTCACGGTCTTTCCTACGAGTTTATTCAACGACGCCTGACTGATATCGACGCAGCCAGCGCGACACAGGCCACTATCGTTGCTCACTTGGGCGCCGGTGCCAGCATGTGTGCAATCCGTGATGGCAAAAGCCGCGCCTCAACAATGGGCTTCACGGCGGTAGATGGCTTGCCGATGGGAAGCCGCACGGGGTGCATTGACCCCGGCGTACTGCTTTACCTGATGCGCCACCACCATATGGATGCAGACCAGATTGAGACCTTGCTTTACAAAGAGAGCGGCTGGCTGGGTGTATCGGGAATCAGCAGCGACATGCAGGAGCTGCTCAACTCCGAGAGTCACGAAGCCAAAGAAGCCGTGACACTATTCACTTACCGTGCTTCACGGGAGATTGGTAGCCTGAGCGCCGCGATACAAGGTCTTGAACAGCTGGTCTTTACCGGTGGCGTCGGCGAAAACAGTGCGGTGATACGATCGCTGATTTGCCGCCGTTGCGCATGGCTTGGTGTCGAGATCGACGAACAGGCCAACCAGGCCAACGAGCCTATCATCAGCAGCCCCCAGAGCCGCGTCATCGTTCGTGTCATCGCCACGGATGAAGAGGCGATGCTAGCACTGCACGGCAGTGAGCTTACGCAGTAACCGTCCGATCAACCCAAGCCGCGAGGGGGGCTCACTGCGCCTCCTCTTCCTGGGACAATCGTTTCCCTGCAGTAGATCAGGGTATGGCTGTGAAAGCCTGCTCTATGTCGATCATTAACCCTGAAAACTGACGCGGCTCAACAGTTGAGCCGATTAGTTGTTGCAACGCAGCAACGCTGCGTTACCATGTCGACTGCTACCCTGTAGACCATCGCATCGATAGACGTCGGCGCGTCACTATTCAGGCGCTGTCAGAAAAACGAATTCAAACCGTAAAGTTTGCGCTTGGCTGTCTTCGAGTTATCTCAACCGTTCGAGAGCCTATGAATCAACCGGTTCGCTATGGCAATTCGCTATGGCAATTCGCTATGGCAATTCGCTATGGCAAT
>JBFGZS010000112.1:0-4665 GCA_041586615.1 Motiliproteus sp. | reverse complement strand
CCGTGAGTAATATTTGCGCCTCCTGAAGAGGCCAACAAGGCCGGCATAGCTCAGCTGGTAGAGCAACTGACTTGTAATCAGTAGGTCCCGAGTTCGACTCTTGGTGCCGGCACCATCTCTGAAGGATTTAAGATTGACCCAGTCAGTCTTAAAATAGATCAAACCTCGTGGTGAGGTTCCCGAGTGGCCAAAGGGATCAGACTGTAAATCTGACGCGAAAGCTTCGGTGGTTCGAATCCACCCCTCACCACCATCGATCTGGAATTGGCTTTGTGCGGGTATGGTATAATGGCTATCACCTCAGCCTTCCAAGCTGATGATGCGGGTTCGATTCCCGCTACCCGCTCCAGTCGGAAATTATGGAATTGGGCTCCAGTAGCTCAGGGGTAGAGCACACCCTTGGTAAGGGTGAGGTCGGCGGTTCAATTCCGCCCTGGAGCTCCATTCCATAGTTTCTTGATACCTAAGGGCAGATATAGCAATATATCTGCCCTTTCTCACATTTGCGAAATGCCTTTTTGAGGGCGCTAGGGAGGCGTGATGGCTAAGAAGCAGTTTGAACGGAATAAACCCCATGTGAACGTTGGTACCATTGGTCATGTCGACCACGGTAAGACCACGTTGACGGCAGCCCTGACTCGTGTCTGTCACGAAGTCTGGGGAACAGGCGAATTGCGGGCGTTTGATCAGATCGATAATGCACCCGAAGAGCGCGAGCGTGGTATTACGATCGCAACCTCTCACGTCGAGTACGATTCTCCGGAGCGTCACTACGCGCATGTTGACTGCCCCGGCCACGCCGACTACGTCAAGAACATGATCACCGGTGCTGCGCAGATGGACGGCGCGATCCTGGTCTGTGGCGCGACTGATGGTCCTATGCCTCAGACCCGTGAGCATATCCTGCTGTCTCGTCAGGTCGGTGTACCTTACATCGTTGTATTCCTGAACAAAGCAGACCTGCTGGCCGAAGATTGCGGCGGTGCTGATAGCGAAGAATACGCCGAGATGCTGGAGCTGGTTGAGATGGAGTTGCGTGACCTGCTGTCTGAATACGACTTCCCCGGTGACGATACGCCGATCATCCCCGGCTCTGCCTTGATGGCGCTGAACGGCGAAGACGACAACGAAATGGGTACCAGTGCGGTTAAGAGGCTGGTTGAAACGCTGGATGCGTACATCCCGCAGCCTGAGCGTGCGATCGACGGGGCATTTATTATGCCTATCGAGGACGTATTCTCGATCCAGGGTCGCGGCACGGTGGTTACCGGGCGTGTCGAGCGCGGTATCGTTAAAGTTGGCGAGTCCGTTGAGATTATCGGTATTCGCGAGACGCAGACCACAACCTGTACGGGTGTAGAGATGTTCCGCAAGCTGCTCGACGAAGGTCGTGCAGGCGAGAACGTGGGTGTTCTGCTGCGTGGTACTAAGCGTGACGACGTTGAACGCGGTCAGGTTCTGGCTAAGCCCGGTTCTATTAATCCGCATACGCACTTTGAGGCTGAGGTGTATGTGCTGGGTAAAGATGAAGGGGGGCGTCATACGCCGTTCTTTAACGGCTACCGTCCGCAGTTCTATTTCCGTACCACGGACGTGACGGGTTCTTGTCAGTTGCCTGCGGGTGTGGAGATGGTGATGCCTGGCGATAACGTGCAGATGGTTGTTGCCCTGATTGCGCCTATCGCCATGGATGAAGGCTTGCGTTTCGCGATTCGCGAAGGCGGCCGTACGGTCGGTGCGGGTGTTGTCAGCAAGGTTGTAGAATAATAGCGAATTCGCTATTGCAATGAATATGGGGCGTGTATATAATTTGCGTCCCATTACGACAGGCCAGTGGCTCAATTGGCAGAGCAGCGGTCTCCAAAACCGCAGGTTGGGGGTTCGAGTCCCTCCTGGCCTGCCAACTATTTAGTTGGCAGATGATGTGTAGAAAGTGGCTGTCGTAGCCGGATTTTGCAGTATCTGTTTGTAGTTGGTAGATGTCCCGAAGTCGAGGTTTCGCTCGGCTTTTTCTTAATAGAGGCTCCAGCGCATGAGTGCTAAAGCTGATTCTGTTGAATTCAAGCTAGATTCTTTAAAGTGGTTTTTTGTCGCGGCGTTAGTTGCGGTTGGTGTTGCGGGTAATTCGTTCTATTCAGATCAGTCGCTGTTGTACCGTGTTCTTGCGTTGGTCGTGATCGCGGCGATTGCCGGGTATGTTGCGCTGCAGACGGCAAAGGGTAGTGCGTTTTTTACGCTGTTCAAAGAAGCGAAGGTCGAGATTCGCAAGGTTGTTTGGCCTAATCGGCAGGAAACGATCCAGACTACGGCTATCGTAGTGGTGGTTGTGTTGTTGATGGGGTTGGCGCTCTGGGGAGTTGATTCGCTGCTGAGTTGGGCAGTGTCAGGAATAATTGGTTAAAAGGGGTTCTGCGTGGCTAAGCGTTGGTATGTCGTACATGCGTATTCTGGCTACGAGAAGCGTGTGATGCAGTCGCTGAATGAGCGTGTTGAGCGGCTCGGGATGCAGGACTATTTTGGCGAGATTCTTGTTCCTACCGAAGAAGTGGTAGAGATGCGAGGCGGTCAGAAGCGAAAGAGTGAGCGTAAATTCTACCCGGGTTATGTGTTGGTGCAGATGGAGATGAACGACGACTCCTGGCATCTGGTAAAGGGTACGGATCGCGTGATGGGCTTTATTGGCGGAACAGCCGATAAGCCCGCGCCAATTACCGAGAAAGAAGCTGCAGCCATTCTGCAACGTGTTGAGGCGGGTGTGGATAAGCCGCGACCCAAGACGGTGTTTGAGGCCGGCGAAATGGTGCGCGTTATTGGCGGGCCGTTTGCGGACTTTCACGGTGTTGTTGAAGAGGTTAATTACGAGAAGAGTCGTTTGCAGGTAGCGGTTCTGATCTTTGGTCGTTCAACGCCGGTCGAGCTTGAGTTTGGCCAGGTCGAAAAAGACTAAGTTGTAGATGTAAGAAGCAGCCACCTACCGAGTTTCGGTCGGTGGCTGTTCTGTAATAAAGCGGGGAGCCGAGAGGCGTTTAACCCATCAGGAGAGTCGAAATGGCGAAGAAAGTAACGGCGTATATCAAGCTGCAGGTTGCTGCAGGTAAGGCGAACCCAAGTCCACCAGTGGGTCCTGCTCTGGGTCAGCACGGTGTGAATATCATGGAATTCTGTAAGGCGTTTAACGCCGCGACACAGAATCTTGAGCCCGGTCTGCCGACGCCTGTTGTGATCACGGTTTATGCTGACCGCAGCTTTACCTTTGAAACCAAAACGCCACCAGCCGCTATTTTGCTGAAGAAGGCTTTGGGGCTGAAAAGCGGTTCAAGCCGTCCCAACACTGAGAAAGTGGGTACCATTACCCGCGCTCAGCTGGAAGAGATTGCAACAACTAAGAAGGCCGATCTGACTGCTTCCGACATGGATGCCGCGGTACGTACTATCGCTGGTAGTGCACGTAGCATGGGTCTGAATGTGGAAGGAGTTGAGTAATGGCTAAGTTATCTAAGCGCGCGAAGGCGATTGCAGCGAAAATCGACCGCACCAAGCAGTACGCGGTTACCGAAGCTGTTGATCTGCTGGCAGGGCTGTCCGCTGTTAAGTTTAAAGAATCGATCGACGTAGCGATCAATCTGGGTGTTGATCCGCGTAAATCTGATCAGGTTGTACGTGGATCCACCGTACTGCCAAACGGTACGGGCAAAGATGTTCGTGTTGCCGTTTTTGCACAGGGTGCAAATGCTGAAGCAGCGAAAGAAGCCGGTGCCGATGTGGTTGGTTTTGATGATCTGGCAGCAACCATCAAAGGCGGCGAGCTGAACTTTGATGTGGTTATCGCAACCCCTGACGCGATGCGCGTTGTGGGTCAGCTGGGTCAGATCCTGGGTCCACGTGGTCTGATGCCTAACCCGAAGGTTGGCACCGTGACACCGGATGTTGTTACTGCGGTTAAAAACGCCAAAGCCGGTCAGGTGCGTTTCCGTACTGACAAGAATGGCATCATCCATTGCTCACTGGGCAAGGTTGGTTTTAGCGCTGAAGCGGTACAGCAGAACCTGGAAGCGTTGGTCTCAGACCTGAAAAAGCTTAAGCCTGCTTCGGCTAAAGGCGTATACATGAAGCGCGTGACCCTGTCGACGACTATGGGTCCTGGTTTGTACGTTGATCAGGCAAGCCTGAGCGTCTAAACCCGCGTTACCGGTTTCGGGGCGTTATGCGCCCCATATCGAACTTTGGGGTCTTTGTTGTCATCCGTGACAGTCAAAGGCCGTCAAAGACCGCAGGTGAGATCGAGTTGGTTTCGTGTCTCTTAATTAGCGCCTGCGCAGATGGTGACCCGATTCAGAATTAAAGCTGGATCCAACACCGTGCTTGGTTTCCCGCATGATTGTGTGGGGAAAAAGTAATGAAGCGATGGGGCTGAAAAGCGCTGTGGCTTGAATCCAGGAGTTAACCGTGGCATTAGGACTTGAAGATAAAAAGGCGATTGTCGCCGAAGTCCAGGCAGCCGCTCAAGGTGCTCTGTCGGCAGTCGTTGCCGATTCTCGTGGCGTTACCGTTACGAAGATGACAGAGCTGCGCAAGCAAGCGCGCGAAAATGGTGTCTGGTTACGCGTTGTGCGTAACACTCTGGCCCGTCGCGCTGTTGCTGGCACTTCCTATGAGTGTCTGGCT
>JBFGZS010000111.1:0-4805 GCA_041586615.1 Motiliproteus sp. | reverse complement strand
TGCCATCGGATTTCATCAGAATCTGACAATCAACCTGCGACCACTCCACTTCGATAGCGCCACGCAGCATGTCGTCAAACACGCAGACGCCCTCTTCCGGCACCGCCATTCGTACCACAAACGGCGCACCCTGTGCTTCACGCTGAGCAACTTCTTCAGCCGGCAGGGCCAGATCACTCTGTTTCAACGCGCTCTGCAAGCCCTGCTCACGGCGCAGATTACGCAGCTCATCCAACTCTTCTGCGGTGCGGTAGCATTTGAATGCCTTGCCCTCATCTAACAGTTGCTGAGTGTACTTCTGGTAGATCTCACTCCGCTCACTTTGACGGTACGGCCCGTGCGGGCCTGGCTTATCCGGACCTTCTGCCCACTCCAGCCCCAGCCAACGCAACGAATCCAGAATCATCTGTTCCGATTCCGCAGTGCTACGGGTTTGATCGGTATCTTCGATACGCAGAATAAACTCGCCACCGTGCTGGCGAGCAAACGCCATGTTAAACAGTGCGATGTAAGCGGTGCCTACGTGGGGATCGCCGGTCGGTGAAGGCGCAATACGGGTACGTACAGTCATCAGATCTCTGTATCCAAACTGATTAAAAGAAAGTTGCGCGCATTATACCTGCTTGCCGTAACTGCGCCTACCGCTGTCAGGGGTATCTATACTGTAAAGGGCGGCCCCAGTAAGCAGCATTCCTGATTAGCCAACCCGATGAACCGCACCAAAAAGGCGCACCTTTCGGTCAAAACCCTCATTTACAGCGTGCTATTCGGGCGATGGCACAGTTCCTGCTTAAGCTATTGATATCCAACATGAACCCACAGGTCCTTATGACAGCAACCCACACGACACCCGAACGGGTACTGGTCATCGATAATGACGCAGCACGTTCGGCACTCCTCGAACAAGCCCTCAGGGATCAGGGCTATGACGTCATTTGTCGGCTGGAAAATACCGCTGGGTTGATCAACAAAGTCGAACAGATCAAACCCGACATCATCATCATCGAACTGGATTCCCCCGACCGGGACGTGCTGGAGCATATGGCTACCCTCAACAGCCATATACCCCGCCCGGTTGTGATGTTTGCTGAAGAGGGGGACACGGAGACGATTCAGCAGGCAATTAAAGCAGGTGTCAGCGCCTATGTTGTCAACGGCATGAGTGCCGATCGGATTCAGTCGATCATGAGCGTTGCGGCTGCCCGCTTCAGAGAGTTTCAGGCACTGCGCAACGAACTTAACGATGTCCGCACAGAGCTTGAAGACCGTAAACAGGTTGAACAAGCCAAACGCCTGATCATGAAGCATCAGAAATGTACTGAGGAGCAGGCGTATTCCTCAATACGCAAGCTGGCCATGGATAAAGGCGAGCCGATGACAAAGGTCGCCCGCAATATTATTTCAGTGTTAGAGATGCTGGATTAAATCCAGCCGAGGAGAGACCGGGCAGATTATGACGCTTTTTAAAACACCCCAATTACCCAACCCCGAACGGTCCGAAATTGAATTGGGCTTTCTGCCATTATTAGATTGCGCGCCACTGGTGATCGCCAAAGAAAAGGGCTTTTTTGCAGAAAACGGCTTAGCCGTATCCCTGAGTAAGGAAGGGTCCTGGGCCTCTATCCGGGATAAGGTTGTGCTGGGCCTATTAGATGGCGCACAGATGCTGGCGGGTATCCCGCTGGCCTCTACGTTAGGACTGAATTCACCTAAAGTAGCGATGGTTACCGCATTTAATATTGGCCTTAACGGCAAGGCGATCACCCTGTCTAACGCACTGCTGAACGAACTGGATCAGCTATCCACTGATAACCGTCTGCCTACTGCTGAAGGGCTCAAGCAGATCATCCAGAAACGAAAGCAAAAAGGCGAAGCCAGACTCACCTTGGCGATGGTGTATCACTATTCCACCCATAACTATCTGCTGCGCTACTGGCTGAGTGATGCAGGCATTGACCCGGACAAGGATATCAACCTGATCGTAGTGCCACCGCAGCAGATGGCTCAAAGTATGAAGAAAGGGATGATCGATGGCTATTGTGCCGGCGAGCCATGGAACTCAGTCGCTCAGATGGAGCAGATCGGAACACCGATTATCAGTGGATATGAGATATGGAATAACTGTCCCGACAAAGTGTTTGCCGTAACGAAAACATGGGCTGACAACTATCCCGCCACGCATAAAGCGATTATATGCGCATTGATTATGGCAGCCGACTGGCTCGATCAACCGCAGCACTATAATGAGGCCATTGAGATACTTAACCAGCCGGACTATCTGGATAACACACTGCAAACATCAGACAATGATCGACCGCTGCTAAGACAAACACACTTTTTCAAATATGCGGCCGGTTATCCCTGGCGTTCACACGCATTATGGTTCCTGCATCAGATGCAACAGTGTCAACAATTAGGCCAGAGGGTCGATCTGAAAGCGATCGCAACGCAGGTTTACCAACCCGAAATCTTCCGTGAAGTCGCCACCCAACTGGGCATTCCTCACCCGACTATCGACTGTAAACCGGAAGGTTTTCATAACAGCGAATGGATCCTGCAGGGCAATGCTGGGGCTGTCACCATGGGTAGCGATCTGTTTTTCAATGGCGCAACTTTCGACCCGAACGGCTGCTAGCCAACCTATTTACCTACTTCATCCATACCCATCCGAATGATCATCTCGTTCCATCCGAATGATCATCTCCTTGACCGCCTTTATGGCGGTCTTTTTTTGCCTGAGGTTTAACCTGGCCTCTTTATCCTACCATCAGAGGTACCTCTTTAGAGGTATAAACGATCATCAAATTGGTGCAATGACGGAATACGTGCATTACGCATGTGCACAAAAAACAGCACAAAAACATCAAAAAAACACCAAAAAAACACCAAAAAAACACCAAAAAAACACCAAAAAAACACCAAAAAAATAAATTAATCAATTATATATCAACAAGTTAAAAAAATTGGCACGTGCTCTGCTTTGTATCCAACAAATAAGAACGAATCGTTTTAAATGGGGCCACTACCCCACAACTGGACAACGGCGTCCGCAGCCTTTGGTTTTGAACCAACGGCTCGGACGCTTTTTTTTGCATACAGGAGTTAGAAAATGTCTCAGAAAATACTTAGCAAGATGATCGCCCGCCGCTCAGTGATTCAGGGCGTGATAAAAACATTGGGAGCAGTTGCCGTCGGCAGCATGCTGACTTTAAACGGTACTCAGGCCGCTGTTGGTGAACCGGAGAAGGAAGAACTGAAATTCGGCTTCATCAAACTGACCGACATGGCACCGTTAGCCATCGCTTATGAGAAAGGTTTTTTTGAAGATGAAGGGCTTTACGTACAACTGGAAGCACAGGCTAACTGGAAAGTACTGCTGGACCGTGTGATCGACGGTCAGCTGGATGGTGCGCATATGCTGGCCGGTCAGCCGTTAGGCGCAACCATCGGGTTCGGTACTCAGTCGCATATTATTACCGCCTTCAGCATGGACCTGAATGGCAACGCGATCACCGTATCCAACGATATCTGGGAACAGATGAAGCCCTATATCGAAAAAGACAGCGCGGGTAAGCCGATTCATCCTATCAAAGCCGATGCGCTCAAACCGGTGATCGATGCCTATAAAGCGGCCGGTAAGCCCTTCAATATGGGAATGGTCTTCCCTGTATCGACCCACAACTATGAATTGCGCTACTGGTTGGCTGCCGGCGGGATCAAGCCCGGCTATTATGCCCCGCACAAGGGCGACACTGCAGGCCAGATTGATGCCGATGCCCTGCTCTCTGTTACACCTCCACCACAAATGCCGGCAACCATGGAAGCGGGCACCATCTATGGCTACTGCGTGGGCGAGCCATGGAATCAGCAAGCGGTCTTTAAAGGCATCGGGGTACCGGTAGTCACCGATTATGAGATCTGGAAAGATAATCCGGAAAAAGTATTCGGTGTCTCCAAAGCCTGGGCAGATAAGAACCCAAATACACATATCCGGGTGGTGAAAGCGATGATCCGTGCCGCCAAATGGCTGGATGATCAGAACAATGCAAACCGCCCTGAAGCGGTCGGTATCCTGTCCCGTCCTGAATATGTCGGTGCAGATTACGATGTTATCGCCAACTCTATGACCGGTACCTTCGAATACGAGAAAGGCGATAAGCGGGAAGTACCTGATTTCAACGTTTTCTTCCGCTATAACGCGACCTACCCATACTACTCCGATGCAATCTGGTATCTGACCCAGATGCGCCGCTGGGGTCAAATTGCTGATCCGAAGCCTGATAGCTGGTTCATGGAAACGGCTAAGAAAGTCTATCGCCCGGATATCTATGCCACAGCAGCCAAGGAATTGATTGCTGAAGGCAAGCTGTCTGCTGCAGAGTTCCCGGACTTTGCAACTGAGACGGGCTTCCGTGCGCCACAAACACACTTCATCGATGGCATTACTTATGACGGTACGCAACCAAACGCGTACCTGAAAAAGTTTGCGATCGGCCTGAAACCAGATCAAAAAATCTAAGTTCAGGCTGCCAGGTAAGCAGCCTTAAAAGTCCCGTTTAATCGGAAAGCAACGGTCCCTCCTCACTTGGGGGGGGGGCATCTCCGAGGAAGAAATCATGAGTAGTGTCGCACTTAAATTGTTAAAACCTTTCGGCCTGGATGCGGACTTCAGGCTGAACATCGGCCAATTATTGAAATCGATCATCGTCCCCATGGTAGGCATCCTGATCTTTCTGTTTATCTGGCACATCGGGGCAAAAAATATCCATACCTCCCTGGGTGAGTTTCCCGGCCCTGCACAGGTA
>JBFGZS010000110.1:0-4811 GCA_041586615.1 Motiliproteus sp. | reverse complement strand
GGATACGACGCTATTGTTTGAATGCAGATCAATACCGGAATAAAGTTTCATTGGTCGGCTCCTCTTTCGGCAGTTCGTCGATGTTTGCATATCAACGATACGGCCACTGGGGGGAGTCGGCTAGATGATTATCAGGTCTTGTCTTTTGCCTTCGTGGTGAAGACTTCCATGGGTATCTCCTTATGCTTTCGCGCCCGGCAGGCATAAAAAACCCCCCTTGCGGAGGTTTCTTTAACAAGCCCGGAAATTACTGGGTCTGTGTAGCCGTAGAGCCTTTTGCGCTGGCGGCTGTGCCAACGGCAGCAGCAGTGATAACAGCGCCGGCGATAACAGGGGCTGCGACAGCTACGCCGCCAATGGCAAGAGTAGAGGCCGTAGCACCACCCGCGGCAACGCCGCCGCCAGAAGCAGCTGCACCGCCGCCAGAGGTTGCAGCCGCGCCAAAGCTAGACGCGGAAGCGACGATGGCCAGGCCGGCAACCAAAGGACGTGCAATTTTAGCGAATTCCATCTGTGTATTCTCCTCAAGATAATTTTTACAGCATTGGCGACACAGTAAGCGATAACGCCGAGTCGATCAAGCGGTGCGCTGCAAAATACAGGAAGTTTTTACGCCTGTATTGGGGTGGCGTTGACGAGCAAAACGTTTATTATAGCCGGCTGGTCGAAAAGGCGTGTACGCTGCGGCCTTTAATTAGGGCATTAACAGGATTGAGTAATGATTGTGCGTTTGTTGACTTTGCTTCGCTGCCGGTTTTCTGTGTTGAGTACCCCGGTTTTAAAGAAACGGGACGCTTCTTCGCCGCGTGTTGCTTTGTCATTCGCCGCAATCTTGCCGCTCTTTGGTCTGTTGTGGGCCGGTGCGGCGGTCGCGTTGGATATTAGCCCCGCGCAGATGCAGATGATCAAGCAGTTGTCGCCTGCCCAGCAGCAGCAGCTGCTAAAGCAATACGGTCCGCAGCTGGGTGTGGGTGGCGGCGGTGCGGCGGCGGTCGCAAAGAAACCGGCCCCGGCTGTGGTGACGCCGCGTCCGGTGGCTGACGTGGCGGCTGCGGTTATCGATACCCGCGAAGAAGTCGAGGCGGAAGTTAAGGCGGTCGAGCGCATTGAGCAGCAAGCAAGCGTCAAGCCCTATGATCCCGTGCATCAGCCGACGGTGCGGGTCGATTTAAAGCCCTTTGGCTATGATCTATTTGCCGGTACGCCCTCGACCTTCGCCCCGACCACCGAAGTCCCCATCCCGGCTGATTACCGTCTCGGGCCGGGGGATGTGCTCAATATCCAGCTCTTGGGGAAAGATCCCGCCGAATACAAGCTCGTGGTTAGCCGCAATGGCGCCATTAATTTCCCCAAGTTGGGCCCCGTGTACGTTGCTGGTCAGACGCTGAATGAGGTGCGCCAGGGGCTGGAAGAAAAGATCAGTAGCCAGTTTATTGGGGTTAAAAGTTATATCACCCTGGGTGAATTGCGCAGCATTCGCGTCTTCGTCTTGGGCGAGGCCTATAAGCCCGGCGCCTACAGCGTCAGCGCGTTGTCGACCATTTCTAACGGCCTGTTTGTTAGCGGGGGGGTGAAGACCACGGGTTCTCTGCGCAATATACAGCTCAAGCGCCAAGGCGAGCTGGTTGGCAGTCTCGATCTGTATGACTTTCTGCTCAAGGGCGATACCCGCAGCGACCTGTTTTTGCGTGAAGGCGATGTGATTTTTATCCCGCCAGCCACGACCAGTGTGTCCATTGCCGGTGATGTAACGCGCCCGGCTATCTATGAATTAAAGCAAGAAAAAACGGTCGGCGAATTGCTGCGTCTGGCTGGCGGCCTGAATAATACGGCGTTTAAAGAAGCACGCCTCGAGCGTGTCGGCGCGGGCAAACGCAGCCTGCTGGCGTTGGATGTCGGCAGCGCTAACGGCCGCCAAGCGGCGCTGCAGGATGGCGACTATCTTTACATACCGTCTATTTCCAATCTGGTCAATAAGCGGGTCACCCTGGCAGGGCATGTGTACCGCCCCGGTGACCGGCACTGGCAGCAAGGCATGCGCGTCTCCGACCTGGTGGCCAGCGCGGCAGACCTGAAGCCCCAGCCGGATCTCGATGTGGCGATTCTGGTGCGGGAAAGCCCGGAAGACGGCACGATTAGCCTGAAGCTGCTCTCCCTAAGGGCCATTTTCAACAACCCCAAGCATCCCGATAACCGCCTGTTGCAGGACCATGATCGCCTGGATGTGCTGTCGCTGAGCGAAAGCCGTATCGAACAGATCAAGCCGGTCTTGGCCACATTGCAGCGTCAGCCGGGTCTGGCCAAGCAGCTGCCCGAAATCTACCGCAAGCTGGAGCGTAATGTGCGGCTGCAAGGGCACGTGCGCCAACCCGGTTCCTACCCGCGGTATACGGGGATGCGGGTGTCCGACCTGGTTGTCGGTATCGACGCCCTGCAGGCGCAGTCCGACCTTGAGGTCTCCATGCTGGTACGCAAGAGCCCGGTCGATGGCACCTATAGTTTGAAGCTGATCTCGCTGGAGGCCATTTTTGCCGACCCCAGTCATCCGGATAATATGCTGCTGATGGATAATGACCGTCTGGATGTGTTCTCCCTGGGTGAAAGCCGCATCGCGCAGATTCAGCCCGTACTGGCAACCCTGCAGCGTCAGCCGGGGCTAGCGCAACAGTTACCCGAAATTTACCGCAAGCTAGAGCAGAGCGTCAGCCTTAAGGGGCATGTGCGCTACCCGGGAACCTACCCCTGGTATCAGGGTATGCGCGTCTCCGACCTGGTGGTGGGTATCGACACCATGCAGTTGCAGCCGGACCTGGAGTGGGCGCTGTTGAAGCGTATCCGCAAGACCGATAAGCAATTCGAGCTGCACCTGATTGATCTGCGTAAGACGCTGGGGCAGCCGGAGGCGGCTGAAAATGTCCTGCTTGAACCGCAAGATGTGCTGACTATTTTCTCCTTGGCGGGTAGCCGCGCCGAGCAGTTTGCGCCGATCCTCAGTGCCATAAGCTTGCAGACGCCGTTGGGTGAGGTGAAGCCGGTCGTTGAAATACACGGCAATATCCAGGATCCGGGACGTTTCCCCTATATTGATGGCATGACCTTGGACCAGCTCTATGTATTGGCCAAGGGCTATCAAGACGACGCCGATGCGTACCCCTTGCTGGCCGCCATCGAGCGCTTCGATACCCGTTCCGGCACCTACAAGGTTGAGGCCTT
Source organism: Motiliproteus sp. (assembly GCA_041586615.1). Lineage (GTDB taxonomy): Bacteria > Pseudomonadota > Gammaproteobacteria > Pseudomonadales > Balneatricaceae > Motiliproteus. Next base: position 1,598 of record JBFGZS010000110.1, on the reverse strand, counting down.
TAACCCGGTGGCCGCTATTTTCGGTGCGCAGCCGATGCCGTTGCTCAAGGGCGACAAGGTGTACTTGCTCAGTCGTCAGGATGTGCGTTATCTGGGCTCGTCGGACCTGAAGCGTCTGATGGTCTATGGCGCGCAGAGCGGCGATTGCGGTGCGCTCTATAATCTGACCCAGACCCTTACCGATCAGAAGCGTCTGCGTTTTGGCCTGCTGATGGGGCAGGGTGAGTATGACGCCGGTGATGTGGGCGAGCTGCAGCTCTCGTGCCCCGCGCTGTTTGCCGCATTCCCGAAACTGGTCACGCTGGCGCTGGACCAATCGGTGCTGTTATCCGGCGAAGTGCGTAACCCCGGGATCTACCCGCTGAGTGAAAAGGTCACGGTTAAGGACCTTCTGACCAGTACCGGCGGCATTACCGGCGAAGCCAATCTCGATAAGATCGAAGTGACGTCCAGTGCGGCGGGGATGGATACGACGCGCTACCTCGCGTTTAGTTTTGACCAGGCCGCAACGGTGGAGATTGTCCCCGGCTCTCTGATACGCGTCTTGCCGTCTATTTCCGATATGGAATACGGCACGGTCAGCCTGCGGGGGGCGTTTACCTATCCCGGTGACTACCATATCCGCAAAGGCGAAACCCTGTCGCAGGTGATCGAGCGCGCCGGTGGCCTGACCGCACAGGCCTATCCCTACGGGGCGGTGTTTACGCGTCGCTCGGCGCAGCAACATGAACAGCGTGCGCTGGACCGTGCGTCGGAAGAGTTGCGAAATGGCCTGTTTACCGCGTTGTCGTCCGGGCGCATGAAGTCCCTCGGCGGTGATGCGGCGGCCCCGATGCTAAGCCAGCTGCTCGGTGAGGTGTCGGCCGCGAAAACCCTGGGCCGTGTCGTGGTCGAAGCCGATCCGCGCATTCTTGCCGTGCGTCCCGAGCTGGATATGGTGTTGGAGGTGGGGGATAGCATTACCATGCCGAAGCGCTCGCTCACCGTGCATGTCTCCGGGCAGTTGCTTAACCCCGGTACGTTGCAGTTTCAGCCGGGTTTGAGGGCGAACGACTATATCAAGCTCGCCGGCGGCTTGCAGCAGGCGGCCGACGATGCGCGCGCCTTTATGGTCCTGCCCAACGGCACCGCCGAGCCGCTGCAGTTGTCATTTTGGAACTATAGCGATCAGAGCATCCCGCCGGGCACCTCGATTATCGTGCCGCGTGACCCGACACCCTTCGACGGTATCGTCATGACCCAGGCCATCACCGATATCTTCTCGAAGCTGGCGGTGACCGCCGCGTCCTTGGCCGTGATCAATAACTGATGATGGCAGGTGGTTGGCATTGGCCAGGCGGGCGGGTGCGCCTAGCCCGCTGCGGCGTGGCGCGGCGTGCTGTTTGCCGGCACCGGCTCCTGCTACTGCTCTGGGTATTCGTGGCGGGCGCTGCGGCAACCCAGAGCCCGTCGGCGCTGGCGTTTCCGTCGCAACCCGTGGGTGTGACCCAGGGCGATATGGGCGGTGCCGGTATCCTGCAGATGCCCAACGCCCGTTTCGAGCCCGTCGGCGAGTTCAGCGTTGGCCTGAGCCGCATCTACCCCTACAGCCGCCTGGC
>JBFGZS010000109.1:0-5138 GCA_041586615.1 Motiliproteus sp. | reverse complement strand
GCCCGCTCCCGGTCGTAATGAGCCGACTCCCCCACCAGCCAGCCCTGCGCGGCCAAGGCATCGATAATATGATCCTGAAAAACCTGTTCCCGTGCTTTGTCTGCCTGCATCCCGCTCGGCTCCTTGTCATTTTGTTATGTCCGTGTCTTTGCGCACGGTGTCTGGTTATGTGGTGTTAAACACTCGGCCCGGACTATCGGACAAAGGGTCCGCTCTGCCGACACGCTCAGGCACGTCCCTGTGACGCTCGGCACATGACGTCCCTGTCATGTGACGGTCGGCCGAGCAGATCCCTTTATCCTCTTCCGGGCTCCGGTGCCGCCTGTTGGAGCTACTTGCTTCAAACCGGACGACCGGCAAGAAGGCATGATCGTCAACCCGCCTCGTTCACCCCTGCCGGTGGCTGCCAACCCCGTACATCGATTTTTCCGGTAACTGCGGCGGAAATTAGGGCAGTTCGGCGTTCTTGGAATAATCTAATAGCACCTTCTGAACGCTCAATTAGCAGGTTGAGCTTCGCGGTTACCTGATCCAGAAAGCAACGAATCTCTATCTGCTCAGCCATTTCAGGAAGTGCAACTTGGTAGTTACTCAAAGATTCAGAGGGTACCCGCTTCAGCCCTCCTGCTCCGGTCATAGCTGCTTGATTTACAGCGATAAAGTTTTCTTCCTGCAACCTGTAGAAGAAAAACCGGATATCACATGCTTTGGGGTATGGCCTGAGAACATAAATTTCACTCGAGCCAAAACCAACCCCATTACACAGGTTTTGTGCTATAGCCATGTTTTTATTTTCAAAGCATGGAGTGACCTTAGCCAGCAACACATCACCGTCTTCGAAATACGTGTATCCGTCAAAGACCTCAGAGATCACTCTTTTTTCATCTACCCCAATCCAGTCCAACTTCAGCTTATCCATGGGTATAAAGGAACAAAGCTCTGTTTTGCAGCCCTTATATTTGCTCTTTGGCGGATTTAACTCAGCTATAAACTTCATCGGCTTCACTTCCCAATGTGCCGGCACTTGTCCCAGCCATTCCACGCCGGAGTCCTTCATCGACGCATTCAGGTTCAGCCCCTTGGTCACGGCATGGGAGATCACCGCTTGGCGCTTTTCCTTCAGCAGCGCAATCAGCCGCTGCTGCTTGGCGATCAGCGCATCGATACGAGCGGTTTCATGGTCGAGAAAGGCCGCGATGGTGTCCCGCTCTTCGGCATCAGGCAGAGCAAAGTGATATTCGGCCACAAAGCCATCAGCCACTCGCTTCTGACCGCCAGCACCGTACATAGCCCCTTCGGCTAAAGACTTGAATGGATCAGAATGAAGCAAGTAGTAGAAGAATCTTGCGTCTAGCTTGCGTTTGGGCCGGACCGGTATTACTTCGGTTGTCGCAAACCCAATGCCATTTTCCAAGCCAGAAGCAATGGCAGCCTTGCCATTCTCGAAGCATGGCGTAATTTTCGCCAACATGACATCACCATTGGCAATATAGGTGTAACCACTTAGTACTTCACCCAGCGGCTTTGTTCTTGAGTTATCTAACTCTCCACTTTCACCTATCGCCTCCATGGGAATAAAACTCACCATAGAATCTGCCGGAAAATGACGCACTTCTGACTTTGATGGATTGAGGGTCGCCAAGTACTTAATACGACTAATACCCCAATTCACAGGAACCTTACCCAACCACTCCACCCCCGACTCCCTATATTCAGGATAAGGCTGATACTTGCCGGCCACACCACTTACGGCTTCCAGCTTATCGCTTACAGCTTGCTCTTGTTGGCTTACGGCTATGCTTTCCTGGTTCATTCCTGTTCCCCCTCCATCGCATTCAAGGCATAGAACTCGTGCAGTTTGGCCTGCAGCAATACTGTGACTAATTGTTTTGCATTCCGGGCAGGACGGGGGAATGGTGTCAGCACTGCTGACACAGATTGTCTCACCGCCGGTGAGACTTTTGCCGGTTGCATGACGCTGCGCTCGAATAATGTAGTTTTCAGCAGTCGCGGCAGTGCTGCGACTTGTTCATCAAGGCGGTTGGTTTGAGCAGGTAAAAACCCGCAGCTTCGGCGGACAATGGCGTTGCTATGCAGTAGCTGCTTACAGCAAGGGCCGGACGACTGGACAGGAAAAGACCCGGAAAAGTGTGCTTCGGTGAGAGGCATGCCGAGTATGTAATTTGCATCAGGAAAAGACCCGCACGATTTGAGCGTAACCGGAGTCATAGGCTTGGCGGGTGTATTACAGGCTATTTTCTTGCCGCTGGCCGCCAAAGTAAACGCTTTTTTTGCCATAAGGCTGTTAACTTGATTATCAAATATCATATCTTTCCCTCTTTCAGCGCCTGTGCTCCGGCTGCCGACAAGCGATAAGCCTGATGAGGATGATTTTTCACGTCGGGGTGGGTCAGTTCCAACAGCTGCTCCTGAATCATGGGAGTCAGGTAACTGGAAATCAGGTGATTTTTCTTACGTCCTCCCAGCAAAGTGGCCAACTGCTCGGCACTGAAGGCACGACACTGGCACAGGCGCAACAGCAATAGACGGATTTCGGCCTGTCGGGGCTTGCGACCATCTATTGGCAGGGATTGCAGCAAATCGACCGGTAAATAAGCCTGGAGCTGTGCCAGATCAGCACCGAACTGATCCGGATTCGCTGGTAACTGATCCACATTTGGTAATTGCTGATCCACATTATCAGCAAGCTGTGCCGCATTAGTCACCTCGGCGGAAACCCCGGGCAGCGTTATGCCATTCCCAGAAGGAAAACCTGGCCCCGGCTGATAATAGGTTCCCGACCCTTGGCCGCCTTTTTCGAGCAGACCCAGCTGGCACAGCCGGGTCAGTTGCTGGCTAGCGGTCAGGGTGTCAACGCCGTTGATATCTCGGTAGGCGGCATTGTCGATAGCCCCCTGTTCGCGAACCAAAAGCAAAGCCAAACGTTGCTCATCGCACAGTCCAAGGGATTGAAACGGCTCCAGCCAGGCAAGATCGTCATCCGACAGGAAGTGATGAAACAGGTAGGTCGCCACAAAATCTTCCTGCTGGCGATCGGAAACAAACAAGGGGGCACTCAGGCCCGCTTCCCGTAGCAGGCGGCGCATGACACGGATCCCCGAGCCTTTGGTCTCGGCCAGATTGAGGTCGTACAGCACGGCCGCCAGCACAGGGTTGCGTTGCCGAGAGCCCGGTTCGCCCAGCTGCTCTTCCGGCTTGAGAGAGAAGCCGGGGTTGCGCACTTCAATCCGGTTGCTGTAACGAATGATCTGCACCGGCTGATGAATGTGATAGTCCCTGTGCATCAGGGCATTCACCACCACTTCACGCACCACCCGTTGTGGCAGCAGGGGAATATCCTGACGCTGCAGCTGCCCCTCGGGCAGGCGGAACTGCCGGGGAAGGTCGTCCAGTATAGTGGCTTCTGCCCGAGGTATCAGTCGCAACAGGGGAGCCCGCAAGTCCAGTGTGGTAAAACGCTGATCGGGATCTTCTACCCACTGGGTTCCGGGTACTCTAATGTAATCGACCCGATGCGCCGGCAGCAACCTGCGCAAAGCCAGCGGCTTGGCAAACAGCAGCAGCCCTGCCAGATTAGGCACATAGTGGCCGTGCTTCTTTTCCACCAGGTTCAGAGCCCGCAGCATGTCTTCATCGCTGCCCTGAAGCTCTTCGGCATCGGGCTTTACCCGCTGACGAAGCTGGCGATAGTAAGCAATGGTGTCCGGGTCCAGATCGTCCCACTCGGCCCCCCTGAGCAGTGCCTGATCGTAGGTCTGGTTGCTCTTGGCCCGCAGTAAGGGCTCCAGCTCCACTTCGGTACACTCGTAATCCCCATTGATGCCTCGTCGCCAGACGCCGGTTTTACGCTTGTTCTTCTTGCCGGTGGTACCCTTGAAACGAACGGGTTTCAGGCCGTCATCCACTTCGTCCACGGCGATCGCCAGCAGCATCTTGCCGTCGACCGTGGCGGCCTCTGCGCTTATGGATACGGGGGTTTCGAACTGATCCCGGCAGTTGACCTGCAAGGTGTTAAGCAAGTTATCGACATCATCCAGGCCAAGCGGCCTGTATGCCGTATTCAACTCATCCGGCTCGGCGACCCCCAGCAGCAAATATCCCCCACCCAGACCGGGCTCATTGGCAAAGGCACAAACGGTCTGCATGATGGAGTCACCCACGCCGCCAGTGGCCGCTTTGGCCTCCAGCCGGGTATCCTCCCCCTGCGCCAGCAGCTTTTGCCAGAGCGCTGCAACATCAATCACGAATGCACCTCCGCCAGCAGTTGCATAATCTCCCTGGCCACTGCATCCAGATCGGCGTCGATGTCTTCCAGCGCCCGGGACGGCTGGTACTGGTAGAAGTGCCGGTTAAAGGGGATCTCGTAGCCGACCAGGCCCACCTGGCCGTCGAGGGGATCGGTTTTGGTTTCGTCTATCCAGGCATCGGGCACATGGGGCAGCACTTCCCGCCGAAAATACTCATGGATATCTTCGCCCAGGGGCACGTTCTCGTTGTCGCGCAGTGCTGTATTGGCCTCGGGCTGGCCCTTGGCTTTGCAGACTTCGGCAGCGTCGTCCTGCTCGGCCAGATGGTTGCACAGCAGCTTGAAGGCGGCGGCCGGCAGCTTGACCGTTCCCATGGCCTTGGCGAGCTGTTTCTTGAACTGGTCCCGACTCAACAGCTTGTGTTCGGTAAAAGTGGCCAGCGCAGACAACAGGCTTGCTTGCAGGGTGGCATCCAGCCTGGTCCAGCCCTTATCCGCCTGCAGCATGGCCAGCCGCTCGGCGTCGTGAGGATAGAAGGCCAGCTTGAGCGGGCGCTCCACGGTAATGCGGCGGTAGCCGAAGGCGGTGGTGGGGAACAGCTTGGCGATGGGGCTTTGCTGATAGCGGCTGTACAGTTTGACGATGTGCTTGAGCGCCTCCTCGTTGAGGAATTTGCGCTTGGAGCCGAGGGACTTACGCATCGGGCTGTGCAGCTCGGTGGCGTTGATCAGCAGCACCTTGCCCTTGCGCTCCGCCGGCTTGTGGTTGGAAAGCACCCAGATATAGGTGGCAATGCCGGTGTTGTAGAACATGTCGGTGGGCAGAGCCACCAGGGCATCGAGCAGGTCGTGCTCCAGTATGTAGCGGCGG
>JBFGZS010000108.1:0-5219 GCA_041586615.1 Motiliproteus sp. | reverse complement strand
TAGATCTCTTAGCAGGGTGCTAACTGGTTGATGCTGACTTCTAGCACGGTCTTTAAGTCGAATGGCATCAACCTCAGGTAGGTAGAAGGTTATCCGGACCATGGAGGCGTCCTGTTTGGGACGCCCACCTATTGAGCGTTCAACGTCACTCAAAGTCTGTAAAACCATCACTTGGCCCCCAGAGCCGTAATGGCATCGTAAACTTCTTCATGGGCTCTTTGCGTCTTTTGAAGTTGATACTCACCGTGATTATTATGGATATTCAACAACCAATCCCTGCCATCACGACATGCCCGTTCAAAGATTCTTGTCGAGCGTATCGAAAAAATGGGTAAAGGACCCAGGATATCAGTGAGGTACGTCTTCGCCATTTCGAATTTACGCTGATCTGTATAGTTGTTGATGATGATCGCGATCGGCTTGCCGGAAGTTGCGAACAGGTTCACAGCATCAAGGGTGGCGCGAAGGCTCCGCAGGTCGGTAAAGGTCGGGATCACAATCACATCAGCAAGTTGAACAGCATGAGCGATCTTCGCATCTAACTGAGTAGACATAGCGCCGAAATCGTAGACAGTGTCTGTTGGGTAGCAATGCTGAATAGGAATACGTCGCTTAATAGGTGGAATTTGAATGATGTTATCGTCTTTGATCGCGATGATATCGTTCGTGATATAGCGCTTACTGGTGTAGATCGAGTAGTTGAATGCGATTGAGCTTTTGCCAACTCCACCTTTATACGCGGTGAAAAGTACGTTCATGTTAGTACCTCCAACATAGCTTGAGAAATAGCGAATGGAACACCCGCTGGCTAATACGTTGTTGGGGTGAAGGGGGGATTAAAAAGTGATTTTTAAGGGGTAGAAAACCCCCGTCGGTAGATCGCTGAATTTTTTACTATCGAGAACGCGGCCAGGAGAGCTTGGGCTGCTAAGTGACGCAGCCATAGAGCTATCCGGCCATAGGTCTAGTCGCAGTCGCTAATTTTTAGTAGTCATTAATAGAGATTATTTTAAGCAAACTCGACTACCCAAAACGCCCCGTTTTCTTATATTCCCTATCGGTAAATTCACAGGAACGTGTCGAAGTTATAACGTCAGTAAACGGCCCTGGCTCGAAGTGTGACAACCTTGATTAAAAAGGGCCTCCAAGCGGGAGACCCTGGTGCACCACTAGGTCAACTCACCGGTACAGACTTCGGCTTATGTGACGTTAATCGCCGTATACGGGGCTTCGTTTTACTTTTGCCAAGGATTTCACCTCGCAGATCCCGTAGTCGATACTGATAGCCGAACGGGCCAACGCCGTTGAATACGATCTTGTCCTTGTTGTTCGAACGATCAGGAGGGGTTGCGGTGTAACGCCGGAATACCTTCCGAACATAGCTGTCAGTTACCGAGAAGTGATTATTCTTTTTAACCGTCAACCCTGTCACATTGGCCATTGCCACCAGATCTTTAAACGAACTGTGATCTTTGCTGGCCTTTTGCAAACCGGCGAGTATCAAACGGCGAGCTTCGGTTAGAGTCAATCGGGTGCCTTTAGGCACATTCAGCAAATGCTTAAATACGGGCTGTAGATAGATATTTCCTTCAGCTTCGCGATGAAACGCCCAGGCCTGTTTCTCACGTCCCTGCTCGATCACATCAAAGGCGTCATCACTCTTTACCAGTACTTCACGGAGCAGCATTGCCCAACGATTTAGCAGGTCAGCCTCCAGGGAGTTGCTGTCATAGTTAGCCCTGATGCCATCGATAACGGTCAGAACATCGGCAGGTTGACCATCCCGTTCAGCGAGTTCAAGAGCTGCAGAATCTACAGCCCGTTTACAGGAATGTAATGCCCTGTACCATGAGTCATTAATGCTGCCGTGAGCCGCTTCCAAAAACGCATCGTTGTTCTCATCACCATCCAAGGTGAGATCAGTAACGGTAAAGGCTAACGCGCCAAGCTCACGCTTAAACCCAGCTTCAAGTGATTCGGTGTTGAGGTAGTGCTGCTGTACATCCAGTTGATACAGATGGGCCATGACCGCCGCTTCGTTGGCGACAATCTCAGAGCGGCGAATACGCAGAGGGTAGAGCTGGAATAGCTCAAACATCGTCTCATTGATTTTCCGCACCGCCTGCATAGAGTCGTGCTTATCCAACATCCGTTCGGCCAGCTGCTGCGCAGATTTAACCAGTGCTAAATCATTCTGCCGTGCCTGGGACAGATTTACCGGATCACCACCGAAATAGCGACGTGGGATTAAGAGCCTGATCGGAGGATTGCAGCACCGAAAGCGGCCGATGAACTGCTTCAGCTCTTCTGGATGAATCTTGCAGTTGAAGACGATCACTTCATGAATATGCTGATCCATTAGATTAATTGCTTCATCCAGCAGGGAGGTAGTCAGAATCACATCATAACCAGCGACACTCTCGGCGGTTAGCATCTCTTGGACAGCATCTGAACTATGCTCATTACGGCTGACGGCCAGGCACTTCAAGCCTTTGGACTCCAGCAAACTTAGGTAAACACTTATCTCCTTTTTATTGTTGATGCGGGCCACCGTTGGACAGGATCTCGGGGTGGTTAATGCCTCAATCAACCCGTCCTCCATAGCATCAACCTTCGAATAGATATCCACGTCGATCGTTCGTGTAACAGGCCGATCTTTATTGATGTCGATCCAATTATCGATGGCGAATGGTACAAACTCCGGCGTGAAGGTGGCGCTCATCGTTACAACGCCTGCGAAGCGTGCCTGATCGATTGCATCCAGCATGGAGGCAATGTGATCACCCCGGTAACCCGACGCCTGGTACATCTTGTGAACCTCATCGACCACTAATAGGTACTGGTGCGCATAGACCAGCGACAGGACGTAATCGATAGACGATAATGCCGGTAGGCTCCTCGTCCAAGTGCCCACCGTAGTAGAAGGTCACATCGTCACGATCGGCATAGCACGCTTGTAACTGGGTTATCTGCGCCCGTTGCGGTACGGCAAAAACCACGTTGTGCTGTTTACCGAGCTTATCCATCACCCAGGATGATTTACCCAAGCCAGTGTCGGCGCTGATGTGCGTGATGTAAGCCTGATCATCCAGTTCGATGTGAATGTCGCTAAGGTGCTGATCGTTGTTGAGTTGGTAGCGGATAGTTTCCATGGGAGCATCCCTGAAATCGTTATGATAAATGCTGTAACACCAGTCGAAAATGCGACAGGCAACAGCGAGTGATAACGGTTTGTTAGGGAAAAGTGGGGCTGTAACCGTAGTCACAGCGAGGAGGGTAGGGTGGTTGATTATCGACCAAAGCCCTTAGGTCAACGTGGTAGCTGGGCTGCGACAATTAGCGGGATTTTTTTGACCGTTTCATCTACAGAACGATCACGTAGGCAACGAGGTTTGAGGTTCTTTGAATGGCAATAGTTACTTGATATAGACCTTACATCTTGCTTAATAAAGCTTTTATCTCTAGGCAATCTTTATCTTGTTTAAGTTTTTCCTTCAGACGAATCAGGTCCTCCGTCGAGATCCCTATGATCGGCAAGTAGACATTAAAAAAGTACTCCAAAAAAGAATTTTGCCTGTCAGGCTGGAGTTTAACGAAACGCAGTATATCTCGTGGCAGAATCATTCCTCCATGCCGCATGGAGCACCCGCTGTAGTTTGGTATTTTGGGAGCTTGGCTAACCCACCTAAAATGAGAATCTGGACAATAAGTATATAAGCCTTGATCAATTACCAGCATCGAGTAAGCCGTGCTCAGGTAGGCTTGCGGGTCTTGTAGCTCAATTTTACCTTTATCAATCTTCTGAATAACCATCGAACACAGCGTTCCAGCATAGCCAATGGTCTTAACGTCTTGAAGGTATCCTGTTGGAAAGTAGTCGGCAGGGGAGTTACACATGGTTATCACCTTTGTCTAAACAAGTGTCGGTACGTCTCCTTGTACCATCGTTTTCGTTCATTAGGGTTAGCGCCTTTAGCTTGACTACAACGAAAGCCCGCATGGGAATCCCACCCTAATGGCCAAATAGTGAACTCATGCTGATTACAAGCAGGGCACGAAAGCGGCCGATTAACGGCCTGCTCATAGGTGGTTTTCTGAGGATCCGTGGGGCTATGATCAGCATCGCTCGCTTTCATTAGCGATACGCGATCAGCTTCACGTTGTACGAAATTGAACCCAGTATTCCGAACAAATTCCGAGAAATAACGCAGACTCGCATCTTGATTAGTGATCAAAACAAAAGCAACGGCGTTCTTCCGAATGTATTGGATCTGATGTTCAGGCCAGATAATTCGAAGTTTGTCACAGAGCTCTTCTAGTCGCGCGATGTGGTGGTTAGAATTTTGAGAAAGGTGCTGGTATATAAGTAAATCGCTGTTATTGCCCATCTTTTTGGCGATCGACTCAAGGTCGCTCCAAAGTAGATATTTGCTCCAATCTTGTTGCCTTATATGGTTTTTAGAGTTCGGTACGATACCTATATCGGGGTCGATGAAGATTAAGGGTTGCCTCCAAAGCGAGATCGGTATGGTATCGAACTGAATAGCCCTATCTACATGTCTGAAGTAAGGCTGATTAAGGGATACCTCTAGCTTTATGCCAATCAACTTCATCAAGCCTGAAAGGTAAGTTATATCCCTGTTACCTGCCTCCAGGCAGTTACGCAGATAGTCATAAATGGCAACATCGCCGTTGTTCGCTTGATAGTGCGTGAGCTCGCCTTCACTTGTTTCGTCGTTTGACGTCAACATTGGCAAATAGCCAAGCGAGGGGGGAGTCGAAGTGCTTTTGGCCTTAGCCAGCCCCAGCACTAGACACCACTTATGGTAGTCATGGATATCAGCAAAATATTGGTTCTTCATATGACCGCGAAGTTGCTATGTATGAGCAGACAGACTATCAAAGTTTTGTATGGATTTCTTAGGGTCTGGATGTCAGCTAAGTCGCAGCTACTGCCGAAATCAGCCGTCAGCCCGATGTCCGCAGTGGGGGGGCGGTGGTTCCGACCATCATCACTTAGCAGCTGACTCTGGGTGTTCAGAAAAGCTGACTGTCACCCTGCTAGGGACCGGTAATAGGTAAGCGTCCGGGCAACTACCGGATTGACCCTACCCTTTTAAATCGCCCATGTTTAAATTCTGCGGCAGCAGGGCTTGCAGCGCCTGCTCCGATTTAGCAGCCGGAAGCTTTTCAAACAGGTAATTCAGATAGGCCCAGGG
>JBFGZS010000107.1:0-5564 GCA_041586615.1 Motiliproteus sp. | reverse complement strand
GCCGGTTTTGTTGAATAGCGCGCTATCGACCAGTTTTTTTTTGCGGCTTTTATAGACATTACACCGCCAGCATAGACAATACAGGGTCCAGGTTTGCACAACACAGAGGCCCTGTATCGCATGCTGTTGATGATCGATAACAACCATCGCTATTCTCGCCCTTCCGTAACAAGCCTACACCCCGCGTAAGACGGGGGTTTTCACAAAAAAGCCGTCCGCAGATGTTCGCGCAAAACCGCGCAAAGCGGTACCCAAACCGCGCAACGAACCGCGCAACGCAAAAAACCGCGCAAGGGAACGTCGATGACAAAGCTAACTGATACGCAGGTTAGGCGAGCAAAGCCTGCAGACAAGCCGTACAAACTAATGGATGGTCGAGGGCTGTTTTGCGAGGTCAGGCCAACCGGGGCCAAAATCTGGCGCTATCGCTACTACATTAAGTCCCGGTCGAGTCATTACACCATTGGTGAATATCCCGCCGTCACCCTGGCGGACGCTCGCGGCGAACGTGACCGGCTCAAACAGCTGGCCCGCGATGGGATCGATCCAAACCGCCACCGGGAACGGCAGGCACTGGACGCTGCCGGGAGTGCGGCGCAGACGTTTGAAGTAGTGGCGAGGGAGTACCATGCAAAGAAGGTCGACACATGGTCCGACTACTATCAATCGCAATGGATTAAGACCATGGAGCGGGACGCGTTTCCGTTGCTGGGGGGTAGACCAATCAGAGACATCGCCCCACATGAGGTATTGGCGCTGGTGCGATCGATCGAGAATCGGGGAGCGTTGTCGGTGGCAAACCTGGCGCGCATGTGGGTAGGGCAGGTATGCCGCTACGCCATTGTTACGCTGCGTGCGGACATCGACCCGACTGCCCCTATTAAGGGAGCGGTGAGAAAGCGGCCTGTGCGCCACAATCCTGGCGTCGATGCCGACCAGATTGCGCAGCTGTGCCGGGATTTAGACGGGTTCGCGGGGTACCGCACCACCGTTATTGCGGCGTGGTTGCTACTGTATTGTTTTCCGAGGACAGTAGAGGTTCGCAAGGCGACCTGGGATGAAATTGACTTTGAGGGGCGGCAGTGGGTATTAAAGCCGGAACGAATGAAGGCTAGGCGGGGGCATGTGGTTCCGCTATCAGACCAGGTGGTTGATCTGCTAGACGAACTGCATCAATACACTGGCGGGCAGCGGTGGCTGTTCCCGAATCTTCGCAGGCCGACCGAGTGCATGAGCGCAACAACGATCAACCGGGCGTTGGAGCGCATGGGATGGAAAGGGCAGCTGAGCGGGCACGGGTTTCGCACCACGGCATCGACGCTTTTGCACAGCATGGGGGCCGATACCGAGATTATCGAGCGGCAGCTGGCCCACGCGGAGAAAAATCAGACCAAGGCCGCATACAATCACGCCGAGTATCTGCCGGAGCGCCGCCAGCTCCTGCAGACCTGGGCGGATTACATCGACCACCTACGCGGCCGATTCTGTTTGCTGGTCGACCCATTCCCGGATCGCGCTCTCGCGCCAGCGGGACGCAAACCCAAGTTTCACGGGGGCGGGAAAATCGCCCGTCTTAATCCGCGCATAAATCCAGGTGCGGCCAAATCCAACGATATCGATCACGCGGGGCAGGGTCAAAAAGCGGTCGTTACTCATATCAAATCCCGGTATAAAAAAGGTTAGTCGTGTGAGGATGGAGCCCCGCCGTTAGGGGCTCTGGTGGTTATTCGCCGCTGGCTTTGTCGAGCAAGCTGAAGCGGCACTCTAAAATCCGGTTGTCGAACAGGTGCTTTAAAACGGGATCCTTGCCCAGCACCTCTACGTTATATTTCAGATTGCCGCCCCAAGGACGGACGACGTAACCGGCATCGATGATGTGGTCTTCATTACACTTGTCGAGCAAGACCTTCATTGTGGCGTTGTACTTGTCGGCCATATCATTGACTCGCACGCCCCAACCGTGGACGCGGTGCGTGTCGTAGTAAAATTCGCCTTGGCTGTCTCGCATGAGCAGCATGGCGTCGATAATCCAATCCCGGTCCATCTCTACAATCCGGTCCCGCAGCTCAGGCGAGGCGACATTGCAGCGACTGTGCGCCTGCCCGTTCTGCCGGTCTGAGTCCCAGACGCAAAAGAACGCTTTGCAGATAGTGGTTTCAAAATCCTCTGCCGCGCTCGCCAGGTTGATATCCTTGATGATCGCGGATCGGGTGCGCCCTACGGTTTTCTTCGCGGGGCGCTTTTTCCTCTGTTTTGGCTGTCTGTGTGGCTGTTTTTTCATGGCTAATGCTCCTGGTCAGTTCAGCCCTCTAGAACGGAATGTCGTCTTCGTACGCTTCCCAGCCGCCCGGATCCGCCTGCTGTGCGCCGGTCTGCTGGCCTGCATTGGGTGGCGGGTTCTTCGGCTGTGCTGGGGCTTCGTAGCCGTGATTGCCTTGCGTGGGCTGTGCGTTTGGATTGCCGTCCAGCATCTTCATTTGCCCGTTGATGTCACAGACAATCTCGGTCGCGTAGCGGTCGCTGCCATCTTGCGCCTGATACTTGCGGGTGCGCAGTGCGCCTTCGACGTAGATTTTCGAGCCTTTCTTTAGGTACTGGCCCGCAATCTCTGCAAGCTTTCCGAAAAACGTCACGCGATGCCACTCAGTTCGGGTCTGTTGCTGCCCGCTCTGGTCCTTCCAGCTATCACTGGTGGCCAGGGCGATATTCGCTACCTGATTGCCGTTTGGCATAGAGCGCACTTCGGGATCGCGCCCCAGGTTGCCTATGAGGATTACTTTGTTTACGCCGCGCGCCATGAATACTTCCTTTCATCGTGAGTAGTGGGCGCTTTCGCGCCCGTTTGGGGTTATTGGTTTTGCTCGGCCAGCTCAGGGAACCGCGCCTTCTGTACGCGATAGGCCGCTGTTACCGGGGCCATTTGCGCTGGCGGCACTTGGTTTCCCGCCGCCTTTATCTGGTCTGCCGCAATCTGTTGGGCGCAGTCATCAAGCGTGTCCGCGTCGGCGCAACTATTGATTGCCTCAATCCATCGCGCCACGGTTTCGGCGTGACTGCCGCCGTCGATCACTTCCGGCTCGGGTTGTACGGGCTCTTGTGCTGGCGCGGGCTCTGGCGCAGCCGTCGCGGCTTGTAGTCGGCTGCGCAATCCGGCTGTCTTCGATACAGGCTTTTCTTTGGCGGGCGTCACATCGCGCTCAACCGGCGCGGCGCGTTCTTCCAGTTCGTCAGGGGTGTACACGCCTAAAATCACATCAGGGCAGTGCAGACGAGACCAGCGCTTTGTTGCTAGATAGGCTAACTGCTGCTTAGGATCCGACGCCCACAACGTCGAGTTGCGAACCTGCGCCTGAACCAGCAACAGCTCCAGTGTGCGCGGCTCGGTTTCACCCTTGAACGTGGCGTAGACGCGCACGCCGCAGCCTTTTTCGTCCTCGCCGCTCCAGTTGGGCTGATGGTAGACCTTGCCCTTGTCGTTCCTGCCTGAGCGGAACTTGCCTAACACGTTCTCCCAAGGCCCGAACCACTCATAATTAAGCCGTCCGGTGGTTGGTGCCATGGCGGTGACCACGGCATTCACCAGCTGTGCTTCGTAGCCCAGCACACCATTAACCGTGTGGGTCTTCTGCGCCACTGCAAACGGGTTCATGCCCCATTGTGCCGCCTGCATGGTGATCGCCATACAATCGGCCGGGTTGCCCTTCAGGTGAGCGGGAACGGTAGCCGAGCCCTTGGCCATCATCATGGCGAAGTTGTTAAGGCTTTCCATGACGCGGGGCGACATCAGCATGTTAGCCGTGTGCGTTGCGGTCGGGTCCGTCATGTCGGTTGCGGGCTGTTCGATGATCTGATTCATAGTCAGGATTCCTTATCGCAACACGCGGAATGTGCTGCTGGTTTCAAATTCTTTGACGAGCTTGGGGTGAGCTTTCTTCAGTGCGGCACTGTCCAGGCTCTTGCGGGTTTGTGCTTTGTAGGTGCAGAGCTTGTCGCCCTTGTCGTCCAGCAAGATCGTGGTGTTGTCTTCAAAGTACTTCTTGATGATCAGGTCCAGGCCGCCAATGCGCTTAGTGGCGACAATAGGACCATACGCCTCGATCTCCAGCGCTTTGATCTGCGCCTTGATGTGCTCCAGCTTGCGGTACGCGTCGACCACCTCTTCGCTGGCGGTCACGGCTTCGCCGTTGTCTTTGGCGTACAGGGTGGAAAGGTCAGACAGGCGCGTAACAGGCGGCGCGACTCCGTTGATCACGTTGCTAAACCAGAAGTCGCGGCACGCATCGATGATGATCTGCGCCACGCCGTCGTCGTAGTTGATGGTAAAGACGCGGAACTCGTTACCGCCGATCAGCACGGCCAGATCCCAGACGCGCTTTTTGGTGCAGATCATGTAGTGCATACACTGCAACAGGTACGAATCCGGTACCGTGTCGTCGGTTTCAACCAATTCAATTGAGCCGTCTTCGTTGTGCTGGTACGTATTGCCGACGCCCCATTCATCAGAGCGAGCAAACCATTTATCCGCAGTCTTGCACTCCAGGCCGCGATCACTGGCGACTACATGGCGGTCAATGTTGGCACCCATCCACGGATACTCGGGCGGGATGATCACATTGTTGCGGCGCTGCACCTTGTTGCCGGTACGGCGCACGTACTCCTGCGCAACAGCATCCTCCAGTACGATACCGAAGTGCGCCGCGTCGCTGGTGCCGTCGCCCGCATCCAAGGCCCACTCAGCGTTACCGAAGTAGCATTTTTCGGCCCAGACATCGACAGCAGTCTTGTACTTGTTGGCGCCCAGGATTGCGCCGACATCGGACCCGCCCAGGCCAAACATGCGGCCCAGCAAGAACTGTTCGCGCTCGGTTTTGTCGGAGTAGTCGCCCAGCGCGTCGGACAGCTCGCGGGTGTAGTCGTTGTGCAGATCGGGTAGCGTTTTTGCAATGGTATTCATGGCTTCGTTCCTTCTCTAATAATCGCTTTCTTCGTTAGCGTTGCATTCCCCCGGCAGGCAATCACAAACATCGCACCGGGTTTCCTCATAATCAGGGTCTTGCGGGTTCGGGTGCCGGATCCGCTGCGCCATCATGCGGCGCTGGTTGCGATCGAACGCCCGGTAAAAGCTGGCATCCTCTGGATCAATCACGGCGGTGCACCTCCTGGTTAAACTCGCGGATTGCTTGCTCGTCGCTCACGGCCACCATGCAGCCGTACTCCATAACGGCAATCAGCAGCACGGTAAGCACGGCATACACGGCGTTCATCAGTAGCCCGCCGCTGCGGCAAAGGTATCGGTTGACCAGGCTTCAAAGGCGTCATGCTCGGCCTTGTCGACAGGTACCCAGTAAGTCGGACCGTCCGCCCATTCGATATCACCTTCAATAAACTCGTCAGCCACCATCTGGTTCTCAAATTCCAGTGCGCGACCGGCATTAACCCCGTCGCAATCGGTACCGTGGTTGATGTAGAAGACCGGCCCAGAGTGTCGGCCTGACAGGTGCTTGATGCGCTGCTGGCGCTCAGTCAGTCGCGGATAACGAGCCAGTACCATGCGCTTGAGCTGC
>JBFGZS010000106.1:0-5653 GCA_041586615.1 Motiliproteus sp. | reverse complement strand
TTCAACGTGTTGGTCAAAGAGATCCGTTCCCTGTGTATCGACATCGAACTGGAAAACGAATAAGCCGCAGTTATCTCTTTGCTTAGGGGGTCTGTTGACCCCCTGATCTGATAACTCCGCGAGGAGCTACGACTGATGAAAGATTTGCTGAATCTATTGAAGTCCCAAGGCCAGTCGAATGAATTCGATTCGATACGCATTGGGTTGGCTTCGCCGGAAATGATCCGGTCGTGGTCATACGGTGAAGTTAAAAAGCCGGAGACCATCAACTACCGTACGTTTAAGCCGGAACGGGAAGGTCTGTTCTGTGCCAAGATCTTCGGACCGGTCAAGGACTATGAGTGCCTGTGCGGAAAGTACAAGCGCCTCAAGCACCGTGGTGTCATCTGTGAGAAGTGCGGCGTTGAAGTCGCACTGGCCAAAGTGCGCCGTGAGCGCATGGGTCACATTGAGCTGGCTAGCCCGACTGCACACATCTGGTTCCTGAAGTCGCTGCCGTCGCGTATTGGTCTGCTGCTGGATATGACCCTGCGTGATATCGAGCGCGTACTCTACTTTGAATCCTTTGTCGTGATCGAGCCGGGTATGACGACCCTGGAGCAGGGTCAGCTGCTCAATGATGAAGAATACTACGAAGCACTGGAAGAGTTCGGTGACGAGTTCGACGCCAAGATGGGCGCCGAAGCGATCCAGTCTTTGCTGAAAAACCTGGATATGGACGGTGATATCGCGCGCATGCGCGAAGAGATCCCCAGCACCAATTCCGAGACCCGTATCAAGAAGATCTCCAAGCGGCTGAAGCTGATGGAGGCGTTCGTTGCCTCGGGCAACAAGCCCGAGTGGATGGTCATGACCGTCCTGCCGATCTTGCCCCCGGATCTGCGTCCGCTGGTTCCCCTCGATGGCGGTCGTTTTGCGACCTCGGATCTGAACGATCTGTACCGTCGCGTGATCAACCGTAACAACCGTCTCAAGCGTCTGCTTGAGCTGTCTGCGCCCGATATTATCGTGCGCAATGAAAAGCGGATGTTGCAGGAGTCTGTTGACGCGCTGCTGGATAACGGTCGTCGTGGCCGTGCCATCACCGGTTCGAACAAGCGTCCGCTTAAATCTTTGGCCGATATGATCAAAGGTAAGCAGGGTCGCTTCCGTCAGAACCTGTTGGGTAAGCGCGTCGATTATTCCGGTCGTTCGGTTATCGTGGTTGGACCTTATCTGCGTCTGCATCAGTGTGGTCTGCCAAAAAAGATGGCGCTGGAACTGTTCAAGCCGTTTATCTTCTCCAAGCTGGAATTGCGTGGCCTGGCCACGACGATCAAAGCGGCCAAGAAGATGGTCGAGCGCGAAACACCGGAAGTCTGGGATATCCTGGCTGAGGTGATCCGCGAGCATCCGGTGATGCTGAACCGTGCACCCACCTTGCACCGTTTGGGTATCCAGGCATTTGAACCGGTATTGATCGAAGGTAAGGCGATTCAGCTGCACCCGCTGGTCTGTGCGGCCTACAACGCCGACTTTGACGGTGACCAGATGGCGGTACACGTACCGCTGACCATCGAAGCACAGCTCGAAGCCCGTGCCTTGATGATGTCGACCAACAACATCCTGTCTCCGGCGAACGGCGAGCCTATCATCGTGCCTTCGCAGGACGTGGTCTTGGGTCTGTACTTTATGACCCGGGAGAAGATTGCGGCGCAGGGCGATGGTATGGCCTTTGCCGATATCTCGGAAGCGCACCGTGCTTTCAATGCCAAGCAGGTTGATCTGCAGGCCAAGGTACGTGTCCGTATCACCGAGCATGTCCGCGATATCGATGGCAACATGGAATCGTCGACACGGCTGATCGAAACGACCGTTGGCCGGGCCCTGTTGTTCGAAATCGTGCCTAAGGGGTTGCCTTTTGAACTGGTGAACCAGCCCATGAAGAAGAAGGCGATCTCGCGCTTGCTGAACGAAGCCTATCGCCGCTGTGGTATGAAAGACACGGTTATCTTTGCCGACCAGTTGATGTACACCGGTTTTGCCTACGCAACCCGTTCCGGTGCGTCGGTTGGTGTGAACGACTTCGTTATTCCCGATGCGAAAAAAGCGATCATCGACGAAGCCGAGAACGAAGTTAAAGAGATTGAATCTCAGTACTCTGACGGTCTGGTAACCCAGGGCGAGAAGTACAACAAAGTGATCGACCTGTGGTCACGTGCCAACGACAAGGTCACCGAAGCCATGATGGCAGACCTGAAAGTTGACATTGTTACCGACAAAGACGGTAACGAAGTTAAGCAAGAGTCGTTTAACTCGGTGTATATGATGGCCGACTCCGGTGCCCGGGGTAGTGTGGCTCAGATGCGTCAGTTGGGCGGTATGCGAGGCCTGATGGCCAAGCCGGATGGCTCTATCATCGAAACGCCCATCGTGGCGAACTTCCGTGAAGGTCTGAACGTACTGCAGTACTTTATCTCGACCCACGGTGCACGTAAGGGTCTGGCCGATACGGCCTTGAAGACGGCTAACTCCGGTTACCTGACGCGTCGTCTGGTTGACGTTGCTCAGGATCTGGTGATCACCGAGCACGACTGCGGCACCACCAAGAGCGTTAGCATGACGCCGCTGATCGAAGGCGGTGATGTGGTTGTCCCTCTGGGGCATCGGGTTCTGGGTCGTGTGGTTGCGGAAGATGTTGTCGATGCAGCAGACAACAGCACCCTGATCGAAGCCGGCACGCTGATCGATGAGGCCTGGGTAGCACGGCTGGAAAGTGATGACCGTCTGTCCTCCATCGATGTGATCCAGGTGCGCTCCTCCATCACTTGTGAGACGCGTCATGGCGTCTGTGCGAGTTGTTACGGTCGCGACCTGGGTCGTGGTCATCAGGTGAATCCGGGTGAGGCCGTGGGTGTTATCGCCGCACAGTCCATCGGTGAGCCGGGTACCCAGCTGACCATGCGTACGTTCCACATCGGTGGTGCCGCTTCGCGGGCTGCGGCTGTTGACAGCATTCAGGTTAAAAACGGCGGTATTATCCGTCTGCATAACCTGAAGTCCGTTGTGCGCCCTGACGGTGTTCTGGTGGCTACCTCGCGTTCCGGTGAGCTGGGTGTGACCGATGAGCACGGCCGTGAGCGTGAGCGTTATAAGCTGCCTTACGGTGCCATGATCAAGGTTCAGGATGGCAGCACGGTGAATCCCGGCGATATCGTTGCAAACTGGGATCCGCACACCCACCCGATCATCTCGGAAGTGAGCGGTACCATTCGCTTTGCGGGTATGGAAGACACCATTACCGTTAACCGTCAGCAAGATGAACTGACCGGTCTGACCCAGATCGAAGTCCTTGATCCGAAAGACCGTCCCATGGCCGGTAAGGATCTGCGTCCGATGATTACCCTGCTCGATAGCAACGGTAATGAGATGAAGCATCCGGGAACCGAGACCCTGGTTCAGTACATGATGCCTGCCGGTGCCATGTTGAACTATGACGACGGTCATACGATCAGTATCGGTGATATTATCGCGCGTATCCCCCATGAAAGTGCGGGTAACAAAGACATCACCGGTGGTCTGCCGCGTGTTGCCGACCTGTTTGAGGCGCGTAAACCGAAAGAGCCGGCTATTCTGGCGGAGATCTCCGGTACGGTTACCTTCGGCAAAGAAACCAAGGGCAAGCGCCGTCTGGTTATCACACCGAACAACGGTGACGATGTTTACGAACTGCTGATCCAGAAATGGCGCGCCATGAACGTGTTCGAAGGTGAATACGTTGAAAAGGGTGAAGTGATCTCTGACGGCCCGTTCAACCCCCACGATATCCTGCGGATTCTGGGTGTTGAAGCACTGGCGAACTACATCGTCAGCGAGATTCAGGATGTTTACCGTCTACAGGGCGTTATCATCAACGACAAGCATATCGAAACGATCTTGCGTCAGATGTTGCGTAAGGTTGAAATCGGACCTGCCGGTGATACCAACCTGATCAAAGGCGATCAGATTGAATACACCCAGCTGCTTGAAGCGAATGAGAAGGCGATTGCTGAAGGTAAGATTCCCGCGCAGTTTGAGCGCATTCTGTTGGGTATCACCAAGGCCTCGCTGGCCACGGAGTCCTTTATCTCTGCGGCATCCTTCCAGGAGACCACCCGGGTACTGACCGAAGGGTCTGTAACCGGTAAGCGCGATTACCTGCGCGGCCTGAAAGAGAACGTGGTCGTGGGTCGATTGATCCCGGCGGGTACCGGTCTGGCTTACCATGCAGAGCGCAAGCGCAGGAAGTTGGCGGAGAAAGAAAGCACCAGTCCGCAAACAGTCAGCGCTGAAGAGATTCAGGCGGCATTGGCTGAGGCGCTTAACTCGGGTAATTGATCATTACTTTGACAGCAGGCAACTGCCGTCTCTGTATTGACTATGTGGGGCGAGGTGATTAAAATTTCGCCCCTTCGTGGCAGGATCCCCGATCCTGCCTTTTCTATGTAAGCTTTTTTTATAAAAGCTGGAGAAACTGAATGGCTACTACTAACCAGCTCGTGCGGGCACCCCGCAAGCGCCCGGTTGAAAAGAGTGACGTTCGTGCTCTTGAGGCTTGTCCTCAGCGCCGTGGCGTTTGTACACGTGTTTACACGACTACCCCTAAGAAGCCTAACTCGGCTTTGCGGAAGGTTTGCCGTGTTCGCCTGACTAACGGATATGAAGTTACTTCCTACATCGGTGGTGAAGGTCATAACCTGCAGGAGCACAGTGTTGTTCTGATCCGTGGCGGTCGAGTAAAAGACCTTCCAGGTGTGCGTTACCACACGGTACGCGGCGCACTGGATACGTCGGGTGTTAACGATCGTAAGCAAGCTCGTTCTAAGTACGGTACCAAGCGTCCTAAGTAAGGATTGTTTGAACGTACGTAAGTACGACACGCTACTGATCGATTGTTTTCGATAAGAGTAAGGTCGGGTGCGCACAAACGTATCCTGAGCTAACCTGAAGACCTAGAGGGGCTTATCATGCCTAGAAGAAGAGTTGTTGCAAAACGCGAAATCCTGCCTGATCCTAAATTTGGCAACCAAGTACTGGCCAAATTCATGAACCACGTCATGATCAGCGGAAAGAAATCTGTTGCTGAGAAGATCGTTTACGGCGCACTGGACAAAGTTCAGGAGCGGACCGGTAAGGATTCTCTCGAAGTATTTATCAAAGCGCTTGAGTCCATCCAGCCCATGGTCGAGGTTAAGTCTCGTCGTGTTGGTGGTGCGACCTATCAGGTGCCTGTAGAAGTTCGCCCCGCACGTCGTGGCGCACTGGCTATGCGTTGGTTGGTAGACGCTGCCCGTAAGCGCGGCGAGAAGTCTATGGCTCTGCGCCTGGCCGGCGAAATCGCCGATGCCTCTGAAGGACGTGGATCCGCTGTCAAGAAGCGTGAAGACGTACACCGTATGGCTGAAGCCAACAAGGCCTTCTCCCACTACCGCTTCTGATCAGAGGACTGAGCCGTGGCCCGTAAAACATCTCTTAACCGGTACCGCAATATTGGCATCTGTGCCCATGTTGACGCTGGTAAGACGACGACCACTGAACGTGTTCTGTTTTACACCGGTCTGTCTCATAAGATCGGTGAGGTCCATGATGGCGCTGCTACCATGGACTGGATGGAACAGGAGCAGGAGCGTGGTAT
>JBFGZS010000105.1:0-5890 GCA_041586615.1 Motiliproteus sp. | reverse complement strand
CGGCTACACCGACTTCACGGCCATTAGCGATGCGATCAACCACGGTGAAGTGTATAAATATATCACCAAGCCCTGGGAGGATGCCGAGCTGGTCGAAACGCTGCGTAACGCCTTCGACAAATACGATATTGAAAACTGATCGAAGGGTAACGTCCACGACGAGAGATTCGCGTGCCAGCGTATCACGCGCAATTGACAGCTGGCATGCGACGGTCGTGCGATCGGTACAAGCGTAAAGCGCGTTTACTGCTGACGGAGGGCCGGCCGGCGTTAGATGGTTGACGGCCTGCCCCCTAAGCCTGATGGTGGCCGCGGCGAATATTTCACGGGGTAAGCGAGTTTCTATTATGAAGAGCACGTCAACAACCAAGACCTTACTCATCATTGACGATGATAAAAATATTACCACGTCGCTCACGCGCTTACTGGCCCGCGATGGTTATGAGATACATACATTTACCCGTTCGATAGACGCCCTCACGGCGATGCAAGAGATCATGTTCGGTGTCATCCTATCGGACCAATGTATGCCCCACATGGAGGGTACGGACTTTTTACGCTTGGCGGAGCGTTATCAACCTAAGGCCGTCAAAATCATCATATCCGGTTATTATCACTCCCACTCCGTGGCACAGATCGTCGATCACGCCAATGCCTGGCGCTACGTAGCCAAACCCTGGGACAATGAGGACTTGAGAACATTAGTCAGGGACGCCTTTGAGCAGTTTGCCAAGTCGATCCCCTATCGCACGGTCTATTAAGGCGGCAGCTTGATACCGAGCAAAAAATGTCGCCTTAATAGGCGGTTCATGAATGAACCGCCGTGGCGTAAAGCCACGTGAGACAAGGACGGACCTGCGCCGGATCGCTAACAAAACACTAGCGGATAGTGCATCGTTTGACCCTGTGGTGCGCGCGTTCCAGTTCGGCCTGTAACTGTTTTTTCTGGGCGTTGTTCAGCGGAACCTGTTCCTCTAGCGTGCTACAGTACCGGTACAGCCGGGTCAGCCCAACGCCTGCGGCGGCACCTTTAAGTTTATGCAACTGACGCGCCTGTACGGCACCGGCATCGGCCTTCGTGATATCAACGACCATGGCCGCCGAGCCCTCGATAAACAACCTTTTAAGCTGCTGTACTTTCTCTATCCCGAGGTACTCCAGGTCCTGTTCAAGCACGTGGGGGTCAAACTCGTCACCGCCGTTGTCGGCGGTCGACTCGCCAGCCCGTACGGGCGCCGGCCGTCGCTCGTCGCCAAGCACCTGCGCCAGCATCGGACGCAACGTCTTCATCTGCACCGGTTTGGCGATAACCCCGTCAAATCCGGCGTCCAGGTAACGAGCCACCTCCTCCTTGAACACCTGTGCCGACACCGCAATTGTCGGCAGTTTATGCCCTTGGCAAGCCGCCAGTTTTCTTAATTGGCTGCTTAATTCCACCCCGTTGATATCCGGCAGGTTAATATCCACCAGGGCGATATCGAACCGTTGATTGCTTGCCTCATCCAACGCGCTAACCCCATCATCCACGGCCGTCACTGCGTGCCCGAGCTTTTCCAGCAAGCCGCAAGCGACCAGTTGATTAACGGCATTATCCTCCACCAGCAAAACCGTTAACGGACCCGTTTGTTCGAGCAGCGGAACGGTTGCTTGCTCCTCCTGCGGCAGCCCCTCAGGCATCGTCAGGCTAAAGCGAAAGCAGCTGCCCTGCTGCGGCTGACTGATTAAGTCCAGATCCCCGCCCATCCCTTGCACCAGCCGCTGGCTGATCGATAGCCCCAGCCCTGTGCCCCCCATCGCGTTGTATTCACCTTCTTGAGAAAAGGCTTCGAATACCCGCGCTTGTTGATGCACGGGGATACCGATACCGGTATCGATCACTTCAAACTGAATCCGGGCGCGCCCCGCCGGCATACCGGCGAGAACCGTGACCCGAAGCAGGACCTGCCCCTGGTGGGTAAATTTAATCGCGTTACCCACCAGGTTGGTCAGCACCTGGCGCAGCTTGCCCTGATCCGCCACCACCCAGCGCGGCAGCCCGCTAGCCTTCTCCGTATGGAGATGGAGCCCCTTGCTCTGGGCTCGAGCGCTCATCAAGGCCGCCAGGTCGTCAATCAGCTTGGGTAGGTCAAAGCAGGCGGGATTAAGCTCCAATTGGCCGGCTTCAATCTTGGAGTAGTCCAAAATATCGTTAAGGATATCCAGCAGGTGTTCGCCGGAACTCAGGATGATCTCGACATACTGCTGTTGTTGTTCGTCGAGCGCGGTATCTGCCAGTAGCTCCAGGGTGCCGATCACGCCATTCATGGGGGTGCGGATCTCATGACTCATATGCGCCAGGAAGGTCGATTTTGCCTGGTTTGCCTGCTCCGCCCGAAACTGTGCCACCTCGTGAGCCTGTACCGCCAAACTCAACCGCTCGTTGGTATCACTCAACTGCTCGGTACGCTGCGCCACCAGCTTCTCAAGGCTGGCCCGGTGATGCCGAAGTTGGCGTTCGGTTTCAAGCTGCTCGCGCTCCAATTGCTGCTTCGCCAACGCATTCTGCCGAAACACCTCCAGCCCGCGCGCCATCTCGGCCAGTTCATCGCTACCCCGAACATCCATCTTGACGACCAGGTCGCCGGAGGCCAGGCGATGCAGGGCATGGGTGTTTTTGCTGAGACGGCGAACGATATCCCGATAGACAACCCGCCACATGATAAACAGCAACAGCACCAGGGTAGCCCCACCGCTGGCGGTCACGACCAACTGCCCCTGTTGCAACAGGGCATTGAGCTGGTTCGTGGCATGGGCCGTTGCTTGACTGCTCTGACTGACCAACTGATCCACGCCGTGGGTCAATTGGTTGAACCGGTTAAGGTTAGCCTGGTTCAGTTGCTGCAGTTTTAGCGTTACGTCAAGCAACTGCCGCCTGGCGTTGAACAGCCGGTCCGTTTGACGGAGCGGCTCCAGCGACCGCTGCATCAGCGCCTGACGCTGAGGGTCCGCCACCGCCGGTACCCGACGCGCAATCACGTCCAACAGCTGTTGGTACTCGGACTCCAGAGCCGCGAGCTCTTCACGCGTCTGTGTTGAACCCAGTCTATTGATCAGATGCCCGAGCTCAAGACTGGTGTTTTCCAGTTCAGACATCTGTTCCAGCTGATCCAGGTCTTCCTCCAGCGAACGATCCAGCGAGGCAAAAATCACAGGCTGGGGGCTGCCATCGCTCACCTGATCGTAAATGCTACTGAGGTTGACGATAGCCAGGGTCTGAGCATTGGCGACCTGCGACTGGGCCTGCTCGGCAATCAACTGCGTCGCGGCAACATAGCGCATCAATTCGGCGGCCTGTGCATTGGCAGACGCGATGCGTTGGTCTGCCAGGGAGACCAATCGGTTCAGGTTGTGACCGATCTGTTCGAGCATCTGCTCGAGCTGCCGAATCTGCGCCGGCAAAAATCCGAGGCTGTTAAATGTCCTCAGCAGGGCCTGTAGCTGCTCACTGTGCCGCTCTAACGCCTGCTGCAGCTGCTGGCGCTGGGCCTGGGTCGCAGCCTTGCTTAATTCTTGGGTGGTATAGGTGATACGCAGATGTAGCTCCGCCAATTGGCGGGCTGCCGTCATGGTCGGAATCGCCTGCTCGGTGATCACCCGTTCACTGCTGACGATCTGTTGGAATCCGATCCAGGCGATCAACGATGCCGCCAGCGATAAACCGGCCATCAAACTGAAGGCGTAGAGTAATTTTCGGCCAATACGGAAGTGAGTGATCAATGTAGGCGCGTCTCCATCGGCAAAGTTTGCTACCCTCTAAACCATGATGCTAGAACATACCAAAAAAATACACCGGGTTATCGGCTTGTTGTTGCTGGCTGTTAGCCAGACAGCCATCGGCTGGACCGTGGAAAGCCGCGATCCAGGGTTGCAATTCGACCAGACGATCAACACTGAAACAGCCCCTCTACACCAGGCAAGCCAGCCTTGGCGCGGGTCCGTCGAAAGCCGCGATCCAGGGTTGCAATTCGACCAGACGATCAACACTGAAATAGCCCCACTACACCAGGCAAGCCAGCCCTGGCGCGGGTCCGTGGAAAGCCGCGATCCAGGGTTTCAATTCGACCAGACGATCAACACTGAAATAGCCCCACTACACCAGGCAAGCCAGCCCTGGCGGCTCTGCGCACTCTACCCCCATCTAAAGGATTCCTACTGGCTAAGTATCAATTATGGCATGGTCGAGCAGGCCAAACAGTTAGGCGTAGCGCTACGGGTAGCGGAAGCGGGAGGTTACCTCCAGTTGGAACGGCAATGGCAGCAGGTCCAAGACTGCATCGCCTGGCAGGCCGATGCGATTCTGCTGGGCACGGTCGCTTACGAGGAGATCAACCGTCGGCTCGCGGCTATGGCGAGTTCAACGCCGCTGTTTGGCCTGGTCAACAATCTCTCGCCTCAGGGTGTCCGTGGTCGTGTCGGTGTCTCCTGGTACCAGATGGGCTACCAAACCGGGGTGTTCTTAGCCAAACGCCACCCGCCAGGCGGCCCACCGGTAACGATCGCCTGGCTGCCCGGCCCCGAACAGCGCGGCGGGACGCCCGAATCGAGTCAGGGTCTCAGGGACGCCTTACAACAGAGCGCGGTTAAGCGGATCATCACCCGCCACGGTGATAACGATCGCAATGTTCAGCGTTCCCTGCTACAGCAGCTACTCGACCAGCACCCCGATCTGGATTACATCGTCGGCAGCGCGGTGATGGCAGAAGTGGCGGTAAACGAGCTGAGAAAACGTAACTTACGTCAGCCGCCGCAGATCATCAGCGACTACCTCAGTCACGGGGTCTACCGTGGCCTCAAGCGCGGTAAAATCCTGATGGCCAACACCGACCAGATGGTCTTGCAGGGACGCCTTGCCGTGGATCAGTCGGTACGTTATCTGCAAGGTATGGATTATCACCCCGATATTGGACCACCGATCATCCCGCTTACCTATGACAGCCTGTATGCACAGCCCACACGCCATGAATCGCTGTCTCCGGCGGGTTTTACCCCCAGCTATCAAGTCCATCCCAACGAGTAGCAAGCCTATCCCAACGACTAACGTTCAGTCGATCTCGGCCGCAAACAGGTAGCCTTCGCCATGAACCGTGATGAAATAGTCGGGCTGTTTGGGGTTGGCTTCCATCTTGTTGCGCAGTCGCCGGATCAGCACGTCGATGGTTCGATCGCTGGGCGCATCGACCCGATGACTGATCAGGCCCAATAACCGTTCACGGCTCAACACCCGATTGGGATAGAGAACAAAAGCCACCAGCACCTCGTATTCCGCCTTGGTGAGTTTGACCGGCTGACCATCACGACTCAACTTGCGCCGGGGAATATCGAACCGCCAGGGGCCAAAACAGGTCGTATCGTCTTGCTCCTCGCCCGCCGTCTCGTCAACCGCATTGAGTGCCTGTTCCCGGGCTTGATCAACCCGCGCCATCCGCCACAGCAGGTTTTTCGCCCGCACCAGCAGTTCCCGTAATTCGATGGGTTTGGTGACATAGTCGTCGGCACCCACCTCCAGGCCAACAATCCGATCGATCGCATCGGTTCGTCCGGTCACCAGAATGATACCAACGTCGGAGTGGCTCCGCAGTTCACGGGTCAGTGCCAGGCCGTCTTCATCGGGCAGGTTGATATCCAGCATGATCAGATCGATATCTTCGACCGCCAGGATCGCGCGCATCTGCTTGCCGTCTTCGGCTTCGCTGACCCGGTATCCGGCCTGCTCGAAGTAGCCGGTCAGCTTGGCTCGGGTAACGGGCTCATCTTCAACAACCAACACCCGGTGACTCATGAAAGATCCTTGTTATCGTGCTTGTTGCACTGTTTATCGTATTGTTTGCCGCACTGTTTGCTACCGCGTTTG
>JBFGZS010000104.1:0-5905 GCA_041586615.1 Motiliproteus sp. | reverse complement strand
TGCTGCGCGATATCGGCGGCAACCTGTCGGACAAAGGGCCCGCTCCGCCGACTCGCCGTAAATCCATCCGTGGAGGCTCAGCCGCGCCATCCGTGACGCGGATGGTCGGCCGAGCAGATCCCTTTGCCCTCCTGTTAATCCCGGCGTGCTCTGCGGAAAAACACAACATCAGAGCCTACCCTGTAGCCGCCGCTTCAGCTGGCGGATCAGAGCACTCCGTAGCAACAGCCAGTGCTGCGCAATATCGGCAGCAACCTGTCGGACAAAGAGCCCGCTCCGCCGACTCGCCGTAAACCCATCCTTGGGGGCTCAGCCTCGCCATCCGTGGCGCGGATGGTCGGCCGAGCAGATCCCTTTGCCCTTCTGTTAATTCCGGCGTGGCCTGCTGAAAAACGCAACATCAGAGCCTACCCTGTAGCCGCCGCTTCAGCTGGCGGATCAGCCCACTCCGCAGCAACAGGCACTACTGCGCGATATCGGCGGAACACGTCGGACAAAGGGCCCGCTCCGACGAGACAAGCGAGCCCCATGTAGGCTCAGCCGCCTAACCTGTAGCCGCCACTTCAGTTGGCGGATCAGAGCACTCCGTAGCAACAGCCAGTGCTGCGCGATATCGGCGGCAACCTGTCGGACAAAGGGCCCGCTCCGCCGACTCGCCGTAAATCCATCCGTGGAGGCTCTCTGTTTCATCCCTGAAACAGAAGGTCGGCCGAGCAGATCCCTTTGCCCTCTCGCCGATTCCGGCATGTCCTGCAGAAAGAGGCCCCTTTCTCCAAACCGCCCATAAAACCGCCCACCCTTTTTGCATCTCACTTTTTCACTTTTGCTATTGCTCTTCCTCATCTCAGCAGCCAGAATAGACGCATTTGAAAACCGGTGTAGCAGGGAATGCCGGCCTGAAACGTCAGGGCGGTAGCGTGGGCGAATAGCATAACTTGCCCACAAAATAGCCATCTAGACGGCTTTGTATATGCAATATATTTAGCATTAACCTGAAAATATGCATGAAATAACCACAGGCGATACGCTTGGGCATAAGAATCATCAACCAAGTCACGCTGCGTGTATATGCGCATGCGTACTATTAATTTCAAGGGACGACAGCGAGAGATCTTCAGCCTCAATAGCTATTCAGAGCTTTTCTTTATGGATGAGGCTACTGCCTTATCTGCAGGTCACCGCCCCTGCGCCGAGTGCAACAGGGAGAAGTACAAAGAGTTTAAGTCAGTCTGGTGTATCGCAAATGCTAAAGAACCCTCAATACCAGTGAGTCAAATTGATCAGCAACTTCATGCTGAGCGAGCGATACGTGGTGGAGGCAAAGTTACCTTTGAAATGCCTTTCGAAGAGATCCCGGATGGCGCCTGTATCGAAATAGACAACAGGGCATTACTGCGTTGGCATGGAGTATTGTGGCATTGGGGATGGAATGGTTATGAGCAATATGACTCAAAGCCAGCAGCATCGGATCTTGTCATCGTCCTCACACCCAAATCGATGGTAAAGGCTTTGCAGCATGGGTTTCGTCCACAGGTACATGAATCAGCCATACGGTAACACGCGGGGCAAGGGTGCTGAACGTCGAGCTGCTACCTTGGAGTATATTTATACATTCCCTGAATCTGACAATATTCTGGAGACTGAGTAGTGACCATTGCACTGGAAATGCTGAACCTTATCGTGCCCATACACCTGATTGAAAAAAACTATCCCGGTGGTTGGGAACAATGCCGACTAGATTATAAGCACAGCCCCGGCGCCTGGCATGACGAGCACCTGTTTCGCCTGGGTGCCATGAACGGCATGGACATGATGCTGATGCTCGAACACTGGAAAGACATGGGTTTCAAGGCCCACTTTGGCTACGGCAAACCCACCCGATGGCGGGAGTTATGCATTGTGGATATACGTGGACCCACCCTGCCCTGTGACTGGATAACTGTGGATCAGGAGGCAGGTACAGCCTCGTTTAAAACAGCCGCCTCAGCCAGGCCTGACGCAATGGATATACCCAATACCGAGAAAATTTCCCGGCTACTGTTTGATGCCGATCCCATGAATACCTGCTGCAAGGAAAATGACTGCTTCGACGAGTATGACGCCATTGCCGCCGACATTGCCCATGGCCTTGCCAGCGGCGAGCAGCTGGAACATGCGGTGAAACGGGCTCTTGCCGATGCCTTTGGTATCGAGCTGGCAGACCGTAACGCGATTCAGCGTGCGCTGCACGCACTGGAGCCGCTCTGTTGAACAGGTTGCTCAGCGACCGGCTATATCAGCCAACGCCAGCGAGACCAGTTCATCCATACTATCGAGATGTGCTACCCGATGGTGGCCACCGGCCACAGCTTCCAGCCTGCTCACCCGGCCTTTCAGGGCATTATAAATACGCTCAATATCCAGCACCTCATCTCCCATCTCCAGATACACAAAGCGGGGAATAGGCGGCTCACAGGTCGTCGGGTCAAGATCCGAATAATCGGATCGAAAAGAAGGATAAAGCTGAGGATTGATCAGCACGCAAGGCAGGCGGTGTTGATCTGACTTCATCAGCGCCCAGTAGCCGCCCAGGCTGTGGCCCACCAACAAGGATGGCTTGTGCTGGGTTATCAGATCATCGTAAAGCCGGCCGATTTCTTCGTGACTTTGTTGGCGGTAATCCACTGTCTCACAGAGTTTGTGCGGATGGCTGATGGCAGTGAATTTTGTGGTCTCGTTGTCAGAGTCCAGACCGTGAAAAAACAGGATCATGGTGTGTTCTCCCTTTATCAAAGAATACAGTGTGAAGCAGCGAGCTCAGCCAATCCAGTTACCGCTCTACCCAGCAAAAGTGCGCCGCCAGCAGCCTGTGCTCACCCTGCCAACGGTAGGCGCAGAGCTTTCCACCGTGCTTGGCCGCCACGCTGTAGTCAAGACAGGCGATATGTTCGGTCAACGGAGCCGGTGTGCCATTCAGCCAGTAGTGCCCTACAAACAGCGGCTTTTGACCATCATATCCGGGCAATATGCCCACCGGTACTGGGTCGTGAGGAATGCGCTCCGTCATTTCCGCCGGCACCAGGGCCAGATCCCGGTAGGTGCGTGCCTGGCGGCTCCACCAGCGGGTACGAATATGGCGGCGCGGATGATTGTCCTTGTCATGAAATAGCCTCCCCTCTGGCAGCTCAAGCTCCAGCCCCTTGAGCAGGGTTTCCACCGCTACAAACGCTGCCGTTCCTGGGGTGGTCAGTGTCACCCAGGCATCGGGCAGTATGCCGCCCTGCTCATCCAGCCAGGGAGCCAGCACTGCCATATGCTGTAGATGCCAGCAGGCATGCACCACTCGCAACTCTGGCAGCTTCAGGTAAAGCGGCAAGGTTTTGAACCAGGCAATATGCTCCCGATGCAGAGAACTGCCCTCTCCCACCTGTTCAAGGTATGCCCGGTGCTGACTGCGGTTTTTGGCATTGTGAGGCCGAAGATATTCTCCTGGTCGCTGCGTATGAGGCGTAGCCCAGGCCACGGCATTAAACTCGTGATTGCCCATTACTGCCAGTGCTTGACCCTGCTCCACCATGGCCCGGGCAATAGCCACAGTTTCCACCTGCTGTGGCCCACGATCCACAAAGTCTCCGAGAAAAACCACCTGTCGCTGCGGGTGCCGCCAACATCCCTGTGCCTGCCGGTAGTCCATTTTATGCAACAGGGCTTTGAGTTCATCGGCGTGGCCATGGATATCACCAATCAGATCATACATTCGTGCTCCTTCAATTACAGGTAACGATTCCAGCTCATCTTGGCTGTACCGGACGGCACAGGGCTTTTCCTAAGGAAATAAATACTATGCCACATGGCAAAAATACAAGTTACTGGTGGTAGTGAACTTGGTCGCCTCATTATAAAGCCTCAAGCTGGGAAAGATCGTATTACAATGTACCTTTTAGTAAAATCAGTATAGCTAAAAACATAAATCACCGTGCCACCTACCCAATCACTACAACTTAATAAAACCATATCAACAAACCACTAACGCATACTACCAAGTTGCAGCAAGGTCAGTAGCTCACCAACAAACAAAAACCTTGCGCTTACAAATAAAAAAATGGACTCCACCTAAAATTAAAATTAACACCTTTTCTATATTAACGAAAAAATCAACTTCTACCGAGGGAAGCCATGTTTAAAATTGACCGTTCATCTAACCGAATCACTCCAGTAGCTGTAAAGAAATTCAGTGAACTAGGCTTTACCGAGAGGCAGCACTTACAAGAATGGCTAGAAAATCACCCTGAGGCCTTGGCACAGGGTAGTGGCGACGAGCTACTTATTATTCAGAAAGAGTTCGATGGATTTGACGATACTCGCGAGCGACTGGATTTACTGGCCATAGATAAAAATGGAAATCTGGTAATCATAGAGAACAAACTTGATGACAGTGGCCGTGATGTTGTATGGCAGGCTCTCAAATATGCCGGCTACTGTGCCAACCTTAAAAAAATACAGGTGGTGGAGATCTTTCAGCGCTACCTAAATAATAAAGCTCAACTCAAAGGGCAAGAGCCTGAAAGTGCGGAGCAAGTTCTGGTTGAGTTTTTACAAACTGACGATTTACAGTCAATGCAGATTAACACACAGAAAAGTCAACGTCTCATCCTTGTAGCAGCCAACTACCGCAAGGAAGTTACTAACACGGCTTTGTGGCTAAGTCAATTTGGAATAAAATGCCAGTGTTTCAAAGCAACACCTTACCAGTCGGAAGAGCAACTCTTTCTTAGTGTGGAGCAAATAATTCCTCCTTCTGAGGCCAGTGACTTCATGATTGGAATGATAGACAAGGAGGACGAAGAGAAAAGCACTACCAATGAGATCAAGCTCCGTCACCGGTTACGACTGGAGTTTTGGCAACGATTACTGGATCAACTTCAAGAGTCCTCATGCAACCTCTATAACAATATCAGTCCAAGTAAAGAACATTGGCTGTCGGCCAGATCTGGAATATCTGGAATTAATTACACCTTGATTTTTGGAAAGCGCGAGATTCGTGTGGAGCTATACATTTATAGATCCGATGCCGAGCAAAATATGACAATCTTCAAACAGCTGGAAGAACAAAAGCAATCAATCGAAAAAGACTTTGGCAACAGTCTTGACTGGCAACCCTTGCCTGGACGTAAAGCATGTCGTATTCAGTACGCAAAACCCATAGATGGCTATGAAAAATCCAACTGGCCCGAGATGATAGAGTGGCTGACAGAGCATATTAGGCAGTTTGAGAAAGCCATGAGAAAACCGTTGGAACAGGTGAGACTGGTTCTGGAAAAAAAAGATTAAATACATATTTAAATCATGGAAGGTTTTCCTCAATCAAACTGGTAACACTCCATATTTCCTTCATATTACAGAACGGGAAGATACGCTGTTAATGACATCCTTGTTGATCTACGTTCTGCGCCAAGAGATGTTCAATAAACAGCCTATGATCAAGGTTTTATTCCCTTCATTCTGGAGGGTAATGAATAAAAAACGGGAAGGTCACCCTTCCCGCTTTTTTCATCCTGACTTCCCAGCAACCTTAATCAATCTGCTTGTCTTTACTAACAGACAAAATCTCAAAGTAACGCAATAACGAATAACCGAATAGGAATAACGCGAATAACGGGTCAATAACGGGGTCAGGTCTTGCCTTTTGCCCCTGTCTCCCGATTTGTAATTTAGTATTCTCAAATAGATCCACATTACTTTAATCGATGCCCGAGAAGGAGCCAGCGATGGCCTGTCCGTTACGATTGGAGTTCGCTGGAGCTCTGTACCATGTGACCTTACGGGAGAATCGGCGTGAGCCGATTTTCGAGCTCAAAGACGACGGTTGCGGCTTGCCATCAACCGTAGCCACAAACGGACAGGCCACCTTTTTCAGGACCGTCAC
>JBFGZS010000103.1:0-6043 GCA_041586615.1 Motiliproteus sp. | reverse complement strand
GGCGTTATCTTTAATGGAACTATTAGCTCATGGCGTGGATATTTCAGGGCAACCCTAACCGTTACGATGTCGATGATTATTTATCACGTTATTCGCAACTCATTTACTGGCGTACAAACAGGTTTATAAAAGATATTTCGGTTGGCGATACTGCATTCGTTTGGCGCGCTGGCAGCGAAGTTGGCGCAGTTGCTATTGGTACCGTTGTTGAGGTTCCGACACCGGCCCATTCTGTCAAACATCCAGAAGCACTCGGCGAAGATCTGTGGGTAAAAAACGAGGCGAGTTACAGCGAGATCAAGACTGGAATTCAGCTAACCGAGGTCCGCCTCACTAACGACGAAGGATTGGTCCCGAGAGCCGTCGCAAAGGATGACCCTGTTTTAGCTAATGCAACTATCATTAAGGTTCCAAACGGTTCGGTCTTTAAACTGTCAGGTGATGAACTGTCGGCGTTGGTGCGTCTTTGGGGGGTACCTGTCGCCGCTGCCATAAGCAGCGGTTCAACAGAGGGGCAAAGGCAACTGCGCTCTCACTATGTGCGAGAGCGATCATCGCGGCTACGCCGCGAGAAGCTATCAGAGTTCCGAAAAAAACATGGCAGTTTGAGTTGCGAGATTTGTGGATTCGATGATTCAGCTAAGCATCCAGTCCCGTTTGTGGAGCGCGCATACGAGGTTCATCACAAGAGACCACTTGCCGCTGCTGTCTCGCCTGTGCGTATCACGTTGGATGATCTGGCAGTCTTGTGTGCCAACTGTCACCGTGCCGTCCACTCGAACGAACATGTCACCGAAAATTACGAAGCGCTTGCGAAGTTTTATGAAAGCAAAATATAACAATCAAAGGCAGAGCGACGCCATAAAGCGGCGCGTCTGCTTTGGGCGTTAGAATTATCCCAAACCAAGGAAGAAAGATGAAAAAAGTCATACTGCTTGCAATTGCATTAACTTCTATTAATGCCTTCGCCGAAGAGAAGAAGATTGCCGACCCATTCGATTTATCTGCATCCGCCTCAAAAGTTGAGGAGTTGGGTGTAATAACTAAGCCCGAAGTGGATGCTCTTGAAGAAAAAGCTAAAGAGCTTTTCAACTCTGGAAACTGCAAAGCTGCAATTCCTGTCTTAGTTGAATACTCCAAGAAATCTAACTGGTTGGCCAATATGATCGCAGCGACCTTGGATCCTTACTATGGCGCTAGCTACGATGATCGAAAAGGATATTCGTACGATAAGTTGAAACCATTAATTCCATTAGAGAGCCTTTCAAACGATTACAAGAAAAAGCGTAATATTGCTTTTGCAATGCAAGGCGAGTGCTTAGTTAAAACTGGTGATAATAAAAGTGCAATTCCAGTACTGCTTAAAGCATTAGATCTGATTGATATCGATAATGATGTTTGGTGGGAAAGGACTAGGAATAACCTGCTACAAGTAATAAAGGTCAGTGCAAAATAAATTCTAACAAAGCCAGTCAGCAGGACGCAGCAAAGCTGCGCCTCTGCTGACGGCGTTAGACCTCAAAATAATGGTGAATTATGAAGCCCAAATTCACTCTGTGATAACATGCCCAAAGTGCGGTCACCGGGAAACGGAGACCATGCCAGAGGACGCTTGCCAGTATTTTTATGAATGCAAAAACTGCAAAGCCATGCTTAAGCCCAGGCATGGCGATTGCTGTGTATTTTGCTCTTATGGCGATACCCCCTGTCCTCCGGTACAGCGGGGACAATCGTGCTGTTAATTGGCTGGGTGATGACCTACTTTGCTGAGTTTACATCAGCGTGCGCTTTATCAGCCCTGATTGCGACCCTGTTCGCACCTGATAGAATGCCCCCCAGCATGGATTACCCGGAGAAATAATATGAACATCTATCCCATTGGTACGGCCGGCACACCCTGGGGCGAGGCGGAGCGAGCCGAGTGGCTGGCGCTGCAGCGCCGCCAGCGCAGTTATGAAGCAGAAGTGCTTACGGTCATCGAGCGCCTGCGTCCGCGCTTCGATGTAGAGCAGTATGGTCGGCTGGTTTATGGCAATGAGCGTTTTCCGCTGATGGCGATACGCAGCCGCGACTGGCGGGACGAGCTACCGGTGATGCTGGTTACCGGCGGGGTGCATGGTTATGAAACCAGTGGCGTGCACGGGGCGCTGCAGTTTATGGAGCAGCAGGCCGAGCGTTACGCCGGTCGGGTGAATCTGCTGGTCGCGCCCTGTGTCAGCCCCTGGGCTTATGAGCGCATTCATCGCTGGAATGCGAATGCGGTGGATCCGAACCGCTCGTTCCACCAGGGCAGCCCGGCCGCAGAGTCGGCGGCACTGATGCAACTGGTGGCGTCCGTCAGCGAACCTGTACTGATGCATATCGATCTGCACGAGACTACCGATACCGACGAAACCGAATTTCGCCCGGCGCTGGCGGCCCGGGATGGCCAACCGTTCGAGCCGGGCGAGATCCCCGATGGCTTTTATCTGGTGGATGACAGTGCGCACCCGCAGCCTGACTTTCAGCAGGCGGTGATCGAGGCGGTGGAAAAGGTCACCCATATCGCACCGGCCGATGACAACGGCGAGATCATTGGCTCGCCTGTGGTCGCCCGGGGGGTGATTCAGTATCCGCTCAAGCAGCTGGGCCTGTGTGCCGGTATCACCTGTGCCCGCTACAAGACCACCACCGAGGTGTATCCCGACAGCCCCCGTGCCACGCCCGAGCAATGCAATGCCGCCCAGGTGGCGGCGGTGTGTGCGGCCATCGACTACGCGCTGGCGCACCAGTAGGGCGGGGCAAAGGATAAAGGCCGGAGGGGTTACCCCTTGATGATGCTTTCCACTTCTTCGATAAAGGCTTTCAGCATCTGCAGGCAGGTGTCGGTGTCGGCGTCGGTCATCTCGTTGCCTTCACGCAGCACATAGCGGCCGTCATCCAGGTCGGTGCGGCGGGAGAAGTAGAAGGCATCTTTCCAGAACTTAGCCGGCTGCGGCTCGGCTTGGAGGTACTCGCGCACTACTGCTTCGTCTTTAACGTAGGGCAGGGCGGCCAGGGCTTTATGCTTGTAGACCTTGACTACCACGCCTTCCGGCCAGTGCATCAGGCGCACATCCAGGTCCAGTTTGATATCGGCGTTCTCTTTTTTGACGTAGGTCTTCTTGACCTCGAAGCTGCCGCGCCACTGTTCGAACATCTCACCAGCGAAAATCTGCTGCTCGATGCCATCAAATTTACGTTCGATCTCTTGGGTAATCTGGTTGATATCGTTAGACACTGTGGGTATTTCCTGTGATGAAAATTGAGAATGGTCGCAAGTTACTGAGCCTGAGGGATGAATTGACACCCTCCCCTCCCTAAAGATCGGGGATTCCTACGGCACTCACCCCGGCATCAAGCCGGGGTGAGTCGCTTCGGTGGGTTCCTGCTGCTGGCGACCTCACTGCATCGCTCACTTCACAGGCGAACCGGGCGTGTCCCGCCCTTAACACATTGATGGCACCGACCAGATCGGCATTTTCCTCGAAACCGCACGCCATGCAGGCAAACCGTGCTTGTGTCTTGCGGTTGTCTGCATGGACATAATCGCAGGCCGGGCAGGTACGGCTGGTATTTTTTGGTGGTACCGCCACCAGCCAGCCCCCCTTCCATGCCAGTTTGTAGTCGAGCTGACGGCGGAACTCGAACCAGCCTTGATCGAGAATGGCCTTGTTCAGGCCTGACTTTGCTCGAACGTTTTTACCCGGTTGCGCAATCGTCCCTGTTGCTGATCTGGACATGTTTCTCACCTGCAAATCCTCGATACACACCATCGCGTGGTTTTGGCTGATCGTGGTCGTGGTCTTGTGCAGGTAGTCGCGGCGGGCGTTGCCGATACGGGCGTGGATGCGCTGGACCCGGGCTTTCGCCTTCTTCCAGTTATTGCTGAATCGGGTTTTGCGGCTCATGGCCTGCTGCGCCTTGCGCAAGGCCGTTTCGTGTCGTTTGAAGCTGTTGAGAGGGGCAATGAAGGAGCCATCCGATAGCGTTGCGAAGCGGGTGATGCCCATGTCGATCCCGACGGCACCGCTGGCTTCCGGTACCGGTTGCTTGACGTCACGTTCGGTTTGGACTGACACAAACCACTTGCCGTTGGACTGGCTGACGGTGACATTCTTTACGGTGCCGAGCACCTCCCGGCTGTAGCGATAGCGCAACCAGCCCAGCTTGGGCAGAAAGAGACGGTGGTTGGGTTGATCGAGCTTCACGCCTTGCGGGAAACGGAACGCATCATGCCGGCCACGTTTCTTGCAACGCGGAAAACCGGTGCGCTGCTCAAAAAAATTCCGAAACGCTCGCTCCAGGTCCTTCAGAGTCTGCTGGAGCGCCTGAGACGGGGCCGCGCGGAGCCATGCCATGTCCGCATCCTGTTTCCACGTCACCAGCGCCTTGCACAACCCGGCATAATGGAGCCGCTGCTCGCCTGCCTCGAACCGCTCCTTCTGCAACGCCAGCGCCTTATTGAACACGAACCGACAGCAGCCGGCAAAGCGGCGCATCTGCCGTGCTTGCTGGCCGTCAGGCCGGAGTTCGAATTTGAAGGCTTGAAGTCGTTGCATAGTTCAATGATAGTATTGGTCCATGAGTGATGCAAACGACATACGGCGCGGTAGACACTGCGTTTCTAACCTACACGTCCATTTGGTCTTTGTGGCGAAATATCGCCGCAGGGTGTTCGATGGCGATGCTATCGAACGGCTGCGCGTCATCTTCGGCAAGGTGTGCGTCGACTTCGGGGCGGAGTTGATGGAGATGGATGGCGAGCACGACCATGTTCACCTGTTGGTGGCGTATCCGCCCAAGGTAGCGGTATCGAACCTGGTGAACAGCCTGAAAGGCGTATCCAGTCGCCTTTTGCGAAAAGAACGGCCAGATATACAGCAGCACTACTGGAAAGACGCACTGTGGTCGCCATCCTACTTCGCCTCAAGCTGTGGTGGTGCGCCCATATCTATAGTGCGCCAGTACATAGAGCAGCAACAAACACCCCACTGAACACCCAGGACGGCTACGCCGCCCGCGCCTTATATCCCCGCCCTGAACGGCGAGGCTTTACGGCGCAACGGGTAAGGCTTGGGTGCCTAAGGGGTGTGATTTTTCGTGAGGACACGCCAATGGATTCCCGCCTTCGCGAGAATGACAAAGGAAGGGGCGTGGGAATGACGGCCAGGGGGCCAGGCTGCGCTTCAGACAACGGATGGGAGTTCGGGCAGAAGAAGTGTATTTGGCTGTGCGGTGAATGCTGGCCTGCTCACAGGCCCTGCCGACTGAAGTGGCAGCTACAGATCGTTGTTGTTTGTGGGTGTATTTGCCTGACGATATTGCACAGCGATTCCGAAGGGGCAAAGAAAAGGCGGGCTTAGGCCCGCCTTGTGCGTTTATTTGCTGTGGCGTTCCTGCAGTTTGGCGACCACGTCGCTCAGTTGCAGGCCTTCCTGCTGCAGCAACACCGTGAGGTGATAGAGCAGGTCGGCAGACTCGCATACCAGTTCGTCGTGGTCGTGCACGGTGGCAGCCAGGGCGGTCTCTACCCCTTCTTCACCCACCTTCTGGGCGATGCGCTTGGTGCCGCTGGCGTACAGGCTGGCGGTATAGCTGGACTTGGGATCGGCGCCCTTGCGGCCGGCGATCACCTGCTCCAGCTCGGCGAGAAAGGTCAGGGCGGGTACCTGCTGCTCGTTGAAACAGGACACATTGCCCAGATGGCAGGTGGGGCCAACGGGCTCGACCATCGCCAGCAAGGTGTCGTTGTCGCAGTCGGTGCTGATGTCCTTGAGCTGCAGCACATGGCCGGAGCTTTCTCCCTTGGTCCACAGCCGGTTCTTGGTGCGACTGAAAAAGGTGACCTGGCGGCTGTCCAGGGTCTTGGCCAGGGCGTCCTGGTTCATGTAGCCCAGCATCAGTACCCGACCGCTGCGGCAGTCCTGCACCACCACGGGCATCAGGCCGTCGACCTTGTCCCAGTCCAGGGTGCCGGCATCAAACGTGTTGGCTTCAGGCGCTTTACTATCAGTCACGTATT
>JBFGZS010000102.1:0-6419 GCA_041586615.1 Motiliproteus sp. | reverse complement strand
GCGAACTGGGCGAACTGGGCCTGCTGGGGGCGACCCTGCCCGAGAAATACGGCTGCGCCAATGTCAACTATACCTGCTACGGCCTGGTGGCCCGCGAAGTGGAACGTGTCGACAGCGGCTACCGCTCGGCCATGAGCGTGCAGTCCTCCCTGGTGATGCACCCGATCTACGCCTACGGCTCCGAAGAGCAGCGGATGAAGTATCTGCCCAAGCTGGCCACCGGCGAGTGGATCGGCTGCTTCGGCCTGACCGAGCCCGATGCCGGCTCCGACCCGGCCGGCATGAAGACCCGCGCGACCAAGGTCGACGGCGGCTACCTGCTTAAAGGCAGCAAGATGTGGATCACCAACAGCCCGGTGGCCGATGTCTTTATTGTCTGGGCCAAGCTCGACGGCGTGATCCGCGGCTTTATTCTCGAGAAAGGCATGAAGGGCCTGTCTGCGCCCAAGATCGAAGGCAAGTTCAGCCTGCGCGCCTCCATCACCGGCGAGATCGTGATGGATGATGTGCGGGTCGGTGAAGAGCAGCTGCTGCCCAACGTCACAGGCCTCAAGGGGCCGTTCGGCTGTCTGAACAAGGCCCGCTTCGGTATCGCCTGGGGCGCCCTGGGCGCCGCCGAATTCTGCTGGCATGCCGCGCGTCAATACACCCTGGATCGCACCCAGTTCGGCCGTCCGCTGGCGGCCACCCAGCTGGTACAGACCAAGCTGGCCAATATGCAGACCGAGATCAGTTTGGCGCTACAGAGCTGCCTGCGCATGGGCCGCCTGATGGACGACGACAACTGTCCGGTAGAACTGATCTCGCTGCTCAAGCGCAATAACTGCGGTAAGTCGCTGGATATCGCCCGCGTTGCCCGCGATATGCACGGCGGAAACGGCATCAGCGACGAGTTCCATGTGATCCGTCATGTGATGAACCTGGAAGCGGTCAACACCTACGAAGGTACCTACGATGTCCACGGCCTGATTCTGGGGCGGGCCATCACCGGTATTCAGGCGTTCGGTTAATAACCGCGCTAGTCGCGCAGGAGATATTCATGGGTAGAACACTGATATTTACGATCAACCCTGGGGCCACCTCAACCAAATGTGCGCTCTATGAGGTTACTGAAGCAGGGTTGTGTGGCCGCCACGAACAGGCGGTTGAACACCCCGATGCGCTACTGGCGCAGTTCTCAAGTATCGCTGCGCAACTGGACTACCGTTATGAACTGGTCAATCGATTTCTTGCCGCCCGTATGGAGGATACAGATACCCTGATCGGCTGCGCCGGTCGTGGCGGCATGCTGACCCCCGTACCGAGCGGCGCGATCCGGGTAAACCAGCAATTGGTTGATTTCTCACTGAATAGCCCGGTTTATCAGCACGCCAGTAACCTGGGGGCGCCCCTTGCGTACCGGGTTGCCCAGCAGCACGGCGTGGATGCCTATATCGTCGATCCGGTCAGTGTGGACGAATTCTTACCGGTGGCGCGGTTATCCGGCCATCCCGAGTTCGAGCGTTTTAGCTTCGTTCATGCACTCAATACCCGTGCGACCGCCCGTAAGTTGGCTGGCCAGCTCGCAAAGCCCTTCGAGCAGCTCAACTGCGTTGTTGCTCATCTGGGTGCCGGCTTCTCAATAGCGGCCATCAAGCAGGGTCGCATCGTCGATAACGACAACCGCATGGAGGGTGCTGCCTTTACCCCGGAACGGGCCGGCGCTGTGCCACCGATCCCACTGATCGATGCCTGTTTTTCAGGGCGCTATAGCTGCGCCGAACTGAAGAAGAAGCTTTACGGGGAGGGCGGCCTTTACGGCTACCTCGGCACCCGTGATCTGCGCGAGGTGGAGCAGCGCATCCGCCAGAATGATCGTCAGGCCAAGCTCGTCTTTGACGCCATGATCTACCAGATCAAAAAATCGATGGCCGCGATGGCATCGGTGCTGGATTTTGAACTGGACGGTTTTATTCTTACCGGCGGGCTGGCGTATAGCGACGCGCTGGTGACGGCGCTGCAACAGGGCCTGAGCCGGATAGCCTCCGTCCATGCCTATCCCGGCAGCAACGAAAATCAGGCGCTCGCCGAAACGACGCTTCGGGTCCTGGATAACCAGGCGCCATGCCTGAGCTGGCCGATCGTCGGCGCTCAGGTTGAACTCGAGGAGGCTTGCTGAGGATGCCTATCACAACCTTTGCCCAGCTGCGCAGTCATGCGTTAGCGACAGCTCCGATCGGGATTGCTATCGCCGGCGCCGAAGATGCCGAAGTACTCAAGAGTGCCGATCAGGCCCGAACAGCCGGGTTGATC
Organism: Motiliproteus sp.; assembly: GCA_041586615.1. Classification (GTDB taxonomy): domain Bacteria; phylum Pseudomonadota; class Gammaproteobacteria; order Pseudomonadales; family Balneatricaceae; genus Motiliproteus. The sequence continues at coordinate 4,127 of JBFGZS010000102.1, read as the reverse complement.
TCGAATGCGATTTTGGTGGGTGACAGCGACCGGATCAACGAGCAGCTCAAGACACTGGGGCTCGCGCTGGACCGATTTATTATCAGGCACACGAACGATGCCGGCGCATCGGCCCATCTGGCCGTCGCCGCGGTTAGGAACGGAGAAGCCGATATCCTGGTCAAGGGAGCCTTGGACTCATCCGCTTACTTTAAGGCGATACTGAACAAAGAGACCGGGCTTCGAGATGGTGGCATATTATCGAATGTGACCCTGTTCGAGTTACCCTCCTACCACAAACTGCTCGCGCTGACCGATAACGCCATCGTGCTGCTTCCCACTCTGGAACAAAAAAAGGCCCTTATCGAAAACACCCGACCTTTATTCAATGCGCTTAATATCACCCAGGCCAAGGTCGCTGCCGTCGCCGCCATCGAGAAAGAGAACCTCGAGATGGCCGCCACCACCGATGCGAGCTGGTTACAAAAGATGAATGCGGCGGGACAGATGCCCGGTTTTGTCGTCGAGGGCCCCTTCGGTTACGACGCGTGCATCTGCCGGGAGTCAGCCGTCAAAAAAGGACTCGCTAGCTCCCGGGTGGCCGGCGACCCCGACCTGCTGCTGATGCCGAATCTGGAAGCGGCCAACGTGCTGGGTAAGGCGTTTAAGCACCACGCTCAAGCCGATTCCGCGGGGCTGGTACTGGGCGCCCGGGTGCCGGTGGTACTGAACTCGCGATCTGATTCTGCGCAGCGCCGGCTCAACTCACTGTTGTTGGCCAAAATCATCGCCCAGACCGGGGGGTAATCGGTACGCGGGAGCGCCTCCCGCGATCCTCAAACAAGAGTCACTCTCTCACTTTACACTCAAATTCTGCTGCATAAAGGCCAGGAATGCCTGACTGGCCTTTGACAGGTAGTGATTACTCTTCCACCCCAGACCGATGTAAAGAGGAATTCTGGGCTCGAAAGGGACCGCCACCAGGGCGTCCTCCTGGTCGAGAATCATGGATAGACCGGTACTGATCCCCACATCCTGCAGCACCAATGACTTGAGCAGTTCGACGAGGTTGGTCTCAAAGCGGATATCCAGGCTGAGATGTTTCTGGCGCGAGTAGTGGCTGATCGACTCCCGTAAAAAATAACCTTCACGAAACAGCACCAGCGGCTCGCGACAGAATTGCTCCAGAGTGATATGCGGCTGCTGGGTAAAAGGGTGTTCGCGGGGCACGCAGGCGACCACCTCCTCTTCGAACAGCTCCACAACGCGGATCTTCTCGTGGGCCTTATCGGTACGGATAAGCGCCAGATCCAGTTCACCCTCGAGCAGCATCTGCTGCAGGGAGGCGGTCCCGGCTTCTATCAGGTTGATCCGAACCCCGGGATAACGCTGCTTGAAGGCGGCCAGCACCCCCGGCAGGTAATAGGAGCTGAGCATGCTGGAGGCACCGAACTGCACCACCCCGGCATCGATCCCTTTGAGTTCCTGCAGCTCTCGTTCGGCCTCCTGAACCGTCTCCAGAATCAACGCGGCGTGCTTAAAGAGTACCTGACCATCGGAGGTCAGCGTCATCCGACGTTCTGTTCTGTTAATAAGCTTAAGGCCCACTTCCTCCTCCAGCTTCTTGATCGCCATGCTGAGCGCAGGCTGCGCGATACTGAGTCGAGCCGCCGTTTGGGTGAAGTTTCCGATGCTTGCCAGTTCACAGAAATAGCGTAATCGTCTGATGTCCACACACACCTCGATAATCAGAAGAATTGATCGAAACAGCATATACCATCTATGCGTTTTATCGACATGCGTTCGATAACGTCGTTGCAGTAAAGACGCCCTCCAGACACCGTGTTTTTGTGGCAGTGGATTGCCGGAGATGTTGAACGCGTTTAGCTGGATGGGTTGGAGCTGAAAATCACACACTCCTGTTTGCCCGTGTTGCGAAAACGGTGCAGGCGATTGCTGCTGAAGTAATACCCATCACCGGCGTTGAGCTGATACACCTCCAGATCCACGGTCAGTTCGATTGAGCCGCTTATCACGATGCCGCCCTCTTCGCCCTCGTGTTGCAGCATATCGGGCCCGGTATCGGCACCGGGGGCGTAGCGCTCGTGCATGATGTCCATGCTGCGGTTTTTGATCGTGGCGCCGATGAGTTTGAGACTGACGTTGTTAGCCCCCACATCCGGCTGCTCGGCCAGTCTGAAGACGACCTGATCGGGTTGTATCGCATCCAGATCGAGGGTAAAAAAATCACCGATGGAGATAGGGATGCCTGCGAGCACTTTTTTCAGTGAGCTGACCGACGGGCTGACGCCGTTTTTTTCGATCATAGAGATGGTGCTGTTGGTGACGCCGGCTCGTTTGGCCAGTTCACGCTGAGACAGTCCTTTTAATTTGCGTAAATTTTTGAGCTGGTTACCTACATCCACGAAAACGGCCTCTGTATTACATATCGCTCGATTATAACCTGCGCCATGGGTTATCCACCTGTCCTGTTTGCTTATGGCATAAAAAACCCCTGCAAAGCGCTCAAAATTGCGCCTTGCAGAGGAAGGTCGAGACAATTAATCATTCATAATGCGGCAAGGGCCGTGCGTCAGCTGTCAGGCCAGTAGCTCCTGCAGGCAGCGCTCCATGATTGCCAGCCCTTCATCGATCAGCGCATCATCAGCGGTGAGGGGGACCAGGACGCGGATGGTGTTGGCAAAGGTGCCGCAGGAGAGCAGTAACAGGCCGTTAGTCGTGGCTTTGGCCACCAGGGCTTTGGCCAGATCGGCATCGGGGGTGCGTTGCTCGCGGTTCTTGACCATCTCGCAGGCGACCATGGCGCCGGCGGTCCGCACGTTGTCGATGCAGGGGGCACCATTTTCCGCCATATCGAGGAAGCGGTCGCAGATCCGCTGACCGATCTGGTTAGCGCGCTCGAGCAGGTTCTCCTCTTCGATCACCTCGATAACCGCCAGCGCCGCGGTGCAAGCCATCGGGCTGCCACCATAGGTGCTGCCGATGCTGCCCACATTCGGCGCGTCCATCAGCTCGGCGCGTCCGGTCAGTGCGGACAGGGTCATGCCGCCGGCCAGGCTCTTAGCCATGGTGATCAGGTCCGGGATGACGCCGCTGTGTTCGATGGCAAACATCTTGCCGGTACGGGCGAAGCCGGATTGCACCTCATCGACGATCATGACGATACCGTGCTGATCGCAGAGCGTGCGAATCGCTTCAAGGAACTCTTTGGGTGCCTGGTAGAAGCCCCCTTCACCCTGAATCGGCTCGAGGATGATCGCCGCGACGCGGGTCGGATCGACATCGGTCTTGAGCAGGTTGTTCAGTGTCAGCAGGGAATCCTCTACGCTGATGCCGTGATAGGCGATCGGGTAGGGGGCATGGTACACCTCAGCCGGGAAGGGACCGAAGCCCTGTTTGTAGGGAACCATCTTGCCGGTCAACGCCATCCCCATCATCGTACGGCCATGAAAAGAGCCGTTGAAGGCGATAACGGCGGAGCGACCGGTGGCGGCGCGAGCGACCTTGATGGCGTTTTCCACCGCCTCGGCACCGGTGTTCAGCAGCAGGGTTTTCTTGGCGTGATCACCCGGCGTCAGGGCGTTGAGTTTTTCCGCCAGGGCCACATAGGGCTCGTAGGGCATGACGTGGAAGCAGGTGTGCATCAGTTTTTGCATCTGAGCGTCGACGGCGGCGACGACCTTGGGGTGACGGTGGCCCGTATTGAGCACGCCGATGCCACCGGCAAAATCGATGTAACGTTTGCCCTCCACATCCCAGACCTGGGCGTTTTCCGCGCGTTCGGCGAAGTAGGGGGTGATATTGGCGGCACCACGAGGTACGGCGGCCTCACGGCGTGACATCAGTTGTTGGTTGGTGGTCATGACAAAGCCTCTTCAGATCAGTTAACGCCGCCCAGCGGTCCGTTAATGTTTAGCATTCAGTTAGCGCCGCTATCAACCGGTGGACCAATAGGCAGCGCAGCGGGTGTCTCGACGGTTCAGTTCATGCCGCCGAGCAGTGCGTATTTAATTTCGACATAATCTTCGATGCCGTACTTGGAGCCTTCGCGGCCACTGCCGGATTCTTTGACCCCGCCGAACGGGGCGACCTCGGTAGAGAGGATTCCTTCGTTGATGCCCACCATG
>JBFGZS010000101.1:0-6508 GCA_041586615.1 Motiliproteus sp. | reverse complement strand
GTTTTGAGGTTAGTCCCCAGCTATGAGTAAGATAACTTCACTGAACAAGAGCAAGATCAAATTCCTGCTGCTTGAGGGTGTGCACCAGTCCGCCGTGGATGCGTTGAATGCTGCCGGTTACACCAATATCGATAATCTGGCGACCGCATTGCCCGAAGAGCAGCTGATTGAGCGGATCAAGGATGCGCACTTTGTGGGAATTCGCTCGCGTACCCAGCTGACCGAAAAAGTGCTGGATGCCGCGAAGAAATTACAGGCGGTGGGGTGTTTCTGCATCGGCACCAATCAGGTAAATCTGCAGGCGGCGCTGGAACGCGGTATCTCCGTATTTAACGCCCCGTTCTCCAACACCCGCTCGGTCGCTGAGCTGGTGCTGGCGGAGTCTATCTTGTTGATGCGTGGCGTTGCCGAGAAAAATGCCAAGGCGCACCGGGGAGAGTGGAATAAGTCTGCGGCGAAATCTTACGAGATTCGCGGCAAGCGCCTGGGCATCATTGGTTACGGTAGCATTGGCTCACAGTTGAGTGTCATGGCCGAATCTATGGGTATGCTCGTGAGCTTTTACGATGTCGTCACCAAGCTACCTATCGGTAATGCCTCTCAGGTCGCTAGTCTCGATGAATTGCTGGCGATCAGCGACGTGGTCACGCTGCATGTGCCGGAAACGGCCGCCACCAAAGAGATGATCGGCGAAGCGCAACTGGCTCAAATGAAGCCGGGCAGTATTCTGATTAACGCTGCGCGCGGTACCGTGGTGGATATCGACGCATTGTGCGCAACCCTCAAGAGTGGCAAGTTGCTGGGGGCGGCGATCGACGTATTCCCGGTTGAACCGCGCTCCAATAAGGACGAATTTATCTCGCCGCTGCGTGAGTTTGATAACGTGATTCTGACCCCGCATGTGGGCGGCAGCACGATGGAAGCACAGGAAAATATCGGTGTTGAAGTCGCCGAGAAGCTGGTTAAATACAGTGATAACGGCACGTCCATCACCTCGGTCAACTTCCCCGAAGTCGCCCTGCCTTCTCACCCAGGTAAGCACCGTCTGTTGCACATCCATAAGAATGTCCCGGGCGTGTTGAGCAGCATCAACAGCGTGTTGTCGGATAACGGTATCAATATTTCCGGTCAGTACCTGCAGACGAACGACAAAGTCGGCTACGTGGTCGTTGATGTCGATGCGGAATACAGTGATCTGGCCCTGCTGAAGCTGCAGTCGGTCAGCGGCACCATCCGTTGTCGGGTATTGTTCTGATATACCGCCTACGCGGTTGTTGCATGAGATGTTGCATGAGATGTTGCATGAGATGTTGCATGAGATGTTCCATGAAATGCTGAGCTAGCTATTGAACATCATCTCGAATCTAAACGGGGCTTCGGCCTCGTTTTTTTTCCTTATCGGGAGGAGGGCTGTGTTTCATTGACACATTGGGCCGGAAATAAAAGGCCGGGTATGAGTTAACAGTTGAGGGGCTATTGGGGGTTGATCGCAGTATCTACTTTGCGGTCATGATGCCTTCGAGCAGGAGGGCAAAAGGCAAGACCTGGTACCGTTCTCCTATTCTCCGTAGACGTCCTTTTCATAGCGGCTGCGCCTCCCTAACAAGGTCGCCGCTACGCTCAGCGTTAAATCAGTAATGATACCGGAGTTGAGCGATAAGTAGAGCGTCATCCGTGACCTTGTAGACCATGCGATCCTCTTCGTTGATTCGGCGAGACCAGTAGCCAGCCAGGCTATGTTTTAGCGGCTCTGGTTTACCAATACCTTCGAACGGTTCGCGCTTGGTTTCCTTAATCAACTTGTTGATTCGGTTAAGAACCTTTTTGTCGGTTTTTAGCCAGTACAGATAGTCTTCCCAGGCATTCTTGGAGAAGATAAGCGTCATTCAAGAAGTTCCTTTTCCTGTCCGCCGCCTTGCTCCAATTCGGCCACGGATTCTAAGAGTCGGCGGGCATTCTTCGGCGCACGCAGAAGGTAGGCGGTCTCCTGCAGCGCTTGGTAGTCTTCAAGCGAGATCATGACCACGGACTGCGATTTGCTCCGGGTGATAATGATTGGCGAACGGTCTTCACAGACCTGCTCCATGGTTTTTGCTAGATTGGTTCTGGCAGCTGTATAGCTAATGACATCCATAAGATTACTCCTGTACGGGATATTGTACCTGTACAGGATATCGTACAGGTAAAGGTTTAACAATCGGCGCGTGAGCCGGACGTTATATCAGCAACCTCTAACGGTCTGGTTTGTTCCCCAACTAAAAAGCCACGCATTCGCGTGGCTTTGGTGGGGGTGAGATACGCGCCGTAAAGGTTAGGCGTTTTTCTCGGTGATCCCAGCGGGATCATCATTGATGATGGCTTCTACGTTTTCAAATGTCGCCTGAACGGAGCGTTGTGGCGCGGGCGTCAACAGACTGGCCAACACCACGGCCACGGTCGCGAAGAGCATCCCGGGGATGATCTCGTAGAGGTCGAACCAGCCGCCGGATAGCTGCTTCCACGCCACCACGGTGACGCCACCGACGATGATGCCAGCCAGGGCGCCCGCCTTGTTCATGCGCTTCCAGTATAGGGACAGGATCAGCGCAGGGCCGAAGGCGGCACCGAACCCGGCCCAGGCGTAAGACACCAGATCTAACACTTTGGAGTTTTTATCCAGGGCCAGGGTCAGGGCGATCAGGGCGATACCCACCACCGCAGCACGGCCAACATTAACCAGCTCTTTCTGTGATGCCTGCTTGCGGTACAGCGCCTTGTAGAAGTCCTCGGCCAGGGCGGAGGAGGAAACCAGCAGCTGGGAATCGGCGGTACTCATGATGGCGGCCAGGATGGCGGCGAGCAGGATACCGGCGATCAACGGATGGAACAGGGCGTCAACCAGTACCATGAACACCGTCTCGGTGTCGCTCAAGGAGGTATCCAGGTAGCCGATGGCGGCAAAGCCCACCATACATGCGCCCAGCATACTCACGCCACTCCAGAGTACCGCAATGCGTCGTGCGGCCGGCACATGGTCTTTACTCTTGATCCCCTTAAAGCGCGCCAGGATATGGGGTTGGCCGAAGTAGCCCAGACCCCAGCCCAGCAGCGACAGGGTGCCGATCAGGGTGACCGCTGTACCATCAACGTTGGTGAAGGCGTTGAGCAGTTCCGGATTTTTCGCTTCCATGGCAGCCCAGGTTGCAGACAGGCCGCCCACCTCGCCCATGGCGATCAGCGGTACGGCGACCAGCGCGGCAGACATCAGCAGGCCCTGGACCACGTCGGTCCAACACACCGCCAGGTAGCCACCAAACAGGGTATAGGAGATCACCGCCAAGGTGCCGATGATCACCGCGATGGTGTAATCAAAGCCGAACACGGTCTCAAACAACTTGCCGCCGGCGACCAGACCCGAGCTGGTATAGAACAGGAAGAACAGCAGAACAAACACGGCCGAGATAACCCGCAGGCTATGACCGCTGTCCTCGAAGCGCTTCTCGAAGAACGCGGGCAGGGTCAGGGCGTCGTCGGCCTGCTGGGAGTAGACCCGCAGGCGTTGCGCCACCAGAAGCCAGTTGAGCCAGGTGCCGACCAAGAGGCCCACCGCTAACCAGAACACGCCGAAACCGGCGGAGAGTGCGTAGCCCGGCAGACCCAGCAGTAGCCAGCCGCTCATGTCGGAGGCTCCTGCGGACAGTGCGCTGGGGATGGGGCCGAGGTTGCGCCCACCGAGGACGTAGTCGGACAGGTTTTGGGTGCGCCGGTAGGCGACGATACCGATGCCAAGCATCAACGCTAGATAGATCAGAAAGGTAAGGGTAATCATTAAAGAAACCTCATTATCATTATTATGGGGTTTAGAATAAGAACAGGGGGCGGGCCTGTTCTTATTCTAGAATCCCATTAAATTTCCCGCCGCCTGCACGTGCGTCGAAGCCAGATGACTAGCCAGCCGGGCCTCGCGCCAGTCGGGTTCAGACCGAAAGCACTGTCAGTGCAGACTCGATTTGAACACGCGCCTTTACCTAAACGATCGAGCAGGACGTACTTTACGGGTAGCGGTATTATTGTTGCGCGATTAGTGCACCATCTTAACAATAAAAAATCAGTCTTATTCCCTGTAAAACAAGCGAGCATTTTACGTATTGTTTGTTAAACCGAAAAAAAACAGTCTTATTACGGACAAAAACCATTGCATTAAGGCGATTTGCCTCTGTTTTGTTAGCCGCAGTTTCCGTAGCGGTTATTAACCCGGTGGGTTAATAGACGAACGGCGGGATGCGTTAACACTGGCCTCTAGGCCAATGCGAGGCCCCGCAAAGACAGCTTCGTTGGCCCGGCTGCCCCGTTACCTTACGGCATACGGATACACCGGTCGTCAGAATAAGATCCCGAGCCGCAGGCCCGGGATCTTCGTGGGGGCGCTAAGCCGTATCTACTCCGACGCGGCAATCAGGCTGGCATTGCCACCCGCCGCCGTCGTATCGACGCACAGGTGGCGTTCGATCACAAACCGCTCGGGCGCATGACTCTCGCTAATCAGCGGCAGCAGCGCGCCGTCGCGCTTGGCCAGCGCAACCCGGTAGGCGCGCAACGTCTGTGCGCCGGCGGCACTGGTGACGGCGTCGAAGCCGGTGCATGCCGCCAGAGCCAGAGGGTCCAGCAGACCGTCGATACCGATAATAGGCACCCCGGCGTCCGCCGCGGCGCGCACGAGCGTTTCGATCTTTGGCGCCACCACCACGACAGCATTGCCCTGGGACAGCGCCATACCCGCCTGAGCCCAGGCGGAGGCCGTATCGGGCCCCAGGCAAAGGACAACACCCCGGGCGCAGCACGAGAGTCGATTGATCTCACCGGTCGGCCCGGGCATCTCTTCGGGCATCGCATCCAGCGGCGCGGCAACCGAACCGAACAGCGGTTTCAGCGTCTCGCTGCGCACGTCCGGGCGTAAGTGCCAATCACCACCATCCAGCCGATCCAGCGCTAGCTGCAGGGAGGTCGCAGTGACGGAAGCTGGCTCGCTGCAGGCCAGTGACGGTGACGTTTCGGTCTGCATAAAGCGGCGAACATACTGGGGTCCGCCCGCCTTGGGGCCGGTACCGGACAGGCCTTCGCCCCCAAAAGGCTGGGAGCCGACGATGGCACCGATCTGGTTGCGGTTGACGTAAATGTTGCCCACCTTGACCCGGCTGATGATCCGCTCGACCCGCGTTTCGACCCGGCTGTGGACGCCAAATGTCAGGCCGAACCCCTTGGCGTTGATGGCATCGACCACCTGATCGATCTGGTCGGCTTCAAAGGTCGCCACGTGCAGGATCGGTCCGAAGATCTCCTCGTCCAGCTCCTCAATCCCCTGCAGCTTGATCACGCTAGGGGCGACGAAGAGTCCTTCCTGCGGAACCGGCAGTGCCTTGAGGACGCGCCCCATGCGCGCAAACTTGGCGCAGTGGGCGTCGATCTTGGCCTTGGCGGCCAGGTCGATAACCGGACCCACATCGGTAGACAGTAGCCAGGGGTTGCCCACCTGCAGCTCATCCATGGCACCATAAAGCATCTCAAGCAGGTGCTCGGCGATATCACTCTGCACGTAAAGCATGCGCAGGGCCGAGCAGCGTTGGCCGGCACTCTGGAAGGAGGAGGCCAGCACGTCGCGTATTACCTGCTCGGGCAGCGCCGTGGAGTCGACGATCATAGCGTTAAGGCCGCCGGTTTCGGCAACCAGGGGCGCATCGGGGGCCAGGGTTTCGGCCATCACCCGGTTGATGCGTTGTGCAGTCTGGGTCGATCCGGTAAAGCAGACACCATTGATGCGCGGATCCGAGGTCAGCGCCGCGCCGACGGTCGCGCCTTCGCCGGGCAGCAGCTGGATGGCCGCCTTGGGTATTCCTGCCTCGTGCATGAGTTCGACGGCACGGGTCGCGATCAGGGCGGTCTGCCCCGCGGGCTTGGCGATGACGGCGTTGCCGGCCGCCAGCGCCGCCAGTACCTGACCGGCAAAGATCGCCAGCGGGAAGTTCCAGGGTGAGATACAGGCGATGACGCCGCGGGCCTCGCCGGCCGCCTGGTTACGCAGCGCTTCGTTGGGGTAATAGAGGGCAAAATCCACCGCCTCGCGGATCTCCGCCACGGCGTCCAGCAGGGTTTTACCCGCTTCGCGGGTCGCCAGGGCAAAGAGCTCGTGGACGTGGGTCTCGAACAGTTCACCCACGCGACGGATACAGGCGCCGCGCGCCTCGACAGACAATGCCGACCAGGCCTCGAAACCCTGCTGGGCCGCTGCGATAGCCGTTTCAATATCCGCGGCAGACGCCTGGATCACCTGGCCGACGATATCATGGGGGAGCGCCGGGTTGATCACCTCCTGTACCTCTGCGCCGGTTACCTCCCCGGCGATAACGGGGCCACCTTTCCAGGTACGGTTGATAAAGGCGGTCCGTGCCGTCTCGATCGCCTCGACTTCAACCGGGTTGGTGATATCCCAGCCCTTGGCATTACGGCGACCCTGACCGTACAGGCCGGCCGG
>JBFGZS010000100.1:0-6563 GCA_041586615.1 Motiliproteus sp. | reverse complement strand
TCCGGCGGCTTCTGATAAGTCACAACTTAAAGACGCCCGCGCGGTCAGTATGGTACGGGCTGACTTTACTCAGCAGGCTGAACAGATTCACGAAGCCCGCGCCTCGTTTTATTCCATGGAACAAACGTTACCCCTGTCCAGTCGTGAAGCGCTCGCGGCTTACGCCATCACCCACCAATTCGGTACCGAGACGTCGCAAGGCGAACTGGTCGGTGTCGACCTTTATATCTGATTGTGGATTGTGTGTTATGCCCTTTTTTCAAACTAGCCATCTAACGCCATGGCTGTCGTAGGCGTGGACGCGGGTGCCGATATGGCGGTTCTTGCCGCCTCGGCTAGCGAGCAGAAGCGGGCTGAGGCGCTGTCTCGAGAGCTTGCGCTGCCGTTGTTGCCCGTTGAGTGCGGCCCTGAACTGTTGCAACGCTACCCGCAGATTCTTCAGATTAGCGAGAAAGGCCTTCAGCTCTGCCAAACCGGCCCCAAAGCACCGGGACCGGTGTGGGTGGATTTTTTGTCGGGTGCCGCTGATCATCGCCGCCGCTTTGGTGGCGGGGCGGGTCAGCAGATCGCCAAAGCGGTCGGGATCAAGTCCGGTGTCCGGCCGTCCGTTGTGGATGCCACGGCGGGGTTGGGCCAGGATGGCTTTGTCTTGGCAACCCTCGGCTGCCGGGTCACGTTGCTCGAACGCAACCCGGTGGTTGGCTTGTTGCTGGAAGACGGACTACGCCGCGCCGCGGCTGACCCGGAGTGCGGCAATATCTGTGATCGTCTTCGCTTATATCGACAAGATGCTATCGACTGGCTGACACAACAGTGCGGCCAGTCTCCTGCGCAGGTTATTTATCTGGATCCGATGTTTCCCCATCGGGACAAGAGTGCATTGGTCAAGAAAGAGATGCGTGTGTTCCGCGAGGTGGTGGGTGCCGATGACGATGCGGAAAAGCTCCTTGCTGCCGCCCTAGCCACGGATCCATATCGCGTGGTGGTGAAGCGCCCCCGTAAGGCCCCGCCGATCGCAGGGCCGCAGCCGAGCTATGTGCTCGAGGGGAAATCGGGACGCTTTGATATTTACGCGTTAAAAGCGATCCGCAATGAGGCCGGTAGTTGATGCACTGCATGGGCTTGCTGACAGCGCATCATCAAGGGTTACAGTATTACAGTATTACAGTATTACAGTATTACAGTATTACAGGGTTAAAGGGTTAAAGGGTTAAAGGGTTAAAGGGTTAAAGGGTTAGAAAGGCTTAAGGATCAATAGTGCGGTGGCGGCGGCTCATCGCCGTCACTGCGCGAAGTGCCGGGGTCGAGGCTTTTTACCTGTCGGTTGACCACCTTGATCATCGAGGCGAGTTGCTCCAGCTGACGCTGCTGGTCAGCGACGATATCATTCAGCGCCTGAATAGTGTCATCCTGGAAGGCAACGCGCATCTCCAGTTCATTCAGTCGCGCTTCATTACTGCTCATTAAGGCTATCTCCGCAAGATTCTGTCTAATATGTTGTGTTTTTTATGGTCAATCGGTATAAAAAGGCCATGCCTGTTCTTGTTCTGGTACAGCCCTCCTTTATTTAAACACCACGACGATGGCACTGGGCTGTATCGAAGCGTACCGGGCTGGTTAATTCTATGAATTAATCTTGTCGTACGGCAGCGTGTTTATGTTGGCGTACTGTTCTGTGACATTTTCACCTTGTTAAGAGATGTAAACAATGAATGTGAAGACAATATCGGGTGTTATTTATAGTACAATGGCGGGTATCGCTGCGCCGTTTATTCTTCAGGCGACCGCTGATTTACCTGCAGAAGGACGTTTGGCTGCCGGTGCTACCGTATTCGTACTCTGCACACTGGTCAGTTTGCTTAGCTCCATGAATGTCGCATCGAGCAGTGACGTGACAGAGGGAAGCGTTACTATCGAAGAGGAAGATGTTGACGATGGGCGTGAAGGCGGCATTGTTAAGTGGTTCAACGTGACTAAAGGATTTGGTTTTATTACCCGCGATGAAGGCGATGATGTGTTTGTTCATTTCCGTTCGATCCGAGGCACGGGTCACCGCTCTTTGGTGGAAGGCCAGCGGGTGAAGTTTGAAGTCGTACAGAGTGATAAAGGCCTGCAAGCAGAAGACGTTTCTGTGATCCGCAGCTAATAGTCTGCGGGACCGGGTGGCGCTCCGCTTCCCTGTCCCGCAAGATCCCCCCCCCTACGCCCCTATTTGCCCCGTCTTAGATCTCCCTTGTTCAGTACCTCCCCATCGGTTTAGTGACCGCTATGGAACCACTTCGCGCAGGCGTCTATTCTGGTTAGCCCGAACGATCTTACTGGCCAGAGAGGTTCATTAAGCGCAGCGCTATACGCAGCGGTTCGCCGAGCGGTCGAGTCGTTGCTGGCAAGCGACATGGGTTGGTCACCGCGGCGCGGCCTTAAGAATATTCCTATGCTTATATTAAGGCGGCAGCGCAATTTCGAGCAAAAAATGTCGCCTTCGTCGGCGGTTTATGGATGAAGCGCCGTGGCATAAAGCCACGTGCCCGGTTAATAGGGGGTTGCTGCGGTCTTTGTTGTTCGGGTGCAACGCGCAAAAGGCGCATACCACAAAAAAGGCATCGACATGTCAGAATTCATACTCGCAATTGATCAGGGCACGAGCAGCTCGCGTGCGATCCTGTTTACCGCGGAGGGCCAGGTGCAAGCCAGCGCCCAAGAGGCGTTCCCCCAGCATTTTCCACAGGATGGTTGGGTTGAGCATGAGCCGGATGATCTTTGGTGTACCGTCTTGTCCAGTTGCCGCCAAGTCCTGGAGCGTTCGGGTATCGGGGCCGAACGTATTGCCGCCATCGGGATCACTAATCAGCGCGAAACAACGCTGGTATGGGATCGAGAGACAGGCGAGCCACTCTACCGGGCTATCGTCTGGCAGGATCGTCGCACCGCAGACTACTGTGAACGGTTAAAGCAGGAGGGTCTGGAACCCCGGGTCAATGCCAAGACCGGTTTACTGATCGACCCCTATTTTTCGGCGACTAAAATCCGTTGGATACTGGATAACGTGCCCCAGGCTCGAGAGAAGGCCCAGCAGGGTCGGCTTGCTTTTGGAACCGTGGATACCTTTCTCTTATGGAAGCTGACCGGTGGCCGCGAGCACCGTACCGATGCGACCAATGCGTCCCGGACCTTGCTGTTTAATATTCACAGCCAGCGTTGGGATGAGGCGTTACTGCAGCAGTTTAATATCCCCTTATCCATGCTGCCTGACGTGATGGACTCGTCGGATGATTTCGGCAGTAGTGACGCCCAACTGTTGGGCGGATCGATCCCCATTCTCGGCGTGGCCGGTGACCAGCAGGCGGCGCTTGTCGGCCAGACCTGTTTTGCGCAAGGGATGGCAAAAAGTACCTATGGAACCGGCTGTTTCCTGATGCTCAACACCGGGGATACGGCACGTAAATCTGAAAACCGATTGTTGACCACGGTTGCCTATCGGCTCGATGGTAAGCCGACCTACGCGCTTGAGGGCAGTATTTTTGTAGCGGGTGCGGCTATCCAATGGTTACGCGATGGTCTGAAGCTGATCGACAAGGCCGGCGACGCCGAGCCGCTGGCGGTTCAGACGCCGCTGGATCATGGTGTGTATCTGGTGCCCGCGTTTACCGGGCTGGGGGCGCCTTATTGGGATCCGACCGCCAGGGGCGCCATTTTTGGCCTGACCCGGGATACCGGTATTAAAGAGATCGTGAGCGCGGGGCTGCAAGCGGTGTGTTATCAGACCAAAGACCTGCAAAAAGCCATGGAAGGCGACGGTGTGAGAATAACAACCCTGCGGGTGGATGGCGCTATGGCGGCGAACAGCTGGCTGATGCAGTTGTTAGCCGATGTATTAGGCGCCAGGGTAGATCGGCCGCAGATCATTGAAACGACCGCGCTGGGCGTCGCTTATCTGGCCGGGCTTAAGGCGGGGGTATTTAGCTCACTCGAGCAACTGGAGCAGTTGTGGCAGTGTGAAAGGCGTTTTGAACCGTTGATGTCCAAGGCTGATCGTGACCGCTATTACGCTGGTTGGCAGCAGGCGGTACGGCGGGTTCAACGTGACTAGAGGTAAAGACTCGGTGTATAAGTGAACCCCGTCGCCCGCAAGCGGACGCCTATGGCGCTATAGTCCAGAATGGCAGCTATGCCCTACGGGAAATAATATCCGAATGTTTAAAGGGTACGCTGTACTAGCAGCCTGTCGGGCTTAACACTGATCTACTGCGGGAAAGCCGAATTTGGCCATTTTCCACCCTGTTTTTCGTTAAATAGAACCACTATTCGCCTCAAAATAGTTCGAAAACTGTCTCAAATCGATCTTCCCCTCGCTACGACCGGTAAAGTCCGACAGACTGCTAGGTGCTATCGTCATTGGCCTATTAATTCAGTTATCTGTAGAGAGGGGATTCCATTACACTGCCGAATCGAACCCGTTAAGCTACAGGAGACATCAACCTTGTCATCTCAGCCATCCCCGCTACATACCCATCCTATTCCTGATCGTAACGCCCTGATGGTCCGAGTCACCCCGGCCGTGTTTGTCTGGCTCTGGAGTACCGGTTTTATCGGTGCAAAATACGGATTGCCCTACGCGGAGCCCTTTACACTGCTGCTCTACCGAATGTTGCTCACCTTGCTGGTGTTGGGGGGGATAGCGTTGTGGTTAAAGTCAAACTGGCCATCACCACGTGCGGCCTTGCACACTGCTGTGACGGGCCTGCTGGTTCACGGGCTTTATCTCGGTGGCGTTTTTTATGCCATCGACGAAGGGATGCCTGCCGGTGTCGTGGCATTAATTGTCGGCCTGCAGCCGCTGGTAACCGCGGTGGCCGCCGTGCTGGTGTTGGGGGAGCGGGTGATTACGCGCCAGTGGGTCGGCTTGTTTTTGGGGCTGTTGGGCGTGGGGCTGGTGCTTCTGGAAAAAATGAGCGACGGTGCGCAGATTGATCGATTCCCGCTGTGGACGCTGGTATGGGCCATGATTGCGCTGGCGGGTATTTCGGTGGGGACCGTTTACCAGAAACGTTTTGGTCAGGGCGTAGAGCTGGTGCCCGGTACCTTTATTCAATACTGTTCGGCAGCGTTGTTCTTCGCCGCCGGCGCGTTTTTGCTGGAGACGCGGGAGGTCGCCTGGGAGCTGCAACTGGTGCTGGCAATCGGCTGGCTCGTTCTGGGCTTGTCCGTAGGGGCGATTCTGCTCCTGATGCAGCTGATCCAACGCGGTGCCGCTTCGCAGGTTGCCAGCCTGTTTTATCTGGTGCCGCCGGTCACCGCCCTGGAAGCCTATATCTTGTTCGATGAGCGGTTGGGTGCGGTTGCATTATTTGGCGGTTTTCTGACCGTGGTGGCGGTAGCGTTGGTGGTCGTCAGAAAGCAACGTTGAGGCCGGAGCGACCTGACAAGGGCGGACATGCGCCGGCCTTGTCGGCATCAAAAGACCGCATGGAACAGCATTGTTGATGCCAGGTTATTAACCCGGCGTACAGCAGCGATGATCGCGTGCTCATCCAGTGCCGTTTAGGGTAGGATTGTCGCGATCAGTTTGCTGATATTTACTGCTTGCCATTACCCCCGACCGTGCCGTCAGTAATGGATCGCTGACTACCACGCGTTAACCGCTACAGGAGCCCCGAATGTTAAAAGCCCTTTTTCTGGATATGGACGAAACGCTGTGCGACACGCTGGGCGCCAACGAGCAGGCTAGGCAGTTGCTGGCCGAGTCAGCCGGGCAACGCTTTGGGGGCGCCGTTGATGGTCAGCGGTTTGCCAGCGCCTACGTCCGTGGCATCTATCGAGAGTGGACCGATGCGCAGCGGGTACGTTATATGCCCATCATCGAGCAAGCGAGTGAAGGCGCGTTTCGCCTGCAATTGCTGCGTGATCTGTTGCGTGAACAGGGCGTCGACGTAGCCGACGACGCGGTTATACAGGGCTTGCAGGATCAATTCGACCGTGATCGTTTGGCGGCATTCGACTTCTATCCCGGTATCGCCGCGTTTCTGGCGCAGGCACGCCAGTTATTTACGCTGGTGGTGATCACCAACGGCCCGGAATTTTCACAGATCCCCAAGGTTGAAGCCATCAAGCTGGCCGAGCATGTTGATCACATCATCATCGGTGGTCAGGAACCGGCGCAGAAACCCGCGCGTTCGATCTTTGATAAAGCGCTTAAGTTGGCCAATTGTGAGGCCCACGAAGCGATCCATATTGGCGACAGCCTGGCTGCCGATATTGCCGGAGCCCATGATAGTGGCATCACCTCGGTCTGGATTCAGCACCAGCAGCCTCTGGATGCTGAGCTGGGTATCGACCCTCACCACACCGTTATGCACCCCAGTGAGATACCGGCACTTATTTTTGGCCTGCATAAAAGCAAAAGGGGGTAGACAGCGCTGGAATACCTCTCTATAATTCGCACCTCGTTGATGCGGGGTGGAGCAGTCTGGTAGCTCGTCGGGCTCATAACCCGAAGGTCGTAGGTTCAAATCCTGCCCCCGCTACCAACGTAAATAGAAGCCAAATCAAACACTTGTTTGATT
>JBFGZS010000099.1:0-6586 GCA_041586615.1 Motiliproteus sp. | reverse complement strand
TCAAGGGCCAGCAGACGATCGGCCAGCCGTGCGCCCATCATCCTATAGTTGGGTGCAATGGCCAAGAGCGCGCCATCGTTAACAAAGGTGCGGGTGGCACCAATGACCCGGTAGGGTGTAGTGGCCAGGGCCGCCATGATGACGGCCGATTGGCTGATAATGTAAGAATCACTCGGCAGATAGAGCGTATCGGCGTCGATCTCGCCCTGCCTCAGGCGTTGAAGCAACAGGTCCAGCGTGTGTGTGTCGGGAGCCACTCGCAGTACCTGCAGGGCAATACCCTCATTGGCGCATAGCCGTTCCAATTCGCCGAGCTGGGCCATGGTATTGGTTTCACGGGCGTTAACTAAGATGGCGATGCGTCGAATAGGAAACAGTTGCTGAGCCAGTTTGACGCGTAATACCGCAGAAATCGCGTCGGTTGAGCCCGTCAGGCGTTTTGTGGCTAGGTTCGGATCCGGCGCCAGCCCGGCACCTTGAGGGTCGGAAACCATGCTGAATATCTGCGGTATGCGTCCCTGATTAATGGTTTGGCTCATGCGGGATGCCGTGGTGCCAAAACTGTAGAGGTAATCGAATTTGCTGAGTTCGGGGGCTATGCTGCGCAATTGCTGCGACAGATGGTTGCGATCCTGGCCTGCGTCAATTTGCGTGATCTGTACATCGATGGGAAGCGCGGCAAGACGTTGTACAAACCCTTGTTCGGCAGCCGTTTCACCGCGCCACAGCACCATCAGTACGTTGATCGGGTTGGCAGAGAGCGGTATAGACCACAGGAATACCAGCACGAAGGCCAGCAGGGGATAGGCTGGCAAGGTGGCCGTCGGCCGCGGCCGGCGGCATGTCTGAGAGCGACGATTCATGGCTGAGGGCTATTCACGCAAGGGTTGCCCGGACACGGCAGTTGATGATGATGCTGTCCGTGGCTACTGCCAGTAGTTCCAGATCACCACCCAGGGTCTTCGCTTGCCGACTGCAGATCTCCCGGCCTCGTGCTTGCCAGAATTGCAGGCGTGGGGTATCGCCATGGCTTCGGCCCGTGTGCTGCGACGTTTCGATTCGCAATTGCAACTGTTCCTGTTCGCTCAGGTAGGCAAGACCGAGGCGCAGATCCTGATCCGGAGCAATGGACATTGCATGGTCGAGCAGGGCCTGCCAAAGCCGCAGGGTTACACCGGGGCTGAGGCGGAGTTGCGCGGGCAGATCGGTCGCGGGTCGGCTGTCCAAGAGGCGCTGCTGTTGCCGGGCAAAGGGTAACAGTGACTCGACCAGTTGATTGAGTAGCGCCTTGGGCGCGGTACTGGTCGGTGGCTCCTGAGGCCAGAGCCGCTTGTCGATTTGGTCGAATGGGTCGAATTGGTCGAAGAGTCCGGCGAGCCGTGTCTGTTCGCATTGAATCTCTTCGACCAATGGACGCGCCATCGGAGGCAGATCGAGCTGCTGCAGGCGGTTGCTTTGACGCCGGGCGTTGTCCAGTAGCGGCCTGACTAACGCAGGGAGTTGTTCTGTGACATTGGGATTGTCGGTGGTCGGGGCTGGAGAGGCGGCTCCCTGCGCGTGGTTGTGGCGTGCGCTGACGATATCCCGATAAGAGCGCAGTGCCACCACGACCGAGGTGAGCAGGCGCGAGGCAGACAGCTCGGCTTTGCTTAGGTAGTCATTGATATCGTAGTCGACAATGACCTCGGTTTCGGGGGCAAATCCCGGGTGCCCGGTGCGCAGAATGATACGCATATCCCGGTCGCCCAGATCGTCACGAATGAAGTTGACCAGTCGCAGTCCTTCATCATCACACTCCATGACCACATCCAGCAGTACCAGGGCAATATTGTCGACAGTATGCAGCTTTTCACGGGCCTCACGACCGCTCAGTGCACTGATGAGCTCAATGGGGCGCTTATCAAATTCATAGTCGCGCAGAATCATGCGGGTGATACCGTGAATCCCTTCTTCATCATCAACTACCAGGATGCGCCATGGGGTCGCGGTTGCCATGCTCGATATTACCTTTTTTAGCGGCTCCGGTACGGGATAGCCGAGATTATCTTTATGATTATGCCCGCCATTTTACCGTCAATCGGAGGGGAATCCAGTGCTCAATTGTGCGGCTTTTCTGGTGGCGCCCCATTGCAGGTAGCGCGTCGTCGCTTTGTGCAGAAGCGGCCTGCTAAGGGCATGCCTGTTCTGGCGCTGCCAGAACAGGCCGTAGCGCTCACACGCTAATGCCTGAAGATGCAACGTCGCCTGTTTTTCCGCACAGGCAAGGGCCTGCTCGAAGTGATCCATCGCACGCTCCGTGTCGGCGTACAGCGCAGCCATCTCTGCGGCCGCAAGGTGAAAGCGGGTCTGGATATCGAGGTTGCCGGACTGGCCGGTGATGTCCAACCGGCACAGATCGTGCTCGCCTTGGAGTAACAGCTGGCCTCGGCTCGCGCGCCCGGCATTGCGCGCCAGTTCGGCTCGCATCAATAGGGTGAAGAGCGTCAATTCTACCTGGGCAAACTGGCCGGGCAGCGCTGCATCCAGGCCATCAGCGGCGTGTAACAGTCGGGGCCATCGCGTACGTTCATCCAGCAGGAAGGCGGCGGTGCAATGTGCAAGTAACGGCCAGCCATCGAGGTTTTCTGCATCGACCTCGGTGATTGGTCCGGTTGTCAACCTATTCTCTTCGTCCGCTGCCGGGCTGGGGGGCGGTTCGCTGGTTGAATCGCATAACTGGCGAAGCAGGTAGCCAATGGAATCATCAAGCGATGCCCCTAATCGCTTGCTACCCAGGCGTTTGCTGCGTAGCTGTTGCTTGTGCAGCCGCTCGGACAATGTCGTTAGCGGCGTCCCTTGCAGCCAGAGCAGATGAGACAAGGCGTGCTCTGCCAGGGTGCTGACACAGATGTCGTCCTGATGCTGGGCCATTGTCAGGGCCTGGTTTAGGCTGTCGGTTGCGGTTGCCAGTGAGTTGATCCAGGGTTGAACCTGGATACCCAGGCGCAGTAGGCAAAGCGCTTGCTGATCCGCACCCGCGGCGTGTAGATCACGCTGCGCCAGTAAGGCTTGCTGTTGCGCCTGGGGGTAATTGCCTTGCAGCCAGTGGCAGAGATACGCCCGGCTGGCCGCCGAATAGCCGTCTTGGCGGGCATTGCGGCGAAGGGTCTATGTTAACAGGTAGGTAGCGAAGCGTGCATCGCCCTGCAGTTCGGCAATAAGCGTCAGCCGCTGGAGCAGGAGCACCGGTGGATCAATCCGACATTGCCCGGGGGTTAAGAGAGAACCTGCGCTAGCCACCGGTCTTGACGGCCGGCCGGCAGCATCGACGTTGCCTGTGCTGCGCATAGCGGTGTTGGGGGCTTGCGTTGGCGAGTGTTCAGCGGCACTGAGCTGAGCTCTTAGCCAAAAACGCTGTATCGATACACGTTGCTTGATACCGGTGGGTTCGAGGTGAATGCCAAGCTGCATCAGTGCTGCGGTCAGTATGGTTCGTGCCTGATTGAGCCGCGCAAAGCGCAACGCATGGGCTGTTTGTGCCTGTTGCAGGCGCAACCAGGGGGTGTTATGCCGCGCCGTTTGAGGGGGGGCATCGGTGCCGAAGAGCGCCATTAGCTGCGCGAATCGCGAATTGGCCGAATGTTCATCACCCAGTAGGCTATCCAGTTCGGCGCAATGGAGCAGAATATCGATAGCCTGATCGTTGTCTGCGTGACAGGGGGCATCCGTGCCTGCTTTGCCGTCGAGCGGCGCGTGCTGTTGGATCAATTGCCAGCTGCGTTGCAGGTAGTAACGGGCCGATTGAAGGCTGGCTTGCTCCCGGGCATGGATTCCGGCCAACCGGTTCAGCGCGATGAGCCGTGCATAGTGTTCTGGACCGCGTTGGCCGTTATCCGCTCGGTTAAAGTGATCGGTACAGGCAAAAAGCGTGGCGGGATCGGGATGACGGTTCCAGGTTTCTTGCAGCACGCTGCCCAGCGCCTGATGGATGGATTGTCGCCGATCGAGGGGAATCGATGCATACACATGGGCTTGAAGCGCGGTGTGGCAGAACTGATAGCTAGCGCTGTCGTTGGTCGGTGTAATGAGCCGCGCTTGTTGGGCTGGCCAGAGGCGAATCGCGATACGGGCAATGGGGTCCTGGCGGCTTTGAGCGAGTAACGCGGTGTCGAATAAGGGACCGATCACGGCTGCCCACTGCAGTAGCTCCCTGTCCGGCGGGGTCAGGCTTTCCAGTATCGGGTCGTATAACGTGGCCAGCGAGGTTTCGAGCCCCCGGTTTTGTTCGAAAACGTTTGTCAGGGCCTGTTTATGCAGCGTCCAGCGCTGTATCTGCGGGGAAAAAAAGAACCAGGCCTGTGATTGCAGCTGGTTTAATACCGCACCCGGTGAGCCATCGGTATGGCGTTGCAGCCAATGGGTCAGGGTTGTCAGTTCCGCCTGTGAAGCAGTGATCCGTTCCTGTAACAGGCTGTAGATCTGTTCACCGTTCAGGGGCTGAAGGACGATTGTCTCGACAGCGGCTAGGTCTGACCAGTGCGGGACAGTATGGCGTGCAGGCGATTCATCCGAACCCATCCGCTGTGCACCCAGCAGCAGCAGAGGCTGGTCGTTAGCGTCTTTATATATCCGCGCCAGCAGTTTCAGTGATGGCATGTCGGCCCACTGCAGGTTATCAACACTCAGGACCAGCAAGCGCTCTCGGCAGGCGCGCAACAGACCGCATATGGCGGTTTCCAGCAACGCCCGTGAACCGGCTTCGGCAATCGGGCGCGGGTCAGTCTCGCCGCTGCAGAACTCGGCTAATTCGGGCATCCGTGGCAGTAGAACATGGCCATGATTCCCCAGTGCCCGCTGGATTCGTTGGCGCCAGATTGATTGATGGGTTTCAGGCAGCGCGATAAGCTGCCGGAGCAGTTGTTGCATCATGCCGATAAGGGTTGCGTAAGGCTGTGGATCTGCCTGGGGAAGGAAGGTGCCACTCAGCATTATTCCCTGGGAGCGGTATAACGATCGTCGAAAATCGTTGATCAGTGCTGTCTTTCCGCTGCCTTTGACACCCTGCAGGAGGAGTATGCGGGCTTCGCCACGTTCGCATTCATGTAGCCGCGTCATGAGGATGGCCTGCTCAGACTGGCGTCCAGCCAGCTCGGCTTCTTGAGACTGTAGCGTTGCTACATCGCTGCAGCCGGGTACAAAGGTCTCGATGGCATCATTAATCGATAACGCCTGCCGGCACTGTTCTAGATCCGCCTTCAGCCCCGTTAAGGATTGGTAGCGTTCAGTAGCGGGTAGCGCCAGTAATTTATTCAATACACGGCTCAAGGGGTTAGACAGTGCAATCCGCAGCACGGGGGCTTCGTTGAGCTGGGCCGTGAATAGGCGTCGGAGATTGCTCGCGTCGTGGGGGGGGTGCCCGTGCACGATGGCGAACAAGAGGCAACCCAGCGCATAGGTAGTGCTGTAATCACCCGCCGGAAATGGCAGCAGTCCACTGCACTCGGGTGCGCGGTAGGCCAGCCGTTCCTGAAGGGGGGCGGGGGACAGGGGCGTAGGGTCAACCAGCGACAGTTGCAGTGGGGTTTCTGTATCGTGGCTGATACCGATGTGGCGGGGACTCAGGGATCCCTGTGGCAATCCACGTTGTTGCCAGGACTCGATGTGGTTAATCAGCTGCTGTGCCAGCGGATAGAGCTGCATTTCACTGAGGCCATCCGGGTAGATCAGTTCGGCCAGTACCTGCGGGCTTGCCTGCCGGCTTTGCAGTGTCGTCGGTCGGTGTTGCGCGCGAAATTCGCTGGGGGCGGTGCCGGTCCAGCGCCGGAAGGCTTTCTGGAAGGCGGACAGGTTGGCAAAGCCGAGCTGATGGCTGATCTCGCCAAAACTTAGGTCGCCGCGTTGAATTAGCTGCAGCGTCATCTCTTTGCGGGTCTGATCGAACAGGGTCTGGTAATTGGTCCCTTGCTGGTCCAGTTTGCGTTGCAGGGTACGCAGGCTTAAATTGAGGCTTTGCGCCAGCGCACCGCGGTCGAGTTTGCTCTGCCCGGTGGACAAACGGTTACGGATAACACTTTTTATCTGCGCGACCAGTGCGCCATCGCGTCCGGAGACGCTGAGCAGCTGGTCGGCAAAAGCCTGATGCAGGCGAAACATCTCCTCGTTGGCGTCCAGGCAGCATTCGTGTATCGCATCGACCGGCAACAGCACCCGGTTTCTGCCGGCATTAAAACGGATCTCCGCCGCGAAAAACTGTTGGTAATAACGGCTGTCTGCCGGCGGCGCAAAAGCAAAATCGACCCGGATAGGGAGCGCTTGACGGCCGGTCAGCCAGCGGGGCCAGTGGCACAGGCAGGCCATGAGCCACTCGACGAGGGCGATCTGGTCGTCATCTTCCAAGTCCAGTGTCAACGCCACCCGATCCGGGGTCTCGTCGAGGGACAAATGAACCCCTTCGATCAGCAGCGGTAGATAATCGATGACGCAGCGATAGGCCTGCGCCAACGATTCCGCGGTGGACATTAAAAAACCAATGGAGCCGAGCATACGCGGTTGTGTCGTTTCGCCAATACGAAGGGCGATGCGCGGATTGCCCGTGCGTCGGGCCAGT
>JBFGZS010000098.1:0-6801 GCA_041586615.1 Motiliproteus sp. | reverse complement strand
GTTATCGCCCAGCTGATTGCGGCGGTAGGGCTGACCACCATCGATATTGGCGGTAATGGTGGTGTAATTATCCTGCGTCACCACCAGGCCGTAATCACGACCGAAGCGGCAGTAGACGAAGTCGCTGTAGTAGTTGATATTATGGTAGGAGGTAAACAGGACCGCCTGCAGATCGTTTTCGGCCATATAGCGGCGCAATTTCGCCAGCCGTGAACTCATCTCTTGTTGCGAAAAGGTCCCCTGGACTTTTTCACCGTTGGGTATAGTCAACGTTTGCGGCATCTTCATTCTGGATTCCTTTAGCTTATTATATTTATACGGTGCTATTTTTAAACTCAACTCATCCCGGGCGGGAAGCAGTCAGAGAGCTGAAGATGTTTATGCGCGTTAACCCTGCATTCTCTGATCAGCTGTACTCGATCATAACGCTCGTCAACCAATGATAGAAATCAATAAATATTATGATCGCATTTGCGCTGCAAATACCATGACGCCCCTCGCCCTCTGCCGCTCCCGCCGCAGAGAACACCGCACGAGCGATACGACTCTTCTCCGGCCGTGTGAGGGGGGTTTAACGCTTTGGCATGAAAAAGCGATATAGAACATCGACATAGAGTATCGATATAGCGCATCGATGCGCTGTCCGGGAGCTGACTATCTGATCTTGAGCTTGGCGTACCCGGTATCTCTGCTAAACAGCCATCTTGGACAACAGGCTATCCGCTCCAACATCGGCCTCGGTGAGGACTAATCGAGTAACGAGAAAAACTCACTGCGCGTGCTAGGATTGCTGCGGAACAAGCCGGTCATCATCGATGTTTTCATCACCCCGTTTTGTTTTTCGACACCCCGCATCATCATGCACATATGTTGCGCCTCGATGACCACGCCGACCCCCGCTGCACCGGTGACCGTCATGATGCTCTCGGCGATCTGCGTGGTCAGATTTTCCTGGATCTGTAATCGCCGCGCATACATGTCGACGATACGTGCGATCTTTGACAGGCCCAACACTTTGCCCGAAGGAATGTAGGCCACATGCACTTTACCAATAAACGGCAGCACGTGGTGTTCACACAGCGAGTAGAGTTCAATATTCTGGACCAGCACCATCTCTGAATTATCGGATTCAAACAACGCGCCGTTAACCACCTCGTCCAGGGTCTGTTGATAGCCACGGGTTAAGAACCTGAAAGCTTTAGCGGCACGTGCTGGCGTATCAACAAGCCCTTCGCGACAGGGGTCCTCGCCACAGGCTGTAATGATTTCACGAAATGCTTTTTGCATACTCAATTCCTGTACAGAGTCAATGCGTTGTCGCGGCGTCCATAATCACCCCCATCGAGAAGAATGAATCGGAACCATAAAACAGTATTAAGGACCTGTGCAAAACCGTCGGTTGCACGCCTAGGGTACCTACAGCCTTACCACCGGACCACCTTAAGCACCAAGTCAAACGGCTCACCCTCCTCGACGACCTTCACGCTGTAATCGGCAACTTCGCCCTGGGAGACCGCCAGTACAGAATTGTCATACTTCTGCCCGTCACCGGCTAATTTGACGGCATAATCATAGCGCTCATTTCTGCCGACCAAGCAAACACGATAGTCATACTCTGACATACAAATCACCAAAACCTGTTACGGGGGTTATCTATTGGCCGGCAGAAAAGATTTCCCTTGCAGGAAAGCGTGCTCTACCGACTACGGGTTTCCAGGGTGTTAATGCAACCCACTCCGGCACTCACCTCATCGTAACGAACGTCAGCCGATCGAAGCTGTCTACCCGCGGCTCTTGAGCTACGATATTGCGACAGCGGATGGTAATGAAACAAGCAGATTGCCAGTATTGCCTGACGTTACTGGCGCGTCAGACTACCCGCGTCGGTTCACCCCTCAGGGTGACGACCGGTAAGGGACAGCATCGAACAGCCGCACATACTCCCCCGACGCCTTAAGACGGATCATTTCCCGATTCACGCGCGCCGGAAGGTCTGAATCTGCGTATTTTTTGGAAAAAGCGAGGTAGGAACCAAACTGCTCCAGCGTAGGACCGATCTTGCTGATAAGGTCGCCCCGTGGAAGCCGCGCCTTGTAGTATTCAGCCGCACGTTCGTCACTGAAGATAACCTCGGCCCGGCCCCGGGCCAGCAGGGCGAAGGTCGCAGCATAGTCATTGACGGTGGTGATCTCAGAGAAATTACCCTGCTGCAGCGCCGCGTCTATCCGCGACCCGTAGCTGAAGGCACGGGCGATACTCACCGAGTAGCCACTCAGTGCCGCGAGATCACCGCTAAAGGCCAGCGGTCGCCGGGCGTAAGCGGAAATCCTCTCCTCAATCAGTGGCTCCTCCACGTAGAGTAGGTAGGCTTGGCGCTCTTCGGTCAACAGTAAATTGAAGATAGCATCGGCTTGCCCCGTCTGCATATATTGCAGCGAACGACCCCAAGGAAGTATCTGGATATCGATATCCCTGCCCAGGTTACGAAACAGCACCTGTATCAGTTTTACCGCCAAACCGTTGGGACGCCCCTGCTCTTCGAAGACGTAAGGGGGATACTCTAACGCCACAATGCGCAAAGGCTCGGCCGGTGCGCGGGCAGCAACAAGAAACAGGGCAAACCAAAGAACAACGATCGGCTTCCAGCGCATCACGGACTCACTCTTTCCTTTATCAGGATGAAGCATACGAATATCAGGATGAAGTATACGAACGGGCCAGGCATCGTGCAGAGAAAAACCTGATTATGCTCTGTGCTTAGCATTTGAATCTAAAATACAGAGATCACATCAATTTGTCCTGCTAATAGTTTACTCTATACCGCAACACCACTAAGCCGGAGCCCCCTATGAAAAACCTTCCTATGGATCTGCTACGTACCTTTGTTGCTATCAAAGATCTAGGTGGCTTCACCCAGGCCGGAGAAATGCTGGGCCGCTCGCAACCGGCTATCAGCCTGCAGATCAAGCGGCTGGAGGAGATGGTAGAAGTACAGCTGTTAAACCGTACCAGCGGTATGAAACTGACAGAAGAGGGGCAAATGCTTTACATCTATGCCCGCCAGATCCTCGAACTCAACGATACGGCTATCTCACGATTGACAGTGCCGTCGGTCAGCGGCACGGTAACACTCGGGATACCCAATGATTTTGAAGCCTCCTTTTTGCCGGTGACATTATCAAAGTTTTCCCAGGCTTACCAAGATGTAACCCTGGACGTGCAGACCGATCTCAGTGTGAATCTGCGCCAGGATTTTAAGAAGGGTGCCTACGACCTGGTAATGACAATGGACGATTACCCGGCGCACAGCTTTAAAGAGAATGATTTTATCGCCGAACCGCTCGCCTGGATCAGCAACCCAGGATTTACCGTCAAGCCCGACCAACCGATTCCGCTCGTCCTTTATCCGAAAGGTTGCATCTATCGCCAACGCATCACCACCGCGCTGAACAAGGCCAATATTCCCTGGCGGGTGCTCTACTCCACCTCCAGCCTGCTAGGAATACAGGCCGCGATCGAAGCCGGGCTGGGCATCAGTGCACTGGCCATTAATACCGCACCCAGTATTTTTACCACCAACGATATCCACCAGCGGCTGCCCGCGCTGGGCAAGGTGACCATCGGCTTTCATTACGACCACACCAACCTGGCCCCAGCGGCGGCCCGGCTGCTGGATTATCTGCGGCGAGGATTACAACGCACCCGCGGGGCGGCGCTGCGTTTCGATACCCTCCCCACGAACCCGAGGGCATAGCGGATGGTTTCACGCGATGCCAGGTTAATAAAGCAAAGGCGGTGACATACCCTATGCATCAGCCGTCCGACGACCCCCGACCACGCAGCGCCGGCTGATCGGCGCTCCCCGCGGGCCGACTAAACGCGTAGATCAGCGTAGCTAACGCCAGCAACGCCGCCAGGAGAACAAACAAGAGCCGGTACTGCTCGATCGGCGCCAGCTCCATGGCCGCTGCGCGTTCGATCATCCAACCGCTGACACTCTGCACCAAGGCGACCCCGATAAAGCTCAACGCCGTCAACACGGCCATCCCCCGCCCCTGATAAGCGGGTGCCAGAAAGGTCCGACAGTGCGACATCAGCAACGGGTAGTTGAATCCGAACAGACCCACGGCGATAAAGGCCCCCATGGCAAAGCGGGAGCCCTCCCCCGGATAAACAGCCAGCAACAGGAGCGGTATCACGGTCGCTATTGAACTCGCAATAACGAGCCGCTGGGTCCTTTTCAGCAACCGATCCAGGTAACCGAGCATCAAGGTACCCAGCGCCATAGCGACCGACATCGCCAGGAGAATAGCGCCTCGGTCAGCGGTATTCAGAGCAAAGACGTCGGCCAGATAAGGTCCACTCCACAGTCCACGGATAGCCATCAGCACCGCGTAACTGGCCAGAAACATCGGCATAATGGGCCAGAGCTCGCGTACGGTGAGAACACGCCCCATGCCACGCAGCATAAACGCCAGGGGCTGTGTCTCTGCGGTGCTGCGATCCACCGGCAGCCATAACAAACAACAGCATGCCGCCATCGCCGCCAGTGCCATCGGAACCAGCAGCGCATTCCGCCACCCTAACCACTGCGCCAGCAGGGCTAGCGGCGTTGTTCCCATTAAATCGCCAATACTACCGATGGCAATCACCAGCGCGGTGATATAAACAAACTGTTCCGGGGGGTAGCGACGACCAATAAATAGCATCGATCCGGTAAATATCGGCGCACAACCGATACCCATAAACACCTGACCGACAAATGCCAGTACATAATGATCGGCCATGCAGAATATCGCGGTGCCGAGCACGGCAAACCACATAAACAGGCCAATGGTCAATCGCCCTCCCAGACGATCCAGTGCCAGACCACAAGGCACCTGTGCAAGAGCAAAGCTGATGAAAAACGTTGACGATAACAATCCCAGACTGCTCTCATCCAGAGCCAAGTCAGTCGACAGTTCAGGGGCAATGACCGAAATCATCCCGCGATAAAACAAACTGATACCGTAAACAAAACAGAGTATCGACAGCGGTACCATACGGTAATTTCCTATCTAAAAAGCGCAGGTGGACGCTATTAATCTGGGGGACAAATAGGTTCCCTGCCTATTTTATCCGTCGCCCCTGAAATCTGGCGCAGTTGCGCGGAACGGCTTGATTTCATGAAGTCTCGCATTGACCTATAGGTCAATGCTAACTCATCCTTGAATTAGTCTATTCACCCGCCGGGTGAATAGCTTAGCATTTATCCAGCAGCATTTATCCAGCCACCCACCGTGCAAAAATAAGCACTCATTCCACGGCGAGCCACAAACATGGCATCAAGCGCTGCAGAGACCGTTTCAGTATGAGGATTGAGCTATTGATGAGCGCCCTGTGCCGATGACCTGGCAAGAAGAAACTCATGGTTGAAGACGCTGCTTGAAAGCCTATTGACCCTAGCAACGGTCAAACCTATGCGCGTGACTCCGACGGAGCCGGGTGACCTTGGATTAATGACCAAGGAGCGAAAGAAGTAACTACCCGCCACCAAAGACGGGCAGTTACTGGGTACATTCAGCGACTGTTAGCCATCAACCATCAGCTACTTGGATCGCTGAATCGCTCACGGATACCGCCGGCGATCCCCTCTACACAGACACTCAGGAGCAACTTACCATGCTCGGCCGTTGCTTTTCGAGCCGATGACAGTGTGCCACTTTCGGGCACCCAGGAAGGGTCCGATGGAAACACATCATAGGGCGGGAAAGTCGCCGGTTCATGGTCTATTACCTTGTCCATATTCACCAGCTCGGGATGCAGGTGCAACATCAGCGACGTTTCCAGCACACCGCCATGCTCCACATCCCAACCCGTGAAGCCGTCGGGAAACACCTCCTCGATGGTCTTCTGGGTAACAAAATCCCAGTAGGAAAGCACCACAACCTTCGCGTCAATGCCTTCATGACGCAGATGCTCCAGCGCCAGGTCGATGCCTTCGACGATAAACATGGAGTTTTCGTAGTGGCCGTTAACCAACACAAACTTGCGGTTCCCATGCCGCGCGTAAGCCACCACGACGTCCCTGATGGTATCAATCAGCGTCTTGCCGTTGATGCAGGTTGTGCCCGGAAAAAAGTTCCCGCCACCGGATTTGACCTGAGACTTATAGCCATACGATATCGGGTGTGCCACCAGGGCATTGGGGAGACGCTCAGCCACGCCAACCGAAATGGCTTCGGGGATCAATATGTCTGGATTCATGGACATATGCGGCCCATGCTGCTCAATGGCGCCGATAGGCAGCAGAATCACCGCCTCGCCACCGCTCACACGACGTTCATAGGTCTTCCAATCAAGATCTGCCAATTTTGCCATCGTTATACCTCCTGCCCTTTCATAGACACTGGCATTTCTACCAGCCTGGATTCCGCTCTCACGCCCTTAGCCAAGGCAATGCACATCAGTACCATCAACAGAGAAAACGGTAGCGCAGCGGTAATGGATGCCGTCTGCAGGGTACTGAGCGCGGCATTACCGCCCGCAACCAGCAGTACAGCAGCGACCAAACCTTGAATGCAGCCCCAGAAAATACGGTGACGCTTCAGCGGATGCGGATGACCTTCGCTCATAATCGTCGTGAGCACCAGCGTTCCTGAGTCTGACGAGGTGATAAAGTACGTGGACACCAACAGGGTTCCCGCGATCGTGGCCAGATAACCCATCGTCCCCGCATCCATGCCGGCAATGGTGGCATACAGGGCGTCGGCGACATTGGCCTTGACCGTATCGGCAACACCGCCAACGCCGTTCAGGTCG
>JBFGZS010000097.1:0-7009 GCA_041586615.1 Motiliproteus sp. | reverse complement strand
TGACCTCGACGCTGCCAGCGTCGCGCTCTCCCAGCTGAGCTAAGGCCCCACGTGGCGTCCCATAGGGGGTTCGAACCCCTGTTACCGCCGTGAAAGGGCGGTGTCCTAGGCCACTAGACGAATGGGACGCTAAAATACGTAATGCTGAATCTAACAGCGGCCTGCTGCATAGATTTTGGTGGAGCCTAGCGGGATCGAACCGCTGACCTCGACGCTGCCAGCGTCGCGCTCTCCCAGCTGAGCTAAGGCCCCTTCACAAAACGTGGGCGTATTCTATAGCCCGGCTTCTAAGGCCGCAAGGGGTTTGATTGGTTTTTTTCGATGTATTCCCTCCCGGGGAAAATCCTGCAGCACGTCACCATTATTGCGCGGAGGACTCCAAACCAAACAACGGCAACCGCCCTTTCTCGTGCAGCCGTATTTCAGGAGCGAACGCGCCCATATTCAACGTGGCACTCAGCAGGTATTCGATATGCCGAGAAGGCTGGGACAACATCCGCGTCACCAAGCGCAATCCGCTGACCAGATCCGCGTCAACCTCCAGGGAGATCAGTGCTTCCCCATACCCTGGTATGGTCGGCAGGTCATTCTTGACACCGGACAATAGCGCCTCGCCCTCAACATCTACCCGATAGGACAGCCCCTGCAACGGCAGCATAACGCCATTGGGATTCTTAACCCGTAAGGCTATAGAGAAGCGCGGCGTAAGCCCTCTCGCGGGCAACACCTGCATTGACTCCAATCGGATGTCAGGCGATTCCAATTGGTGGGACCAGGTCTGACAACTCGTCAAAACAAACGCCAGCAGCAACCCAACAATCAACCGCAATGTAGAACCCCTTAACATCAATTCACCCCATACATCTTCACTTACCGTTTCAACACCTACCTGTGCAACACTTACCTTTTGCAACGTTGCTGCACCAACGTTGGAGCGGTCCATCAGCATAGAACAGCGAACAGCGAACAGCGAACAGCGACAGAGAATAACAACAGAGAACAACAGCAGCGCGCACCGAAGCGTAAAATATTCCGCTTGCACATTCCGCTTCTAACATCACAGAATCATACCCTAGGCGCCACCCTCTTTTTGTACAACAATTGTCGCAGCAGCAGTCTATTTCTTCCATTTAAGATGATAGGGTTCCATCAACGTTCTATCTTTTCGACATTAATAACGCGACAACAGGAGCATACATGCCCCATACAGCCAAGCCCCGCGGTAACCTGTTACTTCGTACCCTAGCGATGCCCGCTGATACCAACCCCAATGGCGATATTTTTGGCGGCTGGATAATGTCACAGATGGATATTGCTGGCGGCATTCTAGCCACAGAAATTGCCAATGGCGCCATCGTTACGGTCGCGGTGGATTCGATGAAGTTTATCAAACCGGTACTGGTTGGCGACGTCGTCTGCTGCTATGGCGATCTTATTCGCACCGGCACGACATCCATCACCCTGCATCTTGAAGTCTGGGTACAGCCCATACTCAAATCATCGGAATTACATACGCCTGCCTTTAAAGTAACCGAAGCCGCGTTCAGTTATGTCGCCATAGACCTACAGGGGAAAAAACGCGAACTGCCTCGCCCTAAACACTAATTCACGACTGGGGGTAGCCCAGACCTGGTAAGTTAACTATTCTTGACTACGCTTAAGAGTGACCAACTCCTTGTGCCAGCAGCCTAACCCCTTTGCTCGCCGTTAGCCTTAACATACCGACGGTTAGGGCCAACCTGCCGATCGTTATGACCGGCTTGCACGTTGTCGGAAATTGCTCCTAAATTCCGATATCACAGGAAGCAACTTATGGACATTGTTCTCAGCTACCTTACCGGGCTACGGCGCGACCTCTCCCTTGACTTCGGCAATGGACTTAACACCCTTCGCACATCACTGGTGGCGGCGGAATCCTTGGCGTTAATCAGTTTTGCCATTTTTATATTCAGTCTGTCATCGCACTCTAGCGCAACAAACCTATTACAACCGTTATTTTCTGATCCAACTTGGCAACAATTTCTCATTCGAGCCAGCCAAGGCTGGCTATTCGCCTTGACAGCTGGCTGCGCCGTTTTTATCGCCCACCGCTGTCTTGGCGGAATATTCAAGCGGCATGCCGCGTCGTTCGCGTGGTCTTACAGCCTACTTATTGGCATCATCAGCTCCATCGGTGCCTGGTCTATTACAACGTACTAAACCGGTAATAAATTGACAGGGCGAACGGTATTAGAAAAACCTGGCCGCGCAAGACACGCCCCTGCCACCAGGTACGCGTGGCCAATATGTAGCCCTTCCCTTGTCAGTGCACCGCACTGGCATTACATACAGACTAGGCAGCCTCCTTTTAAACCACTATGATTACTAGGGTTTAATTGATCTAGCAACAAAAGCCATGACCTTCGATTCGAACGGCTTGGTTTTAATAAAAATAAAAGGTGTAGAACAATGTCTGATCGGGAAACCGGAACGGTCAAATGGTTTAATGACTCAAAGGGGTTTGGCTTCATTCAACGGCAAGGAGGGGAAGATGTTTTTGTGCACTTTCGCCAAATCCGCGGCGAGGGTCATCGAACGCTCCTGGAAGGTCAAGAAGTAGAGTATAGTGTACTCCATACACCAAAAGGCCTGCAGGCTGAAGATGTGAGTACTGCCTAAGACCGACCAGCGTTGCAACCCGAGTTGCGGCTCGGGTTGCAACTCTTTTCTTTTTTATAGCGCTCACTAAAACCCTTAGGCCTATTTAAAGGAGATATTCTAATGACACACGTATTCCGTGCAATGCTGGTATTACTTCTACTAAGCTCAACCCCAAGCTGGGCGCAAAGTATTGAGGAGCGCGCTTGGCAACACATCAACGAAGGGGCACTTTTAATCGATGTACGGACACCACAAGAGTTTACCGGCGGTCACCTCAACCAGGCATTACTTATCCCGCACAACGAAATCAGCGAACAGTTCAAGCAATTAGAAATCCGTAAAGACCGCGCAATCGTTCTGTATTGCCGAAGCGGTAATCGCGCTGGGATTGCCGAGCGCGAACTAAGACAGGCCGGTTATAGCAATATCATTAACGCCGGGGGTTTTCGCGCCATGGCGTCACACCCTGCCGCACGCTAAACAGAAAGAAAAGAAGGTTCTCCAGAGACAGGGCCTTCTTAACTCAGGGCCTTCTGCAGCCAGGCGCCCAAATCTTGCACTTGCGTCATACACAGTTCATGCCCCATCGGATAACTATGCCACAGGGGTGCTAAGCCCCGTCCCTGTAGCTCGGCGCAAGCCTTTTGCCCCAAGGCCGGCCATACCACCTCGTCGTACTCACCATGTCCGATAAAAACCGGTAATTCACGGTTTTTATCGGACAGCGTAACAGGCAACGACGGGGTATTGATTAAATACGTAGAGAGTGCAGCCAGACCGCCCAATGGCCGCGGGAAGCTTAGCGCCGCATGATATGCCACAGCACCACCCTGCGAAAAACCCAACACAAGAATGCGACTACTTGGAATCCCGCGCAATTCCTCGGCTTCGATCAGCCCATGAATACGCGCCGTACTGTGCAAAAGGTCCGCTTCGTTTATGTGCCGCGACGGCCCCATTGCCAGTATATCGTACCAGGAGCGACACACTCCGCCGGCATTTACCGTTACAGGCTTAAGGGGCGCATGCGGGAAGATAAAGCGCACAGCCAGCGCTTCAGGCAAACCCAGAGCGGGAATCACCGGAACAAAATCATGTCCATCAGCGCCAAGTCCGTGCAACCAAATAACACTGGCCTGCGCTTCCTCGCGCGGCTCGATAATGACGGCCTGATCAGACTCAAGCATAAATCACTCCAAATACACCAATATAAGAAACTCAGGGAGCCAAACGGACATTTTGCCAACCTTGCAGCTGGCGGCTAAAGATCAATCGGTCATGCAAACGGTTTTCGCGGCCCTGCCAAAATTCAAAACGTTCAGGCTTTAACCGATACCCCCCCCATTGCGCAGGGCAAGTCACATCAGCCGAGCCGACTTCAGTCTTCAACGCATTGACGCTCTCGACCAATGCTTCCCGGCTGCTGACGACGCTGCTCTGTGCCGATGCAGCCGCACTAAAGCGGCTTTCGGCCGGACGTTTATTAAAATAGAGTTGCGACTGCTCACGGCTTAACTTTTCAACCGGCCCCCAGATCCGCACCTGTCGATCCAGTTGTGGCCAGAAAAACAGCAGTTCTGCCTGAGGGTTTTCTGCCAGTTCCTGACCTTTTTGACTGCGATAATCGGTATACCAGCACAGCCCTTCATCATCATAATGCTTCAGTAAAACAATGCGCGCCGACGGACAGCCATCATGGGTTGCCGTGGCTAACGTCATGGCAGAAGGATCCGTACTCCCCGTCGCATACGCCTGCTCAAACCATTGGTTAAAAAGCATTAACGGATCGGCCGTAACCTCGGCTGCATCTAAGCCACGAGCACTATATTCACGCCGCAACGATGTCAGGTCTTTTTCCACAGTTTTTCGCCTCATTTTTCGACCACTGACTATAACTGCGCGACGCATCCGCTTCAATGGCCACAATGACCAGGCGCGGTCGTCACTCAACGATGCAACCATGCCGCACACAGGGTGTGCGACGTCCAGAGCGGAAAAACTGCCGCGCAAAAAAAAGTACATCTAACTAAAACTTAGATAGAAAACTTAGAAAGGCCTTATAAAACGGGGCCTGTAAGGCCTTTATCTAACATTTTGCCTTTTTATCTAATTTTACATGCCGTTTGTTGCTCTCCAGAGCTTACAGAGATGAACAATTAGATGCTAAAAGCAACTCGATTTATCTAAGTTTTAACTTCTTAGCGGATAGGTAACGATGGCTGATCATGGGCGGCAGCAACCGCCCCAAAGGGGACGTTAAGAAGAACATTGTCCAGCTGTCTTTTACCGCCCCATAGGAGCCGTTGAGGCCCCTGCTACGATTTCAATCCGCAACGCTCACCAGAATCATGAAAGTGGACACTGATTTTGCTTCCCTGCGCGCTTGGTTACGGCAAGAGCTGCGACTAAGCAGTCAAACATTACCTGCTCTATGATGGGGTAATCGATATACTCCCGATATGGCGATATCCGATATTAACCTTCATCTGCGAAGCTATGGTTCCGAGGGGGATAAACATTCCCACGACTACCATCAGTTGGTGCTTCCCTTGTCGGGAAAGCTATCATTATCAATCAACCAATCCGAGGGTGAGGTTGAAAAAAGCCAAGCTGCCGTCATTCCCAGTGGTAGCGACCATGGATATTCTGCAAACGGACAAAATCAATTCTTGGTGGCAGATGTGCCCGAAGCACTTGCGCCTGCGCTGGAGCGGCTACCTTGCTTTGTTGAACTCGATACAACACTACTTCACTACATCCAGTTCCTGCACTCTCAGCTGACAAATGGCTGCGCATCCTCTCACACGGAGTATCAGATGCTCTTGTTGCTGATTCAGTTGCTCCAAGAGCGCCATGGCGACAAATTGAAACTGGACCAACGAGTATCTGTGGCTAAGCAATACATTGACGATAACTTTCAAAATAAAATAACCACTTCTCATCTCGCAAGCGTTGCTCACCTGAGCACCCGGCAACTTAACGAGTTGTTTCGTTGCCAGATAGGTATGACCCCACACCATTACCTGACGGAGCTCCGCATGCAGGAATCATGGAGATTGTTGGAGCAATCCGACCTCAGCATTCAGCGCATTGCAGATGCCGTGGGCTACCGATCTCTAGCCTCCTTCAGTGACCGTTTCTCGCGCCACTTTGGAAAATCGCCCAGCCAGTTTCGCCGACAATCGAAATAATACTGCCGTATACAGAAAGCGAACCACTCCCCTCTGATCGTAAGCTCAACCCTCGTAGTCGCAAACCGGTTATGTCCGAGGGACAAAAATCATGACACCCATCGTTAAAGCAACGTATATAGGCTCCATCTCCGTTTTCCTCTGGGGAACACTTGCGCTATTAACCAAACTTACAGGTGGTGGCATCCCGGAATTTCAGCTTATGGCAATGACCTTCGGTATCGCATTTCTATTGATGGGTGTTCGCTGGTTATACATGGGTCATGCAGGCCAACGGTATTTGCGCCAACCACTTTTAGCTTGGTGTATCGGAGTAGGAGGCCTGTTCGGTTACCACTTCGCATACTTCAAAGCCATGACGCTGGCCCCTGCAGTAGAGGTCAGTTTACTCGCCTACCTCTGGCCGCTACTAATCGTGCTTTTGTCCTCACTGTTACCGGGTGAGATGTTACGAAAATCGCACCTGATGGGGGCATCGCTTGCTCTCATGGGATGTTGGCTGCTGATCGGGGGGAATAGCGGTGGCTTTTCCGTGGATAGTTTGAATGGGTATCTCGTTGCCTTTGGTTGTGCGTTAATCTGGTCCTCATACTCGGTACTGTCCCGTTTGGTGAAAAGCGTACCTACAGATGCAGTAGGATGGTTTTGTGGTGTTACTGCCTTACTGGCCCTTATTTGTCATTGGATGTGGGAAACGACCGTATGGCCAACAGCTTGGTTTCAATGGATTGGAATCATAGGCCTAGGACTGGGACCGGTCGGTATCGCCTTCTTCACTTGGGATCACGGCGTAAAGCATGGCAACATCCAGCTACTTGGTACGTTGGCTTATAGTGCCCCGCTGATCTCTGTAATCCTACTGATCATCGCCGGATATGGAGAGGCTAGTAGCACCATCATCTCTGCTAGCCTACTGATTGTGCTGGGATCATTGGTCGCTGGTACAAAAACGCCGAAAGCACCTGACCAGAAACGCCTACCAAACTGCTCCTGTGACAGCTAAGTGTTGATAGCGGCCTCACAAGTCTTTGGCAGCAATGTGAAGTGGTTATAGTTCTCCGGACACACAGACGCAGGTAATATCACCTGCCAATAAAGGTGTGTGTCATGAGTCAGAAGAAAACAAAACCATATACAGCTGAGTTTAAAGAGGCTGCCGTCAAGCTGGCGGTGGAGTC
>JBFGZS010000096.1:0-7012 GCA_041586615.1 Motiliproteus sp. | reverse complement strand
CTCGCCCAACACTCTCAAGGTAAAGCCGACTTTAAGGGTATCCGCATCAAAAGGCAGGGCCGCCATATCTACCCGTTGCAGGTTGGCTTTCTGGATCTCCGCATCCAGTTTTGCCGGATCATTGGCCGTGGCATTTTTCAAACGGTTAGAAATGGTGCCTCGAACATCTTTACTTTGAATAGCCAGAGGCTGCCAGCTTTGGCTTTGTTCTCTATCTTGCCAGTTACCCGCGTGCATCAGGGCATCCGAATTAGCGAGTTTACGTTCAAAAGCCAGTACTGAGGCGGTCTTAAGGGTATTTTTAGCCATGATATTTATCCTTAAAAGTTATGTACAAAGTCGTTAAGCTCTTCGTCATCTTCCTGATAGGCGTTACAGCAAAGATAAAGCTCGTCCTGATAACGGTAATACCAAAATATCGTTTCCAACTCCTCTACTCGGTGCGGGCTAAGCCATTGCCCCAGGCTGTATACCGACTCCACAAAACGAAAGGGTGTATCGGAATCACGACTGTTGGCAACGGTTCCTGCCTCATACAGCGGAGAAATGGCCTGATAACCCACGGCCATCGGCACCAGATAACCGGCAGCCGGCTTGGCTTGGCGCTGCCACTCAGGCTTTTCATGGTCTTCCTGAGTCTCAGCCCGATATTTAAGCGCCACAAAATCGAGCAGGCTATCAAGCAGTTCAAGCTGAGTGTCTGCCGATTGCTCCTGCCGTTGCCGATGGTGTGCTTGTAACAGATCGTGCCGGTCCACCAACGCAAAGCCCGGTAATAAACCCAACATCAAGCGACGGGTCATGCGGGTTCGCTCTTTCTGATCCTGCTCCAACTCCAGCCAATGCACCTGGCCAATACCGGTAATGGAGCCTCCGGCCAGCCGCTGCCGTAGGGCCAGCTCATGAACCAGCCGCTGCAGCATGGTGATATTCTGCTCCGGGGTATCACCGCCAAGGGCCAGATCGTCAGCGTCAAACTCGCACTCAATCAACAGACTCACTGTCATGTGCATGCGACCCTCTTCATTGAAGGGCGCGGTTTGACCTTCTCTGGTCAGTGGATTACGAGTCAACGCAAATACATGCTCACCCCAACCACCCGGCTGATACGCCTGCACCTGATGTTCATGGCAAATCACGGCACACCCGCCCAGTCTCACGCCATGCTCCTGCTCCAGCTTGCGCGATAGCGCATGCGTGAAGCCCAGAAAATTGGCAATGCCGGGAAAACCCCAGGTCATGCCGGTGATGGCATTGGCATTTTCCACCCGGATATGGCGTAGCTGTAACAGAGATTTCATACCATGGCCTCCATATCTTCCCGCAGCAGTCTCAGTTCCTGCTCTAATTGACTAGCCCATTCATTCGACTCCGTATCTTTCATCGACATTTTCTTATGCTTCAATTGCTTATTCAGCCATTGACCAAAATGCTCGGCAATCTCATGCTGCCAGTCAATGGCTGCCCGCCCATCGACAAAATCGGCACCGGCACGTCGTGGGTCCAGCCAGTATTTTTCTGCCATCTTAATATCGGATGTCTGGCTCCACCCTGGGGTAAGTGACTGATAGCGAGCCGCCAACTGGTGCAGTTCGGCCACCAGGGTCGCCAGCAGCTTTTTACGATGACGGCGAATTTTTATATTGCTTTCTTTATCACTGACCGCAATCAGGAAGGTTTTCAGATCATGCACAGTAGCTCGACTTTGGTGGGCGTATTGACGCCAGAATGCATCTGAATTTGAAGGAGGTGTCACTCGAGACTGCCAATTCGGCGGCTGACAATTAAGTAGATAGGCTCGTCCTCCACGCTGACTGTTCAGCAGGGAAATATTCTGGGGTTTGGTACCACCAAAAGTCTGAATCGCCAACTGGGGGTAATCGATGACTTCTCCCTGGTGCGGCCGCTTATCGGTTCGGGCCTTTCTGACTTCTTTCGCGTGTTCAGAAAAACGGCTGTACTGTACTCGCTCGTATAATGCCTGTGTTAACGCCGATGAAAACAGGGGTCCCAACAGGTGATATTCATGGTTGCCGATCGGGAAATAAATTTGCTTGGCCAGCGTATGAGAACCGGGATCCCGGCTTTGCAGTGTCTGTCGAAACCCATGCAGCCAGGCCGACAGTTGCTCTTCATTTTTCGCAAATGGCTGTAGCGGGCTGGCATCCAAGCGCATCAAATGTTCAGCAAATGAATCACCGTCAGCCTTTAACAATAATAACTTTGCTATTTTCAATAGCTTGGCATCACACGACACATCTAAACCAGGCTTGAAAATATTGGACGTAGATACATATTCCGAATCGTAAGGCGTAAACATCAGACTCGACACCTTCAGTGGAATCGCACTGTGGGTATATTTGAAAACATGAGTCACAATTTTTACTTTTTCAGCCAGAACGGATTGCATATCAATCCATTCGCTTCTGTCACTTTTCTCTACCCCTATAGAGTCGAGATATTCTTCTATCACCTCGGAGAGTTTTTGTGCATTCACTGATTTATCTCCTTGCCCATTATAATTTGATTATTTTTCATACACACCAAACCAGGGGTGGTAGTGCCATGTAATAACGGTATCCGCATCGCCCATGCGTAAACGCAGCTCGGTATAGCGCAGGCTGACCCGCTCTACGTCCTGATCCAGTCGCTCGGCCAACTCATCGATCAAGGCTTCTGGATCATTTTCAAGCCAGGGGCTGACCGCAGCGGCGCTTTGATAGCTCACTCGTTTAAAGCTCTTTTCCCTCGGCTCGGGGCGACCATCATCTGCCAACGAGCAAAACTGCCAGTGCTCACCTTCTTCTTGTTGCCACAATCGAAAGCTTTCATCCGGTCTGGACTGGCGAAACGGCAACCGGCGCTGAAGTTCAAAACACCAGCCAGGCTGAAGCTGCCACCATTGAGCGGCATAATTGGCGACTTTTTCATGACCACCAAAGAGCTGCACGGACAGATGCACATGCTCGATCCCAACCAGGCTGGTTTGATGGTTCGCAGGAGATGGCATCAGGATCCGCGGGTTGGCGTTAATATGTCGATACTGCCCTGGCGCCAAAATAGAGCCCATATCATGTCGTTTAAGCTGTAACCCCTTGATCGTTTTATGTTCAAACCCCGGGTGAATATAGGCAGGTACCTTACCTCGCAACGCTTTGATGTTTTTATTTAATATCAATAAATTGGGCTGTTCTGGTGATTGTTTTCGATGCCGCTGGATACGACCCGCCAGCTGGATCAGAGAACGCATCGAACTGGGCTCGGCAATGGCCCAGTCATAGTCATGATCTCGTCCTACCTCCGCCACGGGAGAGGCACAGACGACAAACACATGATGCCGCTCCGGGTGGGTCGTTAATGCCGCTTTAATCTCGGGAATCTCCCACAGGGCTTCAGGGTCATGACGATCCAGGGCCGCATCGAGCCTCGCCTCCATTTTTGAGCGTACCAGCATAGGGTGCTGGCCGTGATAAACGCAAAAATGCAGCCGATGATCACCGGGGGGAGTCATCTGAAATAATTGCTGGCTCACCGCCACCAACTGTTTGATATTGGCCATGCGGATCAGGCCGATAGACACCGTTTTACCACTGATCTGATGTTGTGTGGCATGAGCCTGATGCAGGCGCCAGATGCCCTGAGAGAACGTGTTGGCCACCGCCCGCATGACGATTTCCGATGATTGCCCCTCGGCCTCTACCGGTAACAACTCCGCCATCCGTAACGCATTTTTCTGGTCGGACAAGCGTGTTGCGCGCCGGGTGGCAAATTTCAGATGTTCCAGCTTGAAACTGTCTCTACCGGCATGTTGGCCATGATGCACCGCCTGTTCATCGAACCAGGCGCAACACACATCATCTGTAGCTTCTGATGACCCACAGGCCACATTGAAAATACGACGCCCCGCCAGATAGGCATCGAACAAGGCGCACACCAAGGCCGGCGGCAGGGTCGCCGACGACAATAGCACTCGACTACCCAGCATTCCTGCCCAGTTGACCAGACGACACAAGGCCGGCAAGTCTGCCAGATCAAAATCATCCGGCTCGTCCAGTACCAGATCCGAGGTTAGCAACCGCAGCATGGGTGCAATCTGCTTGCCTCCCCTGCCGCCCTCGGTGGCGGGGATCAAATGGTCGATAGTACTGACCAGAACGGGTGCACTCAGCAATTGATGCAGCTTGTCCGACTGCTCCAGCCAATGGCGCAGTGGACCATCATCCAGACTGCCGTCATAACTGACATGCTGACCTTCATCCACTAATGCGGCCGCAGACTCGCTGCCACTTTGTGCCTCACGGCTTCTTTTATCCTCGTCTTCTACCCGCAGTTCATGCAGCTGTTTTACCGCCTGAGAACCAATCAATACTGCCAGTTCATCCGCATCCAGATGCAAACGCTCACGCAGGGCGTCGCCGGTTTGCAATGTCAGGGTGCGCAATCCAAGTGCCACGCTGAAACGGCAACCCAGTTTTTCATCCGACAAGCCGTACATGATGCGGGCATTGGCAAAGGTCTTGCCGCAGCCGGTCGACGCCATATTGACCCCGAAAAACCCCTGCCGAGCCGAGGTTTCCGCCAATCCTTGAGCCAATTCAAAGGCTTTGTCCTGCCAGCGGTATTCCGCCAGGGTACTGCGCTTTTTAAGCTTTTTATGGCGGGTGATGGCGGGTAGATATCGCCGCAGCCTGGGCAGCCGCCGCGCCAGCAACAAGGCATTCTGCCCCACTCCGATATTGTGTTCATCCAACCGCTGCTTGAGGGCTCTGCTGGCTCTGTCGGTATTGGCATAGGCCTGATAGGCACTGTCTTGCCATTTGGTGACGGCCGCTCCCGCCGAGTAACTGTGATCGGCCAGCATCAGCGAAAGCCGGGCCAGATGCAGGGTAAAAGGATCTTCTGTCAGCCAGTGTCGCGCGAATAAAGCGGTGTGCTTCAGCGCTCGTTCGGCCAGCTGGTGCGCCTTGTTACACCAGGTCTGACTGGCAACCGGAGTGCCCTGCCCGAATTGCCATACCTGCTGCCAGTCGGCACCGGTCCAGTCGGATTTGAGACACTGAGGAGAGTTCCAGCTGGCATTCAGTCGCGGCGAGTCGATGGCCAGCGACTCAAGATCAGGCGAGGCCAGCTGGCCGCTTTTCACAAACTGGGGCAGACGGTGATGAGAAACGATAAGCCAGCCGATGGTTCGAGCCAGTGGCGGCAAGGTGGCAAACGGGTTGTTACCCAATTTTCCCGGCTGATCCTTGCAGTCTTGCAAATTTGCCAGTAGTGCCGCGTCATCGTTCGGCGATAACCGGGCCAGATGCGTCAGCCAGTCTTTATCGCTACGACCATTAACAAAGGCCTGAAATAGCCGCAGCGAAACCCACTCATGACGATAAGGCTCGGCGCGCATGGCTCCGAGTCGCAGCTTTTCCTGAAATAGCCGATTGGCCTTGCCAAAGTCGTGAAACAAGCCGGCAATGCCCGCCAGCAAGGCGATGCTTTCGGCGGTATGCCAGTTATCTTCGTCGCGGATTTTAAGCACATCCAGCCCGGTGGTATTGGTCGGTACTGTACCCTGCTCGTTGAACTTGCTCATCTTGCCAACGATCCACAGCAGTTCACTGCCACCACCGGTTTTCAGCCAGTGG
Source organism: Motiliproteus sp. (assembly GCA_041586615.1). Classification (GTDB taxonomy): domain Bacteria; phylum Pseudomonadota; class Gammaproteobacteria; order Pseudomonadales; family Balneatricaceae; genus Motiliproteus. The sequence goes on along the minus strand of JBFGZS010000096.1, from coordinate 1,376 downwards.
CAGGCCACCGCCGTGTTACGTCTGGCCTTTTTACGCAGCAGCTTGCGTAACGTCAGCAGCCCTTGCTGGGTGATGATGGTTTGCCAGGTTCGGTCCCCTTTGCGCTCGGCAAACTGATCCAGAATACGGCGAGTCTCCTGTAGCGCTTTTTTGTTACACTGTGACACCAGCAAAATGTTCATTTTTTGGCCTCACACAGCGCTTCTGCAACACCCTTGATGGCGTCGATCATCAGATCCATGGCCTCGGCCTGCTGAAATGCAGTAATGATCCGCTGGCGGAATTCCTGTTCCTCTTCTCCCGCCATGGCGGAGATGAACGCATTGGGTAAAACCAGCGCATCCTTGATCAAATCTGCCACATCGAACACCAGGCCTCCGCGACGAGTTTTACCATGCAGCACCGCCAGTCCATGAGGTAGCCCCATCACCCAGGTCGCCGTCGCTGCCAGTCCGTAGGCCAGATAATTGCCGTGATCAAGAAAACGATTGGCGGTATCGACCCCGACTCCGCCCTTGGCACGGGTAAAATCACCATATTGCACCGCGTTGCTGGCAAGCTTATAAAGTGCCTTGGTCATCACCGCTTCCTGCGCCAGCACATCATTGCTGCTGAGGCAGCCCACGAGACGGGTTTCAAAACTATCCAGTACCCCATTCAGTCGGGATTCGGGCAGTTCAAAGCCAGATTCCCGCTGCATTTTTGCTCCCAGCCAGAAGCGACGGATATGAGCGATACGCACCTTCTGAAAACGAATGGCGGCTTCAAGACGCTTGTCGTCATCAAACCAGAAGCTGACCCACTGCTGCAGATATTCAGTAGGCCGATATTCGCTTTGCGAATTAAGCCAGGAGACGGCGACTTCCACCTCGTTGGCTGCAAATAATGGCGTGCCGCCGCCACCGCAGAAGCCAACCAATACACCGGCCTTGGCAAATTCCCGCATGGCGGCCTGAGTGACCGAGGTGCCTGTCCCAAGCAGAATGGCTGTGGTATTGGCAATGGGAATATTCCAGTAAAGAGACTGCTTTCCCTGCTCGGTAACATATTCCACCCGGCCGCCATTCACCAGGACTCGGCAATGTTGCAGGTAATACAGGTTGGCTCGCTTGGAGTGCAATATCGTTTTTAAATCCGACGGCGATAAATCATCCATGTCATGCTCCTTTACACTCGTTCACAATCACTCGACTGCCTGTGGCCTGGTTTTCTACTCTCGCCTCTTTTCCCTCAACCGCCAACACTGTGCAAATAAACATGTCGCTTCAGGCAACAGGTTGTCGAGGGGATCAGCTAAAGAGCCAGGGCTTGATGTCGTCGATATTGGTCAGGATCAATTGCTGGGCGGCGGGATTGCCGTCGAGCATTTTTATGTT
>JBFGZS010000095.1:0-7020 GCA_041586615.1 Motiliproteus sp. | reverse complement strand
GTTCCACGGGAAACATCGGCACGCCACGTAACCGTCATCGGGGCACAACAGCTAGGGGCCGAATGAGTGAGGTTTAAGCGCGATAGAGTACTTGCGTCAGCAATTGCCATTGTTCTTCCCATTGCTGGGTCGGCAGGTGGCTGAAGTCGCTGCGTACAAACTGACGGATGCGTCCTTCGGCACAGGCCAGCAGCAGGTTGGCGGTGATGGCGGCGCTGGCTTGAGTACGCTGACCCTCGCGCAGTTCTGCTTCGCGTAAAATCTGCTTGAGCTGGGTTTCGAGACGCTCGAAAAACTGCCCGCTGCGGATGCGTAACCGTTCGGTCTCACCGGCCAGGGCATCACCGGCCAGAATGCGGCTCATACCGGGGTTTTTCTCAACAAAAGCCAATAGAAGAATTAATATCTGTTCGCACTGTGTGCTGCTGCTGGCTTCGCTGGCGGTAATGCGGCTGACCCGGCTGAAGATGGTGTCTTCGATAAACTCGATCAGTCCTTCGAACATCTTGGCTTTGCTGGGAAAGTGCCGGTACAGTGCGGCCTCCGAGACGCCGACCTGCTTGGCCAGCGCCGCGGTTGTAATGCGGCTGCCGGGGCTGGCCTCCAGCATATGGGCCAGCGCCTGCAGGATCTGTTCGCGTCGGCTCAGCTTATCGCGTGCGGTCGCGGGATTCATAGCATTCCTTTTGTACGTCCTTGAGGCGCGCGGGACTTTTTCCGCCCGCCCCGTTGCTTTGAGTAAGGTGAGCGGGCGGCTAGGCTATTCGCCGGCTTCATCAAAATGATTGCTGATCAGGGTGCCAACACCTTCATCGGTGAACATTTCCAGCAACGTGGCGTGGGCAACCCGGCCGTCGATGATATGCGCGCTGTTAACGCCGGCATTGACGGCGCTCAGGGCGCAGCCAATCTTGGGTAACATGCCGCCGTAGATGGTACCGTCTTCAATCAGCGCATCGACCTGCTCGGTGCTGAGGCCGGTCATCACGTCGCCGTCTTTATCCAGCAGCCCGGCAATGTTGGTCAGCAGGATCAGTTTTTCCGCTTTCAGTACTTCGGCGATCTTACCCGCCACCAGATCGGCGTTGATGTTGTAGGACTCCCCGTCTTTACCGACGCCGATCGGTGCAATGACCGGGATAAAGTCGCTGTTCACCAGCATGTTCAGCACGTTGGTGTTGATGCCTTCGACTTCGCCGACATGACCGATATCGATGATTTCCGGTGCCTGCATCTCCGGCGACTTATGCTTCACCTTCAGCTTGCTGGCGCGAATCAGTTCACCGTCTTTACCGGTCAGGCCGATCGCCTTGCCGCCGTTACGGTTAATAAGACCGACGATTTCTTTGTTGACCAGGCCGCCGAGCACCATCTCGACCACATCCATGGTGGCGCTGTCGGTGACCCGCATGCCGTTAACGAAGTGTGATTGGATATTCAGCTTGTTGAGCAAGTCGCCGATCTGCGGGCCGCCGCCATGGACGACGATCGGATTAATGCCGACCAGCTTCAACATCACGATATCGCGGGCGAAACTGTTTTTCAGCGTCTCATCGGTCATGGCGTTGCCGCCGTATTTGATGACCAGTGTCTTACCGGTAAAGCGTTGGATATAAGGCAGAGCTTCGCTCAGTACCTGGGCCACATTCATGGCGGCTTTGCGTGTCAGGGGCATGGGGCTTTCCATTGTCGGGCGGGTCGCTGGTACCCGCAGTTGCGCATTTGTGTCACATATTGCGCCAGGTGCGCCGTTACTTGGCACGCCTGGCCGTCGGTTATTGTTCGGGAATGGTCAATGTTGGGTCGATCTGGTGCAGGCGCGCCTGGAAGTCGGTGCGAATTCGCGCCAGTCCCGTTTCGGTTTCGGCCTCAAAGCGCAGTACCAGCATCGGCGTCGTATTCGAGGCGCGAACCAGGCCCCAACCGTCGGGATAATCGACCCGAACGCCGTCGATGGTGGAGCAGTTGCCGCCCGGGAATGCGAGTTTTTGTAGCGCTGATACGATCTCGAATTTAGCCGTTTCAGTCACCTCGATGTTGATCTCCGGGGTGCTGATATCTTCCGGGAAAGCCAGGAAGATCTCTTCCAGCGTCCGTTCGTCTTTGGCCATAATTTCCAGCAGACGAACCGCCGCATACAGGCCGTCGTCGAAGCCGTACCAGCGCTCCTTGAAGAAGATATGTCCACTCATTTCACCCGCCAGCAGGGCGCCGGTTTCTTTCATTTTAGCCTTGATCAGCGAGTGGCCGGTTTTCCACATGCTCGGTTTGCCGCCGGCGCGTTCCAGCGTTCCTTGTAGCAGGCGTGAACATTTGACGTCGTACAGAATCTGGGCGCCGGGGTTGCGGCTGATCACATCCAGTGCAAACAGCATCAACAGACGGTCGGGGTAGATGATGCGGCCGCTGTTGGTCACTACGCCGACACGATCGCCATCGCCGTCAAACGCCAGGCCGACATCGGCTTTCGTCGCCGCCACTTCTTGGATCAGGTCCTGCAGGTTGGCGGGTTTGCCGGGATCGGGATGATGATTAGGGAAATTGCCGTCGATCTCGCAGAACAGCTCGCTGACCTGGCAGCCGAGGCTACGCAACAGTTGCGGTGCCAGCTCACCGGCGACACCGTTGCCACAATCGACGACGACCTTGAGCGGGCGGGCCAGTGCGACATCGTCGCCGATACGGTCGAGGTAGCTGTTGGAGACGCTGAACTTGCTGCGACTGCCGGTACCGGTGCTGTAGTCTTGCGCCTTGATCCGTTGCAACAGATCCTGAATGGCATCGCCGGACAGGGTGTGGCCGGCGATAACGATCTTGAAACCGTTGTAGTCGGCGGGGTTATGGCTGCCCGTCACCATGACGCCCGAGGTGCTGTCGAGGATATGGGTGGCGTAATAGAGTACCGGCGTAGGAACCATGCCGATATCGAACACATCGACGCCGCTGGCTTGCAGGCCATCCCCCAGCGCCTTGCTCATGGCCGGGCTGGACAGACGGCCGTCGGCGCCAATGACGATGCTGTCTTCACCGGCTTCGCGGGCGACGGTGCCGATGGCACGGCCGATATGATAAACGATGGCGGGGGTCAGCGTGTCGCCCACCACGCCACGGATATCATAGGCACGGAAGATCGACGCGGGTAGGTCCCGGTCGAGGTTGTACGCAGTATGTGCAATGTTCATGTGACGTTGATACTCCTGATCCTTGTCGGCCGGGGCCATCAGTGGCTGCCGGAATGGCCGAAGCCGCCTTCGCCGCGCTGGCTGTTGGAAAACGTGTCGACGATCTCAAACTCGGCCTGTACCACCGGCACCAGTACCATCTGCGCGATGCGCTCGCCGGGCTGGATGGTGAAACTGTTCTGGCTGCGATTCCAGCAGGAGACCATCAGTGGCCCCTGATAATCGGAATCGATCAAGCCAACCAGGTTGCCCAGCACGACGCCGTGCTTATGGCCGAGGCCGGAGCGGGGCAGCAACATGGCGCACAGACTCGGATCTTCAATATGGATAGAGAGCCCGGTGGGGATCAGCACGGTCTGGCCTGGCTCGAGTACCAGGTCCTGGTCAAGGCAGGCACGCAGATCCATACCTGCTGAACCGGGGGTGGCATAAGCCGGGAGCGGAAAAGTGCTGCCGATACGGGAGTCGAGAATCTTTACCTGCAGTTTCTTCATGCGGCGTTCGTTTCCAAGTAGTAAGCAAAATAGGTGATCACGGGCGCGATCGTCGGGTGCTTGCGTGTTTCAGCAAAGCCCGGTCGCTGCGGTCGATCACCGTGACCGCGTTATCGGTTATGGCCTGGGCGAGGACATCTGTTGCGCAATATGCGCGATTAGTTGCGTTGCCAGCTGGCGTTTGGACGCCTGTGGGTACGTTGTGCAGGTGTGCGGGTCGATGACCGTGACGGCGTTATCATCGCTGTTAAAGCCGATACCCGCCTGTGACACATCGTTGGCGATGATCATGTCCAGTTTCTTACGGGTCATCTTATCGCGGGCGTAACTCTCTACCTGCTGCGTTTCGGCAGCGAAACCGACGGTAAAGGGGCGCTGCGCCAATGCCGCCACGGCGGCGACAATATCGGGGTTTTTGACCAGGTTGATCTGCATCGCCTCCTGGCTTTTCTTGATCTTCTGTTCGGCGACACTGGCGGCCCGGTAATCGGCCACGGCGGCGGCGGCGATAAACAGGTCAGCATCTGCGCAGGCCGCGAGACTGGCGTTGAGCATCTGTTCGGCGCTCACGGCGTCGACGCGTTCTACGCCGGCTGGAACCGCCAGATTGACGGGGCCGCTGATCAGCGTCACCCGTGCGCCGGACTGACGCGCGGCTTCGGCCAGGGCGTAGCCCATTTTACCCGAGCTGTGGTTACTGATGTAACGCACCGGATCCAGGGCTTCCCGGGTCGGACCGGCGGTAATCACCACATGCCGACCGGCCAGGGCGGTATTGCCAAACAGTTCGGCGCTGCGTTGTGCCAGTTCGACCGGTTCCAGCATGCGTCCCGGGCCGCTATCGCCACAGGCTTGGTCGCCGATGCCGGGACCGAATAGCTGCATGCCCAGCCCCTGCAGGCGGGCGGCGTTATCCTGGGTGCGCTGGTCGCGCCACATGGCCTGGTTCATGGCCGGAGCCAACGCGATCGGCGCGTCAGTCGCCAGGCAGAGGGTTGTCAGCAGGTCATTGCCCATGCCGGCGGCGAGACGCGCCATCAGGTCGGCGCTGGCCGGGGCGATCAGAACCAGATCGGCCCATTTGGCCAGCTCGATATGACCCATACCGGCTTCGGCTGCCGGGTCGAGCATGTGCTGGTGCACCGGATTACCCGACAGTGCCTGCAGGGTGAGTGGCGTAATAAATTCCGCCGCCGCAGGGGTCAGTACTACCCGAACGTCGGCACCGGCGGTTTTAAATTGCCGGGTTAGCTCGGCGCTCTTGTACGCCGCGATTCCTCCGGTAATACCAAGAAGAATCCGTTTCTGATTGAGTCTATGCATGGATGATAAGTAAGCCACTACGGCAGGTTGACGGTTAGTGAAAGCTTACTAAGATATCATAGCGCGAAGGATTTTGCGTAGCGCTTTGATGGCGTTTTCAGGCATAAACCGCGCTGCGGACGGCGCTCAGGGAAGAGAGTATGGCAATCAAAGATTGGCCGCTGGAAGAGCGGCCACGGGAAAAGCTGTTACAACGCGGGGCTGACGCCCTGAATGATGCCGAACTGTTGGCAATTTTCTTACGCACCGGCTTGCCGGGTTGCAGCGCTGTGCAGCTGGCGCGGGATCTCATTCAACGTTTCGGTGGCTTGCGCGGGTTACTGGGTGCCGACGAAGCGACCTTTTGCGCCGCCCCCGGATTGGGCCGCGCCAAATACGCGCAACTGCAGGCCGTGTTAGAGATTAGTCGCCGCCACCTGGCCGAAACGCTGCAACGGGAATCGGCGTTCACCAGCCCGGATGCCACGCGTAATTACCTCAGTAGCCGGCTGCGTGACTATGCGCACGAGGTGTTTGCGGTGTTGTTTCTTGATAATCAGCATCGTCTTATCGCGTTCGAGGAGCTGTTTCGTGGCACGCTGGACAGCGCCAGCGTCTATCCGCGCGAAGTGGTGAAAGCGGCCTTGAGTCACAATGCCGCCGCCCTGATTTTGGCCCACAACCACCCCTCGGGTATCGCCGAACCCAGCCAGGCCGATCGGCAGATCACCGAGCGGTTGGTTAGCGCGCTGGCGTTAGTCGATATCCGCGTGTTGGATCATCTGGTGGTTGGCGACGGGCAGCCGGTGTCGTTTGCCGAGCGGGGGTGGTTGTAGGCCATTAAGGCTGTCAACACCCACGGAGCGACTGGTGTCTATTCACACGATGCGGCTCAGGCTAGCGGTACCGGCGCTCCGAGGCCATTGCCCCACAGTCGTTCACAGAGTTATCCACAGAAACTGTGGATGAGTATTTTTATCGTTCTTTTTTAATCGATCAGGCACGCTCGAGGCGTGCAAAGCACCGGAGTGGCTACCGTATGAAAAATGCACCTTACAATTTGCTAGTAAGCGCTATATGCTTTCGTAGACAGAGCTGAAGGCTTTGAATTCTGGGCAATGATTTACATATTGTAGTGCTGGTTGTTGTCCGCTGCCGAACATTCGGCAGGCCATATACATCAACTCCTGCATAACGGTTTTCAGGCGACGGCGTTTAGTCTTGTGACGGACCGGCGCGTCTTTGCCCATCAGGCCGCTAAGCCCCATCCAGCGCTGGGTTGTACGCTAAGACGGCGAATGCCATGACTAGATCGTTGGTATCGAATTTGCCGGAAGGTAAGCGTTCAAGATCTAAATCCGTTTTAAACTCGCTATGAAGCTGTTCGGATGTTGCATGATCGCGGTACAACGCAATCACGGCGTGATCATCTGTGCTGTCGGGGCCGAAGGTGGCTAGCCAGCCTTCAAACTGGATCTGCGGCTCAAGAAAAACGGCCCGTTGGCATCAGAGAGGCGCACTGTAACTCTGATCACCCGTCTGGCATAGGCGCTTACATCAAGAATTTCGGAGAAGGTCGCCTCCATTTTTCCCAGACGCAGATGGCACCCGGTTGTTGCCGAGGCTGCACCGGGTCACCACCCATCACGACACCCATCACGACACCCATCACAATCCTTGCTTGCTAATTCCACCACTATCGACCACGCTAAATACACCGTTTACATCAAGGACTGATGCCATGCCTAAGCCAAGGAACACGCTGGTCTCCCTAGAAGAAACACCTTATTACCACTGCGTCTCACGCTGTGTACGCCGTGCCTTTCTCTGTGGCGTGGACAAGCATTCTGGTACCAGTTTCGAGCATCGACGAGGCTGGATCCGTGATCGTATGATCACCTTGGCGCAGCAGTTCGCGGTCGATATCTGTGCCTATGCCGTGATGCATAACCATTACCACATCGTCTTCCATATCGACCGTGACAGAGCTGAGCGCTGGGAGCCCGCCGAGGTGATCCGCCGTTGGCACAAACTCTTCTCCG
>JBFGZS010000094.1:0-7092 GCA_041586615.1 Motiliproteus sp. | reverse complement strand
GCTAACGTGATCGGCCGCCCTGCCTGCTGGGCAGCCTCCTCAACAATCAGGCCTCCTGTCAGTGTCAGGTCTGTGGACTGGCGCACCGCAGACCAGGCAAATTCATCAGACCAGAACAGGTCTTCCGGCAATACAATTCCATTCAAGATGATCATCGGGTAATCCTGGCAACGTCATTTAGTTGACTTAGCAAAGCCTCGGCGTCAGATTCAGGAAACAAACCGCTGGCCATCTGGCTATCTGCGGTTCTAAAGTTCACCGTCACGGTTTTTCCAATAGCAGGACCTGACGATTGAGGAACGTTTACGGCGGGTTGCGAGATCTGATTCTGAGGTTGTTGAACATGCTCCTCTGCCTGACTGCGCTTGATCTTGTGGGTCTGATCAAGCAGGCGCAACGCTTCCCGTGCTTCCCCGGATGCAGCGGTGTTGTTTTGCTGTCTGGCGAGGTCGGCCTGTTGCTTCAAGGCATCGCGTTTCTTTTGATAGGCCCGATCTTCGATTGATACCGCATCACCGTTGAGCCGATCCAGCTCATCACGCAATCCATCTACAGTCGACTGCAGCGACTGGGTCAGGCTTTCGGTATCGGATTTAATCGCCGCGATGGCAGACCGCAAAGGCGATAGCTGCTGCTCGCCCAGTAGCGTATATGCGCTCATCGAGCGCTCGGCGTGCTTCGCCATCGCCAGCGTAACGCGCTCGGTATCCGCAAAGGTGCGCAGCTGAGCTGCCAGCGCTTCTTCTTGCTTGCGATATTCTTTTTGAAGATTTCGAGCGGTATGCTCCGCCTTCCAATACTCAGCGGCGAACTCGCGCACATACGCTGATGCAAGCCTCGGTCCTTTGCCAAAGCGTGCCAGGGATTGAGTCATACCTTTAGTAAGGTTGTCGTAGGCCGCCGCCATCTGCTCACTGGTGCTGCGCCAGGCATCACCAGTCTGTCCGGCCAGCGTCAGTGCCGCGCCCCGGTTAGCACGCGCAGACTCGGTATTTTTGTCAGTAGCTTTGGTGTTCTTATCAACTGCAGTGGTACGATTTTCAACGGCCTTGCTATTCGCGCTGGTTGCTTCTGCTTCTTCCTGGATGAGCTTGCTAGACTTGGCTAGCTCGCTGGATAAGTGTTCTTTAGCACGGGTGTATTGCTCAACGGTGAGAGTGCCTTTTTGGAACATGTCATCGAGGTCTTCGATACCGCTTGTCAGTGTCTTAATGTACTTCTCAACATCAGACTGGGTCATCTTGTTGAAAGCCGCATTCGCGGCTGTAGTGGAGTCAGTTACCTTATTTACTTTGGTGCTCGTCTCATCGGCTACATCACCCACCTCTTTGATCCCTTCGGACGTTTTACCTGTGACAGTAGTGCTTTGTTCTCCCGCTTTATCCAGTGCGCCAAACAGCTGTTGGATAGCTTTTTTGGCATCGTTTGCGTCTTCTACTGCTGCTTTCACTAACGCATTACGTGCTGCTTTTAACGCGCCCACCTCCGTTTCTAACCGCTTAATGGTCGCGTCTTCAACCAGTCCCGCTTTGTTCAGCAGCTTATCGATGGCCAGCTCTATCTCTGCCAGCACGATGGGAATGGTAAAGCCAACTGCCGTGACGCTTTCCAGCGCCACGGCAAACGAATTACCAAAGAACTTAACCAGTCCTGATACCCGATCAAAGAGAAAAGCAACGCCGTTGCCGAACACTTCAAACGCAGGCGAAAGCTCGCTCAGGCTTTGCGTAAAGTCCTTCAGATCGCGGGCGAGCGGTTTTAATAAAGGGCCTGTCAATTTGCGTTTAATCGAGTCGAGGCGGCTATCAAAACCAACCATGGCACCATCAAGATTATTGTTCACCGTGTCGGCCATTTTCTTGACCGCACCTTCCGAGCTTTCCAGTGCGCTCTGGAATTGGTTAATCCCTTCGGTGCTTTCTATGATCAGCGCCCGAAGGGTCGGGCCTGCTTCAATGCCAAACGCATTGATGGCTTCTTGCGCATCTGCTGCTGGGCTTTTCAGGCCCTCAATAACGGCATCAAAATCGTTAATATCAATACCCAGATCAGACACGGCCTTGGCCGCTTTAGACGCTGGATCAGACAGTTGTGCCAAGACAGAACGTAAACCGGTACCGGCACGCTCACCTCGTAAACCGTTTTTAGCGAGCACGTCGAGTGTGGCCACCAGTTTCGCCAAATCAAAGTCAGCCTCTTTGGCGTATTGGCCGGTATAAGTAATCGCTTGACCGAGCTGCTGCATGGTGGTGTTAGAGAGCGACGCTCCTTTCGCCAAGATATCGGCAGAGTTCGCCCCTTTATCGATCTCCAGCCCCATAATGGCGAGCGTATCGGTCACCAGACTGGCTGCTTCGGCTAATCCCAGCTCTTCAGCTGTGGCGACGTTTAATAAGGTGGGTAACAGCGAGATGGATTCATTCACCCCCACACCGGCACGGGCTAGAATCTCCAGCCCTTGTGCTGCTTGCGTCGCAGTGTAACGTGTAGTGCTACCTGCATCCTCGGCAGCAACTTTAAGCCGGGCGAACTCTTCTGTGGATGCTCCCGACACCGCGTTTACTTTGGACAGTTGTTTTTCAAACTCTCGGCTACTTTGTAACGCGCCGCCAAAACCGACTAGTGCAGCCGCGCCTGCCAGCAAGCCGCCGAGTTTTCCGGTAATAAAAGACAGCCCTTGTGCGAACAGGCCAACCTCTCGGGTGTTGTTACTTAATGCGGTTCGGGTTCTTTCCAGCCCCGTCACAAACCGCCCATTAGCCTCGCGCATCCGGCCTGAAGAGTCGATAGAACGACCCGCTGCCTGATCTGCTTCAGTCAACGCATTGCCGAAGCGATCGACTGCATCCGTTGCGCTCTGGCTACTGTTATCGGTGCTCTCAACTTCACGCCGAAAGCGAGCCAGCGGAGCGCTGGCCAGATCACGGGCTTTGATGAGGATACTAAGGGCGGTTTCACGCAGAGCCATCGGTTATCAGCCTTCCTGATCGAGATAGAAAGGCGCGGTTTCGCCATCACGCAGAATCACCTTGCCGCCCAGGGTGGTGCTGACGTACTCGCTGGCGAGCAGATCGACCGCCGCAGTGGGGGCGAGTGAGGCTTCCGGGATGTCGCACTTGACTGGTTTTCCGGTGGCGAGGTTAGTGCCGTCGAGGAAGATCCGGGCACGAATGGTCGGGCGGATACCACCGTTGATACGTGATCCCGTGACGGCCGCATAGTCATAGGTCAGTTTGATATCGCCACCGGCGGCCAATGCGCCACCCGCAGTGGCTCGGATCAGACCGGCTGCATAGTTGATCTCATAGGCAGCAGCGGCCACGGCGCTATCATCCGCCGCTAATTTAGCGCTAACGCCAACCTGCGCAATATTACTGTGCACCAGCTTGGTCCAAAGCCCGGCAGTCAGTAAGGTTACCGCCACATCCGTCACGGTTCCCGATCCCTGATTGATCGTATCGATATCACCCAGCAATGCCATCGCCAGCATCTCGGCGGGTTGATCGTCAAACGCGATCGCAACTTCACTGGGCTGGGCGATGGTGACGCTATCCAGTGCCTGGCCATAGGAGAGTTTCTTTTTGGAGGTCCGGTCTTTGGTTTCCGACGGGGTGTTGATCTGCAGCTGGGTTGCATTCAACGGCCCCACTAATCCGGTGGAATTGCCGGTTTCATCAAAGCGATCGAAATACACGTCGCCTGCTAACAGTAGTCCGCTCATGGGCGTGCTCCTTTGGTTTTGAATTTGATTTGGTACGCTAGTGGGTAGTAGCCGAAGCCGTTAGAGAATCCGGGGCGTGACGGCGCATTAGTGCGAATAAAGTTGCCCAGCTCCCCGTGCAACCCGGCCAGAGTGTTAACCACCGAGGCCAGCAACGGGCCTGCTTGACGCGCATCGCGCAGGCTAACGGTAATGACGACCATCCATGTTTGGGTAACGTTGCCATGAAGGCCACCTTGCGATGTTTCTGGCACAATGTCCCCGGCATAAATCACATGAGCCGCCGGGGTGATCTGGCCGCGCTCCTTCATCTCAGCCAGATCACAGCTGCGATACACCTTACGCAGCCCCTCAATGGTTTCCAGGCGCTGCACTAGGTAATCTTCAGCAACCAGGTAGTCATCCGTTAGCTGCAACATCAGATGAAGTCTCCGCTGTTACTGCGCCCGAACACCCGGCCATCACTGCTGATCTGTGCCGTGTTGTTGCTGGGACTGGCGTCGCCCTCATCGGGCATACCCAGGCTGATCGTGCCGCTGCCCAGCTTGCTGAGGAAACTAATCGCGCCGTCATAGCGTTTCTCGATGCGCTCAGGGGCATGTTCGTCATGCAGCAGGTAACGGGCAATGTCACAGCAAATACGTACCAGCACCGCCGGTACCGATGGCAACGGCAAGGTGTAGCGTCCGCCGAGATAGCCGTCGACTTCGGCACTGGCATCGGCTAACGCCTGACTCAGCACCGCATCATCGATGACTCCGGCACCTGAAGCATGATCGGTGAGGAGGATCAGTTCCTCTTCACCAAACCGCTTGGTCATGTCGTCACGGGTGGCGTACATGTTTATGCCTTATCCAGCTCGGCAGTAAACGCGGCCCATGCAGCATCACGCTCTTCAGAGCTGGTGCCTTTCGGATAGGCGCTGGCCTTCGGGGTGCCGTCCTCTCTCCACAGGGAAACATCTTCCTTATTCAGAGAGCCAATATGCGCTACAAGCTCTGCCAGGCGAGCGCTGTCCACGGTCCCTTGCGAGTTATCACCCGAATCTGTTTCAGGTGCTTTAACAATTTCAACGACCAGGCGCGGTTCGGCTTCAAGCTGCGCCAGCTGCTGCTTCGAAAAGTCAGCAACGGCATGAGTGGTTGGCTTTGTTGAATGCGCGATACCAGCCCGGCGAAAGCCCTGGATGGCAGACGTGATACGGATATGATCAGACATTTCATTATCTCTCCTGATTAGGTCGCAGGAGGTGGGGCTCGACTATGAGAGCCCCACCTACATCTCTCGCGTAGGGCTTAGGCCAACCAAGGGCAGACGAGCAGGTCCACCTTCTTGTAATTGGTGTTGCTGGCACCGTTCGCCTTGTTCATGGCTTCCAGCAGCGCTTCGGCTTTGGCCATATTGTCCGGACCAACAACCAGCAGATCCGGAATGACGCCCAGCGGTGAGCCTGCATCGTTCTTGAACTTGGTCATGGCGGTGCGAGCGGCGTTAAAGTTGTCGTCATTCAGATCCGCTTTCGAGCCGAACGCCAACTGCCACAGGCCAAACCCGGCGTTACAGCGGGCATCGGTGCCCCACAGAAACTCGTCCGTCATAAAGACGTGGTCTGAATTCTGGGCACTGTTCTTCATCACCAGGTTAAACGGGCGACGTTCCTGCCAGATCAGCGGCTTAATCGCACGCTTAGTACACAGCAGATACCAGCCATCACCGGCACCGGCCTGCATGTTAGAGACCGACGCAACGTTTTCACCGTTGCCGACCGGGTGATCAGTATCGAAGAAATTCTGAGTGTCATAACACAGTGTGCTGAATCCCTCTTTCAGCAACGCGAAGGTGAGCAGATCCGGGAACTCTTTGGCATCCTGGCCCATCTGCGCAAACAGCGGCATATACACGCCAAACTGATCGTCTTCGATCACGTCGCGCGGGATACCTTCGGTCTTCTCGAACTTGCGGTTTTTAATAGTGAAGTCGTGATCTTTGAGGCGGTTAATCGCGCGCTCACCCAGCCACTCACGAATCTGGCTGGAGTTACCCAGCCACGCATAGGTATTGGCGGAAGACTTTGACGGAATGACCGTGGCGACACGGCCGTATTGCGATTCTGCACCGGCAAACGCAGTGTTAAATGACGTTTTTACTGCGGTATTCAGAATACTGAGGTTGTTGGCGTTTACGTCCATTGCTCTCTCCAAAAAATTAGTTGATGACCGGGGTATCGATTACTCGATAAACACCCATACGCCAGCAGATTCGACATCGTCGATGCGGCCCACCGCCGAGGTGCCGGTCCCATCGGCTTTCACGGTCTGGTCATCCGCGATATAGGCTGTTGCACCGATATGAGAGCGATCGATATCACCGGCATTGGCAAACAGATGTGCGCCATTTTTGGTGGTGACACTGCCCGCGCCATCCGCCCCGGCCACGTTATTGACGGCGTGATCGGCCACTCCGCGCACCCGCAAACCGGCAGCGGCGGTTGCCGGCTGGGCATAGTGTGTGGCGTTAAGCACGACCAGTGCGCCGGAATAGATCACCGCACCGGCGGCTACCGGATCCACGTGCGAACCCTGCGCGCGGCGCTGGGTATTGCGGTTTTTAGTGAGGGCTGCCATTACTGTTCACCTTGTTTGGTTTTCAGGAATTCCACTTCAGAGATCCCGGTGGCCAGACACACGGCTTTCTCGTCGGCACTCAGGGTGGCGAGTGGATCGGCTGCATCGGCGGCCGGTTTTTTGCCGTCCGTCTGCATCGCGGCCAGCGCGGCGATCGGCCGGGCTTTATCCAGAAACGCCTGCAGGGCGGCAAAGTCTTTTTTGCCCAGGTCTCGCGCCCAGCCTTCCATCGATTCGATCAAACGCCCGTCCTGTCGCGCCTGAGCGATAGTCTGATCCAGCTTGCCGGTCTGGCCTTCCGCCGACAGCACCGCCAGCTGGGCCTGCAGATCCGAGACCACCTGAATCGGCACGAACTTAGCCGGATCAACAGCACCGGTCGGGTCACTGGCTTTAAGGGCGGCAACTTCGGTGGCCAGTGTATCGACCGTACCGGCCTTGGTTTGCAGGGCGCTAAGCGCCGCCAATGCTGCGGCGGTGTCCGGCTCTTTGCCGTCCTCGACCATAATGCCCAGCTGGGCCAGCATCTTTTTCAGCAGTTCATTCATGGAATGCTCCTGTGATGTTGTTTGAGGGTTAGTGAGTTGATGGGGGTGGAGATTCAGTGCGGCCAGCGCTTCAACAGCCTGCATGCCGTCGATGCCAGCGCGATTAACAAGCGCAGCCGAATGCAGACGCAGCGGGCGTCCGGTGGTGGCGTCATAGGGGAAAACGGCGGACAAGAATTTGTATTCGCCGTTTTTGAGG
>JBFGZS010000093.1:0-7195 GCA_041586615.1 Motiliproteus sp. | reverse complement strand
GTGGAGCAGTCTGGTAGCTCGTCGGGCTCATAACCCGAAGGTCGTAGGTTCAAATCCTGCCCCCGCTACCAACGTAAATAGAAGCCAAATCAAACACTTGTTTGATTTGGCTTTTGTCGTTCTAGACCCTCAAAAATGGCCGTGTGACAAAATGTGCCAAATTCTGTGACGGAATGTTTCGGCTGGACCTTCTGCTAATAAAAGCATGACCTTAAGGCTACCGTTCGCTTTTTTTTTCTCAGTGCTATCCCGTCTAGTCTTTAAGCGAGGATATTCATCTCTGCGTTCCAATAGATCATCAGTGCCCGAAAGGACCTGCTTAAAGGGGGTTTTCTAATCGACGATTACAATGCTGGGAAAGGGCAGGACGCGTTTGATGGGCGGTTGATCCACTTTGGCAGTGAGACTTTTCCTAATTGGCCGGCAGTAATGGCTCTCCTTGATCAGCAACTAAGCCGGTGATTCCTTATCAAGCGGAACCTACGGCCTGAGTGTCTCTCATTTTTGGTAAAGGTGTAGTGTGTAGTATATAGTACACATATGTTAGGAAGCACACTGAGACAACAGCGCGAAGCACTCAAAGCCACCGACCGGGCGTATTCGTTACGCCAGGTGGCTCTGCGGGTGGGAATCGAGCCTGCGTATCTGAGCAAGATTGAGCGGGGCGAAGTGCCGCCGCCCGGTGAAGAGACCATCAAGAAACTGGCGGCGGAACTCAGTCTGGATGCCGATGTATTGCTGGCGTTGGCCGGTAAGGTATCTACGGACCTGCAGGATGTGATTCGAAAGCGTCCCCAGTTATTTGCCGAGCTGATTCGTCAACTCAAGGAAGTTCCGGACCATGCTGTTCTCAGTGTGGTGCGTGAGGTCTCCGACGGAGATTGGTGACAGTCAGCCCATGATATTGCAAGGAGCACACACATGATTGAACTCAAGAACAATCAACTGGTTTTTCGGTTTCCCGAAGTCCATCGCAAGGCGGTTGGACGGATCGATTTCATCAAGACCCTGCGTATTCCCGACGATGGCCGTCACTACCCTTTGCCAGCGGGCATTGGTCGTTTTCACCTTGAACACCTAGAGGACCATGCCGAGCGGGTGCCGGCACATTGGCTCAAACGCGGTGGTGCACTGTTGCCGATGTACCAGTCCGAGGCGCTGTGGATCAACTTTACCGGCGGTTACCCCATGGCGATCAAGATCGCCACCGGTAAGATCAACGCCGTCACCGGTGAGACCTGGACCAACACCCTCAGCAGCGATCCACAGGATTACGTGGTGCTGCCCGAGCAGCCTTGGATGGATGGTTACGCAATTGAGCGCGGTACTGTGCGTCAGTTTGTCGCTACCCAACTAGGCAGGGGCGAGACTGCCGAGGAGCAGGTCACCGGAAAAGCCGAGTTCGGAGGCGTTCAGATCATCGCCTTTCCTATGAAGGCTGAGGTCTACAAGGAGCATTTCGAGCGCCCGAGGGATCTGACATTCGAATGCCTGGACATGCCCATGTTTTGTCGCCGCGCGCCCGATTCAGACGCGGAGATGGGAATAGCGCCTGGCGGGCGCATTAAACAGGAGATTTATGACGACGAATACGGCTTGGAGGCCTGGGATCTCAGCGCTGGAGCGCGCTGCTTTCTGCACACCGTCAACAGCGAGCATTGGCAGGCACTGACTGGGCTGGCCATGCCCGATAGGCCGATCACCGCCAAACGCTATAAAGAGGCCGGTATCCCTTGGTTTGAGTATTACGCCGAGGATAAAAAGCCGTTGCCTGGCAGCAAACTACTGAAATCACTGAAGAGCTTGGGGCAAAAATCAGAACCTGCCATCGCGGTGGAGATCGGTGAACCAATTACCCTCGAACCGATCATTGCCCTATCCCCCCAGGGGCGGGTATCCGACGGCGAATTTTGATCGTTTCTTAGGCGGGTTGACCTCTACTTTTAGCATCAGCGAAAAAAGCAGGGGCTAGCACAATGACAGAAAGGGATATCTGAATGCTATTTTCGATTACACCGAGTGCTTTGGCCCACGAGATTAGCCGTGCCAAAAGACGCGTCTACTATGCTGCTGCCGGCATCGACGAGTGACGAGTCAGACGTTAATTATTAACTCGGCACATTAATACCGTTCATTTTATGCAGCGGCATACTGGATCTTTTCCGCTTCAAAATATGACTGAATCCGCGCCGGTTGCTTTTGGAGAGAGCGCAGAATAGAAAGCACTTTTTTCTTCATCTGCCCTTTTCCCGTACAGGTTCACCTCGACTGATACTCGATTTCAGATCGCAGTTCAGATATTCATCCGGGTTTAATTCCGATGAGTAACTGGGGAGAAAAAACAGTTCAATCTGATCTTTTTTCCCCACCAGCCACTCCTTGACCTTCCGGCTATGATGTACCCGCAGGTTATCGAGTATCAACAAAACCTTCTTTCGGCTGCGGGGTCAGGTCCTGTCTTTTGCCTATCTTGGTCTAGTCTTTGTTTGTGAGCAGGCCTTTGCTGTGAGAGGGGCTGCCAGAATATTTAGCGGCAGGATGAGGTAAAACGCAAGCCCCCGGCTTAGATGCGCATTTGTTTTTTGGGGATAATGGATGAGCAATTTCAGTAAAAATCAAACGATTCGAAAAACGGTTGTGGAATCAGCCAAGGGGATCGTTTCGTCACAGCATCGTCTCGCATCTGAAGTTGGCGCGAAGGTCCTTTCCAGTGGGGGAAATGCGATCGACGCGGCCGTCGCAACGTCATTTGCGCTAGGTGTGGTTGAGCCCTGGATGAGCGGCCCCGGTGGTGGTGGTTATATGGTCGTAAAAATGGCAAATGAAAGCCAGGCCAAAGTTGTCAACTTTGGGATGTGCTCCCCTAAGTCGCTCGATCCAGCCACCTACCCGTTGTCGGGCTCCGGCGTTTCCTCGGATCTGTTTTCTTGGCCCTCGGTCGTGGATGATCGAAATGTCGTTGGCGGCGGTGCTGTTGCCGTACCAGGTCACGTAGATGGTATGCGTCTTGCTCTTGAAGCATTTGGGACAAAGAGCTGGGCTGTGCTTCTACAACCCGCCATAGGGTTGGCCAGAGATGGTCTTCTGGTCGACTGGTATGCCCAGTTAATGATCGCACCTGCTGCCGAGGCGCTGTCTCGCTTTCCAAAATCAAAAGAGACTTTTCTGACCGCCAAGGGGTTCCCTGTAGGGTCTGCCTGGACGGCGCTTCGGCAAGAACGCTGTTCGCTGGATACGATGGCGGATATGTTGACCGAATTGGCGAATGAAGGCCCGCGTTCTTTTTATGAAGGCTCCATTGCTGCAGGCCTGGCGAGAGATGTACAACATGAAGGGGGGGCGTTGAGTGTTGAAGACCTGAAAGCGTATCGGGCAACCATCAGCGATACCTTGGATATCACATACAAAGACAGCAAAATATTGCTGACCCCAGAGCTAACCGCTGGGCCCGCGATGTCGATGGCGTTAAAATATCTTGAAGACCTTCCCATTAGCCTGAACAAGCCAGGTCCTGAGACATACGCAGCGTATGCTAAATCTCTTAAGCATGCTTATTCGTATAGATTGAGTAATGTAGGCGATACGAAGGATGATGCTAAAGAGTCTTGTACGACCAGTTTTTCTGTCGTTGACTCTCATGGCAACATGGTTTCTGTTACACAGACCTTATTGTCTGTCTTTGGATCAAGACTTATGGTCCCCTCAGCAGGTGTTCTGATGAATAATGGGATTATGTGGTTTGACCCTGAGCCAGGTCGGCCAAACTCTATCGGACCAGGCAAACGTTGCTTGAGCAATATGTGCCCGGTGATCGTTGAGACGGGAGAGGCTATGTTTGCGCTGGGTGCTGCTGGGGGTCGAAAAATATTTCCAGCCGTGATGCAACTAACGTCTTTTGTAACCGACTATCGCATGTCGCTAGAAGAAGCTTTCCACACCCCCAGAATCGACTTCAGCGGCGGCGATACCGTCATTGTGGATGAGTCTTTGCCTGACAGTGTCCACAACCTTATTGGTTCTGACTATATAGTGGCTCGTGCTCCAAGGACGGTCTACCCCTATAATTTTGCCTGCCCGTCAGGCATCGCGCAGCTGAAGGGGAAAAACCAGGGGATGACAGAGATCATGTCAGCTTGGTCAGATTCTGTTGCTGAGGACGACGAATCAGCCCTTTGATCGCCAGGCTGTGAAGAGGTATGTCTTCGCTGATTAACCCGGCATCAAAATACCGTTCCATTCGGTCTTTTGATGCCGATAAGGTCGGCCCGGGCAGGCGAGCCCGCCAAATTTGATAAGTTCGTCGCGTTACTGGGCGAGTGTTGACTGCTGAATTATTATGACCACCGTCGGCTAATGGGTGACCCCGTCGTCCCTACACTTATCTCTTTATTCGTAGTATAAGAGGATGTCGCTATGACTGGATTTTTAATATATCTCAAATCTTAAGCTTCAAGCAGACATATCACGACAAGACGGTAGGTTTCTTTGCATGCAATCAGTTCGAAAGCTAATGCCCAAAGATAAAACATGAATGTCACAACAGCAAAAGGCCCACCGGCATATAAGGCAACTGCTTCGCCATATATCAAGCATACTCTCATAGCACTGCTGCTGGTCAGTTTCGCTGCTGGCTTGAGGGTATGGCCGCTACAAGCGCTTGAGTCGGAACTTGCCTGGCTGACATTTTACCCTGCGGTGATTGCCGCTGCACTCTATGCGGGGCTTTACGCCGGGTTGCTGGCAACCCTGCTTGCTTGTCTCGTGGTCTCATTTCAGTGGCCACTCTTTGCTATTCACCCTTTTATTGAGAATCGCTTTGACGTTCTGAGGATGGCTGTTTTTGTCATCACCTGCGGCTTTATCTCGTACCTTGCCGAAACCGTGCACCGTATGAAAAAGGCACTCAGGCAGGCTGAGTCAGAATCCGGGGCTAGCGCTAAACGCGAGCAATTCATCAAATCCATTAGTGATAGTATGCCAAGTATGATCGGCTACTGGGATCGTAATTTACGCTGCCTCTATGCTAACAGCGCCTACCGTGAATGGTTCGGGAAGCCGCCCGAGGACATTATCGGTACCACATTCCGGGATCTTGCGGGCGAGCACCTCTTTGCTCTGAATGAGCCTTATATTCGCGGAGCCCTGGCCGGCGAACCACAACGTTTTGAACGGACGCTGAACAAAGCCAATGGAAGCGTGGGGCATATTATCGGGCACTATATCCCCGAATTCGGTGCAGATGCCACGGTTAAAGGATTTGCGATAATGGCCAACGAAGTGACGGTATTCAAGGAAACGGAGGAGAAACTCAAACTTGCCGCCTGTGTCTTTGAGAACACCCTTGACGGTGTCCTGGTCACCGATGCCGATGGGGTTATTTTATCAGTGAACCCTGCTTTCGTTGAAATAACTGGCTATGCAGTGGAAGAGGCTGTCGGACAAAATCCTCGCATTCTGCAATCTAACCGGCACGACCCGGCATTTTATGCATCCATGTGGAAGGCGATAAAAACGCAGGGGCGCTGGAATGGCGAGATATGGAACCGCCGCAAAGACGGGGGCCTTTACCTGGAGCGCATGACAGTCAGCATGGTGCGCGACGAAGACGGTCAACCTATTCGCTATGTGTCGGTATTCAGCGACATTACTGCTCTCTGGCGTAAAGATGAACATATAAAGCACCTGGCTTTTCACGATGCCCTGACCGACCTGCCAAATCGGACCTTGCTGATGGACCGGATTAATCAACAACTACTCCATTCCAAGCGTGAACAGTGCAATCTGGCCCTGATGTTTCTCGACCTTGACGGATTCAAGCTCGTCAACGACAAGTTTGGCCATAACGTCGGGGACGATCTATTAAAAGAGGTAGCGAAAAGACTCCTGGCACTGGTACGAAAATCAGATACTGTGGCTCGCTTAGGCGGCGACGAATTCATGTTTATCTTCAACAACCCGAAAGGGAAAGATGAGATTGAGTATGTCGCTAACCGTGTTGTCAGCTCGATTAATGAGCCTATAGAAGTGCACGGTGAAGTGCTCCAGGTTGGCGCATCCGTTGGCATTTCCATATTCCCCGCTGACGGACTTAGCGCCGCTGATTTAATCAGGAATGCCGACACGGCAATGTATGCCGCCAAGCGCTCGGGTAGGAATAATATTTGTTTTTTCTCGCCAGAGAAGAATTTCATAACGACGTGAATACCAACGAAGATGAACGGTTAATCAAGTAGGCCGAGGGTCTCTCGGCCCCCAGCTCCGCTTCCGATTCCGGTAGTTAGAAACGACCCCGTTGCCCCTAATCCCGTTATCCCTAAAAAATGGTCATGTGCCCAATTCTGTGATATCAGAAGAGGAGACGGACCCGTCAAAGTCGTTAGGGCCACTCAAGTCTAAGCGGCGGGGGAACACCTATGGAGCTACAAGATTCGCTACACATTGAACTTCCAATCATCCAGGCCCGCCTCGCGATGCGGCTTTCGCACCGGCTCTCGGCAAGTTAAGATAGTTTAACGTTATTTTTCACTCTGATTTAATCAATCCAAGCTCAACGCATAGAGGCTATAAGTCATGAATTACGAGTTAACCGGAAACGTTAAGTTAATTCAAGATGCTCAAACGTTCGGTAGTGGCTTCACCAAGCGCGAGATGGTTGTGACGGTCCCGGACGGTAAATACCCCCAGGACATTAACCTGGAATTTGTTCAGGATAAAGTGAGCTTGCTTGATACGCTGCAGGTGGGCCAGGAAGTCACCGTGACGTTTGATATCCGTGGTCGTGAATACAACGGTCGGTATTTTAATAATCTTCAGGGTTGGAAAATCCAGACGGGGGCTGCGGCACATTCGGAAGCGAACCCAACGCCGAATTTTGATCATGCTGCGCCAGGGAATATGGGTGACTTCGATGATGATATCCCGTTTTAGTCTGGGGCGTTACAGTGATGTCGGTCAGCGCGCTTATCTTCATGGATAAGCGTCGCTGGGCGTGGTTTTACGAGTAAGGGGAGGGGCGTGTGAATCTATCGCGTATTAGTGGTAGACAATGATGGGTTACCTCTCTATAATTCGCACCTCGTTGATGCGGGGTGGAGCAGTCTGGTAGCTCGTCGGGCTCATAACCCGAAGGTCGTAGGTTCAAATCCTGCCCCCGCTACCAACGTAAATAGAAGCCAAATCAAACACTTGTTTGATT
>JBFGZS010000092.1:0-7236 GCA_041586615.1 Motiliproteus sp. | reverse complement strand
TTGGTCAGGACGCCTTAGAATGAACGGTTACCGCGAGACAGAGACAGGTATGCGCCGGTATCGCGTGCAGGCACGCTCCTACAATAGGTAACTCACTCCCGTGGCCTGCCTGCAGGCGAGGCCAGGATAGGTAGCAGAAAAGCCATGCCAGCTCCTGTTCGACCAGCGCCGCCAGCCCATTCACTTGTTTTCGAAAATCTACCGGCGCTCGGTAGAGATAAATCTGCGGGATATCCAACGAGGGGCGCAGGTAGCGCGGTCGTATCACAACTGCCTCAGCAACGAACTGAGCAGGTCGATATTGCCCGCATGAAGCCCGGTGATCGACACGCCGTTGGGCAGCGAGAGCGTCAACTCGCCGCCAGTGCTGACCGATCGCGACGGTACCGCCCTGGCAAAACCGACCGCGGTATCCTGTAGGTCGGCGCCAGCTTTATCCTGCTTTGCACGCCAATAGATAAACTGGTGATAAGCCAGATCATGCCGATTGCAGAAAGCCTGTCCAGACAAGCCGGACGACCGCCAGATTGTGATTTGTTCATGCCAGAAATGGGCGCGCTCTTGGGTAGTCATCGCTGATTCCTCGATATAGATGAGAGAAATCAGTGTGTCGGAGTCAGTGCTTGGAAAACAGGTGCTGATTTAACGGCGCTTACCTGTGATCAGCAGAGCAGGGGCTGCCACCACGCCGCGGCGCATTGCCAAACGGGGTCTTGAACTAGCTTTCCAGCTCGCGGAGCGCCGCGTCTATATCGCTGACAAAGACGTTGACAATATTCTGCGGTGCGGGTGCCCCCCGCATTACCAGGCTGAAGTCTGATTCCCAGGACAGGTTGAGGTGGTCGATGGCGCGCATATCGCCGGCCTGTAGCCATTGCTCGGCGTAGTGGTTGGGCAGAAAACCGATAAAACTACCGCTGCTAATCAGTATCGCCTGAGCCTCCATATTAGAAACCGAGGCGATACTCTGGGTCTTATTAAACCCCTTCAGGTCCGCATGCTGCAGGTAGGTTCGGGTGGAGATGGGGTGCTGTTTGATCCGTTCCAGGGTGATCTCCTCCGCGGGCAGGTCGAATAGCGGATGCTTGCTGCCGCAGTAGAATCCGTGCTTTTCGGTATAGAGGTGACGGTAGCTGAGACTGCTGTGGCGGTTCTGGAATATGCCTATCGCCAGGTGGAGGTTGCCGTTGAGTAACTCACGCTCCAGCTCCTCGGGCGATTGCACCGTCAATTTGATGGCTACATCGTTCTTGCGGGTGTAGAAACGGCGGATTGCTTCGGGAATCGGAAACTCACGGTTGGTGACGGTGTTGTCGATCAGTCCCAGTCGCAGGGTGCCGGTGAGGGTGTTACGCAGTTCTCCCAGGTCCGCGTCGAAGTCGGAGATAGCGTTAAGCATCTTGCGGCAGCGCTGGTAGGTGATCATGCCCTTTTCGGTGATTCGAAAGCCGCTGCGGCCGCGGTGGCAAAGCTGGAATCCCAGACGGATTTCAAAATCCTTGATATGGGTGCTGATGGCCGGCTGGCTCATGCCAAGGGTCGACTGGGCCCCTAAGAAACCGCCATGCTCCACCACGGTGCAGAAGGTTTGCATGTGTTTTATGGAATGGATCGCCATGGTCGCTTCTTAGTGTTTGTTATATCGAGTTTGGGTTGAGCCCCGGATGCCGTAGGTAAACC
The DNA here is from genome assembly GCA_041586615.1 of Motiliproteus sp. Taxonomy (GTDB): domain Bacteria; phylum Pseudomonadota; class Gammaproteobacteria; order Pseudomonadales; family Balneatricaceae; genus Motiliproteus. The sequence goes on along the minus strand of JBFGZS010000092.1, from coordinate 5,556 downwards.
AACCGTTTGACCTTAAACCCTAAAGGGGCATACTACGGTTATACATCAAAATTTTTAATGTTTATATTAAATATTTTATATTTTATGATGAATAGGGTTTTGCGATACTGGCTCTGTACCTAGCCGGCACTATCGACCCACAACAATAAATGAAGGTATAAAATCATGTTAGATTTAAAGATGATGGTTAAGGGAGTGGCGCTTTCGGCGACACTGGCATTCGTGCCTGCCACCGTGATGGCCGAGGAGTGGAAGTTTGCTATTGAAGAGATCCCCGGATCCATCATGGATAGCTATGCGCAGGAGTTTAAGGCGCGCATTGAGGCAAAGACCGATGGCGATGTCACGGTAAAGGTCTACCCCCTGGGATCGCTGGGAACACCGACCGAGCTGGTGGAGCAGGTGGCCGACGGGGTGGTGCAGTTTACCAATGTCTCGGTGGGCAATCTGGGTACCATCGTCCCTGAATCGCAGCTGTTCTTGCTGCCCTATGCCCTGCCCAACGCCCCCCAGACCACCGCCAAAATGCTCAGTTCAAGCCCGGTGATTTACGACGAGCTGGGGCAGGACTTCGAGTCCAAGGGGCTCAAATTACACACCCTGTACTCTGAGGGTCCGGTGGTCTGGACTACCAATCGTGAAATCCGCTCTCCCCAAGACTTGCAAAACTTCAAGATGCGGGTGATGGTCTCGCCTATATTGCTTAAAGCCTATGAAGATCTGGGCGCAAGCCCGACGCCGCTGCCCTTCGGTGAAGTCTACGGTGCGTTGCAGCTCAAGCAGGTGGATGGTCAGGTCAACCCGGCAGCGGCCATCGAAGAGATGAAATTCTACGAAGTCACCGACTATATGATCTGGGCCGGAGAGCAGGAGCTGGTTACCTCCATCATGTCCGGCAGCGACTGGTACGACAGTTTGCCGCCCCAGCGCCAGCAGTTGATCCGCGAGACTATTACCGGGATGGAAGGCTTTATCTTTGATGTGGTGCAGCGTTTCAATAACGAGAAGCTGGCCGTGATCAAGGCTGCTAAGCCTGATATGAAGATGATCACCCTGACCGATCAGGAGCGGACGCTGTTCCGCGACCGCAGCAAGGCAACCCATTCTGCCTACACCGATATCACCGGTTCCCGCGGTGAGAAGCTGCTGAGCGCGCTGCTGGCCGAGATCGACTCGGTGCAATAATCCTCGCCTGACTCGGCGCCGCCCTTGTTTGGGAAAATAGGGGCGGCGCATTCAACCCCACACACGTTCGCACAACCTTGGTATCAACCCGGCCGCTAACCTGGTCGCCGATGGCCTGCGCGTAGGTAAAAGCTAGGCTAAAGAGGCAGGCTAAAGTGGGTCTGCCGGTCCCTCGCCAGCCCTTGTTGGGCCAACGTTGATAGAAGGTTCCCGAACAATCTGGTATCTAACGCCAGGAGTGACCGTCAATGAACCCGTACAGCTGTAACGAACGGCAGGAATCCCCGCTAGAGGGCAAGACGATGAGCCAACCCCGATTGACCGCCAGCCGAATTTTCACCTGGATCGATCTGATGATCGGCAAGGCCGAGATGGCCGTGCTCAGCGGGGGAATCCTGCTGATGGCCGCCAACACCATCGCTAACGTGTTCGGCCGATACTTTTTTAATCAGAGCATCTACTTCACCGAGGAGCTTAATCAGTTCCTAATCGTGATCATCACCTTTATGGGGCTGGGCTACGTGACCCGTAAGGGACGTCACATTCGGATGTCAGCCTTCTACGACATGATGAGTGCGCGGTATAAGAAACGGTTGATGATTTTGATCGCCGCCCTCACCGCGGTGGTGATGTTTGTGCTGGCCTGGTACGCCTATGAGTACGTGGCCAAGATCGCCAGCCGGGGACGGGTGACACCGGCGCTGCAGGTGCCGCTTTACCTGACCTATATCTGGGTCGTGGTGGGGTTTGTGGTCACCGGCATCCAGTACCTGCTGACGATGGTCAAGAACTGTGATCTGGCCGATCCCGATGTGTATATCTCCTTCACGGTGGTGGATGCCTATGAGGATCCGGAGATCGCTGAGGTGATGCACCTCTACAACCAAGACCATGACCTGTCGCAGGACTCAGATCCAGGCGTCGACAATAGCAATAACAGCAACAGCAATAACAACAACAAGGAGAAACTGTCATGACCCTGATGATGCTGGCCGTAATGATCGTGCTGTTGCTGTTAGGCTTCCCAATGATGATGCCTCTGGTCGGGGCCACCCTGCTGGCCTTCTTTATTTATCTGCCGGACCTGAGTTTGCAGGTGGCTGTGCAGCAGATGATCGGTGGGATTAAGCCTGCCGCACTGATCGCCGTACCGATGTTTATTTTGGCGGCCGATATCATCACCCGCGGCCACTCCGCGGACCGCTTGGTCGATGTGGTCATGCGCTTTATGGGCCATGTTCGCGGCGGCCTAGCGATCTCTGTCACCGCCGCCTGTGCCCTGTTTGGCGCGGTCTGCGGTTCCACCCAGGCTACTGTGGTCGCCGTCGGGGGTGCCATGCGCCCGAGAATGCTCAAGGCGGGTTATAACGATTCCTTTTCCATTGCCCTGATCGTCAATGCGGCTGATCTTGCCTACCTGATCCCGCCGTCGATCGGCATGATCATCTACGGCGTGATCTCCGGTACCTCCATCTCTGAGCTGTTTATTGCCGGACTCGGCCCCGGGCTGCTGATTATCGTGTTGTTCTCGATCTACTGCATGTGGTACGCCAAAAAGCACGATATTCCGTTGGAGCCTCGCGCCAGCTGGGGTGAGCGCTTCACCGCCCTGCGTCGGGCGTTGTGGCCGATGGGTTTTCCATTGATCGTGGTGGGCGGCATCTACGGCGGCATTTTCAGCCCCACCGAGGCGGCGGGTATCTGTGTGCTGTATGCGTTGATTCTTGAGTGGGTGGTGTTTCGCTCCATCAAGACCCGAGATGTATTCGATATCGCGCTGTCCACCGGAGCCATCACCTCAGTGGTGTTTATCCTGATCGCGGCCGGTGCCGCCTTCTCCTGGGTGCTTTCCTATGCCCAGATTCCGCAGCAGATCATCGCCTCGATCGGGTTGGAGGGTGCTGGCCCCATCATGACCCTGGTGGCGATCAATATTGCCTTCTTCGTCGGTTGCATGTTCGTCGATTCGATCGTGGTCATCCTGATTCTGGTGCCGATCTTTGCGCCGCTGGTCAAGGCTGCCGGTCTTGATCCGGTGCTGGTAGGGGTGCTGATCACCCTGCAGGTGGCGATCGGTGCGGCTACCCCTCCCTTTGGCTGCAATATCTTCACCGCCGTGGCGGTATTCCGCCGCCCGTTCGTCGACGTGATTCGCGGAATTCCCCCCTTCCTGGTTATCCTGGTGGGGGTCGCGGTAGCGCTGGTTGCCGTCCCGGATATCGCCCTGCTGCTGCGGGATATCGCCTTCCGTTAAGAGAACACTAACCTTTCTCCATGGTGTGCTGTTCCAGCACACGCCTCCTTGCCGGGCCCGTCACAGGTCCGGCTTTTTTATGTACAGGATGTACGGTATGCCGCGGTCGCATGGATGCGAAAGAGCGGCGATGTACAGGATGTACGGTATGCCGCGGTCGCATGGATGCGAAAGAGCGGCGATGTACAGGATGTACGGACTGTTTTTTGCTCCTGCAAAAACAGCACTTCCGCCATCCATGGCGGGCGTATGCCGCGGTCGCATGGGCCGTTTTGACTTCCCCTCTCCGTGAACGAAGAGGATTCTAAGAGCCATCATAATTAACTGCCTCTAACTGAAAATTAGAGGCGACAACTAGCCTGACAGAGGGGTAAGTTGACAAAATGTCCCAAGTGGTACCAGATAGAATTGACTACAGTGCCTGTAAAAGCTAACAAGGCCAGTCAATCGGACTCCGCAAACCGTCACATTTTTTGCGGGGCAAATATACGCGCCAGCTTGCTACGCCGTTGCTGGCGGCGTTAGGCAGCCCAACCTGATGCAGCAAGATCTTATGAAGTTCACAACCGGAAACTCAAAATCATGTTGAACCTGCTGCTCGTCGCTATCGGGGTTTTGCTTTTGACTAGTGGCGGTGAGGCACTTATCAGAGGATCTCTGGCAGCTGCAAATCGACTGGGTATTTCACCTCTGCTCAGCGGCTTGCTAATTGTCGGCTTCGGTACCTCTGCTCCAGAGTTGGTTGTCTCAATCGAAGCTGCTCTGAGTGAGCAGCCTGATATCGCAATTGGTAACGTTGTAGGGAGTAATATCGGCAACGTCTTGCTAATTCTAGGCTTATGCGCGCTCATAACGCCTCTTGCTGTCAAACCGCTAGTATTACTGCGTGATGGTGTCACGGTTGTCGCGGCTAGTATCCTGTTTATTGTTCTTGTCGGTGGGTATGCCTTGGTAAGGGCTGACGCTGCCATATTCCTGCTGGCGCTCGCTGCTTATCTGATCTGGGCCTATTGGACCGAACGCTCTGGGGAAGCGCCTTCCGCAGAATTACACAGAGCTGAAGGGCAGGAAGTTACTTCTCTGCCAAAAACAACTCTATGGATAGTCATGGCGGTTGTTCTGGGTTTGGTCCTTTTGATTGCCGGTTCACAAGTACTGTTAAAGGGGGCCGTGGGAATAGCCGAGTCGTTTGGAGTCTCAGAAGCTGTAATAGGTTTGACTCTTGTGGCGGTTGGCACGTCTCTGCCCGAGCTGTCGATCTCAGTAATCGCCGCATTTCGGCGACATGCCGATGTCGCTATTGGGAATATCCTGGGGAGCAATATTTTCAACCTCCTAGGAATACTCGGAATTTCCGCGTTGCTACAGCCGCTTCCAGTCCATGAGCGAATTCTGCAGTTTGATCAGTGGGTCATGCTGGGAACGTCGCTGATCCTGTTGTTTTTTCTGTACACGGGCAGTCGGCTTAGCAGGCTCGAAGGCGGATTACTCCTGCTGGGCTACGGAGTATATGTAAGTCTGAGTTTCACGGTATTCGGTGCATAAACTACGGGGGCGAAAATGCCTAACCAGGCCAAGTACAGCGACAGATTTTCCGTTGCGGCTTCGTCTCCACTACAAAGCTGCGCGTGTTGGCAGCGTTATTGCGGCGTTGACGCTGTCGGAAAAGTCCCGAAGCCTCTGGCCCACGGGATCCTGCCCCGATAGAATGGGCGAAAAGAATTTAACCGCAGACAGGGCAAGGGATGGCGCGCTACAAACACTACGATTACAACCAGAGCAAGATGATCCCGCTGCGGTTCTCGGATCAAATCCAGCCTGGTTCATTCGAATATACTCTCAACCATGTCGTTGATAACGATCTCGACCTGAGTGTTTTTAACCAGCGTTACCGTAACGACCATAATGGCGCGCCAGCTTATGATCCGGCGATCCTGCTGAAGATCGTGTTATTTGCCTATTCTCGCGGTATTACAATGGCTATATCGCAGACAATCAGTTCCGTAAACGCGGTCCGCGCTTTATCGATTCGACCACCTACCAGTTCCTCCTGTATTCATGAAGAAGGCAGCTTATCCCGCGATTAAGGGGTTGGTCAGGACGCCTTAGAATGAACG
>JBFGZS010000091.1:0-7755 GCA_041586615.1 Motiliproteus sp. | reverse complement strand
TGCTGACGATGATGAAACAGCAGACAGAGTCGGTTATTGCCGACATAGACGCTCGGTTACCTTCAGACTTTTCCAGGAACATCAGCCAATCTATCTTTGATGGTTTACTTCGTCAGGCCAACAGGCTGCCGAGTTAAATCGCTGGCCACCACCTTTGCGCCTGTAGGCCCGAATTTATTCGGGCAATACTGCCGGTAATGGAAGGATCTCCCCGTTGAAACAGGGCCAACAAGAGCGGCGTGGCGTCTTTTATTTCGCACCATATAAATGGGTGCCTATGGGAATAGATATCGCCATATAAATGGGTCGCTGCAGGAAGTAGCAGTTGTAAGTTTTGTATTCCTGTTGGTTTTAGGAGCTTTGTGCTTCGTAAATAAACAGTTTGTTGGGGGGCTGCGGGAACGTTTTGGCGTGTAAGGGTTTGAGTTATATCCAGAGAAAACCAAGGTTATTTGGTTGTAAAATAAACGGAATGAAAATGAATTTCCGTTTTATTGTTTGTTTTTTATCCACCCCCCCCTTTTTTCCGTTTACAAAACATTCAGCATTTTATTCTGTTCGGGGTGGTGCCCATAAATCATATGTGAGAAAATATTTTCATTATTGATTGTCGCTATCTATATTATTTTAGCTGGCTTTCATGGAAAACTGTGAGTGTTATTTGTACAGTATTCTGGCAGAAAGATCGCTAGCATTGATAAATGCGATGATCGTGGCGGCCTGCTTACCGCCAGTGTTGTGTAGAAATAATTGCTCGTCACTGGTGTATGGCTGGCCGTGCAAGTAAGCTGCGGGCAATACATTTTGAGTGTTTTTTACACATGACACGGACGTTTTTTGGCCTGATTTAAAGGATTATAACGATAAATCTGGTTACTATTTTTCCTTTCCTGTGTGGGTGTACCTTCATCGACTCTACTCAATTATCTATGAGTTTGGTTGATTTTTAAGCGTGCACAAGAATATTTTGGCATTTAACAAAATGTTCACATTCCTGTCTTGCCTTGTAATTATCGCCGTGCACCTAATTCGGTAAGCTTGGTGTACGAGTGTGTTCGTTTCCGGTGAGTAGAGTTGGATGCTTGTCTAATTATTGTTCACTTTTCATATGGGGCATGGTTCCTGGTGGTGTTAGTTAATAAGAAGGGTTGGAATGGCCCCGCTCGAGGTTTGTTCGCTGCGGTGTTGTTCAGTGTATTGCTGGCTGTGCCAGTTGTCAGTTTTAGCGCTGAGACATTGCCCGCTCTTGTTCGGGATGCTTTTGCGCATCATCCGGGGGTGCGTAGTCAGCAAAGTTTGCAAGAGGTTGCATTAGCCGGAATTGATGGTGCCAAGAGGCAATTTTGGGCCGAGCCTTCTATTGCGGTAGAGCACGCCGGTACGAGCGCAAACGACGCCTCCTATCAGGGCGATGAGCAGGTTATCACTTTGCGTCTGAAGCAGCCTCTGTGGACCGGTGGGCGGCTGACCGGCAATTTAAGCAAGGCAGAGGCAGAGGCTATTGTCGCTGAAACAGAGCTGGAGGCTACACGGCAACAAATAGCCTTGCGCGTCATTCAGGCCTGGAGCGATATTATTGCTGCGCGGTCGACGGTTGCGGCTTATGAAAACAGTCGTGATACGCATACCCGACTCCTCGATATGGTCAAGCGTCGTAACGATGAAGGTGCAACGGCCAAGGCCGATGTGGAGCTGGCTCGCTCACGGCTTGAGGGGGTGCTGGCGGACCTTGCAAGTGCGCAGGCCCGGCTTGATACCTCACTGGAGCAGCTTCGTGTTCTGGTAGGACGGCCGGTTGATCCCGAGGCCATGGTTACAACGATTCAGAATATTTCCGGGAAAAGTGGCTTGCTGCAAGCTGCCCGTGAACAAAGCCCGCTGATTGCCAAGGCCCGGGCCCAGGCCAAAGTGGCTGAAGCTGAAATCAAAATCGCCCAGGCGGCGCTTTGGCCTGAAGTTGCATTAAGTGCCGAGCGTCAATATGGCAGCTTTTCGCAAGCCAATACCGGCTCGCAAGATCGAATATTTATCACGGTCAATGCCTCTCTTGGCGGAGGCGGCTCCAATTTTAGTGCCGTTGATGGTGCCCGTGCCCGGCATTATGCTGCGGTCGATGAAATTCAGGTTCAGCAGTTGTTGGTGGATGAGCAGGCTCTTTCCGATATTGCTTTAGTGCATACACTTGCCCCTCGCAAGGCCGCCTTGATGCGCGCTCGTCAATCTGCTGGCGACGTTTCCTCTTCCTGGGAGCGGCAGTTCCTTGCTGGACGCAAACAGTGGCAGGATCTGATGAACTCGGCGAGAGAGCAGGCCCAGGCCGACACTCAGCTGGCCGATGTGTTAGGTGTCGAGCAGTTGACTGGTTGGCGCCTGAAAGTATTGACGGAGGGCGTTGATGCCCTTCTCCACCCCCTTGAGTATTAAGAAAATGAGTAACACCTCCCAAGCTTCCGAGCTTCTTGTAGTACTGGCACGGCTGGCCATGTTTCAGCGTGAAGCCGTTGATCACCTCGCGTTGCAGGAAGCTGCCCAGGCCGCTGGCAATGCGACCACTCCAAAAGAGGCTTTGGGCATCATCTCCCAGCATCTTCAGGTGCGCCCGGCTCGTTGGCGTACAGGGCCTGATGCTTCCGATTTGCCTGCGCTCATTGCTGCACCGGATGGCCGCTGGGGTATATTGCGTGGGCGTAATGCCGCCGGTCAGTGGGTAAGCGAGTGGCTTGCGCCTGACAGCCAGCGTTGGGAAGAGCGCGCGGATGAGGCCTTTCCTGACCACCAGGTAGCGACCCTGAAACTTGTACAGCCCTATCGGACTACTCGCAGTCCCGTGCTGCGCCTGGTCATAGATGAGCTTTTAGCCCATAAAGGGCTGCTCATTGAGTCTGTCGTTGGAAGTATGCTGCTGGCCTTTCTCAGTGTGCTGCTATCGTTCTACACCATGCAGGTCTACGACCGGGTAATTCCCACTGCGGCTACGCAGACCTTGCTGGTACTCACCCTCGGTATACTGCTGGTCATTGTCCTTGAATACGGCGCCAAGCGGCTACGCTCGAGGTTGTATGAGCGCCTGATCGATCAGGTCGATCAGCGACTGGCGCGCACTGTTTACCTTCGCTTTCTCTCTGTGCGACTCGATCAGCTGCCAGCCAGTGTTGGTAGCCTCGCCTCCCAACTGCGCGGATATGAAAGTGTGCGCAGCTTTTTGGTTGCCTTAACCGGTCACCTGGCGGTTGATGCGCCCTTTGCGCTGGTCTTTGTTCTTATTATCGGTGCCATTGCTGGCCCTCTGGCCTATATCCCGCTGGTCTTCCTGGTGATATCGCTGCTCCTGGGGCTGATGCAGGCGGGAAGGGTGCGCAAGCTCGCCCAACAGGGGCATGCTGCGGCTAACCAGAAGACCGGGCTGCTGGTGGAGAGCGTCGAGGCGGCCGAGATTATTAAATCGGGGCAGGGTGGTTGGCGCATGCTCGGCCGTTGGCTGGCCACAACCGATGAAGCGCGTGACATTGAATTGCAGATGCGCCATCTCACAGAAGTGAGTCAATACCGGATCCTGGCAACCCAGCAGGCGTCCTACGTTTTACTGGTTGCCGCCGGTGCCTGGATGGCCAGCAGCGGTGAAATTACCCTGGGGGCGTTGATTGCCTGTTCCATTCTTTCGGGCAGGGTGCTTAATCCGATCACCCAGATCGGTTTGCAGGTGGCAACCTGGGCGAACGTCAAGGCCTCCCTGCAGGGCCTGGACGCCATCTGGAAGCTGGAAGATGACCATCATGGTCACGAACAGCCTGTGCATCTTGATGCCTTGCGCGGTGAATATCGCTTTGAGGAAGTGGCGATGCAGCTCCAGGGTAAGCCTGCATTGAATATTCCCAAGCTCGAGATAAAGCCGGGCGATAAGGTCGGTGTGATAGGCCCGATCGGCGCGGGCAAAACCACTCTGCTGCGGTTGCTATCCGGCATGTACAAGCCGAGTGAAGGGCGCATCTGGCTTGATGATGTCGATCTGGCTCAGGTTTCCAAACCGCTGCTGGCAGAAAATATTGGCTATCTGGCGCAGGATGGCAGGCTCCTGGGGGGCACGCTCAGGGACAACCTTATTCTTGGCCTTATGGATCCGGGTGATAAAGCCATTCTTGCTGCGGCCAAAGCAACTGGGCTGTACGAATCCGTTATTGCACCCAACCCCAGCGGCTTGCAGCAACTCATTGCCGAAGGCGGAACCGGGCTTTCTGGAGGGCAGCGTCAACTGGTCCACCTGACTCGGGTCTTTTTACGCAAGCCACGTGTTTGGCTGCTCGATGAGCCCACGTCCTCGCTCGATCGCACTTTGGAGGTTCAGCTTATTAATACCTTGAAGCGCACCCTCGCACCCGAAGACACCCTGGTGCTGGTGACGCATAAACCCGAGATGCTGCAGCTGGTTGACAGGCTCATTCTTGTTTCCAATCAGCGGGTTGTCCTCGATGGTCCGCGTGAGGCTGTACTGGCACGACTGAAGGCAGGTCAGCAAGGGGCAATTTCAAAATCCGAGGTGAAGGCATGACTCAAGCTAAGGCACATCGCCACTTTCCCATGCTCTGGCTACTGGCCGGTGTTGTCTTTCTGCTGACGGTGTTTGCCGCCGCTTTCGAGATCGACAAATCCGTGCGTTCTCAGGGTCAGGTGATACCGGGATCGCGTACTCAGGTGATTCAGGCGGTAGATGGCGGCATGCTTATCTCCTTGCACGTTAAAGAGGGGGATCGTGTTCTTGCGGGCCAGGCCCTTGCCGAACTCGAGCCGGACCGTGCACAGGCCGGTTATGCCCAGGCCCGGGCCGAAGTAGCCAGCAAAGAAATCGCCCTGATCCGTGCCCGTGCCGAACTTTCGGGTGATTTTCCTCATTTCACCGAGGAATACCGGCTGGAATGGTCTAAGTTCATTGACGCTCAATTAGGTATCTATCGCCAACGCAAGCATAGCCTAGAGGAGCAGTTAAGTACGCTTGGCCAGGCGCTTGAGCTTGCTCAAGAGGAGCTGGCCATGAGCGAGCGCCTTTATCAGTCTGGTGATATCAGTAATAGCGAGGTCATGAGGGCCCAGCGCCAGGTACTGGAGCTTCAGGCGCGGCTACAGGATACCCGCAGCAAGGTTTTCCAGGAAATCCGTAACGAGATTGCCAAGCTTGAGGATGAGCTTTCGGCCAGCCAGCACAAGTTGGCCGAGCGGAAAAATGTTCTTGAGCACACCAGGCTTATCGCACCTATGGATGGGGTCGTCAAATACGTACGTATCACCACGGTTGGTGGTGTATTGAAACCCGGTGACGAGCTGATGCAGATAAGTCCGGTCGATGATGAATTGTTGGCCGAGATCAAGGTCAACCCGGCGGATGTGGGCGACCTTAAACCGGGGTTGCCTGTTTCGCTGCGCTTTGATGCCTTTGATTCCAGTATATACGGTAGCCTGCAAGGTACGCTGCGCTACATCAGTCCCGATACGCTCTCAGAGCCCGGGGACAACGGCCAGACACAAGTTTATTACCGCGGCCTGGTTACCATTCAGTGGCCCACCGTTGAAGCCCAGGGTGAACGTCGTATTCGGCCTCAGGATATCAAGCCGGGCATGACCGCCACGGCCGATTTGTTGACCGGCAAACGAACCATATTGTTTTATCTCGCTAAACCCATCGTCAGAGCCTTTAGTGGTGCGCTGACGGAACGCTAATCAGGAAGGGAAACCCCATGTCCAAACAGCTCGTTGAGCAGGCTGCCAATGTTGCAGCGCAACCGATTAAGCAAGGCAAAAAGAACACCGTCAAAATTGTCAAGGGGCAGCATCTGCGGGTTCAGGAGCTGGATCCGGAACCCGCAGATGCCGGTAATCTCATTGGCACCAAGCAAGGCGCCGACCTGCACCTGAAGTATGCCGATGGCACCGAAATTGTCGTTGAAAACTTCTTTATTGAGTGTTCTGGCGATGTCTGCAGCATTACCTTGCCAGGCGAGAATGCGGGTGGTTATGCCATTGGTGGTGATGCCGTGCTCGGCGAAACCACGGCCGAAGGTGCACAACTGGTCTACGCCTACGGTGACCAACAGAGCCTTATGGAGCTTGCTGGCTCTGACGAGGCGCTCAGTAGCGCCTTTGCTGGCTCTGATGAAGGGGTGATGAGTTACCTTCCGGCGGAAGCTGGTGCTAGTGCCAGCAGTGCCGCTGCAGGAAACTGGGGTTGGCTACTGGCCGGAGCCGGTGGCCTGGGCGGTCTGGCTGCTGCTGCCGGTGGTGGCAGTGGCGGTAGTAGTGATACTGCCGCCACTACTGGCGGTAGTAGTGATACTGCTGCCGATCCTAACACCGTTAGTGGCAGTATCGTGGCTGGACCTGTTATTGACGGTAACGGCCTGACAGTTGAAATCTATGCCGCCGACGGTACGACCAAGCTGGGTGAGTCTGGTGTCGATAACAAGGGCAATTTTACGGTCGATGTGGGCACTTATACCGGGGTTGTGATTGCACGTGTAATCGATGGGGACGATGGGGCCGACTACATTGATGAAGCCACAGGTGTGGCCGTTAATCTTTCGGCCAAGCTGATGATGGTCGGTGAGGTCGGCGCTGGTCAGCAGACACTCAATATCAACCCTTTGACCACGGTAGCTGCGATCAAGGCGGGCGTTGATGCCACCACAGGGGTGCCGGCAGCCTCGCTCGATGCTACTGCTGTCAACAGCGCCAATAGCGCGGTTGCCCGCGTATTCGGCCTGGATAATCTGCTTGCCGAGACCGTGACCCCCACGGTGACTGACGCGGGTGAGGTCAATACTTCTTTCAGCTCCTACGGCGCCGCACTGGCCAGTCTCTCGGGCATGGATGCGAAACATGGCAATGCGCAGGCTACCATCGACTTTCTGGCCCAGGCGCTGGATGTGGAGTCCGGTACCCTAAGTGCAGACGCACAGGCAGAAGTCGTGTTGGGCGCGGCTTCTGTGGTGGCCAAACATGCGGGCTTGAGTGGCACGGACATGGTGGGCACCATCTCGGACGCGCTCGCCACCAGCAGCTCGGTCAGCCTTGGTAGGGTTGCGACCGATGGCACTATCATTGGTACCGAGGCAGCAGAAGGGGTAACCCTGTCTGGCACCAATGCGGAGGGTGCGACAGTTGTGCTGACCATCGGCTCGAAAAGCTATACAGCCGAGGTTGATGGTACCAGCTGGAGTTACACGCTTACTGCAGACAATATTGCCGCCATGGGGCAAGGGGCAGAGACCATCACGGTCACTGCGACTCTGGAAGAGTCTGTCGCTACCGCCTCACGCACGATTTGGATCGATACTGTCGTCGACGCACCGAGCCTGGCCTTGTCCGAAGACTCTGGAAACAGCGATAGCGACGGTATCACCAACAACGGCACCGTCAATGTCACGGGTCTGGAGACGCTCGCCTCCTTTAAGTACAGCACCGACGGCGGTACTGAATGGCAGGACGGTAGTGGTACCAGTGTGCAATTGACGGGCGATGGCGTGCATACCGTGCAGGTTCGGCAAACCGATGCCTTGGGCAATATCAGTGCCAATTCTACAGAGCTGAGTTTTACGCTTGATACGACGGCACCGACACTCAGTATCGATACCATCGCCACCGATAACAGCGTCAACGGCGACGAGAAGACTACCGGGGTAACCATTACGGGTAGTTCTGATGCCGAAGATGGCCAGACGGTGACTATTGCCTGGGGTGACACCAGCAAGACGGCCACTGTTAGTGCGG
>JBFGZS010000090.1:0-7795 GCA_041586615.1 Motiliproteus sp. | reverse complement strand
GCTGGATCCGCGCATCGGCAGTCACTACCGCAACCCCAGCTTCGGCTATGGTGGCTACTGCCTGCCAAAAGATACCAAGCAGCTGCTCGCCAACTATAAGAACGTGCCCAGTAACCTGATCCAGGCGATTGTGGATGCCAACCATACCCGCAAGGATTTTATTGCCGAATCGGTGATCAAACGCAATCCGCAGGTAGTGGGCATATACCGCCTGGTCATGAAATCAGGGTCAGACAACTTCCGCGCTTCCGCCATTCAAGGCATCATGAAACGTCTTAAAGGAAAAGGCATCAAGGTGGTAGTGTATGAGCCCGAGTTGCATGAGCCCGAATTCTTCCACTCTCGAATGATCACCAGTCTGGATGAGTTCAAGCAAACGGCAGATGTAATCCTGGCCAACCGCATGACTAACCAACTGCAGGATGTGGCTGACAAAGTGTATACCCGGGATCTGTTTGGCAATGATTAAACGCATCTACCAGCGGGTGACCAGCCTGCTGTCTGGCAGCACCAGGGCCTCCCGAGCCTGGCTGAGTGCCGCAGAGCAACAGCTTAATGTCAGCGGCCTGTTCGATGCCAAGTGGTATTTGCAACAAAATCCCGATGTGGCGACGGCAGGTATGGAGCCCGAGCGCCATTACCTGCTGCATGGCTGGCACGAAGGCCGGGAACCCGGGCCGAAGTTTGACACCGGCTACTACCTTGAGCAGCAACCTGCAGCGGCATCAGCAAACATGGCGCCGCTGCTGCACTATCTGCAAGTCGGCAAGGCACAAGGGGCCACCACCAGATTACGGTGGAGTACTGATCCCTGGTGGTGGCCCCTGGCTCCACCCCATAGCCAGGACGAGCCATGCAAGGCAAGGCTGAAGCGGATATCTGCTGTCGGTTGGCCGGTTATCATCATACCGGTATTCAACGCGGCTAAAGCGGTTGAGGCCTGCCTTGCCTCGGTGAGCGCTTATACTCATCCAGATTGCCGGGTGCTGGTGATCAACGATGCCAGCACAGATACCGCTATTGCTCCGTTGCTCAAACGATATGAAGCAGTTCCGGGTTTCGAGGTGTTAACCCAAGATCAAAACAAAGGCTACACCCAGACGGTCAACGAGGGGATAAAACAGGCCGGACAGGCTGATGTTATCCTGCTGAATTCGGATACCCTGGTCACTCCAGGATGGGTGCAACGGCTGCGCTGGGCGGCCAGCGTTCACCCCGAGGTGGCCACCGTCACGCCCTTTTCCGATAACGCCGGGGCCTTTTCAGCCCCCTCGCCCGGGGCAAATTCGCTACCAGAAAAGGCGGGGCTGGCAATGTGTGCTCGGGCTATTGCACAAGCCTCTGGCCGTTATCTCCCCCAAGTGCCCACCGGAAACGGTTTCTGTATGTATATCCGGCGTGCTTGCCTTGATGCCATCGGCAGTTTTGATGCCCAGGCTTTTCCCCGCGGTTACGGGGAAGAAAACGATTTCTGTATGCGTGCCGGTGCGCTTGGGTGGCAACACCTGATCGACGACAGCACCTATATTTCGCATCAGCGTTCGGCCAGTTTTGGCTCAGAAAAGGAATCCTTGCTGCAGACGGGGCGTGCCATGGTTGATCAGCAGTATCCGCACTACACGGAGCAGGTGCGTCAGGCCTTTGCCGCACCCTGCTTGCAGCAGGCCCGGCACAGGGTGGGTACCGTGCTAGAGCATTGTGCCGACTCTGGTGCCAGTATCCGGCCACGGGTGCTTTATGTAATTTCAACACGAACCGGTGGCACTCCCCAGACCAATCAGGATCTGATGCGAGCGTTGGCACCCGAAATAGAAGCTCTGGTACTACATTGCAATAGTCGGCAGATGACACTGGAGCATTTTGCCGATGGTGTTTATACCGAAATGGACAGCCATATGCTGGCTGAGCCAATCAGACCGTTACCGCACAAGAGCGATGAATATGATGCCGTAGTAGCAGACTGGCTGATGCGGTGGACCATCGAACGTGTTCATGTACGCCACATCGCCTGGCACAGCCTGGGGTTACTTGAAGTAGCTTCTCATCTGGGTATACCCAGCATCTTCTCTTTTCACGATTTCTATACCCTGTGCCCTAGCGTGAAACTGCTGGATGACAGGCAACAGTTTTGTGCCGCTGTCTGCACGGCAGGCCAAGGCCGCTGTCAACATGAGCTGTGGCCAGAGAGCAGCTTTGACCTTCTCAAGCACGGCCAAATCCATGAGTGGCAGGCTGCTTTTGCACAGACTCTGTCGTATTGCGATGCCTTTATTACCACCACCGCATTTTCCCGTCAGCTGATAGTGCAGCGTTATCCGGTACTGGCAAGTAAACCTTTCAGGGTCATTGCACATGGACACGATTTCACCACGCTACAGCAGCTTGCCACTCACCCCACGGCCCATGAACCATTACGCCTGGTGGTGCCGGGAAACCTGTCGGAGGCAAAAGGCGGCAGATTAATCCAGACCCTGGCAGAGCGAATGTTACCGGAGTCACTGCAGATCCACCTTCTGGGTGAAGTGGCCCCGACATTGCGGATGCCTGCTCATGTGGTTTGCCATGGCAAATATCGCCGTGATGAGTTTGACCAGAAAATAGCTGAAATTCGGCCTCACCTGGGTGCAATTCTCTCCATCTGGCCCGAAACCTGGTGCCATACGCTCACCGAACTCTGGTCCTGCGGAGTACCTGTAGTTGGCATGAATACCGGTGCCGTGGGTGAGCGTATTACTGCCAGCAAAGCCGGCTGGCTATTGCATAATGCCGATGTAACCGAACTCATCCGCTTGCTTACTGTGGCAAGCAAGCCCATTGAGTGGCAGCAGAAAGTGGATGCCGTACACCGTTGGCAGCAAGGTGAAGGCAGGTTCGCTACCACACGCAGGATGGGTAAGCAGTATCTGGATGTGTATCGGCTGGCTGATCCGCTTTGCAGCGAAACCCGACCTTTGTTTACCAGCATTGAATGTTCTCAGGAGCATGCATGAATATATTGATAGGTACCTCACCCTTCTGTTGCCGGGACAAGACTGCATCCCTGTTGCAGCTGGCGGGCATTACCCCCTCAACAACGCTGGATCTTGTGGACGAACAAACGCTAAGCCAGGCAACCGTGTTGCTCGCCAATCATAGCGTTGCCGCCATCGTACTTTACGCCCCTCTGGATATGGCGTTGGAACACGCCATTGCTCAGGGCGTTCCTGTTGAACAGGCATTGGTATCCTGGCAGCAAAATACCAGCCAGCTTGTTCATTTTTACAAACAACACCGCACCGGCGTGTTGCTGGCAAGTTTGGCGGAAGTTTTTGCTGCGCCACAGGCTTTTGTGAACGCCTGCGCTAACCGCTGGCCGTCACTGACCCTTGACGATAATGGTCCTGTGAGTCCTGAAGTGAAACCGGCGCCTTTCTATCAGTTGTTGGCGCATGCCTTGCGAATCAATGTACCTGCACTGCAAACATTAAGCCAGCAGCTGACCGCCCTGACTCAGCCCCTGACTTATCACCATCCTGCTCCAACGTCGTTACCGGTAGATGTGGGTGAACTGGTGAGTCATTATCAGAACGCTGTCTCCGCCCAAAAAAAACTACCCGTTTTAATGGAGCAACTGCATACCCTGCAGCAAGAATATGAGCAGGAAAAACAAAAACTGGATAAGCAGCAGCAGGAAAACCAGCTGTTACTGGAGCAGTTATTTGCCGTTCAGGAAGAGCTGGATTCACGGCTGCAGGAGCATGACAAGCAGCGAGCTTACCAGCAACAACAACAGCAAGCCTTGATACAGCAGTTGGAGAAAAAACAACAGGCTCATGTCAAGGACAAACAAGAGCTTCAGAATCAGAATGCACGACTGCAAGGCCAATGGAACACCCTGCAGCAAGAATATGAGCAGGAAAAACAAAAGCAGGATGAGCTGCGGCAGGAAAACCAGCTGTTGCTGGAGCAGCTGTTTGCCGTTCAGGAAGAACTGGAAAGCCATTACCTTGCAAGCCGCCAGCAAGAGAGTCAACAACAGCCCGTAAGCTCATCGTCCAATGACCAGCATACTCATAATACCAACGTATCCCTAATCAAACGACAACTGCAAAAATGGGCTACAAAAAAGGCTCTCCGGCGCAAATTAGCCGATTTGCACAACTCGACCCTGTTTGATCCGAAATGGTACCTGGCCCAATATCCGGATATCGCCACCGATGTTAAATTCCGCAAGAACCCTGCACTTCATTATTTAAAGTTTGGCGGTTTTGAAGGGCGCAACCCAAGCCCACACTTCAATAGTGCAGCCTATCTGGCACTTAACCCGGATGTACAAGCCGAAGGGGTCAACCCGTTGCTACACTATCTTCGCTTCGGTCAGGAAGAAAACCGCCACACGGGCTAATCATGATTGACAGCCGTCAGGTAACATATGACTCATTTATCTGTCTTGACTACTAGAAAAAAAATAAAACAAATCAAACTTAACCTTGCCCCCTGCGCCAGCTCTGGCTGGGTGCTGGTAAGCTGCCTTCTGGAATACCAGGGGCCAACTCTGGAAGCCCGGCTGATAACGGAAAACAAGCACGGAAAAACACTGCTTACCCCCCTGCCGGTGACGCTGAAAGGAAACATCTATGAGCTGATACATTTACCACCCGAGATTAAAAACGTCTGGTTTGAGGTAAAATCTATCGATCAGACTCCAAGCATAGGCGCCGCGAGGCTTACCCCTGTCAACCCTTTCACCCGCCATTATTTGATGTGGCGGCGGCTGTACAACACTTATACTCAAGCCTCAACATCACAACGCCGTATTCTAGGTCTGACCTTGATTGGTATGCTGTTAAGGCCTTATCCGTCATATGCCCTGATCGGAAAAAGTCGCTATTATACAGCCTCCCCTTCTTACCCCGAATGGATTGCCCAGTCCGAGCAGTACACACCGGCGGACAGCCTGCGCCTGAAGCGAACCATCACACGGTTAGGGTTACAGAGCATGATGGTCGATGTGGTTATCGATGCCCGAAGCCTTGAGTCGGCAGCCCCGGTTTTGGATTCACTAAGTTCACTTAACACCCAACTGGAAATTGCCTTTCGCCCCTGGGTACTGACCACTACAAACGCCTTGCCCTGGTGGGCAGAAGGTCTGCAAATCCAGGCTGAATTCATCAGTGACGATAGCCTTACCACACACTCAGGTTTGCCCGATTCATATCAACCTCAATGGGTATTCATGATGCAGGCTGGCACCAGGCTGGCCCCCTGGGCCCTGGCCTGGATAGCTATGGCAGCACGTCATACCACTACCGCACTGATTTACCCGGATCATGATTATCTGGTGGATGGAAAGCGGGTGGATCCTCAGTTCAAACCGGACTGGTCCGAAGAACTGGCCCGCACTTCCGGCTATGTGGGCTCTGCTTTTGCGCTACGTGCCAGCTTGTTTAGTCAGGTTGTTCAAGAAACCGGTTTTGAGTGTGCCTATCAGCTGATGCTGGATGCAGCGGCACTGGCCGGCCCGGAGGCGGTAAGCCACATTCCCGCCGTGCTATGTCACTACGGGTCTCAATGTAGCGTAACCACCAGTCAAACGGTGCTGGAGCTGCACTTGCGCAAACGTAAGATAGAGGCAAGGGTAGAGCCGCAAGGGACATATCTCAGGATACGTTATCAACTGCCGGAAAAGCTGCCCAAAGTGTCTATTGTCGTGCCTACCCGGGACGCCCTGGACTATTTGCAAACCTGTGTAGAAAGCCTGCTGCAAAAAACGACCTGGCCGGATTATGAATTACTGATTGTCGATAATCAGAGTGTTGAGTCTGCTACCCTCGCCTATTTTGAACGGGTGTCGCGGTACAAGCAGGTAAAGGTGTTGCGTTATGACCAGCCCTTTAACTTTTCCGCTATCAACAACTTTGCGGTGTCACAAGCCAGCGGTGACGTGATTTGCCTACTGAACAACGACACCGAAGTGATCAGCCCCGACTGGCTGGAAGAAATGGTTTCCCGCCTGCTGCAGCCCGGTGTGGGTGTGGTGGGTACCCGGCTGTACTTCAGTGATGGCCGGGTACAACATGCGGGGGATGTGCTGGGATCCGGCGGCTGTGCAACCCATTTGCATGGCATTCTGGAGGCGAACGACCCCGGTTATATGCACCGGGCAGTGCTGGCACAAGACTTGTCTGCCGTCACCGCCGCCTGCTTCGTGACTCATAAACAGCTGTTTCAGCATCTGGGCGGGCTGGATGAAACCAACCTGACCGTAGCCTTTAATGATGTAGATTATTGCCTGAGAGTAAGAAAAGCCGGTCAACGGGTAATTTATACCCCTTACGCGGAGCTGTATCATCACGAGTCCGTTTCTCGAGGCAAGGACGACTCGCCGGAAAAACAGACAAGAGCAAAAAAAGAATCCGACTTTATACACAGCCGCTGGGGAGATGTTATCGAGCGAGACCCCTTCTATAACCCCAACCTGAATTATTCGCAGCCCGACTTCAAACTGGGCAAGATCCCTCGA
Source organism: Motiliproteus sp. (assembly GCA_041586615.1). GTDB lineage: Bacteria > Pseudomonadota > Gammaproteobacteria > Pseudomonadales > Balneatricaceae > Motiliproteus. Next base: position 1,293 of record JBFGZS010000090.1, on the reverse strand, counting down.
GTAGGCTGGCCTTGGTAAAGATGCAGCAACGCAACCGTATTCTGATTATTGAACAGGAAGCCAACCCGTCCACCGACTTTTTTGTGCGTCCCGGGCTCAATAGCAACGGAGATGAAATAATTACACTGAGGCTCGATGCTTCACCGCCATTAGACGAACCGTTGAAAAAAGTGATATTTGTTCGTTATATCACCCCGCAATGGCAACATTGGGTGGAGCAGAACCCAACTCGACTGGGCCGGCTAGTGTTCTTTATGGATGACGACCTGTTTGATTTAAGCACTCATGCCGGCCTGCCGCTATGTTACCGCTGGAAGCTATACCGCCTTGCCTGCCGGCATCAGGCATGGCTGAAAAAAATGGGAGCTGAATTATGGGTGTCGACCCCCTGGTTAGCTAAAAAATACGCCAGTTGGTCCCCCCGGATCTGTTCACCCCAATCACCCTATACCGGAACCAATCCCATGAATACCCTGTTCTACCATGGATCAGCCTCTCATCGAGATGAGTTTGAATGGCTCTATCCGGTGGTTGAGCAGGTACTCAAACGACAGGCCAACCTGTGTTTTGAGCTGATTGGCAATGGTAAAGTACACAGCCGGTTCTCCGCCTTGCCCCGGGTACATGTGCTGCATCCCATGAAATGGCCGGCTTATCAGGCGCTTATAAGCCGGCCGGGCTACACTATTGGCCTTGCCCCGTTGTTGGAAAACCGCTTCAACGCAGCTCGTGCTCAAACCAAATTTTTTGACATTACTCAGGCTGGCGCCGTGGGTGTTTATACGGACCATCCGGTTTACCGTCAGGTAGTGCGCCACCAGCACAACGGCCTGCTGCTGCCCATGGAGCAACAGGCATGGATAGAAGGAATTTTACAGCTAACCAACGATGAGCAAAGCAGGAGAAATATGTTGGAAAACGCTACTGGGCAGATTGAAAATGCAGATTGGTTATAGGCGTCGCTATTGATATGCAAGAAAATACAATGCGTAAAATTATCGTCACCGACGGATTCGGCTTTATCGACCTTAATAACTGTGACACGATGCTGTTGCCCAATAAGCTTGGTTTTTTCTCTCACCTGCATTATTCAACTGATAAATAACGAGATCGGATACTACCCTTGTTATGCTATTAACCACCTCTCGCGGGATCTGGCGCCAGCGCCGGGTGCTGAATGCGTTTCTATCTCCTCATTATCTTGGCAAGCAGGCAACTCCCGAGTTAACGGCTGTGGTTGGCTGGGGCATGAAGCCCAACACACAAAAAGCCCGAGAACTTGCTGAGCGCCGC
>JBFGZS010000089.1:0-7992 GCA_041586615.1 Motiliproteus sp. | reverse complement strand
GATGCGATGCTCGGCGAACACAGCGTCCAGCAATTCGCTATCACGGATATCGCCTTCCACAATCGGGAAGCGCTTGCCGGTGATGACCTCGACACGTCGCAACGATTCAACGCTGCTGTTGCTGTAGTTATCCAGCACCACCACGTCATAACCCGCATTCAGCAACTCAACACAGGCATGACTGCCGATATAGCCGGCACCGCCGGTAACCAAAATTTTCAAGACTGACGCCCTCTGCTGGATCTGTTCATTGTGGAGTGAGGATAACGGTTGCGAAAGCTGGTTGCTAGGGGCTAGGGACTAGCGCCTAGCTACTTAAAAACGCTCCCAAACCGGCTGAATCTCTCCGCGCAGCGGCGGGTACTTGCCCAGTTCGGCCCAGTGAAACGCGGGGCTGTGGAAATCGCTGCCGACGGAGGCCAAGAGACCGTTGTCATTGGCCAGGCGGATCAGTTCACGCACGCGGTCGGGGTTTTCACCGCTGTAGCTGACTTCCAGGCCCTGACCGCCGGCGGCGATAAAGTCTTTGAGTAAGCGCCGCAGTTTGCTCCAGGTCATTTTGTATTTACCCGGATGGGCGACGACGGCGATGCCGCCGCTGGCGGTGATCCAGTCGACGACCTGCGGCATCGATGGCCAATGGCATTTGACGTCACCGGGCTTGCCGGCGCCTAAATAGCTGCGAAAGGCCTCGTCCATGGTGCGTACATGGCCCTGCGCTAGCAAAAACCGGGCAAAGTGAGGTCGGCCGATCTCGGCATCGCCGGCCAGGTCCCGTGCGCCTTCCAATGCACCGGGCATGCCTAATTTGTCCAAACGCCGGCCGATTTCTATCGCCCGTAAGCGGCGCGCCTCATGCTGATGCGTCTGCGCCTCCACCATCGCCGCACTGGCCGGATCCACACCCAAGCCGACAATATGCACACCGGCACCATTCCAGGTCGTGGACAGCTCGATGCCGTTGATCAATTCAATGCCCAACGTCTCCGCCACACGCCGCCCTTCGGCCAGTCCCGCACAGGTGTCGTGGTCGGTGATAGCCAGCATCTCGACCCCCATCTCGGCGGCACGCGCCACCAGCTCGGCCGGCGTCAATGCACCGTCTGAAGCCAGGGTGTGGCTGTGGAGATCTACTTTTGGATACAACGTTTCAATCCTCTATTAAAAAACAGGAACTAGCGACTAGGACGCCGCTCTGCGGCTTTCTAGGAACTAGAGCGCTTCTGCGAAGCTGCTAGGCTCTAAACAGCAAAACAAACACCCCGCTGTATTTAGCTTTGCTGGGTTACGCTGCGCCAACCTACGACTAGTCATTCTTGCTTGCAGCTTGAGGCCTGTAGCTTGCGGCCTCTATCTCTTGCCATTTAGCCCCTAGCAGGCGCCCCGCGCCGTCCTAGCACCTAGTCATTCTTGCTTGCAGCCTGTGGCCTGTAGCCTGTAGCCTGTAGCCTGTAGCCTGTAGCGCCTATCTATTCGCCGTTTAGCCCCTAGCAGGCGCACCGCGCCGTCCTAGCATCGAGTCATTCTTGCTTGCAGCTTGCGGCCTGTAGCTTGCAGCGCCTATCTCTTGCCGTTCAGTCCCTGGCTTTGCTAGATTTACCGCGGCAGGCCGTTATAATGGGCAGTCATTCTACGCTAAATTGTACGGACGCTCCCATGAAGATATTGCTCGACTTCCTGCCTATTGTGATCTTTTTTGGGGTCTATAAATACACCGGCGATATTATTATCGCTACCGCGGTGCTGATTCCGGCGACGATGGTGCAGATGGCGTACACCTGGTTTCGCACCCACAAGATCGAAAAAATGCAGCTGGTGACGCTGGCGCTGGTCATTGTGCTGGGCGGTGCGACGGTTCTGTTTCAAGACAAGACCTTTATTCAGTGGAAGCCTACTGTGGTGAATTGGCTGTTCGCTTCTGCCTTTATTCTCAGCCACTTTATCGGGGCCAAGCCCATCATCCAGCGCATGATGCAAGCCAGCATCACCCTACCCACCCGCATCTGGTTTCACCTGAGCTGGGCCTGGGCCGCGTTCTTTTTCCTGATGGGCGCCCTGAATCTGGTCGTCGCCTTCAACTTCAGCGAGGAAACCTGGGTTAACTTTAAACTCTTCGGCATGCTAGGCCTAACCCTGGTGTTTATTCTGCTGCAGGGGGTTTATCTGTCGAAGCACATGCAAGACCCCGCGGATAAAGAGTCGGAAGCGCGATTTTAGAAAATCGGCTATAAGCTTCAGGCGGCAAGCTACAAGCGAAGAGAAAACGAAAAAAGACAACAGCTGCAGCTGAAAGAGAGGCTCCTGCACCCTGTAGCCTGTAGCCTGTAGCCTGTAGCCTGTAGCCTGTAGCCAAACAAGTTTTATCAGCTAACCACCAATAGAGAGCAATCATGTACTACGCCATTATCAGTGACGATGTCGAAAACAGCTTGGCAGATCGTTTGGCCGCCCGTCCCGCGCACCTGGCTCGCTTACAGGAGCTGAACAGCTTGGGACGCTTGTTGGTCGCAGGGCCGCACCCGGCCATCGATTCCGAAGACCCCGGTTCGGCGGGTTTCAGTGGCAGCCTGGTGATTGCTGAATTCGACAGCCTGGAAGACGCGCAAGCCTGGGCGGATAAAGACCCCTATATCGCTGCCGGCGTTTATGCCAAGGTCGTGGTCAAGCCGTATAAAAAAGTTCTTCCATAGCACTTCTCCGCACAGGCTCCAGGCTTCAGGCTTCAAAATTCAGATCTTGCTGATCGCCTGCAGCTTGCAGCCTGCCGCTTCTTTTATCACAACATCAACCGCAACAATCGCTGCGGATCGATGCCCCAGCGCTCGGGGACGGCGTAGGCCAGCACCCGGTCATCGGTATCCTTCAGGCTCACATCGCGCGGGCTGACCGGACGATTACGGTTGGTGTCGAAGATGATCCGCACCCGCGGGCTTAGCGGTTCTTCACCCCGGCCGAGCACCAGCGCCAGATGCCGGCTCTCTAACTCGACGATGGAACCGGGGGGATACACGCCGACAAAGTGAATAAAATGGCGCACCAGTTCTGGATTAAATTGGCTTTCACTCCATTCATACAGCCGCCGCAACGCTTCCGTGGGCGGTAAACCGCGGTGGTAGCAGCGATCGCTGGTGATGGCATCATAAACGTCGGTGATGGCGGCGATCTGTCCATAGCGACTGATCTTGTCGCCGGCCAATTTGTTCGGGTAGCCGGCACCATCGAAGCGCTCGTGATGCTCGGCGGCTAACGACAAGGCGATTGCATCGATGCCCTGGCTTTGTGCCAAAATAATCTTGCTGTGGATCACATGGTTACGCATGATCCGAAACTCCGCATCGGATAACTTCCCCGGCTTCATCAAAATCGCTTCCGGGGTTTTGACTTTGCCAATATCGTGCAGCAACGCGCCATTGCCGACACTCAGCAACGTCGCTTCGTCCATTCCCAGGTACTTACAGAACGCCAGCGTTTGCACACAGACGCTGACGGAATGCTGAAAGGTATAACGGTCCACATCACGAATCTTGGTCAAGGCCAGCAACACATCCGGATTCGCCTGCAGGGAACCGAGCATACTGCCGACGGCATCGGCGCTCTGACCCAGGTCGAGCCTATGTTCGTGGCGCGCCTGATCCATCATATCGCTGACCAGTCGATTGGCTTCTTTAAGCGCCGCCATGGCCATCGGCGCTTCCGAACGGAACGACTTCGAGCCGCCACCTTGCCCCCCGGGCTTTATTGCCGTTTTCTCGACCCGCGGTTGCGCGGCGCTAGTGTCGCTAACGCGGGCCGGGGCAACGACCCGGTTATCCACCGCGCGCGCGCTGTCGATATAGAGCTGACGCACGGACAGTTCACGGATCTGCACCAGCATGGCCTCATCCGTCACCAGAAAACCTTCCTGAGCAAAGGGATGATCCATCCAGGAGCAGTTTAAATCGTGCACAAACATGCCAACACGCAGCGATTCCAGCGGGATTTTACTGATCATGGGATTCCATCCGATTGGTATATTCTACTGGCACAGCCCAGGTAGCTCGCCACAACAGTCAAGCGGCTATAAACCGGCGCTCTCTCCACAATTTCTGTGGATAACTCTGTTAGTTAATCCTTAGCAACCGCCTGCAGGCCCCGTTTTACGCGGCCTGCAACAAAGCGATTAAAAAACAAACAGACGATGTTAATCTCATATAAAACAGTTAGTTAAACTTTTCAATAGCGCATTGGCTATCTATTGATCTTTATTATCCCTGCTCGCCAGCGCCAATCCGGCCGATGTGCATAACAAGAAGCAAAGTCAATAGCGTTTCAGGCGAAGTGTGCATTAACCGGATAAAAAAATCCGTATCCGCGGGCATTCAGCCCGAACGCTGCAGCGGTGCGGGAAGCGGGTCGGCCTGGTAGGCAACCGTCGCACGGATACAGGTCCCCTTGGAACGGCTGAGCAAGCCAAACACCCCCCCGACGGTGTGCATCCGCTCGCGCATACTGGAGAGCCCGTAACCTTCCTTGGTCGCTTGAGTCATACCGTTATCCGCGTCACTTGGCAGCAACCCCATACCGATACCGTCATCTTCAACTTCCAGCACCAGCGTCGCACTGTCGACCTGTCGATACAGGCGTATCCATACCTGGTACGCCAGCGCATGATGGAGGATATTATCCACGCCTTCCTGGGCGACCCGGTACAGGGCTGTCGCCGCGGCATCCTCGAGCGGCGGCAGATCGGCGTCAATAGCCAGCTCAACCACGATGCCCTGCTGGCGCAGGGTGTTGATGGACGGCATATAGGCAATGGCGTCGCCAACGCCCAGATCATTCAACGCCAGCGGCCGCAGCGCCTTGATACGGTTATAGACCACGCTGTACATATCTTTGGCGCATTTCTCGATCGACGTGGCGCACTGCACGGCGCGCGGGTCTGCATGGGGCAGGTTTCGCATCAGATAGGCATCGGTCGAGACGACTGCCAGGGTCTGGCCCAGATCATCGTGCAATTCCTTGGCCAGGGCTTTGCGCTCCTCCTCCTGCAAGCGCATCAAACGGTGCAAAAGCTGCCGGTTCTGCTCGGCCGCGACACTCAAATGCTGGTGCGAGCGCTCCAGCTGGCGACTGTGCTCGACTTCTTTTTGTTGGGCATGGTGCAATTCGGCCACCAGCACGGCTATCTCCTTACCCAGCAGGTTATATTCGCTCACCGGGCTGATCAGGCCATTATCAAACTCACTCAGACGTGCACTCTGCAGCAACGCTAAAATCCGATTCAGAGGCGCGATCGAGAGACGCAATACAAACAGGGTCAATAACACGGCGAGTATGACCGCAACGATCATCGTCAGCATACTTTGTTGGGCAAGATCCCAATGCATCGACACAAACGCACTGTCTTCAATCACGCTAATCAGGGCCAATTCCCCGGCATCGTCAATGGACGTCACCGGGGATGAGCGGGCCAATAACCCCTCACTGGCGTATATAGCCACGGATGAATGCTGCGCGGCGCCCTGCAGTGCACGATATTCCCGGGAGTCGGGTCGTACACTGGTGTTTATTAGCTGACCCCTATAGGCCATACCGATAGCCAGGGTCTGGGCTGGGCTCGCCGAGCCCGCCCGGTTAACCAGGTCAAAGTTATGACTCAAGATGAGCCCGCCATAGAGGTAGGCCATAATCTGTCCGGTCGCCGCATTAATCAACGGTTCACGGGTCAGCATACCGACGACAAGCTCCCCTTCAGCGGCGGCCGAAACCGCGGCGTCAGGATGTGGAACCACGACCAGATGCCAGGGTTCCTGAAGGTTATCAAACTGGGAAATAATCTCTCGACAATAGGGCTGCATACCCACCAGCGGCGACCCCATATTTACACAGATATCACCCTTGGCAGACTCCAGCAGCAGCAGGTCCAGCCATTCTGTTTGACCGTTATCTGCCAGATCTTCCAGACGTTCTTGCAATACCGACATGACACGGCTCCCAGAGGCATGGTCCTCAGAGGCATGATTCCCAGAAGCATGATCGCCAGGTACCCGGGTCAGGTCTTCACGTTGCACCAGATACGCCATCTGATGCTCGATGGTCTCCAGCGACGACTGCAGCACGACTTCCAGCAAGGCATGACTCTGGTCGAAGCTGTTGCCGATCTCGTGTTCGAGCATCAGGTTGGTGTTGCGATACTGGGTCGACAAGGTAACGGCGGCCAGCGTGGCAAAGGCCAGAAGGATGGCGCCACCCAGCAGGTTGAAGATGGGAAAGGTGCGCCTCACTCCTGCTCCCACTCGCTGCTCAGGCGAAAGGCACGCTTCTCTAGCGTCTTCAATGTGAGTGCATCGGTCGCCTGGGTAATCAGATGAAAACGCCCGGCAAACACCTGGGGCACCGGTTCGCCAGCCAGGTCAGACCGGATCGCTTCGGCAATAGCGATGCCAGCATCATCATTTATGCGCATCACGGTCATATCCAGGCTACCACGGCGGATGGCATCAATCTCCGACTGCCCTCCCCCCCAGCCGTTGACCCGCACCTTGCCTTGCAAGCCCAATTCCGCAATGGCATCCACTGCGCCAAAAGCCACATCGGTTGAGCAGGCAAAGATAAAGTCGATACCCGGATCCTGTTGCAGCGCGGTTAAGGCGGCGGCGCGGCTCGATCCGCGGGTGCTATCGGTGTAAAAGCGGCTACTCAGCCTAACCCCTTCCTGCTGCAAACGTTCAACCAGTATATTGCCACGCATATCACTGACATAACCCGGGCTGCGGTACAGCAGACTGACCGTGCGCGGCTGGTTGCCTTTATCTGCCAACATGGCATCGGCCAATAGCTGCGAGCCTTCCTGATGATCAAAACCGGCGTACAGAAACGGCTGATTTCGCCCCCACTGCTGAATCGGCGTCGTAATATTAAGCAGGATCAGCTTTGGCCGGCTCTGAGCCAGCAGGCGTTCGATACTGCGCTGCTGCAAGTGGCTATCCAACGTCAGAAGCAGGTAATCCGGATCATCCTTTAGCGCTGCGTCGAAACGGGCATCCTGTGAAAAGTTATCGCTTTCCAGAGAGAACAGATGCGAATCCAGCTGATAGACCACACCTATGCGGTCCAGCCGGCGGCGCAGGGCCGTGGCGGTTCGCAACCAAAAATCGGACAACTGCAAACCCGGCACCGCCATGGCGATACGCACCAGTTTGCCACCAGGTTTTGTCAGCGCAACGGCCGGCGCATTGACCTTAGCCTGCAGCTTGGCCATCAAGGCTTTCTGCTCAGGGTTACGCTGCAGGTAATCCGAGAGGGTGATATAGCGATTGCCCGCCGACACATCCATGGCGAGAGCCAGCAGCAGCGCGGTCAGTGTGACAGGCAGCCACTTAGCGAAGCACGGTGCTGAAAATAAAGGCGTTAAAACACGACTACAGGACATACAGGAAATCCCTATCCACGATAGTAGAAATTGTACGCTTCCATAAGGCGCGGGCCAAGGTCTGCGACCAACAATCTTGTCCCAAAGTGTCCCAAGAGGGTCAGGCTCGATAGAAAGCCACGGGGTCACCCATGAGCCACGGGGGTCATGAGCCACGGGGGTCAGGTCTTTTCTTTTGCCTTTGAAGCCACGGGGGTCAGGTCTTTTCTTTTGCCTTCGCAAGAAGAGCGATTAGAGCGATGGGGGTCAGGTCTTTTCTTTTGCCTTTGTGATGAAGACGACCATGGGTGTCCCCTTAAGAAAGCGGCGAAGGACTACCATGGGTGTCCCCTTAAGAAAGCGATGAAGACTACCATGGGTGTCCCCTTAACGAACAAGCCACGGGGGTCAGGTCTTGTCTTTTGCCTTCGTGATAAAGGCTACCATGTGGGACTACCATGGGTGTCCCCTTAACGAACAAGCCACGGGGGTCAGGTCTTGTCTTTTGCCTTCGTGATAAAGGCTACCATGTGGCAAAGCGCGAGTAGCGATCGACGATGGTCAGGAAGCCGTCGGCATCCAGGTGGCCCTTGTCACCG
>JBFGZS010000088.1:0-8854 GCA_041586615.1 Motiliproteus sp. | reverse complement strand
ATCAACAGCCGAGAGTCCGAAGCGCCATTGTTCGCCGTCCGGCTCAAACATAATCCGGGCGATGTTGATCTTGCTGTCTTCAAAATTCCCGGGCCGATCACTACCCAGAAACAGAGCTTCGCTGTTGCTGCCTGTTTGCAGCTGTCCGTGCTGGGCATCGACAAACAGTGCACCTAGGGGGCTCGTGTGACGGTAATAGAGCGCGGCACCGTCCGAAGAGAGAAGCAGTTCGCGTACCTGATCAAAGTAGATCGACTGGGGCATGATGATGCCGGGCCGTGTAAATGCAACATCACGGGTTTCATTAAAAAAGCCGAGACTATTTTTTATGCGTCCGACACGAATGCCCGCCTGTTGGTTTAAGCGTTGCATCAGAACGCCGTCGGCAAATAGATAATCGACCTGAGGGCTGCTTTCGCTGGTGCTGCCAGCCTTGCGAGCCAGTAATTGCCCATTGATTTTGAACCGGGGACTGAATTCGAGAAAGCCGTTCAGGCCTAGTTCGCGAAAATCCCATGAGCCACCGGCGTCGCTGGAATCACCATAAAAGTCGTTGTCGTCGCTTATAGACCAGCCCTGTGAAATAAAACCACCCCAGTCCCAGCGTAGCTCGGCCTGGGCCGGTGTCTGCCAGAACAGCAGCGCCAGTAGCATGAATAATGCGCGAAGGGGCCACGCCCTGTTGCCGCACCAAGTGAGTTGTGAAGGCTGGGTCATCTTCTGCTGCCCGCAACCCATAAACGCTGTCCCTGAATATAATTTACTGCACTGCAACATGGCGGACTCCTTCGTAATGTTGCCCCTGGCGTAGGTAACCTATCGCGCCGGGTGTCCTGGCTATTTTGTCGAGCATTTGCGCGGGATCCGATACCTGGATGGGTGCTTCACCCGTGCCAGAATAGACCCCCTTGTCCCAGGTTTTGCGTAACTGATAAGGAAATAGCCCTAACAGGGACTTGCTAAACTGGCGATGTGACGGTGCCTGATCGGGGAGAACGAACACCTGAATCCGTTTGCCATCGGGCCAGAGGGTTAAACGCATGGCAAAGATGGCGCGAAGGCTCGATTTGGACAGTGAATCAGCTACAACGCTTGGGTGGGTATAAACGCCGAGTTGGGCAGGAGCCCCATCGGGTGTCGGTGCGGCTTGGCTTGTGGTGCACAGTAGCATGTACAGCAGGGCGATACAGACGAGGCCTGTCTTCTTGTGCTGATTGGCGATGTCTCGTCGCCGGGTTGCCGAGCTGTTTAAATAGGTGTGTGAAATGACATTTATCCGTGTTGACGCGATCGGAATGGATAGTATGCAGCGTCGTGAGCGGTTGTAAAGGTTTGAATACAGTCGCGCGTGATTTTATGCCCGCTGGCGGGTGGGGCGAGCAGCCAGTGTTTGAATGACGCTTGAATCTTTGCCCGCAGATGACGCGGCAATAGTCCAACAGAAAATTAACCCGGCGGGTTAATAGGAGACGCAAGGGTGCGTCAGCATTTGTCGAAGACCAATGCGAGCCCCGATGAAATCAAGCCGTTGCGCGTAACTGCGCCAGATTTCAGGGGCGACGGACAAAATAGGTAGGGAACTTATTTGTCCGTCAGGTTAATAGTCAAGCAGGGCGCGACGGTCTGCTCCAGATATATGCCAGCGCGATAACGGCGGTTGCCGCCATTGTGGCATCGATCCGCCAGTCCAGTTCTTTAAACAGGATCGGATAACTGATCATAAGCAGCATCATGCTGCTAGATAGGTATTTGACTTTCAACGGGATAATGCCGTGGGATTCCCATTCTTTAATCAGGGGGCCAAAGAGCCGATTGTTGATGAGCCGCTGATGAAAACGAGTAGAGCTGCGTGAAAAAAAGAACGCGGCGACCAGGATAAACGGTGTCGTGGGCAGCAAAGGAAGCACCACACCTATCAGCCCCAAGAGTAAACAAAGAAAACCGCAGCACAGGTACAGCAATCGGCGCATCTGGACTATCTCCGGTTAGTGGTCTGTAGCGGGGTGTTAAGGCACCAGCCTAATACCGCGCAGCTTAATACCGCGCAAAAAATACCGCGCAAAAACTTATCGCCGTGGCATAAAGCCACGCGGCAGGTTAATAGTCCCCCCAGTGGACGGCTTAATCAACGCGTTCCAGTACATGACTCAGCGTATGGGGAATACTTATTGCCAGCCGCTTTCGGGTGGCTTCGTTATAGAGTACCAACGGACGGTCGACACGAACCAGGGGGAGTTGATGAATGGGGGCTCCTTGCTCAATGGCCAGCAGACGATCGGCCAGCTGTGCGCCCATCAGCGTATAGTTGGGTGCGATCGCCAAGAGCGCGCCATCTTCGACAAAGGCACGGGTGGCGCCAATGACCCGATAGGGTGTTTCGGCCAGGGCTGCCATGATGGCGGCTGATTGGCTGATAATGTAAGAATCACTCGGTAAATAGAGCGTATCGGCGTCGATCTCACCCTGCTTCAGGCGTTGAAGCAACACGTCTAGCGTGTGGGTGTTGGGAGCAACGCGCAATATCTGTAGGGTAATTCCCTCGTTGGCGCATAGCCGTTCCAATTCGCCAAGCTGGGCTATGGTATTGGTTTCACGGGCGTTTACCAAGATGGCGATGCGTCGAATAGGGAACAGTTGCTGGGCCAGTGTGACGCGTAATGCCGCCGATATCGCGTCAGTTGACCCCGTCAGGCGCTTCGTGGGGATATTAGGATCCGGTGCGAGCCCGGCCCCTTGCGGGTCGGAAACCATGCTGAATATCTGCGGTATGCGCCCCTGATTAATGGTTTGACTCATGCGGGATGCCGTGGTGCCAAAACTGTAGAGGTAATCGAATTTATTGAGTTCGGGGGCTATGCTGCGCAATTGTTGCGACAGATGGTTGCGGTCCTGGCCCGCGTCAATTTGCCGGATATTTACATCGATGGGAAGCGCGGCAAGTCGTTGTACAAACCCTTGTTCGGCAGCCGTTTCACCGCGCCACAGCACCATCAGCACGTTGATCGGGTTGGCATAGAGCGGCAGGGAACACAGGAATAGCAGCACGAAGGCCAGCAAGCGATATTCTGGCAGGGTGACCGTCGACCGTGGCCGGCGGCTTGTCTGGGGGTTGTGATTCATGGCAGTGGTTTTTTCACGCAAGGGTTGCTCGGACGCTGCAGTTGATAATGATGCTGTCGGTGGTCACTGCCAGCAGTTCCAGTTTACCCCCAAGGGTCTCCGCTTGCCGACTGCAAAACTCCCGGCCCCGTGCTTGCCAGAATTGCAGGCGCGGGGTACCGCCATTGCGTTGGCCGGTGTGCAGCGACGTTTCAATCCGCAATTGCAACTGTTCCTGTTCGGTCAGGTAGACAAGCCCGAGGCGCAGATCTTGATCCGGTGCAATGGTCATTGCATGGTCGAGCAGGGCCTGCCAAAGCTGCAGGGTAACACCGGCGCTGAGGCAAAGTTGCTCGGGCAGGTCGGTGGCCGGCCGGCTGTCCAACAGACGGTGTTGTTGCCGGGCAAAGGGTAGCAGTGACTCTACCAGTTGATGGAGTAGCGCTTTGGGCGCGGTGCTGGCCGGCGGCGCCTGAGGCCAGAGCCGCTGGTCGATGTGGTCGAATGGGTCGATTTGGTCGAAGAGTCCGGCGAGCCGGGTCTGTTCGCATTGAATCTCTTCGATCAGTGGACGCGCCATGGGAGGCAGATCGAGCTGCTGCAGGCGGTAGCTTTGACGTCGGGCGTTGTCCAGTAGCGGCTTGACTAACGCTGGGAGTTGTTCTGCTACATGGGGATTATCGGTGACTGGGGCTGGGGAGGCGGCTCCCTGCGCGTGATTGCGACGTGCGCTGACGATATCCCGATAAGAGCGCAGTGCCACCACCACCGAAGTGAGCAGGCGTGAGGCGGACAGCTCTGCTTTGCTGAGGTAGTCATTGATATCGTAGTCGACAATGACCTCGGTTTCGGGGGCAAATCCCGGGTGCCCGGTGCGCAGAATGATGCGCATATCCCGGTTGCCCAGGTCGTCGCGAATGAAGTTGACCAGCCGCAGCCCTTCATCGTCACACTCCATGACCACATCCAGCAGTACCAGGGCAATATGGTCGACATTCTGCAGCTTGTCACGGGCCTCGCGACCGCTGAATGCACTGATGAGCTCAATTGGGCGCTTATCAAACTCGTAGTCGCGCAGAATCATGCGGGTGATACCGTGAATCCCTGCTTCATCATCAACTACCAGGATGCGCCATGGGGTCGCGGTTGCCATGCTCGATTTCACCTTTTTAGCGGCTCCGGTATGGGGTAGCCGAGATTCTCATTATGATTATGTCCGCCATTTTACTGTCAATCGGAGGGGAATCCAGTGCTCAATTGTGCGGCTTTCCTGGTAGCCCCCCAATCCAGGTAGCGCGTGGTCGCTTGGTGCAGAAGCGGGCGACTAAGGGCGCGGCGGTTCTGGCGTTGCCAAAACAGGCCGTAGCGCTCACACGCTAATGCCTGAAGATGCAACGTCGCCTGTTTTTCCGCACAGGCAAGGGCTTGCTCGAAGTGATCTATCGCACGCGCTGTGACAGCGTGCAGCGCAGCCATCTCCGCTGCCGCAAGGTGAAAGCGGGCCTGGATATCGAGGTTGCCGGGCTGGCAGTAGATTTCCAACCGGCATAGGTCGCGCTCGCATTGGTGTAACAGCTGGCCTCGGCTCTCGCCCCCGGCATTGCGCGCTAATTCGGTTCGCATCAAAATAGAGAAGAGCGCCTGTTCTACCTGGGCAAACTGGCCGGCCAGCGCTGCATCCTGGCCCTCAGCGGCGTGTAAAAGCCGGGGCCATCGTGTACGTTCATCCAGCAAGAAGGCGACGGTGCAGTGCGCAAGTAACGGCCAGCCGTCGAGGTTGGCTGCATTGGCCTCGGTCATTGGTCCGATGGCCAACGTATTCCTTTCGTCGGCTGCCGGGCTGGGGGGCAGCTCGCGGGTTGAATCGACCAACTGGCGAAGCAGGTAGCCAATGGAATCATCGAGCGATGCTCCTAATCGCTTGCTACCCGGACGATTGATGCGTGGCTGTTGGACTTGCAGCCGATCGGACAATGTCGCTAGCGGCGTACCTTGCAACCAGGCCAGATGATTCAAGGCGCTTTCTGCCAGGGTGCTGACACAGATATCGTCCTGATGCTGGGCCATTGTCTGGGCGCGGCTCAGGCTGTCGGTTGCGGTTGCCAGTGAGCTGATCCAGGGCAGAACATGGATACCCAGGCGCAGCAGGCAAAGCGCTTGCTGGTCCGCACCTGCGGCTTGCAGGTCACGCTGCGCCAGTAAGGCGTGCTGTTGCGCCAGTGAATAATTGCCTTCCAGCCAGTGGCAGAGGTAAGCCCGGCTGGCCGCCGAATAGCCGTCTTGGCGGGTATTGATGCGAAGGGTCTGTGTTAACAGGTAGATAGCGAAGCGTGCATCGCTTTGCAGTTCGGCGATAAGCGTCAGCCGCTGGAGCAGCATGGTTAACGGCTCAATAAGGCCGTGTTCGCGGGTTAGGGTCGATAGTGCGCTAGCCACCGGTCTTGACTGTCCGCCAGCAGTATTAACGTTGTCTGTGTGGCGCATAGCGAGGGCGGGGGTTTGCGTTGCCCTGTGTTCGGCGGCGCTGAACAGACCTCCGGCCCAAAAACGCTGTATCGATGCACATTGCTTGATACCGGCGGGTTCGAAGTGAATACCAAGCTGCATCAGCGCTGCAGTCAGTATTGTTCGTGCCTGATTAAGGTGCGCAAAGCGCAGCGCATGGGCTGTTTTTGCCTGTTGCAGGCGTAACCAAGGGGCAATATTTAGGGCCGTTAGAGGGAGGGCATCGGTATCGAAGAGCGACGTTAGCTGCGCGAATCGCGAATTGGCCGACCGTTCATCCCCCAGCAGGCTATCCAGTTCGGCGCAATTGAGCAGAATGTCGATAGCCTGATCGTTGTCTGCGTGACAGGGGGCATCCGTGCCTGCTTTGCCGCCTAGCGGTGAGTGCTGCTGGATCAATTGGCAGCTGCGTTGCAGGTAGTATCGGGCTGACTGGAGATTGGCTTGCTCTCGGGCAGAGGTTCCGGCCAATTGGTTCAGCACGATGAGCTGGGCATAGTGTTCTGGGCCGCGTTGACCATTATCCGCACGGTTTAAGTGATCGGTGCAGGCAAAGAGCGTGGCGGTATCGGGATGACGATACCAGGTTTCTCGCAGCACCTTGCCCAGCGCCTGATGGATCGATTGCCGCCGTTCGAGGGGGATCGATGCATACACATGGGCTTGAAGCGCGTTGTGGCAGAACTGATAGCTAGCGCTGCCGTCGGCGCTGTCGCTGGTCGGTGTAATCAGCCGCGCTTGTTGGGCTGGCCAGAGGCGAATCGCGATACGGGCAACGGGGTCCTGGCGGCTTTGAGCGAGTAACTCGGTGTCGAATAGGGGACCGATCACGGCCGCCCATTGCAGTAGCTCCCTGTCCGGCGGGGTCAGGCTATTCAGTATCGGGTCGTATAACTTGGCCAGCGAAGTGTCGGTATCATTGTTTTGTTCGAAAACGTATGTCAGGGCCTGTTTATGCAGCGTCCAGCGCCGCAACTGCGGGGAATAGCAGAGCCAGGCCTGTGATTGCAGCTGGTTTAATACCGCACCCGGTGAGCCATCGGTATGGCGTTGCAGCCAAAGGGTCAGGGTTGTCAGTTCCCCGTGCGAGGCACTGATCCGTTCCTGTATCAGGCTGTAGATCTGCTCACGCTCCAGGGGCTGAAGGACGATTGTCTCGACACCGGTTACGGCTGCCCAGTGCGGCACAGCATGACGAGCAGGCGATTCACCAGACGGGACCCGCTGTGCACCGAGCAGCAACAGTGGCTGGCCGTTAGCGTCTTTATATATCCGCGCCAGCAGTTTCAGTGATGGCGGGTCGGCCCACTGCAGGTTGTCAAAACCCAGGACCAGCAAACGTTCTCGGCAGGTGCGTAACAGATCGCAGATGGCGGTTTCCAGCAACGTCAGTGAATCGGCTTCTGCAATCGGGCGCGGATCAGCCTCGCAGCTGTAGAGTTCGGCCAATTCGGGCATCCGTGGCAGTAGAATATAGCCCTGATCACCCAGTGCCCGCTGGATTCGTTGGCGCCAGATTGATTGATGGGCTTCAGGCAGGGCGATGAGCTGCCGGAGCAGCTGTTGCAGCATGCTGATAAGGGTAGTGTAAGGCTGTGGATCCGCCTGGGGGGGGAAGGTGCCACTCAGCATTATTCCCTGGGAACGACATAACGATCGTCGTAAATCGCTGATCAGCGCTGTCTTTCCGCTGCCTTTGACACCCTGCAGAAGGACTATGCGGGTTTCGCCTCGTTCGCATTCACGTAGCCTCGCCACGAGTCTGGCCTGCTCTGACTGGCGTCCAGCCAGCCCGGCTTCTTGAGACTGTAGCGTTACAACATCGCTGCAGCCGGGTACAAAAGCCTCGACGGCAACATTAACCGATAATGCCTGCCGGCACTGTTCTAGATCCTCTTTCAGCCCCAGCAAGGATTGGTAGCGTTCAGTAGCGGGTAACGCCAGTAATTTATTCAGTACACGGCTCAAGGGTTGAGACAGTTCACGCCGCAGAGCAGGGGCTTCGTTGAGCTGGGCCGTCAGTAGACTCCTGAGGTTGCTCGCGTTGTGGGGGGGCTGCCCGTGCAGGATGGCAAACAGGAGACAACCCAGCGCATAGGTAGCGCTGTAATCACCCGTCGGAAAAGGCAGCAGTCCACTGCATTCGGGTGCGAGGTAGGCCAGCCGTTCCTGAATGGGGGAGGGGGACTGGGGCGTCGGGTCAACCAGCGACAGTTGCAGTTGGGTTTCTGTATCGTGGCTGATACCGATGTGGCGGGGACTCAGGGATCCCAGTGGCAATCCACGTTGTTGCCAGGCCTCGACGTGGTTTATCAGCTGTTGTGCCAGCGGATAGAACTGCATTTCACTGAGGCCATCCGGGCAGATCAGTTCGGCCAGTACCTGCGGGCTTGCCTGTCGGCTTTGCAGTGTCGTCGGCCGGTGCTGCGCGCGAAATTCGCTGGGGGCTGTGCCGGTCCAGCGCCGGAAGGCTTTCTGGAAGGCGGAAAGATTGGCAAAGCCGAGCTGATGGCTGATCTCGCCAAAGCTTAGATCATCGCGTTGAATTAGTTGCTGCGTCATCTCTTGACGGGTTTGATCGAACAGCGTCTGGTAATTGGTCCCTTGCTGGTCCAGTTTGCGTTGCAGGGTGCGCAGGCTTAAATTGAGGCTTTGCGCCAACGCGCCGCGGTCGAGTTTGCTCTGCCCGGCGGATAAACGGTTACGGATAATACTTTTTATCTGTGCGACCAGTGCGCCGTCGCGTCCGGAGGCACTGAGCTGCTGGTCGGCAAAGGCCTGATGCAGGCGAAACATCTCCTCGTTGGCGTCCAGACAGCATTCGCGTATCGCATCGACCGGCAACAGCAAGCGGTTTCTGCCGGCATTAAAACGGATCTCTGCCGCGAAAAATTGTTGGTAATAACGGCTGTTTGCCGGCGGTGCAAAAGCAAAATCGACCCGGATAGGCAGTGCTTGGCGGCCGGTCAGCCAGCGTGGCCAGTTGCACAGGCAGGCCAGGAGCCACTCGACGAGCGCGATCTGATCGTCATCTTCCAAGTCCAGTGTTAAGGCCACCCGATCCGGTGTCTCGTCGAGGGATAAATGAACCCCTTCGATCAGCAGCGGCAGATAATCGATGACGCAGCGATAGGCCTGCGCCAACGATTCCGCGGTGGACATTAAAAAACCAATGGAGCCGAGCATACGCGGTTGTGTCGTTTCGCCAATACGAAGGGCGATGCGCGGATTGCCCGTGCGTCGGGCCAGT
>JBFGZS010000087.1:0-8894 GCA_041586615.1 Motiliproteus sp. | reverse complement strand
TCTCGGTCTCAAAGCGTAGCAATACCTTTTCAGCAGTGCCCCGCAAAAACCTTTATCAACCAGTCCGGCAACGTAGTCACAGGGCGCAATGTGTTCGAGCATTGCCAGATTGTCGGCAGTGTTGCTGCGCAGTTGCTGGAACGAATCCCCGTTGTTATCCGTGAAGCATTGTTTCCCGATGGTTCGCCGTTAGTCGCTGCCTGTCACGATATCGGTAAAGTCAGCCCAACTTTCGCTAAAAAGTTACTCATAAATACAACTGATTGGCGGTTTGAGTTGCACCCAGACTTAATGGCGGTAAATCATGCGCTGGAATCCGCCTGGGGAGGTCATGCCGGCGTCAGTCAAGTTGCGGTAAAGGCAATGGAGGCGGGTGACTTCATTCCTGAAATACTGGGGCAGCATCACGGTTTTTCTCCTCCGGTTGCCATGCTCGATGCAGGTGATGAAGTATTCGGGGGGGCTGCCTGGCAAACCGAACGGCAGAAACTGGTTGAAGCACTTAAAGAAGCTATGGGGTGCGGCTGGCCAGTAATAGATGATTATACGCAGGCGCGTGCAATTGCCGGCTTAACGTCAGTTTCCGACTGGATTGGTTCCGGCCGCTTTTTTGAAAACCCAGAGCAGCCATGGCAGCCAAACATTACTCAAGCCCTGGATGATGCTGGTTTCATTCCACCAAAAGTTCGTCCCGCGCTGTCTTTTGTCGATATTTTTGGCTTTACGCCGCGACAGGCGCAAACACAGTTTATAGAGAGTGCAGCCCAGCCAGGGGTATATATCCTCGAAGCCCCGATGGGGTTGGGTAAAACAGAAGCGGCATTATATGCGGCGTACAAACTGCTGGAGCAGCGGCAGGTGACGGGGGTCTATTTTGCTTTGCCTACACAGCTGACATCGAACAAAATTTACGACCGTTTTAATATTTTCTTGCAAACAATTCTTGAGGAAGATTGCCGGCATCGCCGCTCCTTATTACTTCACGGCAGTGCATGGTTGCTGGAAGAAACGGAAATGGGAGAAGAAGGCAGGCCCGGCGGTGCTTGGTTTAACAGCAGTAAGCGGGGGCTGCTAGCGCCGTTTGCTGTGGGAACCGTTGATCAGGCATTGATGGCCGTGATGAATGTTAAGCATGGTTTTGTTCGAGCATTCGGGTTGGCGGGAAAAGTCGTTATTCTGGATGAGGTGCATACCTATGATGCTTATACCGGCACGATCTTAGACGCCTTAGTGGATAGCTTGAAGAAGCTGCACTGCACGGTCATTATCCTCAGTGCAACCTTGAATAAGGAGCGTCGGCAGCATCTGTTGGGCTGTCCGGTCGCTGAGCGGGGGTACCCATTAATCAGCGCGTTAGCCAATGACCAGGAATTACTGGAGCAGGCGATTGCCGTCAACGATCGGCATGCAGTCACTGTTCAGGTAGTCACTGAAAACAACGTCGTGCTTGATGAGGCTCTGGTACGTGCGGTGCAGGGCCAGCAGGTGCTATGGATCGAGAATACCGTTAAGGAAGCGCAGGAAAGGTATTTTGATCTGGCCGCCCGTTGTTTTGATTTGGGTGTCGAGTGTGGCTTATTACATTCACGTTTTACAGCTGAAAACCGGCAGGTGATTGAAGATAAATGGGTGGCTTTGTTTGGGAAAAGTGGTTGGGATCAACGGAGTAATACAGGGCGTATTCTGATCGGCACGCAGGTGCTGGAACAGTCACTTGATATTGATGCCGATTACTTGATCAGCCGTTTTGCGCCCACGGATATGCTGTTACAACGGTTGGGTCGGTTATGGCGGCATAACGATACCCCTCGTCCAAAAGGTGCCTTCTGCAGTGCCTGTATTTTGGCGCCTGATCTGAACAAGGCAATCATAAATCCAACACAGGCATTCGGCTCAACGGCATGGGTGTATAGTCCATACGTCCTGTGTCGCAGTCTTGAATTGTGGCAGGGAGTTACTTCACTTAGTTTGCCTGATGATATACGGCCGATGATTGAGGCAACCTATGCGCCGCGTCAAGAATCAGGCCCGTTATCACAATGGTTGCACGAACTGGAGCAGGGCACACCTCGGCGGATTGGTAAAATCGCTTTGCAACAATCGGCGCGGGTGACATTAGCTAAAAGTGGAAAAACACTGCCCGAAAGCAAAGCGCAAACCCGTTACAGCGAAACCGACAGTGCCGAAGTGCTGCTGTTACGTTCAATGAGCTTATTGCCAGATAAAAAAGAGACACATCTGACGTTACTTGATGGATGTGTATTGATATTACCTTGGCAGTATCAGTGCTTGAGTAAGCGCCAGTGGCGGAAATTAGCGGCCAGCCTGATGCGTCAGCTTGTCCATGTTCGCGTTGCTGAAGCACCGTTGCCCCTGCCAATTGATCAGCTACGCAAGGCGCATTTACATCATTGTTTCTATTTAGGGCAACCAGAACACAATGAAGCCATTCTGAAAGTTGCGTTTGTTGATGAAAGTTCAGAGTTGCGTGGTTACCAAGGGGCGCAGCTGAATGAACAGTACCGTATTACCTACCGTGATGACTTGGGATATCACGCAGTCAAAATCAAGGAATGAATAATGGAAAATCGTTTTAATCTGATTGATGAAGCCTGGATTCCGATAGCCGATGTGGGCCGGGTGAGCATCCGTGATGTGTTTAGTCACTCAGAATATAGGGCTCTGAGCGGTAACCCGGTACAGAAAATCGCTGTATTGAAGCTGTTACTGGCAATTGCTCAGGCGGCCTGCACCCCTCAGGGTGAAGAGGAGTGGCGGCAGCTGGGCTGGCAAGGATTAGCACAGCAGTGTCTTGAGTATCTGGGGCGGTGGTATGAGCGGTTTTATCTGTATGGTGAAAAACCGTTCTTGCAGATGCCCGAGATTGTCAGTGCAGCCAAACAGACTTTTGGTGCGGTATTGCCTGAAATATCGACTGGTAATACCACGGTTTTGATCCAGAGTCAGGTTGAACACGAGTTACCCGATGCTGACCGGGCATTGTTAATAGTGTCCCTGATGGCGTTTGCGCTAGGAGGTAAAAAAACTGATAACCGGGTTGTACTCGATAAAGAGTATCGAGGTAAATCTAACGACAAAGGTAAACCGTCAACGGGTAAACCAGGCCCGGCGGTGGCCCATATGGGGTTGTTACACAGTTTCTGCATTGCTGAGTCAATTACACAAACCCTTTGGTTAAATTTACTAACACAGAACGATATTGATGACAGTGGTTACTATCCAGAGGGGGTGGGTATCCCCCCTTGGGAGGCGATGCCGCTAACTGAGAACTGCAATACGGCAACGCGACTGAAACAGTCATTAATCGGAAGATTAGTTCCCGTGTGTCGCTTTTGTTTACTGGCCGAGGAGGGTTTGCATTATTCAGAAGGACTTGCTCATGCGAGCTATCTGGACAGCGTGGTAGATCCATCCGTGGCTGTTAATTTTAGTCAGGCAAAACCCAAAGTTTTATGGGCCAATCCAGAGCGACGTCCCTGGCGTGAGCTGACGGCACTACTGAGTTTTTTTCAGCAACATTCGACAGGTTTTGATTGCCTGCAATTGAAGGCAGCAATGTCACGTGTACGGCACAGTGTTGCGTTTTTTGCTGTCTGGTCCGGTGGTTTAAGGGTTACTAGTAATGCGGGTGAACAGTTTGTATCTGGCAGCGATGATGCGGTGGAGTCAATCATCTGGCTGGAAAGTGCTGTAATTGGCGAGTCCTGGTTTCAGCAACTAGAAGCGGAGATGGAAGTCATTGAACGGATGGCTAAAACTCTGTACGGCTGTACATCAGCTTTTTATAAACAACAGCTTATGGACGGCAGTCATCATGCGGCTCAGGCTACAGGTCTTTTTTGGCAGTTGTGTGAGCGAGATGTTCAGCGGTTAGTCGAGTCCTGTTACGTCCATGACGACCAGGCGAATGATAAACATTTTACATTGCGTCGCCGCTTTGCTGAGTATGTGCAACGTTCTTATAACCAATATTGTCCCCAGAAAACGGCCCGGCAACTGGATGCATGGGCAAAATGCCGACCGAATTTGGCTAAATATCTCAAACAACCGGAGGTTGTATGACCAACATACTTACTGCTGAAATGAATGTGAAGCCGCAGAATAAAGCCAGTCGCTTTGTCGGGGGGGTTATCAGCCGTTGCCAGCAGGATAAGGGGTTCGCCGCACGTTTGCGGCGTGCCGATAATCCTAGCACCGAATATCAAAGCTGGGAGCTACTGGCTGCGTTCAATATTGACTTGGAAAAAGACTATGAGCGACTGCCATACGCGGCTATTGGCGCTGCAATTGCTAAATCAAAGGCTACGAATAATGGCCGGTTAAAATTAGGCCAGGCTATAGCCAGTAGTTATAACGATAAAGGCACAAATGGCGATGCTGGTGATCAGGCAAAAGCACGTTTAAGGCGTTTGCTTGCCTGCGGTGATACTGGCGAAGTCTGCCGCATACTGCGCCCTCTGTTTGCGTTGATCAACAGTAAAATCGCTCAGCCCCTAGACTATGCCCGACTGCTTAACCAACTACTTAGCTTTAACTGGAACCCGGAGAGGGTCAAAGCGCAATGGGCACAGGAGTTTTATGGCAATAGCGTTGATGAATTTGCCAAGGAGAGTGTATGACCACGCCGATGATAGCAAGTGTCTTACAGTTGGACCGAGGTGCGGTGAAATCACTACGAATAACAGATCAATACTCCGTGCACAGAGTGGTATACAGTTTGTTTGAAGATGTCCGCAGCGAGCATGAAAAGCAGCAAAGTGTGGCCAGCGGTATCCTATGGGCAGACCTGGGTGGGGATTTTCATGGCCGTAAAATATTGCTCTTATCAGATCGTCCGCCGGCATCGGCAGTAAGTGACAGGTGTGGCGAGGTCGTCAGTAAAAAACTTTCGCCAGATTTCCTTACGTATTCTGACTATCGCTTTCAGGTGATCATCAATCCGACGCGTCGTGCAAATGCCAGTGGCAAACTGGTGCCTGTTAAAGGCCGTACGGACATTGCCAGCTGGTTTATGGACAGGGCACAGAAAAGCTGGGGGTTTTCTGTGTCTGCGCAGCACTTACAGGTGGATAAGATACAGGTTAAAACATTTTCAGATAAAACCGGTCGTACAATAACATTGGCGCAGGCACATCTGCAGGGGTATCTGACGGTGACTGATCCTGATCAGTTTATACAGAGTTTTAAGAATGGCATCGGCCGAGCACGTGCGTTTGGCTGTGGTCTTTTACAAATTGTTCCTGTGATGGAAAACCCGTTCAAATAACTAAGGACAACAATATGAACAATCCATATAAAAATACCCGCATCGAATACCATATATTGCAGTCGTTTCCAGTCACCTGTTTAAATCGGGATGATGTTGGGGCTCCAAAAACTGCAATTGTGGGCGGCACGACCCGTGCCCGTGTTAGTTCGCAGTGCTGGAAACGACAGGTACGGCTTGCCCTGCAGACGTTTGGCGTCAAGCTTGGCATACGTACCAAAAAGGTTGAAGAACTGCTTCGGAAGGCATGCCTGGAAGATGGAGCTAATGAGAATAGTGCGGATGAGTGTAGTGCCAAAATGGCAGCGCTGCTGAGTGACGATACTTTGTTGTTTATTAGTGCAACAGAGGCACAGGCTTTTGCCGACTATGCCCGAAGGCTGGAGTTTGACAGTAGTAAACTCAAAGACAAGGAATTAGCCAAAGTCGCTAAAAAAGCCCTGACGCCTGCCGTCGATGCGCTAGATATCGCGCTGTTTGGGCGCATGGTGGCAAAAGCGCCTGATATGAATGTAGAAGCGGCGGCGTCTTTTTCCCATGCCATTTCAACCCATAAAGTCAGTAATGAGGTCGAATTTTTTACCGCCCTGGATGATCTGCAGGATGAGCCGGGCTCTGCGCATATGGGGAGTCTGGAGTATAACTCAGCCACCTATTACCGTTATATCAGCCTAGATCTTGGGCAGCTGGCCCAAACATTGGGGGCTGATGAGGAAGCCGCCAGTATCCTCGCCATCCAACAGGCCATTGAGACATTTACCAAAGCGCTTTTTGTTGCTATTCCAAGCGCCCGTCAAACAACCCAGTCTGGCGCATCGCCTTGGGAGTTTGCCAAAGTAATGGTGCGCAATGGTCAACGTTTACAGGTGCCGTTTGAAACAGCGGTGAAGCCTAAAGATGGCGGCTATTTGCAGCCAAGTATTGAAGGATTGAAAGACTACCTGGCGAAAAAAGAAAATCTGTCTGGTTCCTTGTTTGGTAAGCAGGGTGATTACGAATGGGGCGAGCAGCATGATTATAGCATTGATACATTGATTACAGATCTGCAAAGCCATGTGCGATAAGGAGGGGATAATGACAGATCCTTACTTATTGCTGTGGCTGGAAGCGCCGCTCCAGTCATGGGGCCATGATTCTAAATTCGGGCGTCGTGATTCCTTGGACTTTCCAACTAAGTCCGGCGTGCTGGGATTAGTATGCAGCGCGTTGGGTGCTGGTGGTGCACAGTGTGAATTACTTGAACGATTTTCCACCCTGAATATTTCTGTCGTGGCCTATGTTCGAGCCGGCGATGGTAGGCAAGCGGTACCCCGCGAGCCACTGTTATGTGATTTTCATATGGTCGGTAGCGGTTACGATGCTAATGATCCCTGGCAGTCGTTGCTGATACCGAAAACCAGTGCAGGTAAAAAAGCGGTGGGTGGTGGAACGAAAATGACCTACCGCTACTATTTGCAGGATATGGCCTTTGCCGTGGCCCTACAGGTGCCGGCAGAGCTGGCAAACAGTATCGCAGAGGCATTGTGCAACCCGGTCTGGGATCTGTTTTTAGGCCGCAAGTGTTGTGTTCCGACGGAGTTTGTCTATCAGGGGCTGTTTGCGGATACTGTAATGGCATTGACAAAAGCTGAACAGATGGCGCAGCAGAAAAAAAAGCTGTTTGCCTATCAGGTATTGCAAGGTGAGCACAATGGAAACGTGCTTACCTTGAATGATGTCCCTGAACAGTTTGGCGCAAGAAAGCGTTATCGTGACCGGCGGGTGACGATACAGCATTTCAGGGAGTAAACAATGGCGCAGGGAAAGCGGTTGTTCGTCAAGGTCACGCGTGAGTCGTTGCCACAGATCAAAGATAAATATCCGTTTTTGTATCTGGAACGGGGTCGTCTGGAGATTGATGACAGCAGTGTCAAATGGATTGACTCTGAAGGGTTGGTTATCCGTTTACCGATTGCGACTATCAATACGGTGCTACTGGGGCCCGGTACAACTATCACACATGATGCGGTCAAAACCATGGTGGCGGCTAATTGTTCAGTGTGTTGGGTCGGTGAAGATAGTCTGCTGTTTTATGCGGCCGGCTTTCTTCCAACAGCTGATACTCGAAATTTGAAACGCCAGTTAGCGCAGGCGGCGGATGAAGGGAGGTCGCTGGATGTGGCCCGCCGCATGTTTGCCAAGCGCTTTCCTGATGCTGATCTGCAGGGAAAAAATCTGAAAGAGATGATGGGCATGGAAGGCCATCGGGTACGGGCGTTGTATCAACAGAAAGCGGAAACCTATCAGGTGGGATGGAAAGGGCGCAGTTTTACGCCAAATAAATTTGAGCTCAGCGATATTACCAACCAGGTACTTACCGCAAGTAATGCTGCGCTGTATGGCATCCTGTGTTCGGCGGTGCACAGTCTGGGATACTCGCCGCATATTGGATTCATTCATTCCGGTAGTCCCTTACCATTTATTTATGATCTGTCTGATCTGTACAAAGAACAGCTTTGTATCGATTTGGCGTTCTCGCTTACTAGGGAGATGGCCGGCCGTTATGATAAGTACAAAGTCGCCACAGAATTCCGGCGCAGAGTGCTGGACACTGACCTATTGGCACAGATCGCCATAGATATACCGCAAATATTGGGTACAAAAAATGCTCGTAGTCGTCGCAAATGATCTGCCGCCTGCAGTGCGGGGGCGCATGAAGCTCTGGTTTGTCGAACCTCGACCGAATGTCTTTGTTTCGGGTATCAAGGATTCGGTAGCGAAAAAAGTGATTGAGTATTTATATCAACACTGTCCGGCAGATTCTGGTGTCATTATGTTTCGATCGTTACCGGCTGCACCCGGGTATGAAATAAGAGCGATTGGGGCGACCAACAAAGCCATCACTGAAATATCCGGTTTACAGCTGATTATCGAAAAACTACTGGAGCGCTAAAACCAATATCTAGTGTTGATAGAGTCGCTCTTTAACAATATATTGGTGTCTTCCCCACGCACGTGGGGGTGTTTCCGCTCATCTCTGTTTCGTACGCCAGGTGATTGGGTCTTCCCCACGCACGTGGGGGTGTTTCCATCTGTCCACGCAGGGCAGAGTAATTTCCATAGTCTTCCCCACGCACGTGGGGGTGTTTCCTCTGGGTTGAAAGTGCCGGCCTTGATCAGCTGGTCTTCCCCACGCACGTGGGGGTGTTTCCTATGTACAAAATCGCTCACATACTGGGCGAAAGTCTTCCCCACGCACGTGGGGGTGTTTCCTATTAAGTTTAGGGGCGGCGGCTTTGGCCTAAGTCTTCCCCACGCACGTGGGGGTGTTTCTAGATGCCGTAACCGGTAAAGCCCGCCTGCCGGGTCTTCCCCACGCACGTGGGGGTGTTTCCGTTTGATAGCGTGGCGGCAATGGTGGCCGCGAGTCTTCCCCACGCACGTGGGGGTGTTTCTTTGCGTTCGCGCCACACCGCTCCTGGTATCTGGTCTTCCCCACGCACGTGGGGGTGTTTCTTCAGCTGTTTGTCAGGGCTGTATAACCCCCGTGTCTTCCCCACGCACGTGGGGGGGGTTCTTTAACGATCCAGGCCATATCTACAGATATGGTGTCTTCCCCACGCACGTG
>JBFGZS010000086.1:0-9088 GCA_041586615.1 Motiliproteus sp. | reverse complement strand
CGAACACCGTGATGTGAAAGGGTTGTATAAGAAAGCCCGCCGCGGCGAGCTGAAAAACTTTACCGGCATCGACTCACCCTATGAGCCACCCACCGCCCCGGAATGCACCCTGAAGGCCGCCGAACTGTCAGCCGAACAGGCGGCCGGGCAACTGGTCGAGCTGCTGCGCACACAGGGTAAAATCTGAACCGACAGGCAAAACCGGGGCTGTAGCGCAGCGCTGGTTTTGCCTGTTAAGCTGGCCTGAACGCCCATGAATTGTTAATTGATGGGTGTCTTTTTTATTTTTTGGTGTCCTTTTTATTCTCTTTTTATTCTTCTAAAAAAGTAGCCTCAAGAAGGAGAAGGAGCTGTCCGTGTCGGCTGAAGGGAAAGTCTCCGATTACAATTAGAAATTTGAGTCAACAGACGCCGTCAGCCCAAGCATACAGCGCTTCGTGAACTTCTTGTTCCGGAAGGTACTCCTGTTCCAGCCGCCCTTTCTCTTGTTCTAAAAGATACTGGTACAAATCAGCTTCACTTTCGGTCAATCCAGTTGGCGCCTTTCTCTGTGCCACTACCGGTTCAACGACGGCATTGTTGTAAGCGTAGTGGTCGAATAGAGCAGCGCTCATCAGCAAAGGTTTTAGCCCTGACCGATATTGTCGAGCTCGGGATAGCATAAGTAATCCCCAGGTATCCAAGTCCCCCCAATAGCCAACCGCCTTTTTATCAAAATGGGCGGATTGCAGCCACTGTAGATCCAAACCCGCCCCCAGCACTACAATGGTATCGGGCAGTTCTGGAAGCAGATGGATGCAGCGCTCGTTTTCCACCACGATGATTCGAGAGCCGGGCAGAGGGGTTGCAGCCAGTTCCGATGTTGTCAGCCTAATGCGCTTGAACGGCAATAATCCCACTTCAAGCGGGGCGACCAATACCCAGTGGTCATTTTCATCAAATGCATCAAGGAAATTAACTAGCCCTTGCTCACTGGCTGTTCCCGCATAGCGCTCATCCAGTAGTTTGGTCAGGAGCGTTCCGTTACGCTCGAAGAACTTCGTATCGACACCCAACCCAGCCAGTAATCGAAGAGGCCTTCCTTTCGCACAGCCGGGAGAGAGTGCGCTGGCCAACCTGGCCGTTTCCAGAACCTCATCCCGGTCTTTAGTGCACCACAACGATCGGTTACGGACCAGCAATTCGCGATAGCTCGGTTCCACATTGGCAATTAGGTATTCCAGTGTCCGGTATTCTTCAAACACCGCTGTGTCCCTAGCTGCGGCGACCCACTCGGACGGGGTACGTATACGCCAGTAGGTCGGCATGGAGACGGCCTCCGCACCGGCCCGGTACTTCACGGACTGCCACCCGACCTCTCCGACCGTTACCGCTTTCCAACGGCATACATGCTCATGAACCGCCGCAGTCTGTGTGGAGAACTCGGCTGCGGTCGGTTTGCCGATGGAGAACGTCAGTGGCCACGTATCCGCCGACAGCAAACGCTCCAGGCGTAGCGCCGACTGGTGCCACTGCCTGGCAAGTCGAGCCGCGATCTCAACCGGTGACTTCATTCGCAGTTCCCGTGCGCTGATGATGCATGGCATCCAGCTCCTGCCAACTCAAAGTTGCCAGCATCGAGGCCATACCCCGGCGATGCACCACGATGGCGGAGCGGGTATGGTTGCGAAGCAGGCGTATCTCCTTGTTTGGCGTAATAAACAACGCATGCAGGCCGAACTCTTTAAGCGCTGCGATTATCCGCCCCGCCACCGCATGGGAGCTACGCGAGAACGCTTCATCCAACACGATGGTGCCGAACAAAGGCCGGCTGCTACCGTCTGGACAGAGTGCATAGCTGAGGGATGCCGTAAGTACATAGGAGGCGATGATCTCCTTTTCTCCGCCACTTCCGCCCTGCGAGCCCCGGCGAATTTCGATCGTATGGCCGGTCTGCCGATCAATGACCGAGACCTTGAACTCCAGCCGAAAGCGCGGATCCAGCAGCGCCTTGGCCCCCAGAGTGCGGTTACGTTCACAGGCATCACGCAGTTG
This sequence comes from Motiliproteus sp., assembly GCA_041586615.1. GTDB lineage: Bacteria > Pseudomonadota > Gammaproteobacteria > Pseudomonadales > Balneatricaceae > Motiliproteus. Next base: position 7,054 of record JBFGZS010000086.1, on the reverse strand, counting down.
CTCGACGATATTCTGAAGGACTTTATACTGGCTCTCCCCCTCATCTTCGATAAAACGCGAGGAAGCAAGCTTGCGCTGTGCTGTTTGCAAGGTTCGGAGACTTTCATGAATCACTTTGGAAGACACCAGTTGCAGATAGCGCCCGCTCTGGAAGTCCACCCGCCGCAGGGTGTTGTTCACATCCTCCAGCCGCTCTTCGATCATACCGACTTCATTGTCGATATAAGTCAGCAGTTGGGTCACGCCCTCATCGGATGAGCGGTTCAGGTAGTCTTTGAAGCGTTGCCGTTTTTCCGGAAGCGCCTCTTCGGTCAGTAGCTGGAGGCGTTCTAAATAGCGGGGTACATCTTCCAACTCCGTGCCCACCTCGGACAGCGCCCCGCGGTCCTCTTTTTTGGCATTCGACATGTACCTGATCAGGTCTTCCGACAACTTGCTTCTCTTCTGCCGGAGCAGGTCCAGCGCGTTCTGCAGTACTGTTGAGGCGTTGCGCTCCAAATCGGCTATATCCGGCAGTTGCCCTTCCTCGATCTTCGGAAAAGATCCCGCCGCCAACTGACATTCATCGTTCCTCAGACCTGGTTCGGCTCTCTTGAAGGCTTTGCCTTTCTGCTCCTTGGCTTGCCCCAAATCACGCTTAAGATTGATACACGCTTCATCACAGGTGCGGCACTCTTGGCTAATCGCTTTCAATGTTTGCTCCGCAGCCTCCAGTTCCTGCTTAGCAACAGCCACATCGGAATCCGGCGCGGTCAGTCGCTGGAGTTTCTTTAAATGATCCTCCAGTTCACGCTCAGCTTTTTCCACATCGATCTGCTCGAACTCCAGGTTCTGCAACTGCCCCAACAATATCAGTTGAGCTTGAACCTGCTGCTCTGCTGTCTTTGCCGTTTCCAGATCTGCGTTCCTCTGGCGCAGTGCTTCTCTTGCCTCGGCGAGCTGCCTTGCAAGAGCAGCAAGCCGGTCACGATTATCGAAACCCGTTTGCCAGTCGTCCTGAAGACGTTTTTGATCCTGCTTATCGAAAAAACGAGCTCTGCCGGACATCAGCCCCTGCTGGGTCATCGCATGTTCGGTGTGTCGCAACTGCTCCGGCGAGCCGATACAGTGGCGGTCGATACCCGCCAATAACGCCTTGACCGCTTCGCGATAGGAGTGGGACTTGTACTCCAGCTTGCGCGTAAACCCGTCATCAAAGAAACGAGGTTGAACTTTCGGCTCTGCTACTTCAAGAATGCGAACATGAAGCTGGTTATAGCGTTGATTCACCCAGCGCAACGCCGCCTCGGCCGACTCCGGCGGCACCAGAATGCGCAACCGATGTGCACCGATGGCCCGCTCAATAGCGCCGCGCCACGCCTGTTCCGCCTCTTTAACCTGCACCAGTTCGGCCACAAAGGGCAACCGCTCTTCATCCAATGCCAGCTCCTGCGCTAAGGCGGAACGGAAGTGATGAAAAGGACCGGGAATGTTTGAGCTTGGCCGCTGGTTGATTTCTTTGAGTTCTTCATTTAACTCAAGCAGTGTTTGCTCTGCCTGCCTCGCATCGACACCGCGATCAAACGAGGCCTTCGCTGCAGCGTCAGCGGCGTGCCTGGCCTGTGACAACCGCTCATCCAGTTTTGCCTTGTTGGACTCAAAAGCCTGCCTGCTGATCTCTTCTGGCAGTTCCAGATTTTGCGTCAGCAGCTGATATTGCCCGGCGTTATCCTGACATGCTCCCAGGTTCTTTCGCTTTTCTTTGATCAGCTCTTCAAGCACCTGAATATCCGAGCCACCCAGCTGCAGATAGGCTTCCTTGAGAGTATCCCTGACGCGCTCCTGAATGCCGTAGCGCGCCTCAGCATCCGTTTGTTTCTCTACTGCTCGCTCGAACGCTCCTTCCAGCCGCTTGTACTGTTCACTCCAAAGCGCAAAGGCTTGTTCGCCAAACCAGATTGGTAGAATTCTATTTAGCTCATTTTTTTCCGAGAGAACCTGCTCGTTCGCCTGGTACTTTTCCCAGCCGGTTTCAACGGGTTCCAAGGAACGCTGCTGGCGACGAGCGATCTCCAGTTCATCGTGAATGGCGCTCAGGTCGTCGAAGCTATCGGCCACCTCTTTGGCACGATCGAAAGCCGAGGTATCGTCCAGCACCAGTTCACGAAAGATTTCGTCGATACTGTTCAGCTGTTTCAAGCCCGCCGCGCGATTGAGTAGGTTAAAGGCGTTTTCGCGTACCTCGAAAAAGTCTCGAAGCCTGGCCAAAAAGTCTTTTTTTGCGGGATAGGTCCAAATGCCGGTTTCGGTTTTGTCCAACTGACGCAAGGCGCGCATACCACCTTCGTGATGCACCGTCAGCCACTGCTCCAGCGTCTGCTTGGGAGAGGTGGTGAAGAACCAGAGACGTTTCAAGTCGGTCGTTGCCGAGCTGGTATCATCAAACCAGAGCAGTGCGCCGAGCCTCACAATGTTCTCGCCATTTTCCAACGTGGCAGCGATACCCGTGACGGTTTTACCCGTTCGTGCGATATGCGATTGCTCGGCACCACCATCACCCGGCCCGGAGACACCCCGCACATAGGAGACAAGATCGCGGTCGCTCTCATGGCCACCGGTAGAGGCTAAGTTGTATTTTGGATTGGCGCACAACAGCGTCATCAGGGCATCGACCAGGGTGGTTTTGCCGCTGCCGGTCGGACCGATTACGGCGGTACCTGCGATATCGATCTGCGCCTGATGGGGGCCGCTAAAGCCGCCCCAGTTAAACAGCTTCAGCTCTCTGAAGGTGTAGGTGGCTTCCTGATGCCAGAATGCAGCCTGGGTCATTCTTCATTCTCCTGTTCCTTGGAGTCGCTATCCGCTGTGACCTGTTCCTTCAGCCACTTGAGCAGCGTCTGCAGATTTTCCGGGTTGGCCAGGTGGGCGATGATTGGCCGGATCGTAACCCGCTCATTTTTATCTGGCGCGGACACAAGCCCGTGGTCCTTCAATTGATCTAGCAGGTTTAGCATCCGCGTGCGCTCTCTGGCTTCGCTACCCTGTTCTCCCAAGTACACCTGCATCTGCGGAATCAGCTCATCCACCGCCACCATTGCCTGGGATGCACCGGTACCCGCTTCTTGCTCGTAGGCGATAAAATATTGGCGCAAAATCGCCACCAGCAGAGACTGCTCTAGGGTCAGACGCTGTTTGCGCACCAGAGGATGCGACCACTCATCCTCTAGTTCATCCGTAACGTCCACTTTTAGCACCTTGAGATAGATCAGCCCCCGGACATCATCCACACCGGCAATCAGGTCAAGAGGTTCGAGGATCACATTCAACTCGGTCAACTCGCGGGTGGCGGTTCGATAGTGATTAGGTTTCTGGCTTTCCTCCAACAACCCGAAACGTAACAACTCCTGAAATGCTTCACGCAATCGGCGTTCGGTGCGGGTGCGGAGCGCTTCTACCTCATAAGGTCGCACAGTCTCGACTTGTTGCAGCACCTCATGGTCCTCCGTAGCTTCCTCGGATAAAGTATCTACGTCGACTTCAGGCTGATGTGCTGTACGTCCAGTAATCTGGTCAAATATGCCGTCCATAGTTAAAACTCCCAATCAATACCGTTCAGAGCCTGTGAACTCAGGGTGAGATAAGGCACATGGAACAACCAGCGATGCTGCTCATCGTCCAACAGCTCCAATTGCTGAAATTCGCTCTCGTGTATAGTAATACCGGCTTCCCGAGCCATCCCCAACCATAGAGCGAAGGTTTCCAGATCATGAACCGGAGGCAGATGCTGCGCCAGATCGGCAAGGGTCATGGGCCGGCCCTGCTCGGCCAATACCTGCAATGTCTGCTGTATGGCGGATTCGCGATCCAGACCATCCAGCGCCTCCCAGAATTCGTCATCGATTTCAGTCAGATCCGCTTCTTTTGCCGTCAGATCCAAATCATCCTTGCTGTCGTTCTCCGGTGATTTAAAGCGTAAGCGCTCTGCCAGTGGAAGGGTTCCAAGCGCCACCCCCACCGGTGGCAAAGGGACAGTGGAGCGACGCACCACCTGCCGTCGCCAGTCCAGCTCAAGTGCAGCATTCATAATATCGGCCAGCAGTTGACCCACACGGTGATGTTCGGCTGCCAAACCGGTTTTCAAAAAACCTTTTACATCTTTTTCACTGCGGGCACGAGCCTGGAGCACAGCCTGGCTCTCTTTCACCAGTCGCAGGGGCAGCCACTTGAGATCGTTTAATTGTCCGCGATGAAGCGCTTTGCCCGCCGCCGGATGGGACAGGATAATGCGCAGCCGATCACGCATGGTTTCCAGTTCAATACTCTGCCTGAGTTGCTGCTGGAAGCTGTCAAATACACGCCCTTCAGGAGTGTTCAGTAACGCGGCCTGCCCTTCGAGCAGTTGATCGACAATTTCGCCGCGGTGAAGCTGCTCCGACATGATCGATTGCCTGAGCCGGCGGTCAGCCTCACGCCAGGAATCCTCCACCCGTCGAAAATCCGCCCGTAATCCGGTCGCCAGACCGTAAAGTTCAAGGACACGCTCGACGGCATCCTGCTCATTCAAAACCGGAACATTCCCCTCCTCAGCATCGGCTAGCTCCTGCTCCAGCGCCTTGATTCTGTTTTTTATCGAAGCGATGCGGCTGGTCTGATTGGGGTTTAACGCCACCTCCAGATTTTCAATCTCACGCTGTACTACAGACAACCGCGACGCCGTTGAGGTCATGATGCGGTTATCCAGTGATTCGATAAACTGAATCGCCGCCGACAGCGCATCAGTGGCGTAAATACGCTGTGCCCGCTCAATCACCAGCCCTCGCTTAATCCATTCTCTCAGCTCACGACCGGCCAGCAGGCGGGTGTTATTAGACTCGATACAGTATTCATCCTGGGCCGCATAGGTCGATAGCATCTCCGACAGCGCCTGCAGCGCATCCTCCTCGGCGATACCATCATCGGCGGACTCAAACAGAGAGGTCAGACAGCCCAATACCAAAGGCGCACGTTGAGAGGCGAGCAGCAACCAGGCCGGGTGCTGCTTACGGGCGGCTACGTATTTTTGGGTACGTTGTTGAGCAGTTTCGTTCAATAGCTACTCCAGAGGTAATGGTGTCATATATGGTCCGCCCGCATATTTCATACATAAAGAAGTCAACTCTATAAAAATCCCTTATGATTCAAAACCCTACACAAAACCTGGGACGGAATAGCCAGTGACAAACTGTACCTCTACTCAAGCCTCTTTTCTACCTTTGAAACGATGTAAGATCGAAGTCGATTTTTCGTCGGGATATAACCAGCGATACTGGCTGCTTGTTGCTCCGGCAGGTGGACTGACGTATCGGTCGCAGCAATGAATACCGCCCTCGACGATCCCAAACGTTCCGATCAGATCCAACATTCATAGTTAACCCTGTTAAGCAGGGCCAGAAGCAGAATCAGGACACCCATGAAGCAGAATCAGGACACCCATCAAACTCACCAGTAACAAACTTAACACCCTATCAAATTCAATCACGGTCAAACGCATACAACCGTTGCGCCTGTCCGCTGCCGTGCAGCCAGCAACAGCCTATATGCGCAGCATACTCGCGCAGCTTCTGCATCCGGCCGATGGCGCGTGTAAATCGCAACCCCTTGGGCTGCATCACGGTGCGCCAGTGGTGCGGATCGATCCCTAACCGCATCAGAATAAGCGGTAACTCATGCGCGATGTGACCGCGCTTGTCGTCCCTACAGATACGCCCGCTCATTCCACCAGCTAAATATAGTCCACCGGGTCAAAGGCAATACAGCGCTCTGTATCCCGCTGCCAGGCAGACAGCCCCTTCAACCTGGGCGCTGCACGTACAGGTGCCTGCTCGATGTGCACATGGATACGCTGCTGAATCGAGGTAAAGTCAGACGCTTCTGGCGATTCAGGCAGCGCATAAACCAGCTGATATCACACAACCGCGCCCACCATTGCGCGACGATTTCAGCCAATTTATCCTGCTCTGCCGCAGTGACGCATGTGCCCTGTCTGGAAACGCCGGATCAAACAACAGCGTCCAGCGGCGAACACAACGGGCGATACTGTGATAATACGGGGTATCGAGAAGACTCACCTGCTCTCTGCGGGCACGGATCATCGGATCCACCTGGGCGATGGTGCCCAGGCGGAGCAACCTGCTCTCTGCGGGCACGGGTCATCGTCTATCCTTAATGAATACACTGGATGCAGCCAATCCTTAGCTGCGCAAATCGAATTTAGGCGGAACACCGGTGACCCGTCAATTGATGGGTATCCTTTTTATAGCGCGCCGGACGACAGCACGACTCAAACCATCCGGTCGCCTTCGCGCAGCAGGTCGAGTAGCGGCCAGTCTGTGCCGCCCAGTGCGATTTCGGGCCGGTGCCACCAGCGGCTGATGATGGTCTGGTAGAGTTGCCGGTAGTCGGTGCTGTAGAGCATATCCTGATCGTGCAGTGCGCTCAGATCCGGGTGCTGGCCCAGATGCCCACCGCGCACCCGACCGCCGAGCGCGAAATGGGTCGCCGCGGTGCCGTGGTCGGTGCCGCCGGAGCCGTTCTGTGCCGCACGCCGGCCAAACTCGGAGTAGGTGACCACCAGCACATTCTGCCACTGCCCTGCCTGTTGCAGCTCGGCACGCAATATCATCAGGCCTTCGGCCAGCTGTGCCAGCAGGCGTGCATGCAGCGGCTTCTGATTACGGTGGGTGTCAAAGCTACCCAGCGCCACCTTAAACACCGGGATGCCCAGATTCAGCCGGATCACCTGCGCCACGTCGGCAAGCTGGCGGCCAAATTGCGTCGCCGGAAAGGATTGCTGCAACACCATTCCTTGCCCCAGCCGACGCCGGAACAGTGCATCGCTCTGCGTGATGGTGCCCTGCAGACTGAGCAGGTAACGCAGTGCCGGGTTATCGGTTTGCGCGACCACATCATCCACCTTGCCGGCTTGCTGCAGGAATGCCTGGATGCTTTCAAGGCGGATGTAACGGCAGTCTCCGCCGGTCACCGGTTGCGCATTGCGCCCCAGTACCAGCGCATCCAGTTCATTCTGCGCCACTTT
>JBFGZS010000085.1:0-9150 GCA_041586615.1 Motiliproteus sp. | reverse complement strand
GCTTGCCAGGTCTTGTGAAACCAGTTGCCCACACCAAACGCGGTCGACTCCAGCCACACCTCAGAGCCTTGCGCCGCGTCGCCTTCGGGTACCGCTTGCAGCACGCCGGTTGCAATCTCTTCAGAGCGCAACCAGAACGCCACTTCAGAGCCGTGCAGAAACTGGATGGTTTGCGAACGCCCGGAGCTGCCCGACTTCGCGGTGGCAAGGCCGTAACTGCTGTCCAGGTCGCCAAACACCAGCTCTTTGGCGTTATTGGCCGTAACAACCGGTTTCATCAGGTCCAGGTTGTTGTCGTGGTAGCGTTTCGTCATCGCAAACAGGGCGTTGGTCGCCTTGTCTTCGTGGGTCAGGATGAACACACGGAAGCCGGTGCGCTGGCTGGCTTTGCTGTAGCCGCGTGCGCCGATGTAGGTCGAGAGTCCTTGTTGCCGCCCTTTTACCGTAATGATCCGGACGTAGCCGCGCTCTTTCAGCTGGCGCTCAGCAACCGCATGAATGTGACGCTGCGCCTTGTTCATGACGAACGGCTCAACCTTGCCCTGCTTGGTGCGGATTCGTAAGCACTCTTCCGTGAACAAGTCGAAGTTGTCAGGATCCGATAGCAGATCGAACAACTCGTCTTCGCTCAGGTCGGTGCTATTTTCCACGCGCTAAACGCTCCTGCAGCTTGCGAACCCGATCCGCTTGCTCGATGTTGGCGTTCAAGTCAATCTTCTGACTGGCCAGGTCGCCGTCCATCTTGTTCAGCTCGCTAATGGCGCTGATCGCGGTCTTGCCATCCACCATACCCATGCATTGCGGCTCGTCGGATCCTTCTGCCGTGACCATCACTTTGCGCATGTGGGTTTCCGCGATGTCTGCCAACCACATCTTCTTTTGCGCAGCAGTGACAATAAACTCAGCCTCGATCTTCTCTTCCAGCTCAGCCATGTATGCCACGACATCAGGGTCTTTTGACAGCACGCACGCCTTGCGATTGACGGTCGCCACCTTCATCTTGTCCGTGCTGTAGGCTTTTCGATAGGCGTCAGACTTCGTTGCCCCGGCTTTCAGCTCGCGGGCAAATAGGCGCTGCTTTTCGGTGAGTGGCATTAGGATTCCAGCAAGGGCTCCAAGGTGCGAACGGTGTGCAGGAACAGCGTGTCTTTGATGCGCTGCTCAAGAGGTAGCTTGCCGTAATCAACCAGGCACGGATGCGTCTTAGCGTCGGCATCTTTCACCGCGCCATACACCCAGCCGTCCCGGATCTTCACTTCGGTCCAGTTGTCGTGCATGGATTCGGGCGTCGCGTGCGGGTCGTTGATCGCCGCGTTGACGCCCTGCATGGCGCTCTTGGTCTGCCAATCTGGGGCCAGCTCCCAGCGCGGCTGCGACGTATCCCCCAGGCCGACGCAGTAAGCGCGGTTGAGTTCGTGGCAAGCGCGGGCTATGTCGCGTAGTTGCATCACTGTGCCACCGCCGCGATGATCGACATAACAACCTCGATTTGCTCAGGAGTCACGCCCGCATACCCTGCTGCGGACAGGCCAGCGACGATCAGTAGCGCGATACCGCGACGCACGGATGTTTTTTTCAGAAACTCGATCATGAGCACTATCCTCTGGCTAGTTGTGAGCGCGTTGCGCCATGTCGCGCAGATACTCGTGGATTTTCTCCAGCCTGTCGTCAATGCGAGTGAGCGTTACGGCCTGCAGCTGTTCATGTCGGGTGAATCGGTCATCCAGCACGCTATTGCGCTGTATGGCCTGCTCGTCAACGTGCGCGATCTGAATGGCGTTGCGCTCGATGCGTTTGTCCTGGTCTGCCAGATACCAGATACCCGCGATAGCGATGCTGAGTGTCGCCACGACATGCGAGAGTGAGATTGTTTTGTCGATATGCCACCCCGACTGCTGGCGACGATCTATGCCGTCATAGTTCGTGTCAGGGTTTTGCATCAACAAGGCTCGCGACTTAGGTGAGTGGGTTGGCGAACGGGCAAAAAAAAGCCCCGCATCCGGCGAAGGAGCGAGGCAAGGAACATCAGCCGTTTACCACAAAAACTAACAGGAGAAAGCTAGGAATCCTCGCAAGAGGTACAACGCCTAGCCTGCCTGAAAAATGGTATATCAGATGCGGGATTCTTGCAAATAAATCTTAATCGGTTACAGGCATACTTGCAGCCCCGGCTACCAGGACAGCAAAGAGCTGTGGTTTTTGGGTGTGCCAGCGTATCAGCGTCTGCTTGGGTACGCCGGTAATGCGGATCAGGTCAGCGAGGCTGTTGAGCCCCGCCGCCTTGCACTGTTCTGAGGGGGTCAACTGTATTCCCTCTCGCTGCGCAAAAACGCCTTCCACCAGTTTCGGCAGATGCGCTCGAAATGCGCCTCGTCGTCGCCGCCATAGCTGATAGTGTTGCCCATGGTTGAGCCGCCGTCGCAGATCTGGTTGCCCAACTGCCCAGGCTGACCGTTCAGGTTCACGAAAATATATCCTTCCCTGGGCGGCTAAAAGTTACGGTCTTGTCGAGCTTGCGTGATTCGATAGAGAAGCTCATGGCTGTTTTCCTTTCGCTTGTCGGCGGGGTCATTCCCTGTCCGTTGAGGATCAACATAGTACCACTGTGGTGCCGTCGCAAGCGAAAGTTGAAATTATTTTACCCGGCAACTTGTTCCACGATATTCCAGTCGTACCAGTCCTGCTCAGCATCTGACGGGTGCCATGCGTCCCAGCTGTCGCCGCCTGGTGGCGTTGCTGCCGGATCGATACCGAACTCGCGTAGTGCTACTTGCCATGTCTCCGGCTTAGTCAGGAGTCGGTACCCTGGCAGCGCTTCGGCCATTTCATGCTGCTCAAAATTATCGATGCGCCGCTGTATCAGATCGGGCGTGGTATGGCGCAGCACGGGCAGCGATATCGTTGCGGTACCTGTTTCGCCGGTTGCGTCGTTTGTCACCAGCAGGTCGATCTTGATCTGGAATGGGCCGTGGACCTTGAACAACACGGGATCCGGGTCGATTATTCCGGCGCTACGCTCAAACTCCGTCTTCGGGCACCAGCCGAAATACGGGTTGCTGCCGTCCTCGCGGGGGTAGTCGACCACGTAATCACCGGGGCGCGGTAGACCGGCGCTGCCGTTGCCGAGCTGGCTCTGCTTCATCATCGCGCCGCCTTCCAGGCTCAGTACGTAGTCTGCGACGCCGACCGGGTAAATCTTTTCGACCTTGGCGGCTTTGACATGCTTGGTGGTGGTGTAGTGCTTCATGGTTTCATCCTGTTTCGCTCAATTGCTGGCTTTGTGGCGCGTCACGATTTGGCGACGGAGGGGATTAGCGCCTCCAGACTCGCGTAGGCGCGGTCGGCACGCGACCACGTTGCCGGGTCGTCATAGGGGCGATCAGTCCTGACATCGAGGTGTAGCATCCAGCCAGGCTGTGTGTCGCTGTAGATACCGATGCCGGTAAACCCTGCGCTGCGGGCGAAGTGATACGCAAGATACGCGTTGTCTCGGGTCAACCCCTCGGGGAATACGTCAACAGCCATGACTGCGCCGTGCATGTCGATGTTGTGCTGGCTGCGACTGTGCGGCCCTAGCTTGCGGCCCAGCGAACCCGGGTGCGGGCTGATCGCCACGGGCGCATTCCACAGGTGCCGGAACAGATCCAGACGCAGCAATAGCGCCTGATCCATGAAGGGGTACCACTCGCGAAACTCATCTTCTGTAAAATATTTCATTGCTTGTCCTTTCCTTGTTGATTATTTGCAACGTGCAGATAGTGCTCAACCCACCCTGTACCGGCTGTCACCAGCGTTACGGCGCGCCCGCGATGGATGCTGAGTCGTCGGCATACAGCCGCGTAGTTGAGGCCGGTGATGAAGTACAGCGCGGTTGCGTCGCCCATCTCCCTGTCCCGGTGGTGCAGCCGTGCCAGCGCTCGATCTACGGCACACGCGTCGGCGTCACAGATCATGTGCGCCCTGCCCTTGCGCTTGCTCCCGGCCATTTCCGCCAGGATGTTGGTGCCGGGGTACCACAGGCGCAGATCAGAGCTGCGCGCCCACAATCCCCATTGCACCAGGAGGTAAGGCGTGTCGCTGGTATCAATCTGCATGTATTTTTGGTCCCTTGAGTGCGGCAGTCAGGCACGCGGCGAGCGCTGCCAGCGATAACAGATCAATCCAGCTCACGGTTAAATCCTCGGTTTTTGTATGGCCCACGGCAGACGGAAGTTGCTGATCTCCCACATGCGCCACTGCTGGAAGGCTAGCTCCGCAGCCTCTTTTCGATGACTGTCCGGGATTGCCAGCATGGCGGCGCGGGCCTTCAGATGCCCGATTGCCGTCTTGCCGTCATACGTCGCCAGGATCGTGTTGGCGTAGTCGTGAACCTTGCTCATTTGACGCACCCCCCGCGGGACTGGTGCGCGAGCGATCTGGCAGCGATAGTCTTGACGCCGATGTACTCTTTTCGGCGCTCGCGCCGCTCTTTCGCGCAGCGCTTCGCGCCCTCCTTGTGTACGTCCTGCCAATGGCAGTGGCTGATGGTCGAGAGCATGGTCCACGGGTCCATGGCGATCCATAGCCGGTCGTTGGTCTTGGGGTGTAAGTGCCGCTGCAGAAAGGTTCGTGCAGGGAATCGAATCTCAAACAACTTAGGCGTTCGGTCGAGAATATCTAGCCAGCGCGAATACGGCTGCTTTGGCGCTACGCAGACGGCCTCGTTGAATCGTCGGACCACCTCCCACATCGGCCAGGCCTCTTCCCAGCCGCGAAGCAAGTACAGATCCCACATATCCTGGACCATTTTCATGGGGAACTTAAACCCAGCAAACGGGGCTACAGATCGAGCAGTGTTGTCCATGATTTATCCTTGGCGTTGTAGCGAATCATCAGCCAGCGAGCCCACGAATTCTGCGCTGCTGTCACTTTGAATTTGACCATCGCATCGTCTTCGATCGGCCCACCGCCTTTGATCTCGTGGAATTCAATCGTGTCGCTGCGCAATACGAAAAAATCCGGCGTGTAGAACGTCTTGTCGGCCAGCCTGAATTTCATGCGCTCAAACTGGTATTCCCGAATCAGCCCCATGCGGAGGAATAGTTCCAGTTGCTCGTCGCAGTAGCGGGCTTCGGTCTTGTTCATCTGCCCGGGTTTGTGCTGCGGTCGTGGTCGGGCTTTGGTGCCAGCAGGAGCCAGGGCGCGTTTGCCTTGGCTGCGGCTGGCTTCCAGATCGGCCATGGAGGCGAATCGCAGTGTCATGCGGCCATCCCTGCCTGGATCCCGGCGGTTGTTGAGCGAAAGAACGGCTCAGCGGCATAGCGGCGGCCAAAAACTTCAAGGTGTGCGAGCGTGCGTTCGGCGCGCTGGCGGTCTTGCCGGTCGCGCATAGCGGGGATCTTGCTGCGCAGTAACTCCATGTCGGTGCGAACCGCTGCCTTGTGTTTTTCCAGGCTGGCGCAGTCCTGCCCGGCGCGGATTGCCAGTTCGACGGCGTGCGCGGACAGGTCTAGGGCGTCCTTGTCGAGTGGGGTTTTGCGGGATTCGATGCTTCCGTGGTGTGCCATGATGATCTCCTGTTATGCGAGTAGGTTGCGTAGGTTTGCGAGAGTTGCTGCAGCGGTTGCTTTGTTGCCTTGCGAGCTGCCGCGACTGTGCGTGGTGCCGCTATGGCGGCGCTCTTGTTGATCAGGGGTTTCTAGTGCGACGGGAATCTCTGCCTCCATGTCTTCGCCAGCCAGGGCGCGACGGCAGACAATCTCGTAAGCACGCTGGAACTCGGGGTAGACAAATCGTTTCTCTTCGCTGCGTAGGCGAGCGCTGCCGACGTTTTTCGCGGCGACGCGCACAACCGGGTGTGAGTAGCACTTGAACGCTTCAGCCATGCCTGCAGAGTTGCAGGCTTCGCGGTAAGCGGTTTCTGCGTCAGGAAACCCGCTTAGGCTTGCGATGCAGAGGTGCTTGAACTCGGGTGCAGACGGTGGCCAGGGGTCAGGCCGGTCAGAACATGCCGCCAATCCGTTCGCCAGGTCTTTCGGCGTCAGGCCGTTTAGCGCTCGCAACCAAACGCCGTCAACGTCATGGTCGCCAAAGCTGCTGGTGAATTTATGACCATAAAACTGCGTCATCTTGGTCCAGAGCTGCGCCATGTGTCGGCTCGTCAAGGAATTTTCCGGTGCGCGGGTCGATGCCGTTTGCTCTTGAGACTCGTTCGACGGCGGACATCGGTTTGCTACGACTTGGTTTACGTGCTGCATGGGTCGCTCCTGGTTTGGTGTTTTGGCTGGCGGCTGGTGGGGTTTCTTCGGCTCTCTGTTTTTCAAGCAGGTATTCGTCGACAAAGCTCCGGTAGAACACGGGGCTGTCAGGGCGCTTGCCGATCTTTGCCTGGGCGATGTCGGCGGCGATTTCTACGTCAGTGGTTGAGATTCCCCGCTTGCACCAGTTGGCGAACAGCGGAATTGTTTTGGCTGTTTGAGCGACGTGCGGTTGGAATTTGTAATGGGTGGAAAAGAACTCAACCCACTCCATCGGAGTGCTTGGGGTAATGTTCAAAAAACGACCAGTTTGCGTAGGTACGGTACGGTACGGTAAACACTGATCACTGATATGTGTCGGCTTTATTGAAATCGACCTGTCGGCTTGTGTGTCGGCTTTCTGTAGCCAAGGGATGTTAATCTCTTGTTCTGTAACGGGTTTTACCTGTCGGCTTACTGTCGGCTTACCTGTCGGCTTACCTGTCGGCTTACTGTCGGCTTTTTTACTGTCGGCTTTTGCATCCTCAATGCTTGCAACTATATGTTTTTCTTCATGTTTGTACGGCTTACAAGGTGTCGGCTTTATTTCTTGGTTGTTTTTTGATCTACGGCCAAGTTTTGCCAGTTCGCACCGAAACACCAACCGCTTGCCCTTGCTGTGCTCCGTTATTAGCTCATTTTTCACCAGGTGCTTGGCCGCTCTGCGGGCCTGCTCTTTGCTAACGTGTTCTTCCTTGATACCAGGCTGCCCTGGGAAAGACAGGCGATGCGCAAGACCGTCCCAGCTGATGCGTGACGACGCGCCAGACAATCCGGTTTCCAGATCCATCACCGGACGGATGCCAAACACATACAGGCGCTGCGCCATCGACGGAAGGCCGATTAGCACCTCCATTTCTTCCGCTGTCAGGAAGATCCCAATCACGCTAGTGCCTCGCTTCTCTGTGCCAGCACGCGTGTTCCGAATCGCCCTGGCGTAACAGCATGCATTCCTGATCAAGCTGCTCTGTGATCGTCTTCGACAGCCACGCCTGTACGGTCAGCCCTTCGGCAGCGGCAGCCGCTGCAATGTGATCTTTTTCTGTGTCGTCAAACATAGGGACTTATCGACTCTTCAATGGACGGTTGAGTACTGCTTGAATAGAGGTAGTGTCGGCGTGAGCAGCCAAGGCTTGCTTGACCAGCATGCGGATCAGGACGTTGTTTGGGACGCCATAGAGCGCTGCCAGGTCTTTAATGCGCTGATCGTCAACATCATCGAAGCGAGGACGGTAGTCATGGGTATGCGGCATGTTCTTGTCTCTCTATGCAGTAGCAGCCAGATCGAGCGGCGCGTACAGATCGGGGCGCAGCTCTTGGCGGGTGATCAGTCCATTGGTTGCTCGCTCGATATCAACCACATACTCTGCTGGGGGTCGGCCTCCGCACTTCAGCATCCAATAGCCGACCGTCTGCTGTTTTACGCCGATGCGATCACCAAGCGCCGCCTGTCCGCCAAGAGCCGCGATAGCTCTTGCCAGCGGAGAGCGCTTTCCGAGGGGGGGCAGGTTCTTTTTCACTTGTCTGTCCTTGTTGATTATTAAAATTAAACTGAAACCATAGTTTATGCGCCAACCCTGCTTTTTTGCAAAGATAATTTTGTTCTGCTTGTATTTAGAGATGATCTACTGGTGTTGCTTTCGCTTGATTCAGCTAGGATCTGCCCATGAATACACCTAACGAACCATTCGTAGAAGACATCGCCCACACCTATGGAGAGCGCCTAAAGCTGGCGCTTAGCGCTCGGGGTCGATCACAAACTGATCTCGCACGAGCTGTAGGGGTTACTCCACAGAGCATTCAATACATCTGCGCAGGAAAAACCAAACGAGGCAGCACAAGAACTCATGCGATAGCCCGGTACCTTGGCGTGAATGCGCGATGGCTGTCTGAGGGAAAAGGGCCAATGGAAGCCCCTAGCACGCTGACGTATCTCGATATGTTTGAGCGCCTATCGGAAGAAGATAGAGCTATGATTATTCGCATGATGGCAGCCCTACTTCCTGACTGACGCGATCGCCAAATGGCAGCAGGGATGGCGAAAACCCAATAAACGACTCGCTTACCTATCTATTTGGAACCCATTAGAATGGAGATGGATTGCAGCCCTTCTATCAAAAGGGCTTCGCGGTCCAAATAGGTCTTCCCTTTTTCCCTACACACCAAACCCTTTCTTGCTGTACTCCTTTCTCGCGCTGTAGTAGATTGCCGCGCAAAGGAGAAAAGCCATGGATAAAAACACAGTAGTTTCCATCAGAAAGAATCGCGCCGACGACTTACGAAACAACAAGCAGGGCCTCGCATCAAAGCTCGATTCGCTAACCAAGAAAAACAGACTGCTTGTACAGGATCTGGTAGACCGTCTTATCAGCAAGCAGCCTCGCTCATAGCCTTGCCACACCAACCTATAGAGGCCGCTTAGCGGTCTTTTTTTTCCTCCAAAGAAAGCCCCCCCTACAAGAAAACAGACCTATTTAACAAAAATATATGTTGCAAGGTTGCAGCCCATCTCCCATAATCCTTGTAAATCTTGTTCGACAATACAAAAACAGGGGCTCCAAATGGTCGTTTTAACCAAACCTGAGTTCAAGGCCGTATCGTCATGGATTCGACTCAGCAATCGGGACAATCTTCCCGCCCACCCTGGCGCACGCCGTACCCGCAAGCTGCTGATGAACACCGTCAGTCCGATCCTGTACGAGATTGGCGCGATACATCGTCGTGAGGTTTTGGCGCAGCTCAAGCGCATGGTACTGGCTCGTTATCCGCGACTGACTGAGCGCCAGCAGCGCATCAAGCACCTGTCAGGCCGACACTCTGGGCCGGTCTTCTACATCAACCACGGTACCGATTGCGACGGGGTTAATGCCGGTCG
>JBFGZS010000084.1:0-9482 GCA_041586615.1 Motiliproteus sp. | reverse complement strand
TCTGCGCCTTGATGAATTCTGCGGTTCATCCCCACGGACGTGGGGAACAGATCCCCATCCTGAATTACATCACCGCCCAGCACGGTTCATCCCCACGGACGTGGGGAACAGGCGTATGGTTGGTAGCAGATCCTGCCATGATGCGGTTCATCCCCACGGACGTGGGGAACAGGTTGGCTGCGTGGCGGAAGGCGGTCAGCATGCCGGTTCATCCCCACGGACGTGGGGAACAGTTCACAAGGTCGCTCACCGGCATTCCCAGGTACGGTTCATCCCCACGGACGTGGGGAACAGCTGGTAAGATAACTCTTGTCGAATAATGGTGACGGTTCATCCCCACGGACGTGGGGAACAGTCTAAATGTACAGTATTGTTTTAAAACACAATATAGCAATCTGTAATTTCTACCAAATTTTTTGTTGTTAAAGAGCGCTGGATGTTCAATCTTTGATAGGCAGGAAAGAGACCAACCGTAGCCCATCATATTCCACCGGAATACGCCGGTTTTCACCGTAGGTTTGGAAGTCGAAACCCGATTCGGTATTGGTTGCCCAGGCCATGACGACGTTACCCTCTTCGGCGAGCACCGAAATCTGCTCCCAGATCATCTCCCGAACCCTTTTCGAGACATCACCGATATAAACGCCGGCACGCACCTCCAGCAACCAGATTGCCAGGCGGCCACGCAATCGAGGAGGGACATTTTCTGTTACGACGGTGAGCATGCTCATTTAACCACTCCTGTGTCCAGCATCACCTAGGGATTCTGGTTCGGGGATCGCAGGCGGCTGAGCGTCAGGCGGTGGTGGCGGCGGGTCAATCTCTCCGGCGGCCAGGACCTCCTCGATTAAGGGGATCAAACGCTTGAGGACTTTATCTTTACGAAACTGTTCACGACAGGCTATCCGGACCTCTTGGTCCGGACGCTGTGGATGTTTAGCCGCGACGCGGAAGGCGATGGGCACGACTGTATCGAATTTAAGGATATCGGCAATATCGTAGACGAAGGACAACGGCTTGCCGCTGTGCAAAAAACCGATCGCAGGCGCATAGCCGGCGGCAAGAATGGCTGCTTCTGTAATACCGTACAGGCAAGCAGTAGCGGCACTGATGCATTGATTGGTCTTATCACCCTTGGCCCAGTCCTTGGGGTCATAACGCCGCCCATGCCACTGAACGCGATACTGTTTTGCCAACAGTTCGTAGGTCTTGCGCACCCGTGCGCCTTCGATACCGCGTAGCTGATCAACGGAACGGCGTTCCGGTGCCGGATCGCCAAAACGCAGCTCAAACATCTTGCGCACCACTTTTAAGCGCAGGTTCTCATCCAGTGCCAGTTTGGCCTGATAGAGCAGTTTGTCAGATCGCGCCCCGCCCGGCTGGCCGCTTGCGTAAAGCCGCACACCGGCCTCGCCAACCCAGACCAGTAATGTGCCTACGCTGGCTGCCAGTTTTATCGCTGCATGCGAGACCCGGGTACCTGGCTCCAGCATGATGCAGGCAACGGAACCGACCGGAATATGGGTGCGTACGCCGTTCTTGTCGAGCAGCACGAAGGCGCCATCAAGCATATCGAGCTGCCCGTACTGAAGAAAAATCAGTGAGTTGCGATCCTTTAACGGGATCGGTTTCAAGGGGATAAAAGGGGCCTCAGACATTCCCTGTCCTCATAAAAACAAACAATAATCAGATCAGTTGGCGTCGCAACAAGATTAAGCGCCCGCTATGGAAACTAAACCACAACCAAAGGCTTTGCCCGGCCCAACACCTTTCTGAACCAGTTGAATAAAGGCTTCTGGTTGCTGCACACACAGCATCCCCTGAAAGCTGACCGGCTGGATTTTCCCCGCTCGCTTCTCTCGATGCTTCCGAAAATGCAGCGGCAACAGATTGTCGATCAGCAGCTCTTCAACGCTCGCAAAATTGGCAAATTTTCGCACCAACCACTCACGCTGCGCCTCTTCCCGGATAAGCGGTACCCGACAGGATTTTACGTCACCCTTCACATTGACATGCCCCTGCTCATTGCGAATGGTCTTAACCGGATTCGCTACCAGCAGAAAACGCAGTCGCTGCCCTTCTGAGAGACTCAAGGTGTAAGGTTTCTTAGCCAAGAGTTCGGCATCTTTTTCATCAACTGAAGGCGGGCGAGCCGACTGCATCAGCACCGTTGCTTGAACCGCATTGGCTTGCTCAACACGAAAGAGAAAATCCCGCTCAGCGGCGGCATCCGTGTCAAACAACTGCCATAACCGACGATGCAACTCATACGGGTTGCGACAGGCGGCGCCGGTTATCCTTACTTTACTCAGATACATCGGAACCACCTTTTGCCGTATGGACATAAACACGCCGAGTCGAAAACTGCCGCGGCTGATGAATAATCGGGACATCTCGCCGTTGCACATGCCTTTGCGCCGCCGCCCCCTCTTCGCTATAGATGGTTCCCTGAGCCGGTTCGACCAGCGACAAAGCGGCTACGGCATCAATGGCCTCGACCTCGGCTTCAAATAACGGCCGCGCCAGCGGACAACTGCGCCGCCCCAGCATCGGGGTAAATACCGGTTTGTGAACGGCCTCCCTCAGCATTGCCAAGCTAACGTCTGCCTCGCTGAGGTTCCAGACCGCGACGGTATAGGCAGCATCCTGAACATACTCGCGCCAGGTTTGGATGGTGTCATGACTCTTTAGGCCCTGGTATTTCACCCGGGCATTTTTCACCGTATGGTAATCGGTCATTTTTACTGGCTTGTACGCCCGCTGATCGACCCGGACCGCAAAGCCGACGCTAGCAGCCAGCGCCTGCTGCCGACCACGGTTTTGACGGTCAATACCCAGACAAGCCCCCAACAAACCCAGCAACGCACTACGCCCGGGGTACAGCGCCGAGGGTCTCAGCCCTTCAAAACTATGTTCTCCCCAGGCCTGCAGCGGACTTTGCAACTTGAGAATCAGATGTTGGCGCATACTCAGCCCTCGCCGTTATTGCGTATCCACTGCTCCAGCATTGGCAGGCTTTCCTTGAACTCAATACTAGGCACAGCCTCCAAAGGTTCCAGCGAGAACTCGGCGCAATCTTCATCAAGACCATACCCTGAATGCACCTTTTGCCAGTAATCATGCAGGGCTTTGGTTGATGGTGCGCGAAAACCGCCCTGGCTGGCCGCACGCACCGGTGCTTCAAAGGCATTGGCCAACGAAATCGGCTGATCTGCAAAACTGACCAGAGCGAGGTCAGCGAGGTTATGGGCAGCAAAGCTCTGCTGCTTGGCGCTCGGCACCTCTGTCGCCAGCATATGCAGCACATGAGCCGCGATCTCCAGGGCGCGCTCACGGGTGCAATCACCCAGGTTACGTTGCAGTTGAGAGATATTCAGGCTGGCGTAGCGGTAAAAAACGCCGGAGGAAAACTCCTGGGTATCCAGATGACCCGATCCCAGCTCCTGAAGGTCATCAACCGCGGTAAACCAGTCAATATCGGCGTCAACAGCATGGGTAGTCAGGGCATGGGCGACAGCCAGGGCGCCATCCACCTTGCCAATCTCACTTAGCAAGCCGGAAGTCGCCATGCGCCCCGACAAGGCAATATCTACGCCTTGCTCCAGCGCCTTTCTGAATGGCTGACTCTCTTTTTCAATCTGCTTCTTTAACTTATCCTGCGTTTTTTTATCATCAAGACCTTCGCTTTCCAGCCTCAGTATCTGCTCGCAAAAATAAGCGATCTCAGCCGTAATCCAAGGAGCGACAGCATCACTTTTCGTATCTTCGATGCGGCCATCCTTTCCCGCCGCAAGCTCGATCGCCTTGGCGACCAGTTTAGAGTCGAAACGATCCGCCAGTTCTGCTGTCACCTGCTCCTGATAATCGGCCAGGTGTTTTGTCCGAATGCTGGGTGTACCGATATGAGCTCGGTAATAATTGGACTTCCGCATGGTCCGCTTCAAACTTTGACTGGAAACCCGCACACGCCGCTTACCACCGAATATCGCCGATTTCTGCATATTCATGTCGTCGCGGTTAAGGCAGGACGGGCTGTGGGAGATCAGGATATGGAGATTAAGAAAGTTCTTGTTCATGCTTCAGTTCCTTGAATCATAAAGTCTGTTGTTCAGGCGTGTTGCTGATATAGGAAGTACTCTTCCAGCAATGATCGCTTGGCCAGATCGTTCCAGTAGTAGAGCTGCTTGGCACAAAGCGCCCAGTTAAGCGTCGGTTTTGCCTGCTGCATCAAGCGGCGCAGTTGAATCAGGTCATTAGGCTGCTCCGAGCGTATCACCGCGAACAGCCGCTTCTCACTGATGCCAGCCTTCGCCAGCGCCTTTCCCAGGCCTCCGGCTTCGCTGGCATGGGTGATACAGGGTAAACAGAACACCAGGCGCAACATCCAATCGTTGCGGTCGGCATCCAGGCCGAAAGACAAGCGATAAAAGGCGGGCACTTCGATCAGGTCTTGCGGCCTGGCGATACGCCGCAACTCCGCTTTGGGGCCGGGCTTCAGCTCGGCCCAACGTTGATACAGTGCCATAAAGTCCGGTAAGGGTTTCTTAGCAGCAGGCATCAGCAGCTCCTTGCTTGGCAGGTTGTAACTCAGAAAGGTGTTTATTCAGGATTCGACGGGCGGCCGCCAGCGCTTTGAGCATCTTCGGCTCCCGACAGTATGATTCTGTCGCCTGATTGAAAAGCTGCTGCACGACCTGTTTCAGCTCCGAGCGCAGCGGCTCCAGCGTGGCATGCGGGTTAGCAAAGTCGATCGCGGCCAGCGCATCATGCAGCAGGGTTTCGGTCTGCTGGTAAAAACGCGTCTCCATCGGGTCACAGAGATTCACACCCGCCCCCTTGATCTCCTCTTTTTTGGTTTTTAACCCTTTGGCAAACACATAGAGGGCGCTGCGCAACGCTTTCCTATAGGCCACACCCGTCACCACCAGATGATCCAGCAGATCGGCATGTTGCCCCCACCCCTGCGCCAGATTAAATAACTCATGACGCCGCTGCAGTACGGTTGCCTGATTATTGCGATAGCCACCGACCTGCAGATACAAGGGCTTATCCTGAAACAGCGCCTTCGCCTGACTGACCACCATCGCCGGTTCCTGACCAGAGCTGTCGCCTCGTTTAGCGACCACGAAACTACTCAACTGGGTCCAGCCCGGCGCCGTTGTGGTAAAGGAGGGGAATTTTTCCTCTTTCTGCCCCTTTTTCAGTGTAAAAATACGGGCTGACAGCGGGTGGGGCCAAACACCGTCGAGGGTGTAGTTAAATTTTGCTTTATTAAACCCGGTATAAAGCCCAGCTTGTTCACCACAGCAACTGCAGCAACCTACAGTCTCTGGTGGCAATAGCTCAAAATGAGCTGGCTGCCAGAACAGTCCCCGTAACAACCCGATCTGCGAGACGGCTATTTTCTCGCCACTTTTAACAGGATCCGAATAGTTTGGCCGTTGCGCCAAGGTGTTATCAAACCAGGGCATGGTGACCACAAGCTGCTGGCGGTTGACTACATTGAGCCACACCGTTTTGCGTAGATCGGCATCCGGGCTCTGAATCATTGTACTAATGGGGGTACTGCCACGCAGCCCCGCTTTAAATCCGCCCCCCATACTCGGACAGTTCGACGCCGTATTAAACAACGCCAGTACTACACAATGGGCGCACAGCCCCTCGGCCAATCCTCGCGGATTAATAAACGCCTTATTCGTACCATCCGCCACACCGGCCAGCAACTTATCCATGGGGGTCGGTTCGCTGGCTTTAACGCCGCGCACCTGCATAAAAGGGGTCTCCGGATGATTCAGATCGAACCAACTTTCTTTGCCCACTACTCCCCGCTGATACTCGTCAAAAGTCAGAGGCGTCCGTATCCGCTGTTTTAGAGCGTTCAAGTCGCCTGGCAGAAACAGCACCTGAGTCAGCGCACTGAGCAACTGCAGACAGGCCAGCTCCATATCGTCGCGTGGCAGGCACAGCACCCCCGATGTCGGCTCACAGAGCAGCTGTTCCAGCGTCAACCGGGTAAAAACGTCCCGCTGTTGCACGGGTATCCATGAATCGGTGAGAAGGTTCATTCCATTAGCCCCTGTTCCTTGCGTTGTAATCCCGTATCGGGATGATAGGTAAAACACCAGCCCCCAAACTCAGCGGTTAATTCCTTGTCG
Organism: Motiliproteus sp.; assembly: GCA_041586615.1. Taxonomy (GTDB): domain Bacteria; phylum Pseudomonadota; class Gammaproteobacteria; order Pseudomonadales; family Balneatricaceae; genus Motiliproteus. The sequence continues at coordinate 3,327 of JBFGZS010000084.1, read as the reverse complement.
CCTGCTTCAGAGTACATAGGCAACCAGCTCAGTCCCTGCTCATCCAGATCGGGAATACTGCCCTTACGCAGCCAACCCGCCGGTACAGACAAACTGTTAAGGCTGATCAGCTCAAAACGGTTGCTGTCATCCAGCGCGGCCACCAACGTCCCATCCAGCAAACACGCCCCCTGTGTAGAGAGCCGGATAGGTACGACCGTGACGCCCATCTCTCCGTCGCGGGTCAGTAACGCGACATTGCTGTCCGAATCATCCAGATCCAGTGCTCGTCTGATCAGCTGACGCGCATTACAATGAGCCGCATAGGCTTCCTGCTCAAACTGCTCCGTCTGCTTCTCTACCTGTTCGGGTTCATCACCCCAGGGAAGAGCGGCATAAACCGGCTCGATCCAGTCCCGATAGACGCCAGGAAAATGAATCAGGCCTTCGGCTCGCAACAACAGCTGCTGAGTACGCCAGAGCACCCGGATATTGGGGTAGATCACCCCATGAAGGGCATAGTCCAGATCGTCAGGCACCAGGACCGATAGCTTCGGCTCAGCAAAGCCCGGGGGACGCGGGCGTTGATGGCGATGCAAGCGGCCAGTCCGTTGAAACAGCAGATCGACAGGACAGAGCTGCGTAATCAGCCAGTCGAAATCCAGATCCAGCGATTGCTCGACCACCTGCGTCGCCACCAGAATCCGCCCCTGACTTCGCTCACCCTCCGGACCAAACTGCCGTAACACCGCATCTTCTTTGGCCTGCCGGTCATTAAAAACGAAACGCGCATGGAACAGGTCAATCTGATCCTGCTCAATTTTCCCAGACTGTTCAGCCAGCCGCCTTAGAACGGCAACGGTTTGCTGGGCAATATCCACCAGATTGCAGACCAGACAGACCTGGGCGCCTGACGCCGCGGCATCGATCATCGCTTGCAGCAGCTGTTCGTCCGGCAACAGCTGCGGACGCTCCAACAGCTCGACCCTAACAGCGAAAGCCGGGGGCAATTGCTCAGGTCGCCACGCCAGGTCGAAGAAGCGGGGGTCTCCATCGCCTGCAAGTGTCACCAGCGGATAAGCCTGCTGCTCCGGCAACGCAGCGGCACTGCCCCAGCTTTTCAGCAACGCCTCTTTCTGGTGTCGCGGCAGGGTTGCCGATAGCAGAATCGCCGAACCACCCGCTGCACGCTGCTGGTGGAGCACCTCTTCAAGCAAACCATACATATAGCGATCGTAAGCATGCACCTCATCGACGATCAGGACGCTGCGGCCAATACCAAAACCGCGCACAAAGTTATGCCGTACGGGCAGTACAGAGACCAAGACCTGATCGACCGTACAGATACCCACCTGCCCGAGAAAAACCCGCTTTTTACTCTGCGCCAACCATTGCCCACATTGAACCCAGGCCTCTTCTTGCTGCTGCGCAGTACGAGGTCTGCAGGCCGATTTAAGGTTTAAAAAACGCGCTTGAAATGCTGCCCGACCGTGGGCCAATACCAGCTCGGTACCGCCCGTGAATAGTTTTGATGCTAACAATTCAAGGCGCGAAAACATCGCATTGGCGGTGGCCTGAGTCGGCAGCGCAAAGATCAGACTCTCCGCATACCCCCCCGCCAGTAGCTGCCAGGCATAGGCCAGCGCCGTTTCCGTTTTACCGGAACCGGTGGGAGCTTCGATCAAGGTTAATCCCGACTGGGCAGGGAGATCAGCGACCAGGGTCTGTAGCTGACGGGGCGCATGTTCTGGTTTCAACAGATGAGCCACGCCGGAGAAGGGCTGTATTTCAGACAAAATACCCGCGTCCCTTACCATCGATTCAGCGACAGGCAAGCGCCGCTCAAACCAGCCTGCAAGATCCTCCGATGGCTGGGCATCATAGATAAATCGATCCGTATCGGCGCAGGATCCCAACCAGTCCACTACTGAACAAAAACCAGCTAACATCGTTTGAAATGAGCTAAGTTCCGGAGGATCATCTTTCAGGGTCAAGCCGACTGGGTGCAGAAACAACTCTTCCAACGCCTGCAGCCAGGCTTGGCGGGCGTCAGCATCTTGCTGCCAAACACAGGGGGCTATGCCGAGGAGATCCGTGGAAAACTGCCGGTCGTCTTTGTAATGCTCGTCTGTAATCGCACCATGATGCCCGGTTACCGCCGCCAACCAAGGCTTCCATAATGTCCAGCTGCTAGTTTCCTCGGGGCCAAAGAACTCATCGTCCTCGGCAAAACGGTTCTTGAGATCCTGATATATCCAGTAGTAGCCAGCTCTGCCGTGGTTAAACGTCCTGATCTCCAGCGGAGCCAGACTACAATCTTCTGCAGGCTTACCAGGATTCAATGCATACCAGACAGGAGCAGACTTGAGCTGAAATCTAAGATCGAATTTTCCAATGTCGTGCAGCGCGACAAAGAACAGCAGCCAAGCCTGTACCTCAGGCTCAGACACCGAAGTAGCCAGACAAAACCGCCGGCGAATAACCGGACTGCCGGCCCACCAAGCAGCAGCAACCGCCGCCACATCCAGACAGTGATAAGGCAGCAGGTGGTAACGATCCCCCGTATCGGCGTCGTTGCGCGCCTTGCCCCAGTAGCGATAAAAACCAGCATCCAATGCCATAGCGGAAAATCCCTTCCTTGAAGATACTTGCAGACTATCTCGCTAGCATGCCTCAGGGCAATTGGTTTTTTCAAGCCCGTAAATGTTGACGCGCTACTTAACGATTTAAAGCAGGTGGCTAGGGGAGCTGTTGCTGGACGCAGATAGAAACGGATACTCTCCAACGGGTATCTGGCTTCTTCATCTCATCGGTGTATGAGTAACCTTAAAATTAACACGCACGGTGGGGGTCACCCATTAGCAGCACAACGGCGGTAAGGGGGAGTAAGATACGGATAGTGTTGGCAAAGGTGCCGCAGGCGACCATGGCGCCGGCAGTCCGCACGTTGTCGATGCAGGGGGCGCCATTTTCCGCCATATCGAGGAAGCGGTCGCAGATCCGCTGACCGATCTGGTTAGCGCGCTCGAGCAGGTTTTCCTCTTCGATTACCTCGATAACCGCCAGCGCCGCGGCGCAAGCCATCGGGCTGCGACCATCAGTACGGCCGATGCTGCCCGCATTCGGCGCGTCCATCAGTTCGACGCTTGTCAGGCATGCGCGAAGCGGGTTGGCGGTTATGACCAGAATGCCGTTTCAGATTAGTTTATGCCGCCGAGCAGTGCGTATTTAATTTCGACATAATCTTCGATGCCGTACTTGGAGCCTTCGCGGCCACTGCCGGATTCTTTGACCCCGCCGAACGGGGCGACCTCGGTAGAGAGGATTCCTTCGTTGATGCCCACCATG
>JBFGZS010000083.1:0-9704 GCA_041586615.1 Motiliproteus sp. | reverse complement strand
GGATACGACGCTATTGTTTGAATGCAGATCAATACCGGAATAAAGTTTCATTGGTCGGCTCCTCTTTCGGCAGTTCGTCGATGTTTGCATATCAACGATACGGCCACTGGGGGGAGTCGGCTAGATGATTATCAGGTCTTGCGTTTTGCCTCAGCCTCCCGCGGGTTACCGCGAGAAGTACATGATACAACACACCGGCGAATTCAATTCTTAAAGGTCTGGCCATAGATGAAGGCTAGACCGAGACAGGCAAAAGAAAAGACCTGACCCTAAGACCGCTAAGACCGCATGTGCTCCTAAGACCGTGACCCTAAGACCGTTGCGTTCGTGCGGATAAGCCGACTAATGGGTGACCCCATGGCCGGAGGCTGAGGCAAAACGCAAGACCTGGTACTCGCGCTATATCGAGCAGAATCGGGCGTCGGAGCACATCGACCTGTACACCTATTGCTGGCGTAAATGCCGGGTTTTACCCGGCGTCTCGTGGAAAAAGTTTTTATAAGCACGGGAGAAACTTGATGCATCGGCGAAACCGATTTCTTCTGCCAAGACCACCAACGGCATCTTGCTGTTAAGCAAAAGAAATTGCGCCCGCTGCATACGGCGGCGCATCATATACTGCTGCGGGGTCATACCGAACTGGCGCTGACAGAGATGATAGAAATGACTTTCACTCAGGTTCATCGCCGTTGCCAGCTCGCTATTATCGGGAGGGTAAGCCAGGCGCCGGTCAATAAAGTTATCCAGTTCTGCGACGCTCAGCCGCTTATTCGCCACCGGCACCGTGTGCTGAGAAGAATAGATCTGGCATAGCTGAGTCATAAACAGGGAAACGAGTTGACAGCTCAGCAACGGATTCGTTGGGCCTTTACCTCGTTGAAGCTGCCCTGCAGCAAAATCCAGCAACGGGATCATTTCTGAATTCAGAGAGATAAATTCGGGCCGTTTGAAGAGTGTCTCACTGAAAGGCATATGACATGCCTTTTCCAAGGCGTGAATGTAGGGATCACCAGCTGATACGTCGACCACCAGAAGTTCACTGTCCCCGGTGAGCCCTTCAAATAAATGCCCCGCTGAGCGTGGCACGAGAGCAACCGTACCTTCGCTCAGCCGCTGCGCCTCATGCTGAAATTCACAGTCGATCTGGCCACGCCAGCCGATCAGTACCTGCGCATAATCATGGCAGTGTTCACCGCTCTGGCGAGCGATCAAGTTCCGGCGTGTCTGGCTGTTGTTCATAGCACAACCGCTTTAATGAGTGGCATGAAGACGGGGTCGTAGCCTGAGTCTATAACCCCAGAGTTTGGATCAACGGTACCCGCTTGCTTTTCGATATCATAAGGGACAGGTTAACTATAAGAGAATCCGTTATGCAATTAAACGCCGATCAAGTCCAGAGCGCCCTGCCATGGGATGCACTGATTACTGCACTAAGCGACATCTTTGCACGTGACGATGTCTGCTCGCCGATTCGCCACCATCACACCCTTCAAGTACCCCAGGATCCGGACGCAACGCTATTGTTGATGCCCGCCTGGCTGGCCGGTGAATACCTCGGTGTTAAACAGGTCAATGTCTTCCCCGGCAACAGTCGTCGCAACATGCCTGGCCTGACCAGTCACTATACGCTCAGCTGTGGCAAAACAGGGGTCGCGCTTGCACAACTGGACGGCAATGAACTCACCGCACGGCGGACGGCGGCGGCGTCAGCCTTGGCGTCCCGTTTTCTGTCTCGCGAAGATGCCAGTGAGATGCTGATGGTGGGGGCGGGGCGAATGGCACGCCGCTTGATCCCGGCACATATGAGTGTCCGCCCGATCAACACCGTACGGGTCTGGAACAGAAACGCCGCCGCGTCTGCGGCATTCGTCGAAGAGCTGCGCGCTGCGGGTATTGATGCTGATGTCTGTGCCCCCGAGCAACTGGAGGCAGCGGCACGCCAAGCGGATATTATCAGCTGCGCGACGATGTCCACCGAGCCGCTAATTCAGGGGGAGTGGCTCAAGCCCGGTGCTCATCTGGATCTGGTTGGCAGCTTCACGCCGACCATGCGTGAAGCCGATAATAGCGCCATGCAGCGTGGTGCGGTGTTTGTTGATACCCGCGCTGGTGCACTCAGTGAAACAGGTGACCTGATTATTCCCATCCGTGAAGGCGCTATTACAGCAGAAAAAGTGGTTGCTGAATTTAATGAGCTCTGCAGCGGCAAGCATCCCGGGCGATCAGGCTTAGCAGACGCTGACACAGCCGTGACCGTTTTTAAATCCGTGGGCGATTCCAGGGAAGATCTCGCTGCCGCTATTTTGGCCTACCAACGCAACGCTCGCCCGTAAGGCCGTGATAAAGCATACAGAAACCTCGCTGAATGGCCTGCATCACGCAGTGAAAGGAGTCGCCTGATGACCGCCCCTGATATCGATAATACCGCTGCAGCACAACCCATGACGGTCGCCGTCGTCGGTGCCGGGGTGGTCGGCCTTTGTACCGCGCTTGAAGCCCAGCGCAACGGCTACCAGGTAACCTTGCTGGACCGGGACGCCCCCGGATTGGGCGCCTCGTTCGGCAACGCCGGGTACCTGGCGACGGAACTTATCGATCCGTTGTCCACGGTGAAAACCCTGCGCTCAGCCCTGTCGATGTGGCTCAATCCGCACGGGCCGTTGGCGCTGCCATTAGCTTATCTACATCGAATACTGCCTTGGTTAACCCGCTTTATTGGCGCCGCGCATCCGAAAACGGCAGACCGAAGCCGCGAGGCACTGCGCTCGCTTAATCAGGCTGCCGTCCCTGCTTGGCAGCGCTGTCTTGATGATATCGGCGCTACCGAGCAACTGCTTACATCCGGTTATCTGCTGGTCTGGGAAAGCGCGGATAAACTGGAGGATGCCAAGGCGCACGCCCGCTATTTAACGCCGTGGGGGATCCGCACCGAACTGGTCAGCGGCGAGCAACTGGCCCAACTGGAACCGGTACTCGCTGAGAAAGTCAGTCATGCGTTGTTTTTTCCCGATGCCTGTCAGGTACGAGAGCCCTATCAGCTCTGCCTGCAGTTGTTGGCCGCGTTTCAGGCGCGCGGAGGACAGTTTGTGCAGCACGCCGTTGACGCCTTATCCGTTCAAAACGGCGACGTGGTGCTGCAAACCGGATTAACAGCACTGAGATTTGACCACGCTATTGTCTGTACCGGCGCCTGGAGTAAACAGTTGCTGAAAAGCGTCGGGCTAACGGTGCCATTGGAAGCCGAACGTGGCTATCACCTCAGTATCGATGCTAAGCATATTCAGCTCAATCATCCGATCGGTTCAGCCGAGCGGCGCTTTGTCATGAGCCCGCTTGCTTCCGGGCTGAGAGTCGTGGGTATGACCGAGCTAGGGGGGCTGGGGCTAAAACCGGTCAAGCGCCGGTTTGATTCGCTTCGCCACCATTGTCGCAAGCTTATCCCCGGGTTAAACGATCCGTCCTTAGCCATCAGCGAATGGATGGGGCACCGCCCTACTCTACCCGATTCACTTCCCGTCATTGACCAGCATCCCAGCCATCCGCAATTGTTGTTTGCCTTTGGTCATCAGCACTTGGGGTTGACGCAGGCGGCAATCAGTGCCGAGCTGGTGGTGAGTTTAATGGTTGGAAAGCCGCTACCCGTTGATCCAGGACCTTACCGGGTGGATCGGTTTTAGGCTTTGGTCAGGCTGAACGCCGGGGCTGCAATCGTATCCTGAAGGAGGTCTTTTTACCGCCAGTAACTGATGCCAAACCATAGGACGGAGCACAGCGGTGATTGGCCAATCCATGGGCCAACTCATGAAAAGGCCTGCTTAGGCGTTATTCGTTTAATCAGCGCTTCCTCGGCATTCGTATCACTTGATGAGTGATAAAGGAGGGATCGCAGCAATTGCGAGGAGTATTTTGGCAGGTTAGAAGGCAAAAAAGCCGCCGTAAACGGCAGCTTTTTAGTCGAGTCCTTCATGGCTACCCACCGATTCCCTTTGGTGGCACTTCCAGTGTGTCCTTGTAGCTTGGGGTCAATAATGCACTAGCTGCGGGTCTGCGAACATAGGAGTTATTCCTATATTGCTGCATATGCGATAGATCCTTCGTTCGTTGCGAACGGATAAGTATCCATGGCGATTATCCGAACCCGACGGCAAGCACTTCCCCTCACTACAACCGGCAAAGATCGACAGACTGCCAACCACAACCCCTCACACAGTTCATTGATCTTAATCAATTCGAGCACAATTCAATCATTAGACATGATGAATGCGAGAAGACCCCGTGCTATAGTGCGCGATATTTTGACATATCGCATTTTTAATCAGGGTTTTCGAATGGATTGGCAGTTGAAAATAGTTATTGCTGGCCAAATGTCTCTTGTAGCGCTGCACGATCACGTTACTGTCATTCCATCACAAGTATCTGCAACGTACACCCTGGTCGATAGTCGTGGCGAAGCGGTTATCGATGGTCTTGTGCTGAAGCGCAAAGGCGATGATTTAGAGATCGTCGTTGACGGGGAGCCGGTAGCGAGTATTAACGATTTTTACGCCACCGAAGGAGCCCTTTCCTATAGCGTGGATGGCACCTTGACGCCTGTGGATGCGATGGCGGTTCAGAGTGATACCCCGTCCGTAGAGGATGGCATCGTCTGGCAAGCGTCCGAGCACACCCTGTTAGGATTTACCGAAGACCAAGTCGCAGGGGGGAGCTTTGCCTCCATTATCGGTGCGGGCTTGTTCAGTGGTGGTAGTTCGGCGTTAGCGAGCACAGGCAGTTATGTTGTTACGGTTGCCGTCGCGGCCGGACCTTTTCAATCGAGTGTTCAAGTAGACCTTTTCGACAAAGAGGGCAACCTGCTTGATAGCAAGATCCACGATCTGAAGAACGGCTCCGTCCAATTCACCATTAGCAACGGTTACCAAGGTCCGGTACTCGCTAAGGTCAGCGATATCAACGGCACGGATGGTGACTATCTGGATGAGTCAACCAATACCCTAAAAAGCCTGGATGCACCGTTGCGTGCCCTGGGCCTCGCCGACGGTTCCAATAGCCTAACCCTTAGCGTCACCCCGCTTTCTGAATTGGCCGTTAAAATAGCCGCCGTCGATGAAAACAGTCTAGCGCTGACCGAGTCAGACGTAGCGATCAACAAAAAGGTCGGTGCGCTGTTTGGTATCCCTGATGTTACAGACCCGGTGATGACGGTCCTGGATGACGATTATAATGCCGCTGACGGTTTAACCGGTGCCGAGGCATACGGTAATGTGCTGGCGATGCTGTCGGGTGCAGACAGCCAAACGGGCAGCGCGGCAGCGACACTGGATCAGTTAAAAGCAGCCGTCAGTGATACAAGTCACGGTGATTTAGCGCTTGATCAAACGGGTGTCGAGCTGCTTTCTGCTGGCACGAACGCATTTGGAACAGGGGCTAATGCCGATAAAGCCAGCCTTGATGATGCGGTAATCAAACCGCCGGTGATTTCGGCAGCGACGTCAGGAATTAACGCCGGCGAGCGTGACGCGGGTGTGACGGTCAAGGTCGCAAACACCAAAGCGGGTGATAGTGTCTCGATCTTATGGGGTGATCAAACCTATACTGCGACAGTGCTCGCGGAGAGTATCAGCGCCCAAGGCGTTGCCTCCATTCTCATTCCCGCAAGCCTGATCACTGCTGCCGGTGAGGGGCGAATTGGCGTTCGCTCGCAAGTTAACAGCGCCCCGCAAAGCCCTGCTGTTCTTATCCAGGTTGATACTACTGCGCCGACAATCAGCTCAGATTCAACTGCGCCCATGATCGATGAAAGTAGCGGTGATGAACAAGTTATTTACACGGTTGTTTCTAATGATGAAACAGCGAGCTACAGCCTCAAGGCCATCAATGATGCAGGCCTGTTCAGCATCAATAGTACCACCGGCGCGGTAACCCTGACCGCGGATCCCGATCACGAATCCCAATCCAGCTACAGCGTCACCGTGGTAGCCACCGATGCCGCCGGCAACAGCAGCGAGCAAGCGGTTTCTCTGAGCATCAACGACCTGGACGAGAGCGCCCCTACCCTCATCAGCGGTGCCACCGCCACGGCGATCGATGAGAACAGCGGTGCCGGCCAGGTGGTTTACACCGCGTCCGCGACCGATGCGGGTGATATCTCCGGCGGCGTGACCTATAGCCTCAAACCAGCCACCGGCGATGTGGCCGCGTTCAGCATCGATGCCAACAGTGGCGCGGTAACCCTGACCGGCGATCCCGATCACGAGACTAAGTCCAGCTACAGCGTTACCGTCGTGGCCACCGATGCTGCCGGTAACAGCAGCGAGCAGGTGGTTAGCCTGATCGTTAATGACCTGGATGAAATAGCGCCCGAAATCATTTCGTTCGCATTAGATAAAAGCGCCCTCAAGGTCGGCGAGACCGCCACCCTGAGCATTACCTTCTCAGAAGCGGTCAGCGGTTTTGATAACAGCGATATCACCCTGGCCAACGGCACCCTGAGTAACGTAACCAGCAGCGACAATATCACCTGGACCGGTACCTTTACCCCGACCGATGATGTGACCGACGCGACCAATGTGATCAGTATTGGCACCAGCTTCACTGATCTGGCAGGTAATGCGCCTGAGGCGGGTGAATCAACCAACAACTTCAGCATCGATACCACAGAACCGGTCGTGAGCAGCGTAACCCTGTCCGACTCAGCGCTGAAAGTCGGCGACACGGCCATCCTGACCATCGTCTTTAGTGAGGCTGTAACCAGCTTCGATAATAGCGATATCACCCTGGCCAGCGGTACCCTGTCCGACGTAACCAGCAGCGACAATATCACTTGGACCGGTACCTTTACCCCGACCGATGATGTGACCGATGCCAGCAATGTGATCAGTATTGGCACCAGCTTCACTGATCTGGCGGGTAATGCGCCTGAAGCGGGACTAGACTCAGCTAACTACGCTATCGATACCACAGAACCGGTCGTGAGCAGCGTAACGCTGTCCGATAGCGCGCTGAAAGTGGGCGAGACGGCGACCCTGACCATCGTCTTTAGTGAGGCCGTAACCAGCTTCGATAATAGCGACATCACCCTGGCCAACGGTACCCTGAGTGACGTAACCAGCAGCGACAATATCACCTGGACCGGTACCTTTACCCCGACTGATGATGTGACCGACGCGACCAATGTGATCAGTGTAGGCACCAGCTTCACCGACCTGGCGGGTAATGCACCTGAAGCGGGACTGGACTCAGCTAACTACGCTATCGATACCACGGAGCCGGTGGTCAGCAGTGTGACCCTGTCCGACTCAGCGCTAAACGTCAGCGAAAGTGCGACTCTGACCATCGTCTTTAGTGAGGCGGTGACTGGCTTTACTAACGACGATATCACCCTGGCCAACGGCACCCTGAGTGACGTAACCAGCAGCGACAATATTACCTGGACCGGTACCTTTACCCCGACTGATGATGTGACCGACGCGACCAATGTGATCAGCGTCGGTACCACGTTTACTGATCTGGCGGGTAATGCGCCTGAAGCGGGACTGGACTCAGCTAACTACGCTATCGATACCACGGAGCCGGTGGTCAGCAGTGTGACCCTGTCCGACTCAGCGCTAAACGTCGGCGAGACTGCTACATTAACTATCGTCTTCTCTGAGGCGGTCAGCGGCTTTACTAACGACGATATCACCCTGGCCAACGGTACCCTGTCCGACGTAACCAGCAGCGACAATATTACCTGGACGGGTACCTTTACGCCGACTGATGATGTGACCGATGCCAGCAATGTGATCAGCGTCGGCACCAGCTTCACCGATCTGGCGGGTAATGCGCCTGAGGCGGGTGAATCAACCAGCAACTTCAGCATCGACACCACCGAGCCGGTCGTGAGCAGCGTAACGCTGTCCGACTCAGCGCTGAAAGTCGGCGAAAGTGCGACTCTGACCATCGTCTTCTCTGAGGCGGTCAGCGGCTTTACTAACGACGATATCACCCTGGCCAACGGTACCCTGTCCGACGTAACCAGCAGCGACAACATCACCTGGACCGGTACCTTTACCCCGACTGATGATGTGACCGACGCGACCAATGTGATCAGCGTAGGCACCACGTTTACCGATCTGGCGGGCAACGTGTCTGAGTCCGGACTGGACTCAGCCAACTACGCCATCGATACCACCGAACCGGTGGTGAGCAGCGTAACCCTGTCCGATAGTGCGCTGAAAGTCGGCGAGACCAGCCTGGTAACCATCACTTTTAGTGAAGCGGTAAGCGACTTTGATATTAATGATATCGCTGTTACAAACGCGTTATTGAGTGACTTGAGCGTCACTGATGATCCGCGTATTTACACGGCAACCTTGACCCCGAATGAAGGGATCGAAGACGCGAGTAACCTGATTTCGCTGGGTAGCGGTTATACCGATGCTGCGGGTAATACCGGCTCTATGGGTAATAGCGCCAACTATGCCATCGACACCACGGCACCCACCGTAACTATCACAGACAACATCAGCGAAACGGCTATTGACGATGTGACTTATACCTTTACATTTAGTGAGGCGGTGAGTGGTTTTACTGTTGAAGACATTGATATTACCGGTATTACCATCAGTGGCGGCAGTAAAGGGACGTTTACGGCGATTTCTGGCAGCGAATATACTCTGGTAGTGAGCCCTGCGCTTGCGAGCACTGCTGATATCACCGTTGATATCGCTGCTGATGCAGTGAGTGATTTAGCAGGTAATGCAAACATAGCGGCTACGCAGTCGGTACAGGCCGTGGATACTGTTATCCCCTCGCTGCAGATCACCGATAATAGTGCTGCAACCGCCACTGGCGATGTCACGTACACCTTTACTTTCAGTGAGCCGGTCACTGGCTTTACGATTGATGATATCAGTGTCAGCGGTGGCAATAAGGGCACGTTTACCGCTATCTCCACTAGCGAGTACCGCTTAGTGGTTAGTCCGAATGACGATAGTACCACGGCGATTACCGTTGATGTCGCTGCGGGTATGGCTAGCGACGGGGTGGGCAATAACAACACCGCTGCGATACAGAACTCTCAGCCTGTTGATACCCAGAAGCCAAATCTGGTAATCACGGACAATGCCAGTGATATTGCGACCGGCGATGTGATTTATACCTTTACTTTCAGTGAGGCTGTTACTGGTTTTACTACCAATGACATAGTCGTTACGGGAGGAAGCAAAGGCTCCTTTACGGCGATTTCTGCTAGCGAATACAGCTTAGCCGTTACCCCTGATGCGAACAGCACGGCGGATATGACGGTTAATGTAGCGGCCGATGTGGCGCAGGATCTGGTGGGTAATAGCAATATTATTGCCAGTGACCATAGCCAAGCTGTTGATACCCTGATCCCGACCGTTGCGATCACGGATAATAGCGCTAGCACTGCGACGGGCGATGTCATTTATACCTTTACCTTCAGTGAAGCGATAAGCGGTTTTAACGCAGCTGATGTGATGATTACCGGTGGCAGTAAAGGTGAATTTACGGCAGTTTCTGCGACTGAATACAGGCTGGTCGTTAGCCCAACGAGTAACAGTAGCGAAGCTATCACGGTTAATGTGGCCGCTGATGTAGCACAGGATGCCGCAGGCAATAACAATCGGGTTGCGACTGAATCCGTGCAAGCCGTGGATACCGTTATCCCGACGGTGACCATCAGCGATGATACCGAAAACACG
>JBFGZS010000082.1:0-9822 GCA_041586615.1 Motiliproteus sp. | reverse complement strand
TCTTTTATCAGTCTAGCACCACTGTTAACGTGGTGCAGATGGGGAGACTCGAACTCCCACGTCCTATCGGACACTAGCACCTGAAGCTAGCGCGTCTACCAATTCCGCCACATCTGCCTGATCTGAGTAAGGTTTGGTAGTCCTTTGTCACCTGAACGATGCTAAAGGCCCTTATTCAAAGATGGCGCGTATTAAACATGTTCTTGCAAGACAGTGCAAGCATCGGGGGTGACAAAACGGATATTTATTTGCGCCGAGGGTCTCAGATCGTAAAATCATGGCCATCTGGCGGCTGGGCCGGTGTCGTATCCGGGGGCACCGACAGCGGTATGCGTATCTCGAACCGGAGGCCGTTTTCGGGTTCGCTGCTGCACGCAATCTGGCCGTTGAGATGCTGGGTGACCAGGTTGAACACAATATGCGCCCCCAGTCCCGAGCCACCCTGTCCGCGGCGGGTGGTGTAAAACGGATCGAAGATACGCCGTAGCTGCTTCTGACGCATCCCGCAGCCGTTATCGGCGTAGCGTAACAAGAGGTGCTCGTCGACGCGTTCAGCAGCGATGGTGATCACTCCGGCGTTCTTGTCGTGAAAGCCGTGTTGGAGTGAGTTCATAACCAGGTTCGTGATAATTTGTGAAAAGGCACCGGGATAACTGTCGATGCTGAGGCTTTTATCGCCGTGGACGATAACCTGGTGACGGGTGTTTTTTAGCTGGGGGCGCAGCGAGAACAGGATCTCCTCGATATACGGCAAGACCTGAAACACACGACGATCGTCGCTGCTTTGATCGACGGCCACCTGTTTGAAGCTTTGCACCAGCTGCGCGGCGCGGGCGGTATTGGTGTAGATGATATCGATACTCTCGGTCGCGACCTGTATGTGATCCTGCAAATGACTGCGTTTCAGCGTGTTTTCGTCAAAGCGTTGTTGGAGCCGTTGCGTTTCATCCTTGATGAGGGATGCCGCGGTCAGGCTGTTGCCCAACGGGGTATTGATCTCGTGCGCGACGCCGGCAACCAGGCTGCCCAGTGCCGCCATTTTATCGGCTTCGACCAGTTGTTTCTGGGCCTGTTGCAGTTGCTGGAGTGTGCTGCGCAGATTGAGATTGCTGTTTTTCAGCTCGGCCGTGCGTTGGTCTACGCGTTGCTCGAGGCGTTCATTCAGGTCGGTCAGGGCGCGTTCGGCCTTATGGCGCTGATCAACCTGGTCCTTGAGGTTTTGGATCGTGCGGCTTTGTTCGGCGGCATGATCGGCCAGCAGTTGTTCGCGCTCTTGGTAATAGTCGACACGGTTCCAGAGTTCGCCCGGTGTCAGACGGATTTCTGCCAGGATTTTCGAATAGGCGTCGGACAGTTGATGCTCTTCATGGGCGTTAAAAAGGCCGCTCTGGGTGATGGCGGCGTGAGCCGCTGCGCCGCCGACGGCGCCTGCGAGTATATTTTCTGCCTGCTTTTGTAGCAGGGCCAGCTCCTGGATATTGATGGTTTCCCGTCCGTGCAATGCCATCGATTCGATGACCCGCTGTAGCGCCATATCCCGGGTCTTGGGCGGCATATAGTAGTCATAGCACGCCTTGATCAGCGCGGTTTTTGCGTCCAGAACAACGGTATTGTCGAGGGCTAGGTGCGATACGGCAAAGGGGTCGATATCGGCCACGGTGACAAATTCAGCGGCGATCACCGCTTCGTCTTTGCGTGGATGGCTGTAGAGCGATACCAGAATATACAGGCCGATATTCACCAGCATGCTCCAGAATACCGAGTGTGTCAGTGCCGACATGCTGCTGTTGCCCAGCAGTGCTTCCGGGCGCAGCAGTTCGATTCCCCATGGGCCGTTCGAGATCCACTCGGCATAAAACCAGCCGCTGTGGCTCAGCGTGGGCAATAGCAGGGTATAGACCCAAACCAGAAACCCCGCACTCAAGCCCGCCATGGCACCGGTCAGGGAGGCGCGCTGCCAAAATAGCCCGCCAATAACGCTGGGGGCAAACTGCAGGATCGCGGCAAAGGAGATCAGACCGATGTTGACCAGCATCAGGCTGCTGCCAATCAGGATATCAAACCAATACCCCCCGGCAATCAGCAGGGCGACGGCCAGCCAACGCAGTTGCAGCATGTAACTGCGCAGGAAGCGCAGGGCCGAACAGCATTCGAACAAGGGCAGTATCAGGTGGTTGGCCGTCATGGTGGAGAGGGTCATGGCACTGATCAGAACCATGCCGGTGGCCGCGGAAAAACCACCGATGAACACCAAGAGCGACAGTGCCCCCTGGTTATGTAGTTGCGGCAACATCAGGACGAAACTGTCGGCGTGCTCCGGCGGCAATTGCAGCAGTAAGCCGGCGGCTGCGATAGGGATAACAAACAGGTTAATGAGCAGCATATAGGCCGGCAGTAGCCATTGTGCGCGCTGGATATGTGTCGCGTTACTGTTTTCGACCACCGCCACATGGAACTGGTGGGGTAGAAACACAAAGGCCGCCATACTCAGCACCAGAAACGTAAGCCAGCTCTGTAGAGGCGGCGGTGTGGAGAGCGCTTGAAGGCTGGCGAATGGACTGGCGTGAATGCGCCCGATCAGGTCGCCAGGGCCATCGAACAGCGCAAAGCAGGCATACAGTCCTACCGCGAGAAAGGCGATCAGCTTGATCAGGCTTTTGATAGCCAGAATAAACATCATGCCCGGGTGGCGCTCGGTGGGGTCCAGTTGGCGGACGCCGAACAGGATCGTAAACAGGGTCATGAGTATCACGGTTATCAGCCCGACCTGCTGCTCGTGCTGCGCAGAGCTGCCGGTTTGATAGGTGAGAAGGGCGAAGGAGCTAACCACCGATTTCAACTGTAAGGCGATGTAGGGCACGATGCCCATCAGGCAGATCACCGTCACCAGTGCCGCCAGCAGGGTGGACTTGTTGTAGCGACTGGAGATGAGGTCGGCAATGCTGGTGATATGGTGCAGATTTTTGAGCCTGACCAGTCTGCCGAGCAAGGGCTGGGCGAACAGCAGTATCAGGGTGGGGCCCAGGTAGATGGCCAGAAACAGCACGCCGGAATTGGAGGCGGCACCCACGCTGCCGTAAAAGGTCCAGGAGGTACAGTACATGGCTAATGACAGGCTGTAGACCGTGGCGTTGTTGCACAAACGCGCCGCGCGTTGGGGGGCTTGTGCCCAGCGGGACAGGGCAAACAGGGCCGCCATGTACAAGAGAATAACCAGCAGGATCTGAAGGGGTTCAAACATCCTGATCAGGCTCGCCGGGATTCTGCCGACTGATGCGAAAAAGTAACAGGATTAACAGCAGCCAGAGCGTAAACATATAGCCCAGTAAGTGCGCTAGATTCCAGGCATCGGGATCGACCAGCCCTGGCCACAGGCTGGCAATGACGCCCAGCGTCAGCAGCAGGGCCAGACTCAGGGCTGAATCGATCGTTGCGTTTTTATGCTTCATACAGGTACCGGACAGCGGGCCGATGTGGGTAGTTTAGATCAGCCGGCCAGAATAAGTATCGGCATCAAAAGACCGAACGGATCGGTATTTTGATGCCAGGTTAATAATAGGGTATGACCGTGGGTGTGCCGGACGGTATTAACGGCTATAAAAAGCGCTGTTATTATGAATTTTTCTCATATTGAAAGGCGATTTTTCATACAACTATAACCGCAAAGTCATTGCCAAAAACGGGGCAAGATGATTGACTAAAGCCGTTGCAGTGAGGTTTTCCTTTGGTTTCGTCGCACTGGAGCGACGAGTTGAAGTCCCCGCTCTATTATATTTACTCATTTTGTAAGGATTGCGATGATGCCCAGCCGTCCTCATCTGCATGCGCTGCAGTTCGGAAGCGCCGTGCGCGAAGCCTGTCTGGCACAGCCCTATACCCGAGAACGTTTTTCCCGTGATCTGATGGCCGGTATCTCGGTGGGTATTATTGCCATTCCGCTGGCGATGGCGCTGGCGATTGCCAGTGGCGTCCCGCCACAACATGGATTGTACACGGCCATGATCGCCGGGTTTGTTATTGCGCTGACCGGCGGATCCCGCTACAGCATCTCGGGGCCGACGGCCGCATTTGTGGTGATTCTTTTTCCGGTGACGGAGCAGTTTGGACTGGGCGGCTTGCTGGTCGCTACCCTGATGGCGGGGCTGATGATGCTGGGAATGGCGGTGGCGCGCTTGGGGCGGCTGATCGAATATATTCCCGAATCGGTCACGCTGGGCTTCACCGCCGGTATCGCGATTGTGATTGCGACGCTGCAGATCCGGGATTTTTTTGGTCTGGACCTGGCGGTGATGCCGGAGAATTATCTGGCTAAGTTGCATCTGCTGGTTGGTTCGCTGCCGGATCTTGACGGGGCCAGTACCGCAGTCGCCGCGACGACGCTATTGGTTTTGATACTGTGGCCGCGTCTGGGATTACGGGTGCCGGGCCACCTGCCTGCGGTACTGGTGGGAACCTTCCTGGCACTGTTTCTGAGCGGTCAGGGCTACGCGGTCGACACCATCGGTACCCGGTTCAGCTACCTGCTGCCCGATGGTTCTACCGGGCAGGGAATCCCGCCGTTCTTACCGCAATTTGACTGGCCCTGGAATCAACCCGGGGCCGACGGGTTACCGATCGCGTGGTCCTGGCAGATGTTAGAAGCCTTGATTCCGGCCGCGTTCTCCATCGCGATGCTGGGCGCTATCGAGTCACTACTGTGCGCGGTTGTGCTGGACGGGATGTCAGGGCGCCGGCATCAGGCGAACGGTGAACTCCTGGGCCAGGGCATTGGTAATGTCGTCGTGTCCTTTTTGGGTGGCGTGACGGCGACGGCGGCTATTGCCCGTTCTGCGGCGAATTTCCGCGCCGGGGCCGAATCGCCGGTGTCTGGTATGGTGCATGCGGGGGTGGTCATGGCGGGCTTGTTATTGCTGGCCCCCTGGCTTGCACATCTGCCGATGGCATCGATGGCGGCGTTGCTGGTCATGGTGGCCTGGAGTATGAGCGAGGCGCATAAAGTCGGCGAGTTATTGCGCCGGGCGCCGCGCGGTGACGTCCTGGTTCTGCTGGTCTGTCTGAGTCTGACGGTGTTGTTCGATATGGTGCTGGCGATAGCGACCGGCATTGTGCTCGCCTCGCTACTCTTTATGCGCGATATCTCACGGATGACCAAGGTGCGTGATATCAGTGAACAAAAAAAGCATGTGCCGGATCCGTTGCCTGCCGGCTGGCGGGTATTGAAAATAGACGGGCCATTGTTTTTTGCGGCGGCGGATCGGGTCTTTAGCGAGATAGGGGCGCAATTGGCTGCGCGGCGCGGCGTGGTCCTGTATATGGATGGTGTGCCCTTGCTGGACGCGGGCGGCTTGTCGGCGCTGAGCCGTTTCAGCCAGGGCTGTGCGGAACAGGGGGTGATGCTGGTGGTGGCTGACCTACAGTTCCAGCCGCTACGCACGCTGGCACGGGCAGGTCTGCAGCCTGTGGATAACCAACGGGTGTTTACCGCGACCCTGAGTGATGCGCTGTGGATCATCTCGTCCGATGCCCTGCTCGCTGAAAAGCGTCTGGTCTCAATTGACGGCGAGGGCTGACGCTTTAGCGTCGGCGAGGTAGCGTACGTCGAGTGATACCGGCGCTACACGCCATTTTCAGGCAGGGCAGGCTATTTTCAGATAGAACACTCAAAATATAACTCTCAGAAAGAAAAGAAGAAGTGTGAGTTGATCCGCGTCAATGGGGCTGGCTTGTCATCGGCCATGGGGTTGTCTAGATTGGTGGCTGAGTTCGGTCTGTAGTTTAATGAGGTCTGACAGGCTCGGAGAAAGGGATTTTTCGCTGTCGAAGACGTGCGTTGCTGACCGTACATTGGTTTAGAGAGTGTCTACTCATGTCCAGCTACAACGACTCGGCTAGCGATCAGGATCTACAGCGTGAGAATCGCTTATGGCGGCTACACGCCGTCTGTCATCAACGAATGTCGCGGGCTTCCACCGCCCAAGAGGCCCTCAGCGGCTTGGCTGCCACCCTGGTTGACGCCGGTCCGTACCTGCGTTGTCTGATCGTACGCGGTGCCGATCACGCGGATAACGCCCCCGCCCCCGTTTATTATCCTACTGAATCGACGAGCGCCCCCGACATGGCTGCGCTGCGGGCACTGGCCGCACGGATGGCGTCTCTGGACGAGGTACAGATTCAGACGCAAGCATCGGGCGGTGAGCTGATTGCGCTGCCGTTCCCTGCCACCGAGGCGAATAGCGGCTCTCGTCGGGGCGGACTGGTGCTGGCATGTGCACATTCGTTCTCTGAGCAGGAGCAGAAGCGGCTACAGGATCTGGTGATCGATCTGAATCGATACTTGGCTCAATCGCAGCTCCGTACAGCCTTGCTCGAGCGTAGTGAGCAGTTTAGCCGTCTGACAGACGCGTCCATGGTGGGCTTCTATATCATTCAACAGGATGGCTTCGCGTATGCGAATGCCCGTTTGGCGGCGCTGTTTGGTTATTCCCAGGACGAGCTGATTAATGGCGTGCGGGTTAGCGACCTGGTTTATCCCGATGACCGTGCAGCGGTGGTGTCCAATCTGCAACAGCGCCTGGAGGGTGATACTCAGAGTGTGCATTACCAATTTCGCGGGGTCCGGCGCAGTGGTGAGGTCATGCCGGTGGAGGTGTTTGGCACACGGACTTACTATCGGGGTGAACGTGCCGTGGTGGGATCGTTGTTGGATATCACCGAGCGCCAGAGCAGCGATCAGCGCCTGAACTTGCTGAGCCGGGCCGTAGACGCGAGCCGCAACGGTATCGCGATATCGGACCTGTCATTGGACGATAATCCGTTCGTGTACGTCAATCCGGCCTTCGAAGCCATAACCGGTTACAGCGCGGTGGAAACCGTCGGCCGCAATGGACGGTTTTTATTGGGTGATGACCGGCGTCAGTCTCAGCTGCAGCAACTCCGGCAGGCGTTGCATGAGCAACGCGGAACCCGGGTGGAATTGCGCAATTACCGCAAAGACGGCACGGCATTTTGGAATGAATTATCCGTTGCGCCGGTACAGGATGACGCAGGAAACACCACCCACTATGTGAGCGTGATGAATGATATCTCCCAACGCAAGCAAATTGAGCACCAGCTGCGGCAATTATCGTATTTCGACAAACTGACCGGGCTGGCGAATCGCAGTCAGCTGACCGAACAATTGCAGCAAGCGTTACACCATGCCCGACGTAATGGGCGAGTGACGGCGTTGCTGATGCTGGATCTGGATCGCTTTAAGATGTTTAACCAGAGTCTGGGGACCCTGGCCGGCGACAATATTCTCTGTGCAGTCGCCAGGCGGCTGGAAGGTATTATCCGTCGCGGCGATACGGTCGCGCGAGTCGGGGCGGATGAATTTGCTATTGTGTTCCACGATTTAAACGATCGTCATGACCTGTTGCCCCTGGCTAGAAAAGTACTGAATGAAGTCTCCCGTCACTTGGACGTCGGTACCGACGGACTCCAAGTGACGGCCAGCATGGGGATCGCGGTGGCGCCTGGGGATGGCGATGACGCGGAGATGCTGATACAGAATGCGAGCGCCGCCATGTACAGCGCTATACCCAAACGTAATGGTTTTGTCTTCTACACCGCCGAACTCAACTCACAAGCCCAGCAGCGGCTTGATATGGAGGTGCGGCTTAAGCGTGCCATCACCAACCATGAATTTATTCTGCATTATCAACCCAAGGTGGACCTGCTCACCGGTGCGATTACCGGCGCCGAGGCGCTGGTTCGCTGGCTTGACCCTCTTGAAGGTATGGTACCGCCGTTCCGGTTTATCCCCCTCGCGGAAGAGACCGGTATGATCCAGGAGATCGGCGCCTGGGTGATGGAAGAAGCCTGTCGGGTCGCAGGCAGCTGGAATCGGGAGGGCTGGCCGTTGACCATGGCGGTAAACCTGTCTGCTAAGCAGTTTTCTGATCCCGATCTGGTCGGTTCCATCCAGCGCGCCCTGGTGAAGGCACAACTCGCACCGGACAGGCTCGAGTGTGAACTCACCGAAAGCGTCTTGATGGAACAGCCTGAAATCGCCAAAGCGACCCTTAATGAGTTGAAGGCGATTGGTATCCATATCGCCCTGGATGATTTTGGTACGGGCTATTCATCGCTGAGCTATTTAAAACGCTTCCCCATCGATACCTTGAAAATCGATCGTTCATTTGTGATGGATATTCCCCAGGATGACCATGATATCGCCATTGCTAAAGCGATCATCGCCTTATCCCGCTCGTTGGGGTTACAAGTGGTGGCTGAAGGAGTAGAGACCAGCGATCAGTTGGCGTTTTTGCAACAGGAAGGCTGCGATCTGATGCAGGGGTTCTATTTCAGCAAGCCCTTGCCGGAAGACGTGTTTCGGGCCTTGCTGGTGGCGGGGACGGGGTTGAATAGTCATGTTTGAAGCGACGCAGCTGAAAAAACTGGCCAATACGGCCATGCCCTTTGGTCGCTATCAGGGGCGGATGCTGATCGACCTGCCTGAAGAGTACCTCTTATGGTTCTCTCACCGGGAGTTTCCGCAGGGGGAGCTTGGGCTACTGATGCAACTGGCGCTGCTGGTGCGCAGCGAAGGGCTTGAGACCCTGGTGCATCCGCTGCGCCGACATAAAAACAAATAAAGTAAGCGCTTGCTTCGTCTTAATGTGAGGTCTTTCGGGTGTTTGCACAGGACCTGTATCGATCAGCGTCAGGGGTGTCAGGACGAAGGTGCCGGCCTTGAGCAGGTAATTGGCGGGTATCGAAAGCGGCCCCATCGGGTCCAGCATCAACTTCGGGATCTGCCAGGCAAAGCCCGGCAGGTTTACCGGCACACAGCCGCATTCGGCGAAGATACCGGCGTTTCCGTAGGAGGTTCCTTCGCCAGGGGGGAATCATGAGTCCCAGCGTGGCGGATCCGACCAATGTTCCAAAAATCATGAAGTCAGGGTAACCACGCTTGCGCAGTTCAGGAATTGACATCTTGCCGACGGTGGTCAGTGTCGCTGCCGATGAGCCCGATACCGCTGCGAAGATGGTGCTTCCAACGACGTTAGTGTGCAGAAGGCCTCCTGGCAGGGGGCCCATCCAGGGAGCTAATCCTCGAAACATATCCTCTGACAGACGGGTTCGATACAGTATTTCGCCCATCCAGATAAATAAGACCTACACCGGAACGGCACCGGCCAGCTCGGCAAATCGTGCCGTGGCATTATTGTAAGAACGGAATTTGACGCCTTTCATATCACTAAGCGCGGAAAGCGGCTTGGGCATACTGGCGTACCGTTTTTTTCGCCGGCATTCGCCTTGGCACTTGCTCTTAGGGTCAGACGCGCAAAAGGCAAGACGCGACCCCGTGCTCCGCGTTCCCGTGCGGGGAGCGTACCTGTTCGCCTATTACATGGATTTACCGGTATCCTCCAGGCTGACGGTTACTCGGGCTACGGCAAGGTCTGCCGTGAAAATGCGATCACCCGCATCGGTTGCTGGGATCACGCGCGGCGCAAGTTCATCGAAGCGACCAAGGCAGTAGCAAGCGGATCAAAATCCAAAAAAGGTAAAACCACTAAAGCAAGCAAAGCGGAGGTGGCACTGGGATACATCCGCAAACTCTACGCCATCGAGCGAGAGGTTCGCGATCGTAATGAGGCTGATACCTATCAAGTTCGCCAGGCGTTGAGCCTACCGCTATTGAATGAGTTCCATACCTGGCTGGAGAATAATGTCAGCAAGGTGATGAAAGGCTCGTTGACCCGCACAGCGATGGAGTACACGCTGAATCAGTGGCCCTACCTAATAGGCTACTGCGATCGCGGTGATTTGCAGATC
>JBFGZS010000081.1:0-9992 GCA_041586615.1 Motiliproteus sp. | reverse complement strand
TGCTCACGCCAGCGCTGGCGATTGATCTGCCTTTTCGATAGGCTCGTGTTCATGATGCCCCTCCGTACCTCGATGGATGATGGGGTTATCATGAAGATCCTTTTGAGCATGGAATAGATGCAATTCGCCAGACGCTTACCAATAACGAAATCGATATCATGTGTCGCACGCGTGCTAGCCATCCCTTCTTCATCGTACTTCTGTTTTTATTTGAAGCAATAGACCGATATCAGACTATCAAACAGTAGTGATACGCGTTGTAGCACTATAAAATGTGTGGTCTGTCCATTTGGTGTCGGCGCGCAATCCGATGCGCTCTTATCCCTGTAGGACTGAATACTCGACTTCTACTAATCGGATATCCAGCAATCTGTAAATGGGAAATGCTTCTCATTAGATATTAATAAAGCTGGAATCCAAGGCGACTAAAGGTAGGCAGCCTTGAAAGAGACCAATACGAACAACGCTAATCACTATCATAAGGTGGTTGATTGTCAGTATGCGTGCCCCGCGCATACCCCCGTACCCGAATATATTCGCCTCATTGCAGACAAACGCTATACCGATGCATATATGGTGAATTGGGAGTCCAATGTCTTTCCAGGTATCCTTGGGCGCGTTTGTGACCGCCCCTGCGAACCCGCTTGCCGCAGAGGTCGCGTTGAAGACAAGCCTGTTGCCATCTGCCGATTAAAGCGTGTCGCGGCCGATAACAAAGCAGATATCAGTGCTCGTCTACCTGAAATTCCCTCTGAGAAAAATGGTAAACACATAGCCCTTATCGGAGCAGGCCCTGCCTCTCTGACCGTAGCGCGCGACCTTCTCCCTCTTGGCTACCAGATAACACTTTTTGATCGCGAACATAAAGCCGGCGGTATGGTACGCAGCCAAATTCCAGCATTCCGGTTACCCGAAGCTGTCCTGGATGATGAAGTCAATCTCATCCTGAATATGGGGGTCGAAACCAAATTCGGTAACGACGTCACCAGCCTCAAAGCGGTCCTTGCTAACAACTATGATGCGGTGTTTATTGGTACCGGTGCCCCCAACGGACGGGACCTCAATATTCCTGGGCGTGAAGCTGTAGAAGGTCATGTCCATGTCGGTATCAACTGGCTCGCTAACGTAGCATTCGGCCATGTTAAAACGGCCGGCAAACGTGTCGTTGTCCTCGGCGGCGGCAACACCGCGATGGACTGCTGTCGCACCGCACTTCGACTCGGCGGCGAAACGGTTAAGGTACTGGTACGCTCCAGCTTTGAAGACATGAAAGCGTCTCCCTGGGAGAAAGAAGATACCGTCGCCGAAGGCATCGAGATCCTCGATCACCATGTTCCCAAGGATTACGTCATTGAAGACGGACAGTTCAAAGGGATTCGCTTTGATAAAGTTAAGTCTGTTTATGATGAGGACGGTCGCCGTACACTTAAACCTACGGGTGAAGCCCCTGTTCTGGTTGAGTGCGACGAAGTCTTGGTTGCTATTGGACAGGACGCGAAATTCCCTTGGATAGAACGAGACCTCGGGATTGATTTCAACAAATGGGAAATGCCGGTAGTCGATAAAAAGTCATTACAATCGACTCGTCCTGATGTCTTTATTGGTGGCGATGCAGCATTTGGACCCGAGAATATTATTACCGCTGTCGCCCACGGGCACCAGGCAGCCATCTCAATCGATCTGTTCTGTTCGGGGCTAGACACACGTACAGATCGCCCTGAAAAAGGCTTCACCTTAGTCAGTCAGAAAATGGGGGTTCATGAGTGGAGTTACCACAGCGGGGTTTCAAACGATGAGCGCCACGCTATTCCCCATATGCCTTTGAATAAGGCGATTAAGAGTCTACAAGCAGAAGTTGAACTTGGTTTTGACGAAGCGCTAGCCTTAAAAGAAGCCGCTCGCTGCCTTAGTTGCGATGTCCAAACGGTGTTCAGCGCCAGTCGCTGCATCGAATGCAACGCTTGTGAAGATATTTGCCCCATGAACTGCATCAACTTCACGGCCAATGGCGATGAAGGCGATTTACGTAACAGGTTACACGTTCCTGCCAATAACCTGGATCAGGCGATTTACGTCTCTGCTGATCTCAAAACAGGGAATGTGATGGCTAAAGATGAAGATGTCTGCCTGCATTGCGGGCTGTGTGCTGAGCGCTGCCCAACCGGTGCCTGGGACATGCAGAAATTTCTATTTACCTAAGGCAGATAGCGAACATGCATAAAATCGAATCACTCAACGAGTTTGTCATCCGTTTCGCAAACGTTAACGGGACGGGGTCAGCTAGTGCTAACTCTTTATTTGCGAAAGCGCTCTTCCGTATGGGCCTACCTGTAAGCCCGCGCAACGAGTTTCCGTCGAATATTCAGGGAATGCCCACGTGGTATGAAGTGCGTGTTAGCGAAAAAGGCTATCTGGGTCGGCGCGGCGGCGGGGCCGATATCGTCGTAGCGATGAATGGCCAAAGCCTGGTGCAAGACATGCGCAGCGTGTTACCCGGTGGTTACTTCCTCTACGACTCAACCAAGCCTCTGGATCCACAACTGATCCGCCCCGATATCACAATCATTGGCATCCCCATCTCTGAAATATGCCTGCGGGAATACCAGGATCCGCGCCAACGTCAATTATTTAAAAACGTAATCTATGTCGGCGCGCTGGCGGCCTTGCTCAATATAGAGTTCGACGTGCTTAAATCACTGGTCGCAGACCAATTTAAAGGCAAAGAAAAGCTCATTATCCCCAATATTTACGCCCTGGAACTGGGGCATCAAGTGACTTCCGTGCAAAATATCTGCCCGCTGCCGATCAGAGTTGAAAGACGCGACCTGATAGGCGACAGAATCATGGTCGATGGTAATACAACCGCAGGACTGGGGGCCATTTATGGTGGTGCCACCGTCTGTGGCTGGTATCCGATTACCCCCTCCACGTCAGTGGTGGAAAATTTTATGAAATATGCCAAGCGTCTACGTATCGACCCAGCCAATGGCCAGCAAAACTACGCTGCCGTTCAGGCCGAGGACGAATTGGCTGCCATCGGAATTGCGATCGGCGCGGCCTGGAATGGCGCACGGGCCTTCACGGCAACCAGCGGCCCTGGTGTATCGTTGATGACAGAATTTTTAGGACTGGCTTACTTCGCAGAGCTGCCCGTTGTATTGGTTAACGTGCAACGGGCCGGCCCTTCAACCGGCATGCCGACACGGACACAACAACCCGATGTAATGGCTTGTGCTTACGCGTCCCATGGCGACACCAAGCACGTACTGCTATTCCCGAGCTCACCTAAAGAATGCTTCGATATGACAGCAGAGGCCTTTGATCTGGCAGAAAGACTCCAAACACCGGTGATAGTCATGAGCGATCTTGAACTTGGCATGAATGACCACCTCAGCGAGCCAATGGAATGGGACAACGATAGACGTTACGACCGCGGTAAAGTACTGAACGCAGAGCAACTCGATAAAATAGAGCGTTTCGGTCGTTATCTGGATGTTGACGGGGATGGCATCTGTTACCGTACCTATCCCGGCACACACCCCGAGAAAGGCGCTTTCTTTACGCGTGGCACATCCCGTGACCGCTATGCCATCTATAGCGAAATCGGTGACGTCTACACCGACAACATGGATCGACTCACCCGGAAATTCGCCACTGCAGCGCAAACAGTACCCGCTGCGGAGATTAGTGGAAACCGCAATAACATCGGCCTAATTTATTACGGCACCACATCGGCACCCATTGAAGAAGCAATCGATTTTCTGGCAGAAAAAGGCGTCAAAGCCGACACTATGCGTATCAAGGCATTCCCCTTTGGCGCCGAGGTTGAGGCATTCATTGAATCACACGATGAGATTTTCGTGATTGAACAGAACCGCGACGCTCAAATGCGTACGTTGCTCATCAATGAACTAGAAGTCAATCCGAAGTCACTTAAGCGAGTACTTCATTATGATGGCTTGCCCATCGCCGCACGCTTTATCAGTTCTCAGGTCCTGGAGCAGACGAGCGTCAGCATTACAACCGGTAAAAAACCCACGAAAAAAACGGTGAGCAGATAAGTCATGAGCTATCAAAAATCCACTTTTCGTCACCCAAAGCTTCCCGTAAACGATCTGGGATTGACCCAACAAGCCTATGAAGGCTCACTGTCTACATTGTGCGCCGGTTGTGGCCACGATTCGATCAGCAGCGCCATCGTACAGGCATGCCACGAGCTTTCGTTACCTCCGCATCGCATTGCCAAACTGTCTGGAATTGGCTGTTCCTCAAAGGCACCCACTTACTTCCTGAACAAAGCACACGGCTTCAATTCGGTGCATGGTCGCATGCCTTCCATTGCGACAGGTGCCAATATGGCCAACCGCGATTTGGTCTACATTGGCATGTCGGGTGATGGCGATTCTGCGGCAATTGGCCTGGGGCAGTTTTCCCACGTGGTCCGTCGCCGTCTGAATATGCTCTACCTGGTTGCCAACAATGGTGTTTACGGCTTAACGAAGGGTCAAACCTCCGCCACGTCTGATTCAGGCTCATTGAATAAAGCGGGTGAAGAGAACCTGCTTGAAGGTATCGATCTTGCCTCACTGGCGCTCGAACTCGGCGCAACCTTTGTTGCCCGTAGCTTCTCCGGCGACAAAGAACAGCTTGTTCCTTTGATAAAAGCAGCCCTCAGCCATCGCGGCTTTGCTTTTATTGATGTACTTTCACCCTGCGTAACGTTCAACAACCATAAAGGCTCACGTAAGAGCTACGATTATGTCCGCGACCATATGGAAACAGCCGCTGTTACCGACTTTGTTCCCGTAAAAGAGGAAATCACCACGGCCTGCCCCGTCGGAAGCTGCCGTGAAATTTGCTTGCATGATGGCTCCATTGTCCGCTTGCAGCACGTCTCCGAGAACTATGATCCGCTTAATCGTCGTGCAGCAAAAGATGCCATTGAGCGACATAAGGAAAAAGACGAACTACTGACCGGCCTCCTGTATATCGACCCATCCGCCGAAGACTTACACGCTGTGCTGCAAACAGCCTCCCGTCCACTTAACAGCCTGACCGAGAACGCCCTGTGTCCTGGCAAGGACACGCTGGAGGTCATCAACAACGGCTTCCGGTAATAAGGGCCGGACTGAAAAGGGAGCCGCTGCTCCCTTTTTCCTAGCGAAAACTCACGCTAAAACAACGCTACTGACAATGTTTACTCTCCTATCAGTGGTCTGGTCAATCAGAGGCCTTTACAAACCCCTTCCTTTAGGGAGGGGTGATTAACTATTGGGTAAATGTTGGCATCATCAGCGTTCCCCACAACACAGCTGTCATTGCCATGGTTCCGACTAAAACAACCAAACCAACGGTCAGTATGGACGTCGAGAAAATAAAGCCGCGCTCATCCGGTATACCCATTATCACCGGTGTTCCTGTATAGAGCAGATAAATGGTATGCGTCAGTGCAACCATCCCAATGAGTACGTTAAGCCACAGAATCGGCACCAGCGCGGACAAACCAGCAACAAACATGGGCGTCGCTGTAAAAGCGATTAACACCATGCACTCATCGAGACTTGGATCTGACCCATACGTTTTCTTCATCCAATGCGTTAAGCCAGTCATTAGACCCACACCACCTAACAGGGCAAAGTAAAACGCGATGGCTATCGGCAAGGCACTGCTCGCTGTTAATTTAACAAACTCGCCGCCACCTATACTCCATCCGACCATCGTTGTGCCAATAAATGCAGCAAGCGGAGGAATGGCCGCCATCACCATAATATGGGAAGTGAAACACCGGGCTAGCGAATAGTGCTCATCTCGAATCGAACGCCACTCATCACGAGGGTGATAAAAAACACCCAATAAATGTTGTAAGTACATACTGAATCTCCTTCCAACCCTCGCAACAACCAACGGCTGAATATACAGATAGTGGGAGCAAGCCATACGCCTGCAACATCACCTAAGTGTGGCCAGAAATGACACATGAATGAGACTGATTAGCACTAAGCCTTAGAGTAAAATGCTATTAGAAGATAGTGGTCAAGCAGCAATGCGGCAAAGAGCCACATTATATATTTGATTGAAAAGAGAAATGTCGCCAAGTACTCCGTATGAACCGGCTGCCGTAAAAGGCAGACAATCCAGTATAAAAAACGCCCATTCAGTACGCAGATCGCTAAAAAATAAAGCCAGCCACTGGTCCCAAGCGTTACAGGAAGCAATGTAAGACAGCATAACAGGATGGTGTAAAGCAGCATCATCTTAACCGTATAACGATCACCATTAACCACTGGCATCATCGGGATCTTGGCCCTGGCGTACTCACTGCGTTTATAAATACATAAGGCCCAAAAATGTGGCGGCGTCCAGGCAAAGATAATGGCAACCAGAATTAAAGGTTCCATACTGACTTCCCCAGTGACACAAACCCAGCCCAACAATGGAGGGGAGGCTCCGGCCAAGCCACCAATAACAATGTTCTGTGGGGTCGAGCGTTTAAGCCAATAACTATAGATCAGGGCGTAACCTACTAAAGCGCCCAGCGTTAGCCATGCGGCCAGTACGTTCACCCCCAAAGACAATAAGAGTGAACCCGTTATTGCCAGAAAAAACGCGAAGACTAATGCGTGGCGCGGCGTTACTCTCCCCTTAGGAAGGGGCCGATTTGCAGTTCTGAGCATCAGACTATCGAGGCGGCGATCTACAAGGTGATTTAAAACAGCGGCAGCAGACGCTAACATACCGATGCCAACCAAACCAAGCACAAGAGTACGCAATGGTGGCAGATCATCGGATGCCAAGAGCATTCCAACTAGCGCCGTCAACAAAAGTACAGAAACAACTTTCCATTTACACAGAACAAGGTAATCCCGAGCGGTGCTTCTTACACCTCGATACAACATTTCTCCGGTCTGACTATTCATAAATCAACCTCTACATGGCGTAGAAACTTACCTGATAAGAATACGTTCAATGCAAACGGAACTGAAAAGCCCGCTGCAACACGGTAATAGCAACACCCCATAAAAAAACAGCCCCAAAGTGATGCGCCATGGCAATCTGTATTGGTAGCTGTAAAAGAACATTCGCAATCCCAAGACCGATCTGAGTGAGCAAGGCAATAATCAATAGCCAAGCTAGCGGCTTCCAACCAGGTTTTTTCATAAGTTGCATAGCAATCACCAACCAGACGATCAGATTGATTAAAGCACCTAAACGGTGCATCACATGAATGCTAATGCGCGCTGCGCTATCGAGCATGCCACCCAGATAATTGGGCCCCTGTACTTGAAAGACGTTATAGCCTTCGGCTAGAGACAACGATGGGAACCACTGACCATGGCACGTTGGTATATCCGGACAGGCCAATGCCGCATAATTTGCGCTAGTCCAGCCGCCCATTAACACCTGGACGAACAGTAGAATCATCCCGACAATAAGCACACGCAGTAGCCAGGATGGGAGTCGCTCGGCAACAGTGGCTCGATGTAGAGAAGCCTGCAATGAAAAATAGATAAGCAATAAAAGCGAAAAAGCGGCTAAAGCGCCGATTAAATGTAACGTAACAACCTGTGGCCACAGCTTTAATGTCACCGTCCAACGACCAAACAACCCCTGAATAATAACGACCAACAGCAAGCCAAATAGCCAACGAAACGGGATACCAGGCTGAGCACGCAACCTCCATCCATATACCGCCATGGTACTCACAACTAAGCCTAATAAGGCGGCAAAATAGCGGTGAACCATTTCGATACTGGCTTTAAGCAGATCTGGCATCGCAGCACTGCCTACGGCAGTCGCTTTGGCAATGTCAGTCAATAGCCACTGACCATAGCAACCGGGCCAGTCAGGACAGCCTAACCCTGCATGACTCAAACGGGTAAAAGCCCCCAACAGCATGACTGAAACAGTCAAAATTAGAGCCACTGTCGTCAGTATAGATAAACCACTCAGGTAACTCGGACGCGCAGAAGCTCTTATCAACGCACGAGTACCCGAGTAAGCAACGATACGGTGTCTGTTGTATCCACTAAACCGTCAGTGACTAGCGGCAACAAAAGAAACCATAGCAACAACACAGGTACGCCCCCCCAAAGCAGCTCGATAGCACGACCCGACGAAGACCTATGACGAAAAACTAACGGACTGATTAATAACATTAACGAAAGCAGACTAATTAGCCAAAGGATGGCCCAGGTACCCAGAGATTGATCGCTGCTCGACGCCTGGATCTCAGCACAAAATAGCAGGCTAAGGCAAAATAACGCACGCTTTACAGGTGACCGAAGCATCCTCACGACCCCGCCATTAGCTACCGATGAATTGCAATCAGTATAGCAATGGTTTGTTTTTACGCGAGAATACTCAGCGAAGTAACGCAGGATAAGGGTCGGGCATCAATATAGTAAGGCGACAAACGTAATACTGAGCAAAAAATGTCGCCTTGATAGACGGTTCATGGATAAACCGCCGTGACATGAAGCCACGTGAGACAATGGAAACCGCAGACGACCGTCTGCGGCTGAACACAGGTTAACTGTGCTTACGGCGATAGCGAATTACAAAATAGACCGGCCCTGACACGGCATAAATAACAAATATGAGCCATAACAGGAGGGCTGGATTAATTGAAATAACACCAAGAACAAGAACCACAACCAATAAAGAAACAAAGGGGACCTTACCTTTGAAATCAATGTCTTTAAAGCTGTAATAACGGAAATTACTAACCATGAGTATCCCGGCAAGCGCGACAAATAGCGATGCGAAAATAGCATAGTCTGCACTAACAACACTAAATTCTGCCCCAACCCAGACCATGCCCGCAACCAATGCCGCGGCTGCAGGACTTGCCAGTCCAATAAAGAAACGCTTATCGACACTGCCAATCTGTGTGTTAAAACGCGCCAGACGCAAAGCCGCTCCTGCCACGTAGACGAAAGCTGCGAACCAACCCAATTTCCCCGTGCTATGGAGCCCCCAGGAGAACGCAACAAGTGCGGGCGCAACGCCAAAAGAAACCATATCAGCCAAGCTATCGTATTGGGCGCCGAACTCACTCTGTGTATTCGTCATTCTCGCAACGCGACCGTCCAGTCCATCCAGCACCATCGCAACGAAGATAGCCACGGCAGCTTTTTCAAATGAACCGTTTATGCCCGCAATGATGGCAAAGAAACCCGAGAACAGTGCGGCAGATGTAAAGAGGTTGGGTAACAGATAGATACCTCGACTACGAGCAGCCTGTGGTTCTGTTATCGCACCCTCGGGCTCAGCACCATGAGAGGGTTGTTCCGTTTGCTTCAGGTTCGAACTATGCTCGTCAGCCATGCCTTAATAAAACTCTTACGAAAATAAAGCCCCATGATAAATTGATTACCGCGCGTTCGCCACTCAAGCCGCTGTTATCTTATGCAAACAGTCCAGTTATTTTGGTCTGCTCAAAGAATTAGCGACAAAGTATCAACGCTCAATAAAACAGGCTCAGTCGGCCTTCCGTGATTGACGATCTAAAAAGCCACGTCTTCAGACAACTTTTCTCTATGAGTAATAAGCGATGTTGTTCGCAAGCCTTGTTAAATCGTAGATACTGTACTACTCCGCGTCATTGCGATTTATACCCGCAGATCAGCTGACAGCATCGGCTACGGTCAATATGCCACGTTATTTGAGGTGTGGCTAAGAACTAGTGTATTGCAAAGCGCTACAGAGTACTGGCCATCCAGAAAGCACCGTACCTGCCTTGCCAGAAAGCAAAAAACCCCCAGCACAGCGTGCTGGGGGTTCTTCTAATAGGCGCTTGGCGATGACCTACTCTCACATGGGGAAACCCCACACTACCATCGGCGCTGAATCGTTTCACTTCTGAGTTCGGGATGGGGTCAGGTGGTTCCAATTCGCTATGGTCGCCAAGCAAAAAACTGTGGTCTGTGATAAAGCGTTTGATCAACATCTAAATCTTCGTCAGTCACACCCAACGGTTAAAACCGCTTTGG
>JBFGZS010000080.1:0-10194 GCA_041586615.1 Motiliproteus sp. | reverse complement strand
TTCGGCGGTGACGCCCAGTCCTGGCTCAACCTGCAAACCGCCTACGACCTCAAACTCGCCGAGGCTAAGGCTGGGGAAGCCATCAAGCAGGAAATCCACCCGCGCGCGGCCTGATTTACAAGTTTCCCTCTCCTTGGCGTCAGTGCACGGATTAGAGCAGGCTGGCATTTTCCCTTATATCCAAGCCCTATGAGCTTTTTCCCATACTGCGAACGGATTTCTGGCGTCCAGCTTCCGACATGCGATTGAGGACCGCCACGCCAATGGCAGCTTCGGTACATTGACCACTCAGGCTCCGTGCCCGCAGCCGTGGACCGATGATCGCTTTGTACCGCCCCATAGCGGTTTCCGCCAGTGATCGGCGGCCATAGCCAGTTTCCTTTTGCCAGCCCAACCGTTCGTTCGCACCAATCAGGAAACAGCCCCCTTATCCTGCTCGGTAAGCGTTGAAGCGACGATCATGCCGCTGTTGGCATCGACGCCCAGATGCAACTTGCGCCAGGTGCGGCGTGCTCGCACGCTGTGCTTTTTCGTTTGCCCTGCGAAGCAGGCAAACCCGGCCTTCTGAAAGAAGAGGGCGTCACCCCGACCGAGGGGAAGGCAATCCGAATGGCAAGGGCGTAGCCACTTTAAGATGAAGGAGGGGGTGCTTTGCGCTAAGGATAATGTTGGCTGGGGATTCCATTCATCCAGCTGAAAGGGTCTTCAATACGACCTTCCTGAATATCAGCGAGGTGCGTCTTCAGCATTTTCGTCACCGGACCATTAGCACAGGCCAGCGTATGCAAGCTACCATCTGCTTCGCCAACATTAGTGATCGGCGCGATGGAGATTGCAGTTCCCGACGCGAAAGCCTCTCTGCACCTGCCGTGATCTATTGCGTTAATCAGCCAATCGATATCGATTTCCAGCTCATCAACCTCTAATCCCAACGAGTGGGCAAGAGTAATAATGGAATCTCGCGTTACTCCTGGAAGGATTGATCCGCTCAAGGCCGGGGTAATCAACTTGCCGTCAACCACAGCGAAGAAATTCATTCCCGACAGCTCCTCCACATAGCGGCGCTTTTTGGGATCCAGCCAGAGGGTCTGGTTAAACCCCGCCCGGCGGGTCCGCTGGGAGGCCGCCAGAGCCGAGGCGTAGTTGCCGCCGACCTTGACCGCCCCGGTGCCGCCGTAAGCCGCGCGGGAGTATTCCCGCTCCACCATCGCCCCCATGCTGCCCGGCGCAATCGATTCAGACGGGCTGGCCATCACATAGAAAGAGACATCGCTGGATTCCGCCAAGCCCATATCCTCGTCCACCCCCAGCAGGCAGGGGCGCAGGTAGAGGGATTGGCCGCTTGCTCGAGGAATCAGTTTCTCCACAAAGGCGGTAACCGACTGCACCCCCTCCATAAAGAGCGCCTTCGGCACGCTGGGCATACAGAGGCGCTCGGCGGACCGATTGAGTCGTTCCCAGTGTTTCAGGGGCCGGAACAGGGTGGCTCGATCCTGGGCCACCCGGTAGGCCTTCATCCCCTCGAAACAGGAGTGGCTATACTGCAGGGCCTTGGCGCTGGAATAGGCCCAAAAGGGATCAGGCTGCCGGGCTGCCAGGCCCCGTCAAGGTAATCCACCCGATACATCACCGGTGCAAACACCGAACCAAACCCAAGGGATTCGGGTAGTTGAAAGTTCTCCAGTGCCGCATAAACCTGGGGGTCGATACACAGAGTGGTGCCGGTATTCATCTCGTTTTTGCTTCCCATTGGTTATGAAAAGAGGTCTGGAAAAGGGGTTATGACAGGTTGATCAACATGCTCGAGGGGTCTTCCAGGTAGGATTGCCACAGCAGGCTGAAGCGGGCGATGGTGCCGCCGTCGATGATGCGGTGGTCCCCGGACCAGCTGATATTCATGATCGAACGGGCCGAGACGTTGCCATCATCGTCGAAGCGCGGCAGGGTCTGGGTCTTGCCCAGGGCCACGATCTCCACCTCCGGCGGGTTGACCACCGGCACCGCGTAGGTGCCTCCGAGGGCGCCGATGTTGGAGATGCTGATGGTGCCCCCCTGCAGGTCGGCAGGATTCACCCGGCCTGACCGGGCGGCTTCGGCCAGGCGGTTCACCTCGCTGGCGATCTCAAGGATGCTGAGTGTCTCCACCTTCTTGATGTTGGGCACGATCAGCCCCTGCTTGGAGTCCACCGCCATGCCGATGTTGCAGTGGGGCTGGTAGTGGATCTCGGTGCAGTCGGCGTTGACCCGGCTGTTGAGGATTGGGAACTCCTGCGCCGCCAACGCCAGTGCTTTCATGATGAAGGGCATCAGTGTCAGCCGGATCCCCTGGGTTTCGGCCTTAGATTTTAGCTGGGCGCGCAGGGTCAGCAAGGCAGAAACATCCACTTCGTCGCCATAGGTAAAGGCCGGCACGGTCGCATGGGACAGCGTCATCTGCTTCACCATCGCCGCCTTGATACCGCGTATCTTCTCGATCCGAATCTCGCCTTCGGCGACCGCCGGCCCGCCCTGGGTAATCCCGGTCGCGGCGGGCTGTGGTGCAGCCGCTGCCGTTCCCTGCTGCTGGAAGCGAATGATATCCTCCTTCAGCACGCGGCCGTTTCTGCCACTGCCGGGCACCTGGCCGATATCCAGGTCGAATTCGCGGGCGATACGGCGCACCGCCGGGCTCGCCAGTGCCCTGTCCGGACGTTTGTCGTTAGCGGGTTGTTCGTTGGCGGACACCTGCGGCTCGGTGGTAGCAACCGCGGATACGGCGGCAGGGCTGGCGGCGGGCTGCGAAACGGGCGCGGCAGCCGCCCCTTCGGGAACCATAGCAAACAGCGGCGAATGCACCTTGGCCACCTCTCCCTGGGCGTAGTAGAGTTTACTCACTACGCCGGTCTGGTGGGCGGGAATCTGCACCAGCGCCTTGTCGGTCATCAGGTCAACGACCGGCTGGTCCTCGACGATGTGGTCGCCTTCGGCTACCAGCCATTCCACTACTTCGCATTCGACGATCCCTTCGCCGATATCGGGCAGGATAAAGTCCTCGGCGGCGGACCCGGATACCCCTGCTGCCGGTGTTTGCACGGCCGGTGCGGGTTCCGTGTTGGCGGCTGGCACAGCTGAATCAAGGTCACCATCCATCTCAACCGCAAACAGCGGCGAGTGGACCTTGGCGCTGTCGCCCTGCTGGTAATAGAGTTTGGTCACCCGCCCTCCATGGGGAGCGGGGATCTGCACCAGCGCCTTGTCGGTCATTACATCAGCGACTGGCTGGTCTTCTTCGATGCGATCGCCTTCTTGAATCAACCACTCAACCAGCTCGCACTCGACGATGCCTTCGCCAATATCCGGCAGAATAAAATCTTTAATCATCGTCTTACCCTCTAGAAATTGACGCTTCGCTTAATTGCTTCGAAGATCTTCAGTTGATCCGGGAAATACTCCTTTTCCAGTGCTAGCGGATAAGGCGTATCCAGGCCGGTCACCCGGGCAATCGGCGATTCCAGATGGAGGAAGCAACGTTGCTGAATAACGGCGGCGATCTCGCCGGCAAAACCACCGGTGAGCGGCGCTTCGTGGCTGATCAGCAAGCGGCCGGTCTTCTCCACCGAGGCCGCAACGGTGTCCACGTCCCAGGGCGAGATAGTGCGCAGGTCGATCAGCTCGCAGGAGATATCCTCCTTCTCGGCCAGTTGGTCGGCCTTTTCCAGGTACTCCATCTGCGCCCCCCAGGCCAGCAGGGTGATATCGCTCCCCTCTTTAACTACCTCGGCCTTGCCCAATGGCAGCTCGTAATCACCCTCGGGCACCTCGCCGACGGAGGCACGGTAGATACGCTTGGGCTCAAAGAAGATCACTGGATTAGCGTCACGGATCGAGGCCAACAGCAACCCCTTGGCTTGGTACGGGTTGCGGGGCACCACAACCTTCAGCCCCGGCGTATGCGCGAAGTAGGCCTCAGGAGACTGGGAATGGTAGAGGCCACCGGCGATACCGCCCCCGTAGGGGGTGCGGATGGTCAGCCCACCGACATCGAACAGGTTGCCCGAGCGGTAGCGGAATTTTGCCGACTCGTTAACAATCTGGTCGAAAGCCGGAAAAATGTAATCGGCAAACTGGATTTCGGCCACCGGCACCGAGCCCTGAGCGGCCAGGCCGTTGGCAAAGCCGATGATGCCTTGCTCCACCAGCGGGGTGTTGAAGCAGCGCGCCCTGCCGTATTTCTCGTTCAGGTGACTGGTGGCGCGGAACACACCACCGAATACACCCACGTCTTCGCCGAAACAGATGACTTTATCGTTTTCTGCCATGGCGATATCCAGGGCGTTGTTGACCGCCTGGAGTAGATTCATCTTAGCCATTGTCGATCATTCTCCCTGATGTCTGGGGATACGCCTCTGGATACAGGCGGACATGTTCCCGGAGCTGTGCAAGCTGCTCCTGCAGGTGTTGCGGCGGGCTATCGTAGACGTCGGTGATCAGCTCGTCGATCTGCGGGCTGGGCCTTTTCTCTGCCTGCTTTAAGGTGGCGAGCACTTCGGCACGATCAGCCGCAAACAATGCCTCGTCCTCCTCCTCGCTCCAAAAGTTTTGGGCCAGCAACCAGTTTTTCATTCGCAGCAAGGGATCCTTGGCGCGCCACTCTTCTTCCTCCTCATTGCTGCGATAACCGGAGGGATCGTCGGACGAGGAGTGAGCCGCCAGGCGGTAGCTCATGGCTTCAACCAAAACCGGTTCGTTCTGCTCCACGGCAATTTTTCGGGCCTCGGCCATTGCCGCGTAAACCGCCAGAATATCGTTGCCGTCGACCCGGATGCTGTACATGCCGTAGCCCAGCGCCCGTGGCGCGATGCCGTCGCCAGCAAACTGTTCACTGGCGGGCGTGGAGATGGCATAACCGTTGTTGCGGCACAAAAAGACCACCGGCACCTTGAGTACCGAGGCCATGTTCAGGGCGGCATGGAAGTCCCCTTCTGAAGCGGCGCCTTCACCAAACACGGCCACGGTGCACTTGCCGTCGCCGGCCAGTTTCTGACCGTAGGCGTAGCCGGTCGCCTGGGGTATCTGGGTCGCCAGGGGTGAGGAGATGGTCATGTAATGCAGCTTGGTGGAGCCGTAGTGTATCGGCATCTGCCGGCCCTTACCGTAATCCTGCTCGTTGCTGAACAGCTGGTTCATAAATTCGTCGAGGGTGAAACCGCGGTAAACCAGGGCTCCCTGCTCACGGTACTGAGCCATGATCATATCTTCATCGTCCAGGGCGGCGGCAAAACCGACGGTGGTGGCTTCTTCGCCGGTGGACTGCAGGTAGAAACTCAACCTGCCCTGGCGTTGCGACGCCAGCATGCGCTCGTCCAGTACCCGGGTGCGCACCAGGGCGCGGTAGATTCGTAAGGCGAGGTCCTTGTCCATTTCAGGCAGCTTGGCCCCCTTGTAGAGGGTCCCGTCCTGCTTGAGCACCTTGTAGGTGGGAATCTGGAGATCATCGCCACGGATAAACTGAAGCTTGTGGATAGCCCGGTTATTAGTACCCGTATTCATAGTAATCTCTTTATATTTATTAGATTTTCAGGGGGGGGGGTAATTGGGAATTACCAACCTATTAAACCGGTATGAAAATACCGTTCATTATTCCATGATGCATGGATGCATCATCATTGGACAATGGCCAATGCGAGTCCTTGAAAAACAAGGGGGTTCGCAAAATTTCGCCTGATTTTCAAGGACGATCAACGAAATAGGCAGGGATGCCTCTTTTGTTGCCGGGTTAATAGGAAGTTCTACGGTGTAAGTCGCGAAGATCCTCGATATGACGGCAGGCAGAAAGTTTCATCTAATGAATCCTTATCCGAGCAAGCGTTACCCAAGGCTTAGGCACAACTGCCACCCTCGACTCCCGGCCCTTATGGCGTATTACCACTGGCGTTGACAGACTGAACGCAGTCCTATGATCTGCCGAAAATCTTTCCAGGGTTCATGATGTTCTGGGGATCTAGCGCTTGCTTAACTGACCGCATCAGACCTACACCGCTGCCCATTTCAATCTCCAAGAATGGCTGTTTCCCCATCCCGATGCCATGTTCGCCAGTGCAGGTGCCACCCACCTCTATGGCCCTGATGGCAAGACGCTCGCAGAAGTCTTTGACCGCTTCTAACTCCGCTTCATTACTCCGATCGACGGGAATCGCAAAATGGAAATTACCATCACCGACATGGCCCATCAGCGGTGCCACGATGCCGCATGCTTTGAGGTCTTTCTTTGCCTCGGATATTGCGTCCGATAAACGGGAGATTGGGACACAAACATCCGTTGCTAATAATTCACATCCCGGCCTGAGGTTCATCGCCGCCAACGCACCATTGTGGCGTGCCTCCCACAGCGCATTTCTCTCCTCCTTCAGGGTTTTCCATACAAAGTCGCCGCCCCCCAATTCAGCGCAGATCTCACCGACTAATTCGGCCTGCTCTCGAACTGCGGCTTGGCTGCCTTGAAATTCAAGAAATAGCGTAGGTTTGACCGGATGATCTGTCTTCATAAACTTGTTGACGGCATCGATCGCCAGATCATCCAGCAATTCAATTCTGGCAATGGGTACCGCGTATTGAAGGGTAGTCACGACCGCACTTACCGCAGCTTCGATATCTGGGAAGGACACAACGGCAGAGGAGACAGCTTCCGGAATGGGGTACAATCGCAGGGTAATCTCTGTAATGATGCCCAGGGTGCCTTCAGACCCAACAAATAGACGGGTGAGATCGTAACCGGCCGAGGACTTCCTGGCCCTTGACGCTGTTCTGACGACCTCCCCTTCCGCTGTTACGACTGTCAACGAAATCACATTCTCACGCATGGTGCCGTAGCGAACACTTGTGGTGCCGCTCGCTCTGGTAGCGGTCATCCCCCCTATAGTCGCGTCTGCGCCCGGGTCTACGGGAAAGAACAGACCCACATCACGCAAATATCGGTTCAGTTGTTTGCGGGTTACACCGGGCTGGACCGTGACGTCAAAATCTTCAGCACGAACGTCCAGGACCTGATTCATTTCAGTGAAATCGATTGAAATCCCCCCCTCGGTCGGAATAACCTGACCTTCAACCGATGAGCCGGCCCCAAAAGGAATAATAGGAAACCGGTATTGCGCGCAAATTTTGACGGCAGTAACAACATCTTCGGTTGTATGAATCATCAGAACGGCGTCCGGCAGGGAAGGTTCATGCCAGGATTCGTCGCTCCCGTGGTGCTGCCTGACAGCAGCCGAGGTGATCAACCTCTGTCCGAAGGTATCTTTCAGCGCGGCTAGAGCTAATGCCGTATCTTTGCTTTCAGTCATTTCTTGTTCTCATTATTTTTCTGTTAGCGTCCAGTCGGACATATAGCAATCCCTTCAGGGGATGTCGAAATTCCGAACAGGGACTTCCCATCTGCACCATTACGCTTGCCGTATACCGCTCAGCAGAAGCTATTGACGATGACTAAACAGACTAGATTGCTCGGATCTCGGTGATAAATGATTTATTCTTATCTGGAGATTCATTTCGTGAATGACGCTTTCAAGGCACGTGCTTATGATCTCCAACCCCGACGACAATTTGATCTCAAAGCTAAACAGAACCAACCTCAACCTGATGTTGATCTTCTATACGCTCTATCGCGAGAGACATCTAACCAAAACCGCTGAGACCCTCTGCCTAAGCCAGCCCGCCATAAGCCATTCGCTGAAGAAACTTCGCGCTATTTTTAACGATGAACTTTTCGTGAAAACGTCTGAAGGAATGGAGCCGACACCAACTGCCAATCAAATAGATGCGGCGATAGAGAAAGGGCTGCTGTGCTTTGAGCAG
This sequence comes from Motiliproteus sp., assembly GCA_041586615.1. Taxonomy (GTDB): domain Bacteria; phylum Pseudomonadota; class Gammaproteobacteria; order Pseudomonadales; family Balneatricaceae; genus Motiliproteus. The sequence goes on along the minus strand of JBFGZS010000080.1, from coordinate 2,364 downwards.
GCGATTTCGTTCAACAGTGACTTCGACCAGGCATCTTCCAATCGCGAATTTAGAATTGGACTGGCGGACTACATGAATCAAAAAGTTCAGCCGCACTTGATTAACCATGCTTTAAAACACGCGCCGGATGTCAGCTTCAATCTAGTACCCACGAGATTGGCGCGAATCGAGGAGTCAGACGGTGTTCTTCAATCCAACGACTTGGACATTGTCATCGCCCTACTGGATTACATACCCCAGGGACCCAACCATGAGCTGCTGTTAGAGGATCGAATCGGGTGCATCGCTGATTCCAACCACTTTGGCACGCAAGACACCATGCCTATGGAAGCGCTGATCGAGAACCCCCATATCGTTTTAGCCCATCGGGAGGATATGCCATCATTAATCACCGAAAAGCTCGCAGAGCGGGGGTTAACCCGCAAGGTAATCGCGAAGAGCCCTCATATCATGCCCTTGGCGAAGATATTGCCAGGCACAAACCTGATAACCTGCATCACAGAAAGTGCAGCCAGTATTATCTGCCCGGGTTCATCCCTGAAGCTATACTCGCTTCCATTTGAAGTGAATCCACTCAAGCTATGCCTGCTTTGGGATATTCGCAAAGACAAAGATCCCGGCATCCATTGGCTGAGAAAATTATTAAGGGACTCGATGCTGCCTCTTTCCGATACAGAAAACTGAACCGCCCCGGCATAGCCGGGGGTTTACCCATGATTAATAAAAGAACCATGTCAGCAGCCTCGCCGCGACCTCATGAAATCGTTCCAGCGCCGCACCAGGTAATTGTGTTCGTCCATGACCGCGTTCCACACGCCGATGCAGCCCATGCGTTCGGCGTAGGCACCGCCTTCACGAATCTCGCCCACATCAATCAGCGGCTCGCCATCGATGCCCGGCAGCAATTCGCTTGCCGGCTTGCCGGCGTACCAGTAGTCCCACTCCGCTGGGGTAAGATGGTCACGCGTTCGAAGCGGGTTGGAGATGTAGAACCCCTGGCGCGCCATGACCGCCCCCGGCCAACCGGCGAGCCACCAGTTCAGGTATGCGTAGGCGACATCCTTCACCCGCCCCTCGGCACAACGCGATAATGACAGTCCGCCGAACCAGGCGCGGTAACCTTCTTTGGGCTGCGCCAACCGATAGCGCACGCCAGCACGATGCAGTTGCATAAGAGTCGGCGACCATAGGCTCTGGATGTGGACATCGGGGCCGAGCATCAGCGCGCCGGCATCGCGATCGTCAGACCAGAACGCAGCGAAGTGACCGTGGCGCTTATACTCGATCAGAATGTCAACCAAGCGATCAATCTCGTCCAGGCGCAAGTTGCCAATGTTGTCGAACGTCATCAGACCGCGCGCCTGCACTGCCATGGCAGCATCCAGCGCACCTATGGCCGCATCGCTCTGCAGAGCGATGTGACCGCACCAACCTTGGTCCAGCAGCCAGCCCCAGCTTTCCGGCTGATCCGCTAACGCAGACGACAGCCGCTCTGGGCGATAGGCGAAGCTATCCGCGTTGTGGCTCAACGGCAGCATGCTGATACGGTTGCTGGGCTGGCTGCTCAGGCTGCCATCATGCTGCACAAACAGGCGATCGCACGGCAGGCTGCCGGTAGCCAGACGGTCATCGGGATGCAGGCGGCCGCGCTTGGGCAAGTCATTGATCTCGTCCCACATGGCGATGCGAGATGTGTCGATGGGCTGGATCGCCCGCGCCGGCCAGACAAAGTCTACGTTGTGGAACCATTGATCATAGAGATCGTAGCTCTCCGGTTGCATCACCGCGATGCGTTGGGCCGTCTGCATGTCGTGAATCTGGTACAGCAGTCGAATACCCAGCTCCGCTTCCGCGCGCTGGCGGATGCCTTCGAGCAGGGTTACCGAGGTGCCCAGTACACGCAGCGTCACCGGCTCGGTCATGCAGCCCGCCCCAGGTTAGCGAGAAAGGCACGGAACGAACGCTCCAAAGCCTCGATATCCAGGTCGCGTACGATAAAGACGAGACGGGAACGACGACACTCACTGGGCCAGGCTGGCAGGTGGACCGGTGCATGCAAGCAGTGCTGCACACCATGGATAACGATGGGCTGTGGGGAATTGATCACGTCGAGAATGCCTTTAACTCGGAGGATGCGTTCGCCATGGCATTTTAGCAGCAACGACAACCAGACCCCAAACACTACCCAGTCCAAGGGTCGGTCGAACTCCAGACTGCATACCCGCGCCGAGCCGTGACGGGCACTGGTCACCGGCCCGACCGGCACCGCGTCGTGATGGGCGTTGGCCACCGGCGCGAAAAGCCGCCAGCGTTGCACCTCTGACATCGGGTCAGCGCTGCGCAAACCGTCCTCTAATAACAGCG
>JBFGZS010000079.1:0-10401 GCA_041586615.1 Motiliproteus sp. | reverse complement strand
GCAGTGTCCGCGCTGTTGTTACGCCAGTGTTACGCCAGGAGTTTCGCTCAACATGACCGCTCGCAGAGAACTAGCCAACGCCATTCGCGCATTAAGTATGGATGCTGTACAGCGTGCTAAATCCGGCCACCCCGGCGCCCCGATGGGGATGGCGGACATTGCCGAAGTGTTATGGAACGACTACCTGCAACATAACCCTGCCAACCCGCAGTGGTTTAACCGGGATCGCTTTATCCTCTCCAACGGCCACGGCTCCATGCTGCTGTATTCGCTGCTGCACCTGAGCGGCTATGACCTGAGCATCGATGACCTAAAAAACTTCCGTCAGCTACACGCCAAAACAGCCGGTCATCCGGAGCTGGGGTATGCACCGGGCATCGAAACCACCACCGGCCCTCTGGGCCAGGGTATCGCTAACGCCGTGGGCATGGCGATGGCCGAAAAAGCACTCGCGGGACAGTTTAATCGCGAAGGCCACGACATCGTTGATCACTATACCTATACCTTTATGGGTGACGGCTGCATGATGGAGGGGATCTCTCACGAAGTCTGCTCCCTGGCCGGCACTCAGGGCCTGGGTAAGTTGATCGCCTTCTGGGATGACAACGGCATCTCCATCGACGGCGAAGTGGAAGGCTGGTTTAGCGACGACACCCCCGCGCGTTTCGAGTCGTATGGCTGGCAGGTAATCCGCCATGTCGACGGCCACGATCCTGAAGCGATTCGCGACGCGATCGAAGCGGCGCACGCCAACACGGAACAGCCCACGCTGATCTGCTGCAAGACCATTATCGGTTTTGGCTCACCCAATAAAGAAGGTAAGGAAGACTGTCACGGCGCCCCGCTGGGTGACGACGAGATCGCCCTGACCCGCGAGCGCCTGGGCTGGAAACACCCTGCCTTTGAAATTCCTGAAGAAATCCGCCAGGCCTGGGATGCCCGCGATGGCGGCTGTATTGCCGAGAATGACTGGAACGAAGACTTCGCGGCCTACAACGATGCGTACCCGGAACTGGCCGCCGAATTTCTGCGCCGCATCAGCGGTGATCTGCCGGAGAACTTCGCCCAGGACGCCGATGCCTACATTCAGTCACTGCAGGAAAAAGGCGAAACCATCGCCAGCCGTAAAGCATCGCAGAACGCACTGAACGCCTTTGGCCCCATGCTGCCGGAACTGATGGGGGGCTCCGCGGACCTGGCCGGCTCCAACCTGACAATCTGGAGCGGCTGTCGGGGGCTGAGCAAAGACAACAGCGACGCCAACTACATCTATTACGGTGTACGCGAATTTGGCATGTCCGCCATTATGAACGGCATCGCCCTGCACGGCGGCTTCATTCCCTACGGCGCCACTTTCCTGATCTTTATGGAATATGCCCGCAACGCCGTGCGTATGGCAGCGCTGATGAAGCAGCGTAGCATCTTCGTTTATACCCATGACTCCATTGGCCTGGGTGAAGATGGGCCGACACATCAGCCGATCGAACAGATCACGAACCTGCGCACCACCCCCAATATGCAGTTATGGCGCCCCTGTGACGCGGTTGAATCCGCTGTCGCGTGGAAAGCGGCTCTCGAGCGGGTCGATGGCCCCTCTTCGCTGATCTTCTCGCGTCAGAACCTGCCGCATCAGCCGCGTTGTTCCGAGCGCCTGAGCAACATCAAGCGGGGTGCTTACATCTTGCGTGAGACCCAGGGCCAGCCCGATGCGATCCTGATCGCCACCGGTTCCGAAGTTTCGCTGGCCATGGACGCCGCCGATCTGCTCGCCAAAGAAGGCAAGCAGGTGCGTGTTGTCTCCATGCCGTCTGCCGAAGTCTTTGAAACCCAGTCACGGGAATACCGTGAATCGGTTCTGCCGCCGGCCATCACCGCCCGGGTTGCGGTTGAAGCCGCACATGCCGACTACTGGTACAAGTACGTGGGCCTGAACGGCCGTATCGTTGGCATGACCCGCTTTGGCGAGTCCGCGCCCGCCGCTGAGCTATTCAAGTTGTTCGGTTTCACTGTCGACAATGTTGCCGCACAGGTCAAGGCGCTAATCTAAGGCCGGCAATCGTTACGGCGTCACAAATCCCCGGAGAGCGATCTCTCCGGGACAGGGAAAGGCTCGAATCGGCCAGACAGGATGAACGAATGAGTTTCAGAATTGCGATCAACGGCTACGGACGGATTGGCCAGAGTGTGCTGCGCGCGCTTTATAGTGCAGGCCCCAACAGCAACCTGAACGTCGTCGCGATTAATGAACTGACCGATATCGACACCATCACCTACCTGACCCGTTACGACACCACCCACGGCCGCTTTCCGGTGCCGGTCAGCAATGACAGCCGCCATCTGATCGTTGCCGACGACCGTATCGCGCTCTACAACGAACCCGATGCCACGCGCCTACCCTGGCGAGAACTGGATATTGACCTGGTTCTAGAGTGCTCGGGGTCATTCTGCGATCGCTCGGGCGCCGAAGCACATCTGGCCAGCGGCGCACGCCGCCTGTTATTTTCCCAGCCGGCCGCACCCGATGTGGATGCCACCGTGATCTACGGTTTCAACCACCAGATCCTGCAGGCCGAGCATCGCATCGTTTCCAATGCCTCCTGCACCACCAACTGCGTGGTGCCGGTACTGGACCTGATCGACCGCCACCTGGGTATTCAGCGCGGTGTCACCACCACCATTCATTCGGCCATGAACGATCAACCGGTTATCGACAGCTATCACCACACCAACCTGCGCCTCACGCGCAGCGCCTTGCAGTCGATTATTCCGGTGGATACGAGCCTGGCCCGGGGTATCGACCGCCTACTGCCGCATATGGCCGGTCGTTTCGAGTGCCTGCACCTAAGGGTGCCCACCATCAACGTTTCGTTGATGGACCTTTCACTGCAAGTCGAGCGCGAAACCAGCACGGCGGACTTGCAACAGCTGTTCCGCGCCGCGGCCGAAGGTCCGCTACGTGGGCTGCTGGGGTATACCGAAGAGCCCCACGCCTCGGTCGATTTCAACACCGATCCCCGTTCGTCCATCGTCGATGGCACCCAGATTCGCGTCAGCGGCGGCACGCTGATCAAGATGCTGTGCTGGTTCGATAACGAATGGGGGTTTGCCAACCGGATGCTGGACGTCGCAAACAGCTGGCTGCGACTCGGCTCTGGTTCAGGTCAAACCGGCCAGCCAGATTCAACCACCTTTCAGACTAAACCGCACTAGGATAAGCCCATGAGTGTTTTAAAAATGACAGACCTGGATCTGAGCGGAAAGCGCGTTCTGATCCGTGAAGACCTTAACGTACCCGTGAAAGAGGGCAAGGTGAGCAGCGACGCACGAATCCGTGCCGCGTTGCCCACCATTGAACATGCTCTGAAAGCGGGCGCCAAGGTGATGGTGATGTCACATCTGGGCCGCCCTACCGAAGGCGAATACGACGAAGCCTTCTCCCTGGCACCGGTTGCAGACCACATAGGTCAACTGCTGAACCGCAGGGTACCGCTGCTAAAAGACTGGTTAGACGGTGTTAGCGTCGACGCCGGTCAGTTGGTACTGCTGGAAAACGTCCGCTTCAACAGTGGTGAAAAGAAAAACAACGACGATCTGGCCCGCAAGATGGCCGAGCTGTGCGATATCTTTGTTATGGATGCGTTCGGTACCGCGCACCGCGCCCAGGCATCCACCCACGGCGTTGCCAAATACGCCCCCATCGCCTGTGCGGGGCCGTTGCTGGCCAACGAACTCGATGCGCTGGCTAAAGCGTTACTGGCGCCCGTCAGCCCGGTCGTCGCGATCGTCGGTGGCTCTAAAGTGTCCACCAAGCTGACGGTGCTCGAAGCCCTGTCCGAAAAAGTTGACCAGTTGATCGTGGGCGGCGGCATCGCCAACACCTTCCTGGCAGCCGCCGGTCACCCGGTGGGCAAATCGCTGTACGAAGCCGACCTGATCGATCAGGCCAAGGCGCTGATGGCTAAAACGCACATCCCGCTCCCCACCGATGTCGTGGTTGCCACCGAATTCTCCGAAGCGGCTACCGCGACGGTCAAAGCGGTCAGCGACGTGGGAGAGGATGATATGATTCTGGATATCGGTCCTGACACCGCCCAGGCGCTGGCGAAGATCCTGGGGGCGGCTAAGACCATCATCTGGAATGGCCCGGTCGGGGTGTTCGAATTCGACCAGTTTGGCCAAGGTACCAAAGTTCTCTCACTGGCCATCGCCGAAAACCAAGGGTTCTCTATCGCCGGTGGTGGCGACACCCTGGCGGCCGTGGATAAGTATGACATTGCCGACAAAATCTCCTACATTTCCACCGGCGGCGGCGCGTTCCTGGAATTCGTCGAAGGCAAGGCCTTGCCGGCAGTAACTATCCTGGAAGAACGGGCGAAAGGCTAGAAACGAGTTAACAAGCCCGACACGGTGCTGCCGGGCAAACAGATTTACAGGTAGCGGGCACCCTCCCGCTTTCTTCAGGTGGCGCCAGGCGTCACCTCTTTGTATAACAGTGAGGTCAAACATGGCTCTGATCAGCATGCGGCAACTGCTGGACCATGCCGCAGAATTTAACTACGGCATCCCCGCATTTAACGTCAACAACCTGGAGCAGATGCGCGCCATCATGGAAGCCGCTGCCAAGACCGATAGTCCGGTGATCGTGCAGGCCTCCGCGGGTGCTCGAAAATATGCCGGCTCCAACTTCCTGCGTCATATGATCGAAGCAGCCATCGACGAGTTCCCCCATATCCCGGTCTGCATGCACCAGGATCACGGTACCTCACCGGCCATCTGCCAGCGCTCCATCCAGCTGAACTTCTCTTCGGTCATGATGGACGGATCGTTACGTGATGATGGCAAGACCCCCAGCGACTACGAGTATAATGTCGACGTGACCCGTCGCACCGTTGAAATGGCCCACGCCTGTGGCGTATCCGTCGAAGGCGAACTGGGCTGCCTGGGCTCGCTGGAAACCGGTCAGGCCGGTGAAGAAGATGGCGTCGGCGCCGAGGGCATCCTGTCCCACGACCAGATGCTGACCGATCCCGACGAAGCCGCTGACTTTGTAAAACGCACCAACGTCGATGCCCTGGCGATCGCCTGCGGCACCAGCCACGGCGCCTACAAGTTCACGCGCCCGCCTACCGGCGACGTCCTGTCCATCGACACCATCAAAAAGATCCACCAGCGCCTGCCTAACACCCACCTGGTGATGCACGGTTCCTCCTCCGTTCCCCAGGAGTGGCTGGCCGTGATCAACGAACATGGCGGAGCCATCCCTGAAACCTACGGTGTGCCGGTTGAGCAGATCGTTGAAGGGATCAAATACGGTGTGCGCAAGGTCAATATTGATACCGACCTGCGCCTGGCCTCTACCGGTGCGATTCGTCGCTTCCTGGCCGAGAACCCCGCCGAGTTCGACCCGCGCAAATACCTGGCGAAGACCATGCAGGCGATGACAGACATCTGTATCGCCCGCTACGAAGCCTTTGGTTCTGCCGGTCACGCGTCGAAAATCCGTGCCATCTCGCTGGAAGATATGGCCGATCTGTACGCCGCTGGCAAGCTGGACGCCCAGGTCAACTGATCCGGGCCACGAGAGCGCCTTCGCGGCGCTCTTTTATCTCCCTTTTCCCAGGCCTGCCCGATGCCGGAGCTCTTTAACCCCCAGCAACTGCGCGACCAACTGCGACCGCTAACCGGCGCAACGCCGTTCGGACTCACCAAGGCAGAAACCCTGTTCTGCCACTATTACCGACTACTTTGCGATAACGTCCAGCAACAGATGGGGTATGTCGAGCTGGCCGGTTTTCGCATCGCCGTACACCGCTTTATCCCCAAGCAACCCGATCCCCCCCGCGGCACCCTTCTGCTGGTGCATGGTTATCACGATCACCATGCGCTCTACGGCCACCTGATCCGCTACGCCCTGCAGCGCGGGCTGGCGGTGCTGGCGTTCGACCTGCCTGGACACGGGCTCTCATCGGGCACCACCGGCGCTATCGACAGTTTTGTACAGTACCAAGACGTCTTGCAAGGGCTGATCGACCTCGGTCACCAGCAGATGCCCCGTCCCTTGCACCTGATGGGACAAAGCACCGGCGGCGCCATCATCAGCGATTATCTGCTGCGTCACCAACAGCCACCGAAGGCCGGCGTCGTACTGCTGGCCCCGCTGGTACAACCCGCGGGCTGGCAAGGCATTAAGCTGCTCCATAGCCTGCTGCGGCCCATGCTGACACAGGTGCCACGCTCTTTCGCCCTCAACAGTCATGACGCCCGCTTCCTGACCTTCCTCAAAGAACGGGACCCGTTACAAAGCCGCCATGTCTCGGTCGCCTGGGTCAGTGCGCTGCGTGACTGGCATCCGCAGTTTCTTGCCTTGCCCCCTCTGTCCGCCAAGGTGCTGGTTGTGCAGGGCGAAGAAGACAGCACCGTCGACTGGCGTTACAACATTCCTGTCCTGCAGGAAAAATTCCCCGCGTTACAGCTGTTGCGACTTCCGCAAGGACGTCACCAACTGGCCAATGAGTCGGCGCCGATACGCGCGAGCATGCTCACCTGGCTCGACAAGCATTGGCAGGTGTAACCCGGCACGGCACTGACATGCTCATGCTGGAGATTGCCTGCTCGGAACACGCCGTCGATGGCGGAAGGGGGGGGGGCGGTAAACCGCCGAAGCGCTTCGGCTTCGGCTTGGGTAGGTGCCCGTCGACAACGTCAGCGGCATTGATCCCACCCCCGGTCAATGTAACCGCAACCGTCCGTGTGAATCACGCCTTGGCAATGTACGCCAACAACTCCACCACCTGGTCGGTGCTGGTCGCCCAGGCCTTAGCGGCGGTATCCACTTCTTTCAGCGGGTGAACGATCTCCTCGCCATGCAGGGTGATGTATGGCGTATCCAGTGCGGCACAGTAACCGGCGTCGAAAGCGGCATTCCATTGTTTATATTTATCGCCGAAGCGAATCACTGCCAGATCGCACTGCTCGATCAATGTCTGGGTGCGGATGGCGTTCACCTTGGCGGACTGATGGTCGCGCCAGAAAGGTTTCTCTTCAGCGCCCAGCACATCCCCGGCAGCATCACTGGCCGCGTGATCGGTCACCGCAGAGGTAAAGTGAATATCCAGGCCTTTCTTCTTGGCTCCCGCCTCGATCTCGGCGCGCCAATCGGTGTGAATCTCACCGGACAGGTAAACAGTTAAACGCATCTCGTTATCCTCAGGTTCATGTTCTGGCCAACCGGCTGCTCCGATCGTCGGCGACAATGTCTATATTTTCAGCAACGCGATTATTAAGGCGGTAACGTAATACCGAGCAAAAAATATCGCCTTAATAGTGATATCCGCTCGATGCGGCCTTGTTAGGATACCGAATAAAAAGGATCGCAGCGACGCCTCTGTGAGCAAGCGGCTAGTCTCTAAGGAAGGGCCTCTGCCGACGGCCCCCAGTCAATACTTTTGATTCGTAAGCAAGCCAGGCAAATCGCCGTTGCTTTATAGGAAAACAACCTTTAAATCGTTAGCCAATCACTGTCTGTGGTTCACCGGTTCCCGTTAAAATAACCGCGACATCAACGCCTGTGATTGGGCGCGTATCGGTTTATCAGGAATCCACCATCATGATCACCCCTTCTCATCTCTTGCTGGTCGGCGTTGCCGCGATCTGGGGCTTTGCCTTTGTTGCGCAGAGTACCGGTATGGAACACCTGGGGCCGCACAGTTTCAACGCGGCCCGCTTCCTCTTCGGTGCCTTGTCGTTGGCGCCCCTCTGGTTACTGATGCGGCGCAAAAACCCATCTCAGATCCCCCACGGCAAGACGTTGTGGTTGGGCGGCGTGGTCGCCGGTACGATTCTGTTTGCCGGTTTCAGTTTTCAGCAGATCGGCCTGTTGCATACCACGGCCGGTAACGCCGGATTTATCACCGGCATGTATATCGTCATGGTGCCCATCGTCGCCATGCTGCTGGGCCAGAGCAGCAGCCCGCAGACCTGGGCCGGCGTTGTGTTGGCGCTGGTCGGCCTGTACAGCTTGTCGATCGGCCCCGATTTCTCGATCAATCAGGGCGACCTGCTGGAATTGATCGGCGCGCTTTTCTGGACGGCACACGTCTTACTGATAGGCTGGTTATCACGCAAGGTGGACGCCGTCAGTCTAGCCATTAGTCAGTTTGCCGTCGCAGCGGTGCTGGCGATCATCGCAGCAGCCCTGTATGAAACACCGACGCTGACCGGTTACGAAGCGGCACTGCTTCCACTGCTGTACGCCGGCATCGCCTCCAGCGGTATCGCCTTCACCCTGCAAATTATTGCCCAGCGCAAGGTCGAACCCAGCGTCACGGCATTGATCCTCTCGACCGAAGCGGTCTTCGCCGTGATCGGCGGCTGGTGGCTGCTGGATGAAACCCTGGGCGCCAAACAATTTCTGGGCTGTGGTTTAATGCTGGCGGGCATGCTGGTCAGCCAGTGGCCGAGCCGTAAACCTGTGGATAACGCGCTGGCAGCGCAACGCGGATAGAAACGCGGAGGCACTGGTCGTTACGCACCGCCTTTAGAACGGCCCGTGCCACACCGATTCGCGACAGCAAGGGGACTCAGTCACACGCCGGTGTCTCGAAGCTGGCCGGCAAGACCCGGTGACGAGGCTTGGGCAACACGACCTGGGTGTGGGTATCACTCAGGGTGCAGAATAACTCAAGGATCTCATCCAACCGTCCCATAGTCGGTACGGCCACCTTCACGACGAAGGCCTGCTCACCGGTAACGTTGTAGCACTCAACAACCTCCGCCACGTCCAGCATCAGAGTCTTGAAGCGCTTCTCTTTGGCGCGAAACACCGTGCATTGCACCAAGGCGACAATGGGATAGCCGACCCGATCCAGATCCAGATCCACCTCGACCCCGTAACCACGGATAACACCGCCCTGCTCCAGTTTGCGCACCCGCTCCGCCACCGCGGGTGCCGACAAGTGGACCCGCTTACCGAGTTCGGCAAAGGAGATACGCGCATTCTCCTGCAGGGCCAGCAGAAGTTTGCGGTTTATGGTGTCGAGCATGGCTGGGCAGATTCCTATGAGTGCGCTGAAGATAACGATACTAGCGCTGCACAAGCCGCCCAACAACCCAGAACAGCAGCGTTTAACGCGGTTATTGAAAGCCAGCAAAGAACGCTTGAGATCATCCACAGCTTCTGTGGATAACTCTGTGAGCGGCTGTGGGGCAATCATCTCGGAGCACCGGTACCGCTAGCCTGAGCCGCATCGTGTGAATAGCCACCAGTCGATCCATGGATGTTGACAGCCTGAGCCCAGAAATCAGAATTATCAGAAATTATCAGGACACCCATCGCGAATTATCAGCGCGAATTATCAGGACACCCAATAGGAATTATCAGGACACCCAATAAAATTCGCTATCCGAGAATGAAGCGGCGAGGAATTATCAGGACACCCATTAGAATTCGCAGCGAGTAAAAATGACTAAAACTTGAGCACAATGACTCAGGGGTCCCATTTTTATGGATTTTTCCCTATCCGAGAATGAAGCGGCGGAAAAACGGCTTAATGCGGCGGATCCTGGGCATGCGAAATCCCCAGAGGGCTCTGCTTCGGATTATTAAAAAGAGTGGTGCTCAGCTAAGCAGCGCCTGGCAAGCACCAAGACAGGGTGTTCGCCGATAGCCTAGTTTGTGACAGGTGGCTTTAAGTACCTCGACAGCGCCGACCAGCCCTTTGAACCGGCTTTCGAAATGCCGGCTCGTCTGCAGCCACTGTTTCTTGCTGATTTGCAGGCGCTCTAGTATTGGCGGTAGGTTTTGGGGGATGGCGCCACGCTTGTCGTCCCTGATAGCGCGGCCGGTCCAGTCGACCAGCTCTAAGTAGTCCTTGAGGCTAAAGGGTAGCCCCTTAGGCATTGCTAGCCCTGGATTGCCGACGAAGGGTAACAGGTGGGTTGGGTTCGACCCTTCTGTCTTTTTTGCCTTTGTGATGCGCTCCTGAATACTGGTGAAATCAGACGTCTCTGCCGTGTTGGCGATACCGGCACGGATGGGATTCAGATCGACATAGGCCAAACAGGCAGCCAGGGCCTTTTCGTCCAGTAAGGCCTGGGACTTAAAGCGTCCCTCCCAGAATCTCCCCGTGCAGTCATCCTCCCGGTTGGCTCGACGGGCAATGGCTTCATTGAGGCAGCGCATAAACCAGCTGATATCCATCAGCCGAGCGCGCCACTGACTGATCCGGTCATCGACCGCCTGTAATTCGGCGCGGGACATCGGTTCATCCTTGAGGTAGCGATGGGTCAAAGCCGTACCGGAGAAGAGTTTGTGCCAACGGCGGATCACCTCGGCGGGCTCCCAGCGCTCAGCTCTGTCACGGTCGATATGGAAGACGATGTGGTAATGGTTATGCATCACGG
>JBFGZS010000078.1:0-11543 GCA_041586615.1 Motiliproteus sp. | reverse complement strand
TCGTCCCAGGCCAGGGAATATTCATCACCCGGACTGTAATAATCGGTGCATTTATACTGGAACTCGGCTTCTTCGCTGGTTACATAAAAGCCATGGGCAAAACCGGGCGGCACCCACAGTATTTGCTTATTATTTTCGCCAAGCCATGCCCCTACCCACTGACCAAAAGTGGGTGAGTGTTTACGAATATCCACCGAGACATCGAACACTTCACCACGCGTTACCCGTACCAGCTTGCCCTGGGGATGCTTGTGCTGGAAATGCAGACCCCGCAGAATGCCTTGCTTGGATCTACTGTGATTATCCTGCACGAAATGGTAGTTGCCACAGTGTTTTACAAATTCGTCGTGGTGAAAGGTTTCCATAAAAAATCCACGATCATCGCCACATATGCTGGGAGTGAGGAGGACCACATCTGGAATGGCAAGGGATTGATATTCCATGCATCACGCTCCTTTTGTTTGTAACAGACCCAGCAAATACTGGCCGTATTGGGTTTTCTGGTAGTAGTCGCCTTGGCGGGCGAGTTGAACATCGCTGATCCAGCCATTGTTCCAGCCGATTTCTTCCAGGCAGGCCACCTTAAGGGCCTGCAGCTGCTCGACAGTCTGTACATAGCTGCTGGCTTGCAGCAGACTGTCGTGAGTGCCCGTGTCCAGCCATGAAAAACCCCGGCCCAGCTTTTCTACCCTTAACTGGCCCTGCTTCAGGTAACGGTTGTTGACGCAGGTGATTTCCAGCTCGCCCCGGGCAGATGGCTTGATGCCTTTTGCTATCTCTATTACCTGATTATCGTAAAAATAGAGTCCGGTCACCGCATAGTTTGATTTGGGGTGCTGAGGCTTTTCTTCAATGCTGATGGCATAACCGCCTGGATCAAACTCCACCACGCCAAAACGTTCGGGATCTCTTACCATGTAACCGAAAACGGTTGCTCCTTCTGTTTGCCTTGCTGCGCGCTGCAATTGACCGGAAAAATGCTGGCCGTGGAAGATATTGTCACCCAGTACCAGACATACCGAACTGTCACCAATAAACTGCTCGCCAATAATAAATGCCTGAGCCAGTCCATCCGGGCTGGGCTGCACTGCATAGCTGAAGTTCACGCCAAACTGCTCGCCGTTGCCCAGCAGTCGCTGATACAGGGGCAGGTCATCCGGCGTTGATATGATCAAAATTTCGCGAATGCTGGCCAGCATCAGTACCGAAATGGGGTAGTAGATCATGGGCTTGTCGTAAATAGGCAATAACTGCTTGGACAATCCCAGGGTGATGGGGTGAAGACGGGTACCTGAACCGCCGGCCAGAATGATGCCTTTGATGTTCATGACACATATTCCTTCAATGTGAGCTGCAGTTGCTGTCGCCAGTCAGGAAGGCGGGCATGGAGTGCCTGCTCAAGCTTGCTGATATTCAGGCGAGAATTCAGCGGGCGTTGGGCTGGAGTTGGGTAATCCAGGGTTGCAAGGGCGGTTACCTGCCCAGGGCGAATGGCCAGCTTTTCTCCCAGTTTGAGCGCATCTGTAAAAATGGCCTGAGCAAATTTCTGCCAGTGGGTATATCCATTGGGTGCCAGATGATAGATACCGCTGGCGATGTTTTTGCTCAGGGCTCGCTCCGTTACCTGAGCAATCAGCCGGGCTGGGGTAGGGGAGCCAATCTGATCGTTCACTACCTGCAATTGCTCCCGCTCACGCCCCAGGCGCAGCATGGTCTTCATGAAGTTGTTGCCACGTGCGGCATACACCCAGCTGGTACGAAAAATCAAATAGTCAATGCTGGCTTGCGCTACAGCTATATCCCCCTGCAGCTTGGTCTGGCCGTAATGATTGAGTGGGCCGGTTTCATCCTGCTCTTGCCAGGGAGTGTCGCCGTGGCCGGGGTAGACATAATCGGAAGAATAATGCACCAGTCCGGCCTGACTGGCCCGGCAGTACTCGGCAAGTTGTGTCGGTAGTTCTGCGTTAAGGCGACTGGCCTGGGTTTGCTCTGTCTCGGCTTTGTCTACGGCGGTATAGGCGGCGGCATTCACAATCAGCTGTGGGCGATGAGTATCCAGCCAGCTGGCCACGGCCCCTGCATCATACAAATCCAGCGAGTTCCGGGCGGGAGCGAGTATGTTTCCATGCAGCAACAGGCTGCGTTGCAGTTCAAACCCCACCTGGCCGGTACCACCGGTCACCAGTATGGTCTGGCTCATAGGTTGACTCCCTGCCGCTGGTCGCTGCAATCCTGTACTCGCTGCCACCACTGTGAATTGTCCAGATACCACAGCACGGTTTTGCGCAGGCCACTTTCAAAAGTCTCGATCGGGTGCCACCCCAGCTCTTTGTCAATTTTTCCAGCATCAATGGCATAGCGCACATCATGACCAGGTCTGTCTTGCACATAGGTGATCAGTTGTTTGTAGGATGCTTCAGCCGGCTTGAGCTCGTCCAGAAGTTCACACAGAGTAGTCACCACCTCAATATTCTGTTTTTCGTTGTGGCCGCCGATATTGTAGGTTTCTCCTACCTCGCCCTGCTGGGCCACCAGTACCAGGGCACGGGCATGATCTTCTACATATAGCCAGTCGCGGATCTGTTTGCCGTCGCCATATACCGGCAGAGTTTTACTGGCCAGGGCATTGAGGATCATCAATGGGATCAGTTTTTCTGGGAGATGATATGGCCCGTAGTTATTGGAACAATGGGTGACCAGGGTGGGCAGACCAAAGGTGTGTTGCCAGGCGCGGACCAGATGATCCGAACCGGCCTTGCTGGCCGAGTAAGGGGAGCTTGGGGCGTAGGAGGTGGTTTCGGTAAAGAGATCGTCAGCACCGTGCAAATCGCCATATACCTCATCGGTGGATATATGATGAAAACGGAACCCGGCCCTGGACTCGGTGGATAATGCAGACCAATAGGTGCGGGCCGCTTCCAGCAAGGTATAGGTGCCCACTATATTGGTCTGAATAAATTCGGCGGGGCCGTCGATGGATCTGTCTACATGACTTTCTGCGGCCAGGTGCATGACTACATCCGGCTGGTAATGGCTGAATATTTTCTGCATAACAGCTGCATTACAAATATCGGCCTGAACAAAGGTATAGTGGGGGTGGCTGGCCACACTACGCAGCGATTCCAGATTGCCGGCGTAGGTCAGCTTGTCTACGTTTACGACTTTATGGTTGCTGTTGTCGAGTAGTTCTCGTACTACGGCAGAGCCGATAAAACCTGCACCGCCGGTGATCAGAAATGTCTTGTTCATAGGTATTCCGTTATATAGTACGGTCATTGAGCATCAAGTCTTTAATCAGCTCTATCTGAGCCTCGGCTTTCAGTAATTCTTTTTCCAGTCGCATCTGGCGGAGCTGGGCTTGCTGATTTTCGTATCTAGCCTTCTGATGATCATGCTGTAAAACCGCATGTTTTTTTTGCAGCTCAACCAAAATTTTTTCTTTTTCCTTAAGTGCCGACAGCTCTTTTGTTAGCTGGTTTTTGTCTTGTAATAAAGCATCTCGCTCTTTGTCGATAGCGCAATACTCTTGCTGTGTTTGTTCTTTGGTGTGAATTTCTATTTTTAGTTGTTGTTGTAAACTTGTCAGTTGCTGTCGATATTCAGTGTTTTCTTTTTCAAGCGACGAAAGTTTATTGGTAAGCTGTTCATTGTCTTGTGCCAGAGTGTTTCGCTCTTGGGTTATATTTTTGCTGTGTTGGTGTGTTTTTTCTTTTTCCTGGATTTCGGCTGTTATTTCTTGATGCAATCTGGATAAATGGTGCCGTTGCTCAGTGTCTTTGGTTTTAAGCTCGTAGCATTCAATTGTCAGCTGTTTGAGTTGATGTTGAAGCGACTCCTGCTCTCTGGCGAGGTTATCACACTGTTTCTGAGCTTTATCTTTGATAATTGTTTCAGCCTGGATATTTTTTTTCAATACGTTGAGTTGTTGCTGTTGTTCTTGGATCAGATTTTTAGATTCAGCCAGTTGTAAATTCAATTGCTTGTTTTTTTCCACGGTCTGGGCGATTAGCGTTTCATGCTCTTGTCTGGTTTTGTCATGGGCGACTATCTCTTTTATGAGCTGCGCTATGGTCTGTCTGTTTTTTTGTAGCTCGGTTTGAGATGTTTTGAGCATGACTTTGGTTGGATTGAGCGCAAGCTTCCATAACGGAAAGTCCGGATCATCATTGTCTACCTCCAGCAGTTCAAAACAGTGTTTTTCCAGTTTCTTCCGCAGTTCGTCCGGGTTATACAGGCTTTTATAAAGAGCCTGTTCCGACATGATGATCTGGATATGCTGAAACAAGGAAAGCTGGTCATGGTCAAGTAGTGTGTTGATAATCGCCTGCTCTTCACCATTGGCTTCAAGGATCAGCTGGTGGGAGTGATCTGGGTTCAGTTGCAACCGTTCCATCAGTTCCTGTGGAGAAAGAATGATGACCTGGTGCTGTTGCAACGCTTTTAGACCGGGATAAAGCGTCAGCAAGCCTGTGGCGTGATGCAGGCTGCTGACCTGAGTCAGGTTGTATTCGGTGAGTTCTGCCTTGGGTGCCGTGTGGTTGCTGACCGCAAGTTCCCATACTTCGGTATTTGGCATGCTGGCGGTGGCCTGACGGAGATGTCTGGCCAGGCCGGGCAGGGGCTCTATCAGGATCAGTCGGGTGAGGTTGAGCTCCTGATAGTAGGGCAACTGGTTGCCGCAGCCAGCACCAATGTGTACCAGGGTATGGATGGGAAATGCGGTCATCTGATGTCCTGCAAGGGTGGGTATTCAGAATGTGGCTTTGTTTGGCTTTCTGTTGTTGTTCGTGTTCAGTCTCGGTGATCACGTACGATCAGCACCATCATGTTGGCGATAAATGTCAGGAACAGGGTGATGATGGCAAATACGCTGGCGTTGTAGAGCCGGTCCGGCTTGGTGGCGTACTCGGGTAGCAGCGGGCTTTGCAGCACGCTTACCTGCTTGAGTTTGCGGGCGGCTTCTATGCGTGTGCTTTCCAGCGCGGCCAGGGCGCTGGAGTAGGTTTGCTGTGCAAACTGGGCCTTCATCTCCAGAGTCTGGTAGTCGGCAGAAATGCGATTAAGGGCGTTACCGGTTTCCTGTGCCAGACGGTTTTGTTCTTTCGCTATTTGCTTTTGAAAAGCATTGATTTCACTTTTTATCTTTACCAGTTCGGCAGAACGAGTGCTCTGGTAGCTTTGAGCGGCGCTGTAGCGAGCTTGCATCCGGGCCAGCTCGCCTTCCAGTGTGCCCACTACCTGATTGAGGCTTTCTACCGTGTGAATGGGAGAGATCAGACCATGCTCGTTCTGATAAGCCAGCAGAGTGGCTCGGGTACTACCTAATCGAACTTCCAGCCGTGCTACCTGGCCCTCCAGAAAGCGTACCTGCTCTTCTGCTAGGCGTTGGCCCATGGCATTCATATGAGTTTCTCCGGATTTCAGCAATAGTTGAGATAATTGCTGGGCAAATTCGGGTGCAAAGGCTTCTACGGTAATATTCAATACCCCGGCATACTCATCCAGCTCGACCGAAACCCGTTTTTTAAAGTATTTGTGCAGTTCTTCTATAGGGGCGCTGGCATCTCTCAGGCGGGTAAACAGGTCGCCATTCTGGCTGTAGTGTTCTCGAAAGGGGAGCTCGCGTTGCACTTTACTAAGCATATCGGTAGAGAGCAGGTGTTCTCGCAGTAACAGAAGATCACTGTGGCCGCCGGCACCTCTTAACAGATTGGAAAAGCTGAATTCGGGGGCGGCAATCTGCGGGCTTTCCAGCACCACGGTAGCGCGGGATACATAACGGTCTGCGGCCCACACCAACCAGTAAAGGCTGACGGCCATGATGGCGGTAAAGGCTAGGGCCCAATGAGGTTGTTTTCTGATGAATTTTTGCATTGTGTTTGTGCCGTCCCTTTTGATCATCATGTGTTTGATTGGGAACGAGATATACGCTGTTTTTACGGATGGGCTTCCTGGTGATAGGCTTTGATGGCGTCGTTGACATCGTCATACCAATTGGCCTGGCCGTTTTTAAGGTAGATACCTGCCTGACACAGCTCTTTGAGAATACCCTCGGCATGGGAGACAATGATAAGGCTGGATTGGCCTACCTTGTCTTTAAAAGCCTTACTGGCTTTATTTTTGAATGTTCTGTCACCCACGGCGATAGCTTCGTCCGAAATATACACATCAAAGTCGAATGCCAAAGACAGACCAAAATTCAATCTGGCGCGCATACCGGATGAATAGGTTTTTATCGGGTGATCGAAGGCGCTGCCCAGATCGGCAAAGTCTTCTACGTAATCGATAATGCGTTGTACGTTAAGGCCACCACCCTGAACCCGGGCCACGAACTTCACATTTTGTCGTCCGGTCATGGAGCCCTGAAAACCGCCGGAAAGACCGATGGGCCAGGATACCCGGCATTGCCGTTCTACTTTGCCCCGCTCCGGGCTGTCCATACCGGAAATCAACCGCAGCAGGGTACTTTTTCCGGCGCCATTACGGCCAACCAGCCCCACGTTCATGTTTTTGGGAATGATGAGATTGATGTTTTTCAGAACCCAGTCGTTTACAGTGCCATCGCGGCTGTTATAGCGTTTATAGAGATTCTGTATCTTGATCATTGTGCTTTCAACCGGTCTTTAAAACGCAGTTGCATCAACAGGCCGAGTGCGTTCAATGCCAATATGCACAGCCAGAGATAGATTTCGCTGGTGCCATGCACCACCTTGTAGCTGCTGAAAAATCCCAATCGTAGTAGCTCCAGACCGTGGGCAATCGGGTTGAACATCAGATATTTCAGCAGGTAATGAGGCAGTATATGAAGCGGCATGATGACACCGGAAATAATCAGCAGGGGGAACGAGATCATGTTGATGATCTTGGCCGTTTCCGGCACCAGAGTACCTGTTACCGATATCACCAGGCCCAGTCCCAACCCCAATGTCCATAACGATATCCAGCCGAATAATGCGAAGAGGGCGTTATCCGGGAAGATATCCAGCCCCAGCAAAAGTCCCCCCAATACAAACAGCAGGAATACAAAGGTACGTAGCATACCTTCCAGAAAGACCCGTACCAGAACAGGATCCACCGGTTGTACCTGACGATAGGCGAATAGCGCCCTGTTGGCATTAATTGCGCCCTGACTGCGGCTCATTCCATCACGTACCAGATAAAAACCCATCATGCCGGTGATCATCCAGGGGACGAAGCTTGCCCCCATAATCAGTTTTCCGCCATCGATAAAGCCGCGAATAATCACCAGGATGGCGATCATGGCTACCGGCTCAGCAATCATCCAGAACCAGCCCAGACGGTCAGTCGTGGTGCGGGTAACCGCTTCGCGCATAAACATGGCAAACCAGACGCTTCGGGTTACCTGCCATGATGTACGTGTCTGCATGGTGCCCATTACAGATCGATCGCCACTTTGGCGGCAATGGCCAGCTGGTAGAGGATCTGGGTGATGCTGGTAGCCAGCTGCAGGTTCTTGGTAGGTACCACTGGTAGTACCAGGATTTCATCACCCGGTCGCAGGGCAACGTTGTCGGCCTCGCGCACTTCGCCATTCTGGCGCACCACCAGAATGCGTTTTTCATCCGCATGCTGGGTAAAACCACCGGCGCCTGCTATGTAGTCCTGGGCGCTGCGGTCGGGGTGAAAAATCACGGACTGGGGCACCAGTACCTCGCCGCTGATCAGCAGCGAATCGTGTTTCTCGGGGATAGTGATCACATCGCCATCTTGCAGTCGTATGTCATTGATGGTGCCGTTGTTGGCCAGTACCAGGCGGCCGTTGGGCTCCACTTTACGGGCGCGCTCGATAAAGCGGCTGATCAACTCGGCCTCGCGTACACGAATTTCCGCCTCTTCCGGGGTCGCGGACGAGGCTCCCAGATAGGTGGTTTCGAGACGGGCCAGGCTCTCCTCCAACGCCTGTTTCTGTCGTTCGGCCACGCTTACCCTCTTGAGTGAGATGCTGTTCACATCCGTCATGCTCCGGGGAACAGCAATGGCATCCAGCAGTTCGTGCAGGCGGGCATCGCGCGGCAGGGCAAAACGAGAGGGGCCGTAATAGCTGCCTTCCAGCTGAACTACTATGGTATTGTCGCGCATGTCGCTGCTGAAGATGACCTGATCACCGCTGTTCAGCGGTTGTTGGCCAAAGTCACCCAGCTCAATATAGCTGGACACGGGGCCTGTAGCCCTGGCACCGCGCAGCAACACATGGGTCACATTGGGCTTTACCCGAGCCAGTTGTTGCAGGGCCTGGCCTGTCATGTCGTTTGGCGTTAGTTCATATCGATAAACTCGGGCCACGTCGCCTTCTACTGTTACGGTCGGGCCACGTTCGGCCACTACTATGGTGTCACCATCCTTGAACTGTGGGCGAGGCAGTTTGCCGTCGATCAAGAAGTCATAGAGGTCGGCGCTGGCAATGGTTTTACCGTGGCGCAGTACCTGTACTTTGCGGTAGCTGCCAGTGGCGTCATCTATTCCGCCGGCCTGATCCAGAAAATACAGCAGCGAATCATTGGGGGTACCGGCAAAGCGGCCGGGATTCTGTACATAACCGGTCACGAACACCGACACCGGCTGCACGCCTTGGAGGTTGGTGTATACCTGCACGTTATTGGAATAGATGGAATTCACCGCCATGCGTACCCGGCTATCCAGCTCGCTGTGGCGAATACCCTGCACCCGGACGGGACCCGCGCCGGGAATGAAGATATTTCCCTGGGTATCCACCGGCAGCACCCTGTCTATGTCTACCGCGCCCCACACCCGAAGGGTAATCTGATCGCCGGGGGTGATCATATAGTCGGGGTTCAGGCCGTCGGCCCGCACGCCTCTGAAGCCTCCGGAAAACAGGTGGCTGCCAAAGCTGGGCGAACCGGCGGAGGCAAGGGCCGTGTTTTGCCGTACGGGACCGTAACGACCATTTTGCCAGTTGGTGTTGTTGTTGGTAACGGCTTGATCGGCCGGAGAAAGTTGCTGAGCCTGATCCGCTTCTGGCAATTCACCGGCATTAGCGCCGATCAGTTGGGCGTAGCAGAGATAGGGGGATGATGTCAGAACGGCAATTAAGCAGGATCGTATAAACCATCTGTAAAAGCTATTCATTGGATGTCGTCCCATTTTTCTGTGATGTTCAGCGATTAAGCAAACGAGTTACCGGCCGTACCGTGTACCAGCTGTCTTGATCTACCTGACAAACGATGGCGTACGATATATTTTCAATAGCAGAAGTTATTGTCAGCTCGCGGCAGGTACGGCCGCTAGCAGCGAAGTAAGGCTGTTGCGCCAGTACCAATACGTTGCTACCCCAAGGAGACTGTGCCAGGGAGATAGGGTTGATGTTGTTAGTCGAGGAAAGGTAGCTATTAAGCTCGGATGATAGTGCTCTTTGGATACCCTGGTCAGAGCCTGCACCAGCAGGCGATGAAGAGATCTTGTATTGGGCTGAACATCCACTGATAGTCACGATAACTGGGAACAGTATTAAAAATAGCAGTTTCCGATTGGATTTTTGTTGCATCAGATATTTTCACTCTTGTAGCCTTTAAGATAATCAAGATGACCGGATAGAGCATGGTTCAACACCGTCCGTAAACATGGCATCTGCATTGTGTCTGAAGCATTGTATGTCGATAAAATATGAGGTTGATATATTCATGTCACCGGTTGGTTCAGTCGACCCGGGAAAGGGTTATGAGCTGATACGCTACCGCCCTTAGGTTACAGCCCCTAATCTGCTGGTTTCACTAAGCCCTTGTAAATCATTTTAAAATCATCATCGCAGAACGCGAGGTACACCTTTTAACATCGTAACCAGACACTGATGCTTCCCTGTTGGCTACGGTTTGAATGTACTGTGCTCATCTATTCTTATAAGCATTTAACCCGGACAGCCAATGAACTGGGATCCATGTTTGTTCAGGCTGCTGGTTTGGCTAACGACGTAGACACTCTCAATGGCTCTGCTTGAGAACCTATGTTGTTGACCGTGCTATGGGCAGCATTAAATGAATCCAACACAAGCAGCCGTTGCCAAATTTTCTCGCAAGTCTGTTGATATGCCCCATAAAAGCTGCCGTTGACTTGAGTGTGGTTTAACATGAAACCTCGTAGCTGTCTGAGTCGCTTTTTATTTACCGGGTATGGTTGCTGCCAGAACTGATCCAGGCCATTTTGACTGGTTAAGCCGGAAATATCGTATATCGCTTTGCCAAGCGTAATGGTTGGGACAGAGTGTAGCAGGGCAGACATACCGACTGTGCTGTTGACCGTGACGATGCCCTTGCAGTGAGGATAGAACTCGGGCAAAGACAACTCATAGCCGTAGAATATTCGTTTCTCCATGCTCAGGCGTTCGGATTCATTTCTGATCAATTGTTTGTAGTCGGTATAGCCGCGATCCATGGGGTGATGTTTAAACACCAGTACATCATTCTCGTTTGCATGATTGGCAAATGACACTAAGGAATGGCGAATAAAGTGAGAAATATCGTCAAAACAGGAGTGAACCCGTACCTGAAAGTCATCTGTTACCTGCAGGGGAACCAGAAAAATGTGTCCTGAATGCTTATCGATAAGCCTTTTCTTCAGGTTCTGATCTCTTTCTTTGTAAATGTACTTGGTATAGAAACCTTTGAGCCAAGCCAGTCCTTCTGACAAGCAAGTGCGGCACCGGTGGTGCTGGTAGTGGGTAAATCGCCGGTAGTAAAGCTGCATAAAAATATAATAACGAATGGCATAGCCAATACGGCGGTTGAACGTGGGGTTAATGACAAAATGGTCATTTTTTTCTACCGGTAATACTTCGCTCAATAAGGCTTCTAGGCGTCCGTACCAAGGGCTGTGAGCGTTGACTCCATTTGGCTCTAAGGTGATGTAGTCTGGTCTGAGATAGCCTTCTTCAAATACATAAAAACGAATGTGCTGCTCCTGGCAATACAGGCGTGCATACTGATGGTAGAGGCGGCAGTCGTTGTAGCAGAATACCGTATCAATGTGGAGGCGTTTGATGACTTCATCAAGAAAAGCCGGCCAGTTGACCAAGCTATCACGATAGCTGATGTTACTGCCTGCGCATGACCAAGACTCATCTCCACCATTGAAGTTGAGCTTGTGAACCCGGATGCCCTGACTGGCTAAAAACCGGGAGAAGTGCTGAAAAAAAGGCCCCAGAGGTCCTTGGAGTAGCAAAACTGACCGCATGCTTGCACCCACCTTTCTTTCTTTCTTTTTATAAATTTTATTTTGTCAACTGGCCAGATACTGCCAGTACCTTGAAATCCCTTTACTTCAATATAGACGGGTTATCTGTGGGTTCAACCTCTGGAATTGATTTGGCTTGTCATTGCCTATGGGTTTCAATTGTGCTCTCTGTACGGCGGTTTTTTTATTTTCATTCTATGGTTTGCTTGTGCAGGCCTTTTTGCAGCATCAGGTCTACCAGGGGTTGTTCGCGTTTGTTGGCGCGTTTGCAGTGGTCCTGCTGGAACTTGTCGGTCAGCCAGATCACGAATTTGGCCCATTTTTTGTTGTCGCGTTCG
>JBFGZS010000077.1:0-11899 GCA_041586615.1 Motiliproteus sp. | reverse complement strand
CTATGTAATTGATTATGGAGTGTTTGTGGAAAGAGTCTCTTTGGCAAGGATGCCAAAGCGAAGCCTACATGGATGTATTCACGGCGTCTCTTGGAACAAATACTCCATAGTTTCAAGTCGATGCATGTGCTGAATAGTTACGCCCGGTTAATCGTTAACGCGTTAGCGAGTCTCTCGGTGCGCTATCGCCCTATCAATGCTGTTGTTTTACGGCGATTCACCCCTTGGCCAGGATTCGCTACACTGCAGCCCCTCTTTCTGCAGCCGAGACCCTCCACAATGACCCATTCCGCTACCCCCGCCACCGCGCAGTGTCCTGCGGTGCTGATCGCCGCGCCGGCCTCCAACCAGGGCAAAACCACGGTGACCGCAGCGTTGGCGCGCTACCACCGCAATCAGGGGCGGCGGGTCCGGGTGATGAAGGCGGGGCCGGACTTTCTCGACCCGATGATCCACGAACGCGCCTCGGGTCTGCCGGTTGAAACGCTGGACCTGTGGATGGTGGGGGCGTCTGCGTGCAAACACCGGCTCTACCGCGCCGCCTGCGAGGCGGACCTGATTATTATCGAATGCGGTATGGGCTTATACGACGGCAACCCCTCCAGTGCCGACTTGGCCTGCACCTTCGGCGTGCCGGTCTTGGCGCTGATCGACGGCAGTTCGATGGCGCAGACCTTCGGCGCCATCGCCCTGGGGCTGGCCAGTTATCGCCCCGACCTGCCGTTTGCCGGGGTGCTGGCCAACCGGGTGGGCAGCGCGTACCACGCCGAACTGTTACGCGACAGCCTGCCCGACGGGATACGTTATTTTGGCGGTATCCCCCGCAACAGCGCCATGCAGTTGCCCGACCGTCATCTGGGGTTGGTCCAGGCGCAGGAGATCGACGATCTGGATGCACGCCTCGACGCCGCCGCCCAGACGCTGGAGGATGCCGGTGTTACCGCGCTGCCCGATCCGGTGACCTTTACCGATGCGCCGCAGCCTTCGGTGCCGCGTTTGCTGGACGGTGTAAAGATCGGTATTGCCCGCGATACCGCGTTTGCCTTTATCTACCGCGCCAACACCGAGTTGTTAGAGGCCATGGGCGCACAGCTGCACTATTTCTCCCCGCTGACCGATCGCGAACTTCCCGACGTGGATAGCCTGTGGTTGCCCGGCGGTTACCCCGAATTAAATCTGGCCCCGCTGTCGGCTAACCGGGCGATGGCAGACGCCCTGCGGGCATTTCACGCCGCCGGCAAGCCGATCCTGGCCGAGTGCGGTGGCATGCTCTATCTGCTGGAGTCGTTGACCGACAACGAAGAATGCGAAGCGCCGATGGTCGGCCTGCTGCCGGGGCGTGGCCTGATGCAGACGCGCCTGGCCGGACTGGGCATGCATTCGGTCATGCTGGATGGCCAGACCCTGCGCGGTCACGCCTTCCACCATTCGCGTATGGAGAGCCCCCTTGAACCCCTGCAGGTCAGTGATCGTCGCCATGGCAAGCGGCCCGGCGAAGCGGTTTATCGCCGACAACGATTGACCGCCAGCTATATGCATTTTTATTTTCCATCCAATCCGCAGGCAACTGCCGCCTTGTTGCGACCCTGATGCGTCGATGCCTTCAGCATTAAGGATGGCTTCATTGATCTGGAGCCGGTAGATCGACAGATTTTCCCCGTCGGCACTCTCTGCATCTTTCGGTGATAAGGTAAGATACGCCGTGAACCGCCGAGCGCGCCGTGGGGCTGTTTTTACACGGCGCCAGAGGCTTTTAGCGGTATTTCCAGCATGAACGTGATAGGAGAGAGTTATGCACAAGCCCGTTGTACTTGGTCTGGCGTTGTTATTGCCCGCACTCGGTTGGGCTGCGCCCAAGGCCGGCACGACCCGCACCGATGCCGCCTCCGATATCACCTTTGTTTACGTCCCGGCCGGCTGCTTCCAGATGGGCAGCAATAACGGCGAAGACGATGAAAAGCCCCAACACGAAGTGTGCCTGGCAAAGGGTTTCTGGATGGGCCAGACCGAAGTGACCCAGCAACAGTATAAAAAAGTGGTGGGGGAGGTCAGTTCCAAGTTTAACGATGGCGACAATCATCCGGTCGAGAGTACCAGCTGGCGCAAGTTTGTGGCGATGGCCGACACACTGAGCCAACAAACGGGCAAGCGTTTTCGCCTGCCCAGCGAAGCCGAGTGGGAGTACGCCTGTACCGCCGGTGGCCGGCACAGCGAACGTTGTGGTGATGCCGATGTGGACGAGATGGCCTGGTATCTGGATAACAGCGACGAATCGACCCAGCCTGTGGGTGAAAAAGAACCCAATGCCTGGGGCCTGATGGATATGAACGGCAATGTCCGTGAGTGGCTGCAGGATTGTTGGAATCCCTCCTATGCGGGCGCACCCGCCGATGGCGCTGCCTGGTTAAGCGGTAACTGCACGACACGGGTATTGCGTGGGGGCTCTTGGTCGATCGAGGGCGAAAGGTTGCGTGCTACGAACCGCAACCGCAACGATATTATCTCACCGAGTGGCTTTATTGGCTTTCGTCTCGTGCAGGAAGAGTGAGGGTACGGCCGTTCGAGCTTGCGCAATCCCGGTCCATAACGCCTGAAAACCTGAACAAGGAACCTTGCAACCCTCGCTCACACGGTGAGAACCGCCGCGAGATTCAGCGCCGCTTGAACTTCTCGATGGATATTCGGTTCAATGGCGGATCATTCAGGAATTGTCATTGTCGTTGTCGTCGTAGCTGTAGCTGTAGTTGTCGCTGTAGTTGTCGTTGTAATTGTAATTGTAATTGTAATTATCGTTATAGTTGTTGAACGTCATTGCCTGCCTATACTGACTACGTCTAAGGGTCAGATGAGGGTGAGGCGGTGCGATCAACCCCATATGCAGTCAGAATCTTTTTTATCGTTGCCGGCTTCTGGTGGTTACTTTCCGGTGGCGATCTATCATCGTGGCTGGTGGGTGGGCCTGCTGTCATCCTGGCGGGGTTCGCCATCAGCCGTCTGTCTCTGGCCGATGCGCCGACGCTGTCCTGGTGGGCGATCGCTAGGTTAGTGCCGTATTTCATCCGCGAATCACTGCGCGGAGGGCTCAGAGTCGGGCTGTGTATCCTCACGCCCAATATGCCGCTGAATCCCGAACGGTTTATTTTCACCACCCGCTTGTCTAGCCCACAAGCGCGCGTTTTTTTTCTCACGTGCATCAACCTGCTCCCTGGGACGTTGGTCGCGTGTCTCGATAACGCCCGGTTGACGGTACATGTGCTGGATAATGCCGCCGATCTGGCATCAGAACTGAGCCTCCTTGAGGATAAGGTCGCGCGTGTCTTTGGTGGACCATGGCAGGAGCAAGCGATATGAGCGCGATAGAAATACTGCCGCTGATCGCGTTGACCCTTGTCATATTGGCACTCTGTGTCGGGTTATGGCCTGCGGTCCGGGGGCCGACGCTGGCCGATCGTATGCTGTCTGTGCAACTGCTGGGTACCGCTGGTGTCGCTGTACTGATGTTGTTGGCCGGTATCAGCGACTCGGAAGCACTCATCGATGTCGCTCTGGTGCTCGCGTTACTCGCGGTGGTTGCTGTGGCTGCGTTAACCCGTGAAGGTTCCAAACATGGTTGAACTGCTGGCAGGGGTATTGATGTTATCAGGGGCCGTGATGTTTTTGGTGGGCAGTATTGGCTTACTGCGTTTGCCGGACATCTACTGCCGGCTGCATGCCTTGACCAAGGTCGATAATCTGGGCCTGGGGCTGATCGTGGCAGGGCTGGTGCTGCGGCATTCGGACCCGCGGCTAGCGATCAAGATGATCCTGGTGTGGATACTGCTACTGGCTTCCAGTGCGGCGATTGCACATCTGATTGCTAGGCAAGCGCTGCGGAGGGAGTCTGAATGATGGACTCTTGGCTGTTCGATGTGGTGGATGCCTTACTGGCGCTGACGGCTGTCGTATTGGCCGCCATGTCGGTGTTGGGCTCCGATCAGAAGCGCAGCATAGTGCTTTTTATCGCCTTTGGCCTGTTGCTGTCGCTGATCTGGGCCCGCCTCCAGGCGCCGGATCTGGCGTTGGCAGAAGCGGCCATAGGCGCGGGGCTGACCGGGGCCTTGCTGCTTTCGGCCTTGCCGTATTCAACGGCTGAGAAGGGCGCTTGCCGGCAGCAGAGGGCGTGGGCCGACATAGCCTTCAACCGCGCCCTGCGCGGGTTGGCGGCAACACTGATTGCCGGTGTGGCTATCGCCATGATCTGGGCACTGGACGATGGCCGCCTTCAATCCGTGCCATTTACGGTGTCGGAACAGGTATTCGGGCACTTACCGCACAGCGGTGTCGGCAACCCCGTGACGGCGGTACTGCTCAACTTCCGTGCCTATGACACGCTGCTGGAATTGGCGGTACTGCTGTGTGTTGCGCTGGGTATTCTGGCGCTGGGACAGCCGTCGGTGCCGGTCGTCGCGCCGGGGCCTGTTCTGGTGTTACTGGTGGGCATATTGGTGCCACTGCTGGTGCTGATGGCGGGTTACCTGCTCTGGGTTGGCGCCCATGCGCCGGGAGGGGCGTTTCAAGGAGGCGCGGTGCTGGCGGCGGCCGGTGTCTTGCTGCTTCTGAGTGGTCATCGGGATGCCTGGCTACCGGGCCCGAGGCTGTTGGCGGCGGCCCTTGGCGCCGGGCTGTTTCTGTTTATCGGCGCGGGCGCGGCCATGACCCTGAGTGGCGCGGTATTTCTCGAGTACCCCGAGGGCTGGGCAGGCGCGATCATACTGCTTATCGAAGCCATGGCGTTATTGAGCATTGCGGTGACGCTGGTGTTGGCCTACCTCGGAGGGCCTCCCGCCCCGTCACCCAGTCCCCCTGCGCGGCACACTGACGTGGAGGGACACTGATGTCATCGACGCCGTTGCTGTATGGGCTCTGTGCCGTCGCGCTCTTTGCCATCGGTCTGTTGGGTGCGTTTCTGCATAGCGGGTTATTGACCCGGCTGCTGGCGGTTAACGTCAGCGGTTCGGGTGTGCTGCTGTTATTCGTTGTACTGGCCTATCAGGGCGCGGGTCAACGTCCTGACCCGGTGCCGCATGCGCTGGTTCTGACCGGTCTGGTGGTGGCCGTCAGCGCCACCGCGCTGGCGCTGATGCTGGGGCGCTGGTTACAGCGACCAGAGCAGGAGCCGGAGCCGGAGACGGAGCAGGACCAAGAATGACTAACCTGTTGGTCTGGCCCGTGCTGCTGTCGCTGGCGGCTGCTTTGGGTACGCTTATCGCGCCTAGCAACGCGGCGCGCATTGCGACGGTCGCCGCAGCGCTGTCCTTATGGTCGGTGTTGCTGCTGCTGTCGGCGGTGATCGCCGAGGGGCCTCAATGGTTAATTTTGGGGGGATGGCCGCAAGGACTGGGGATTGCCTTGCACGCCGATCCGCTGTCGGCGCTGTTTTTGTTGATGAGTGCTGCCGTATGCCTGGCAGCCACGATCTTCGCCCGTCGCTATGTTGAGCACTCGCGCTACCGGTCTCAGTTCTGGCCGTTATGGCTGCTGCTGCAAACGGCCATTTATGCCCTGTTGCTGGCTGCAGACCTGTTCAATATCTATGTGACGCTCGAGCTTTTGGGGCTGTCTGCGGTGACATTGTCGGCGCTCGGGGGCAGCCGCGCTGCGGTCCAGGCTGCCGTTAACTACCTGATACTGGGCTTGCTGGGGTCGTTGCTGTTTTTGGCGGGCATCGCCTTAATCTATGGTCGCTATGCCAGCCTCGATCTGCAACTGCTGGCCAGAGTGGTGGAGCCCGGACCGTCGCTGTGGGTTGCGATGGCCTTGATGACGGCGGGGCTGGTGCTAAAAAGCGCGCTATTCCCGCTGCATTTCTGGCTGCCAGCGGTGCATGCCAATGCGCCCGCGCCGGTCAGCGCGGTGCTCTCTGCTCTGGTGGTCAAGGTGGCGTTTTACCTGATTATGCGTCTGTGGCTGGATCTGTTTAATCCCGCCGTGATGTCGACTGCCGCCGATCTTTTTGGGGTTTTTGGGGCCTTGGCGATCGTATGGGGCTCGTGGCAGGCGATGTTTACCGCGCGACTCAAATTGCTGGCGGCCTATTCCAGCATCGCCCAGCTGGGTTATCTGTTTCTGTTTCTTTCGCTCGTGCTGGTCATGCCTGAAGGGGAGGATAGACAGTTGTTGCTGGGCGCACTGGTTTTATTTGCCCTCAGTCATGGGTTTGCCAAAAGCGCCCTGTTTCTCGCGGCGGGCACGGTTCAGCAATATGCGGGACATGACCGTATTGCTGAATTGCGCGGCGTGGCGGGCCAACTGCCGTTGACGTTTTTCTCGCTGGGTCTGGCGGGTGTCGCGCTGATCGGCCTGCCGCCCAGCGGTAGTTTCCTCGCCAAGTGGCAACTGCTGTCAACAACGTTGCTGGCAGGGCAGTGGTATTGGGTGGCCGTCGTTGTGGTCGGCTCGCTGATGGCCTGTGTGTATATGTTCCGGGTGCTGAGTGTCGCCTTTGGTGAAGAAGGCGTCGCCACGCAGCGGATTCACAGCCGACGGGAGGAGTTACCGACCCTGGCTTTGGCCGTGACCGCCACGCTGATCTTGGGGCTGGGTGGCGTATGGGTGTGGCGGGTACTTGACGTTGGTGCAGCGGGGGGGCTCGGATGAGCGCAGGACTCAACCACTGGCTGTTGCCGTTGATACTGGGTAGCTCACTGATACCGGCTGTGCTTATCTTCTGCTTGGCCGAAGACAATTCCCGTTTGCGTACGGTGCTGAACCTGGCCGGTGCCGTGGCTAAAATGTTGCTGGTCGGGGTGATGATCTGGGGGGTGTTTAACGAACAGATCTATGAAACCCGCTGGACATTCGCGCCGGGGATGGACCTGGTGCTGCATGCCGATGCGTTAAGCGTACTCTTTGTGACGCTGTCGACGGTACTCTGGTTGCTGACCACGGTGTATGCCATCGGTTATCTGAAAAAAACCGCACACCGTAGCCGGTTCTTTGGTTTTTTCTGCCTTTGTGTCACGGCGACCGTTGGCTTGGCGCTGGCGGGAAACCTGTTCACCTTTGTGGTCTTCTACGAACTGCTAACCCTGGCTACCTACCCGTTGGTGGCGCACAAAGGAACGGCTGAAGCGATCAGGGGGGCGCGAATCTATCTGGCCTATACCCTGTCCGGGGGGCTCTTGCTGCTGGTGGGTGCGGTGTGGTTACGGGCTATCGCCGGGCCGTTGGAGTTTTCTCAGGGGGGGATACTGGGCAGCATTGCCGGCCTGGATCCAGATACGCTCAGCTGGATTTTCCTGCTGCTGATTGCGGGTCTCGGTGTTAAGGCCGCGTTGTTTCCGTTGCACGGTTGGTTGCCGCAGGCGATGGTGGCCCCGGCACCCGTTAGCGCCTTGTTGCATGCCGTGGCGGTGGTCAAAGCCGGTGCGTTCGGGATTGTACGGGTGGTGTACGACGTCTATGGCGTTGAATTTGCAGCCGACCTGGGTGTTTTGCTGCCGTTGGGGGTGATCGCCGCCGTCACCATTATTTATGGCTCGATCAAGGCGTTGGGTCAGGATAACCTCAAGAAAAGGTTAGCCTATTCCACCATCAGCCAGGTCTCGTACATCGCGCTTGGGACCGCTATCTTGGGGCCCTCAGCGACGGTCGGGGGGCTGGTGCATCTGGTGCATCAGGGACTGATGAAAATCACGCTGTTTTTTGCCGCCGGAAACTATGCCGAAACCCTCGGTGTGCATCACATCAGCGCGATGGATGGGGTCGGACGGCGCATGCCGGGTACCACCCTCGCGTTTACCATCGGTGCTCTGGGGATGATAGGTATACCCCCGGTGGCCGGATTTATCAGCAAGTGGTACCTCGGCATCGGTGCGGCGGAGGCGGGTGCCTTGTTCTGGGTGATGCCGGTGTTACTGGCCAGCAGCGTGCTCAACGCGGGGTACTTCCTGCCCATTCTTTATCGCGCCTGGTTTAAACCGGCCTCCGCTGACTGGGCGAGCGAGGAGCCGCACAGGGGGCGTTTTGAAACCCAGGGCATGCTGCTCTGGCCACCGGTGATCACCGCCGGCCTGGCTCTGATGACCGGACTGTTTGCCGGCGCCCCCTTCAGTCCGCTGGAGTGGGTTCAGCTGATTGCCGTCCGGGAGTACCGCTGATGGACGCATTATTGCTGTTATCAGCCTGGTTGTCGCCCTTGCTGGTTTTGTTGCTGAGCCTCCGCCAGGGCCGCGGTGTATGGCTGGCCCTGGCGGCCTTACCGGCCCTGGTGACCGCGCTGATGGTCCCGGCGGGGAGTCAGGTCGAGATCCCCTGGCTGCTGCTGGAAACCCGGTTGGGGATCGGCGAACACGGGGCGTGGTGGCTGTTTTTTTCAGCGCTGCTGTGGCTGGTTGCGGCCTGTTACACCCAGTTGTGGATGGCTGCGCAGGCTGATTCAGGCCGGTTTAGGCTGTTTTTCCTGTTAGCGATGAGCGGTAACTTTGGCGTCATCCTGGCGCAGGATCTGGTGAGTTTTTACCTTGGATTTGCCGTTATGGGGCTCTGTGCCTACGGGTTGGTGGTGCAGGGCGGTGAGCCCGAGCAGCGGCGGGCCGGGCGGGTCTACGTATGGATGACCCTGATTGGCGAGCTGGCGCTGTTCGTCGCCTTGGTGATGATTTATCAGCGCACCGGCAGCCTGTCGCCAAGCCCCGAGCAGTTGGCTGGCGCCAGTCATCTGGAGGTCGGTGCGCTGGTCCTCGCCTTCGGTATTAAAGCCGGGATGCTGGGGGTACATTTCTGGTTGCCGCTGGCGTATTCCGCCGCACCGGTTCCGGCCAGCGCGGTGCTAAGCGGCGCGATGATCAATACCGCCCTGATCGGCTGGATCAACTTTCTGCCGCTGGGACAGCAGACCATGCCGCTGTGGGGCGCCCTGATGATGGTGCTTGGCTGTGCGGCGGCATTGCTTGCGGTTCCCGCGGGGCTGATGCAACGCGATCCCAAGGTACTGCTGGCGTACTCCAGCATCGCAAAAATGGGCACCCTTGTGGCCGTTATCGGTCTGGCCCTGCGGGAACCGGCACTGGCAGAGGGGCTGATACTGGCGGTGGTATTTTTTGCAGTACACCACGGGTTGGCCAAAGGGACGTTGTTTATCGGTGTCGGGCTGGTTACAGGCGCCACGTCCCGCGTCGGATTGCGGCTCCTGGCGTTGCCGGCACTGGCGATGGTCGGCGCCCCCTTCAGCAGTGGTGCGGCGGCCAAAGGGCTGCTCAAAGCGAATCTGAGCCACGTTGACCCGCTGTGGGGAGGCGTGTTGCTGGGTGTGCTGCTGCTGGTTACCGTGGGCACCACCTTGCTTATGGCGCGCTTTATGCTGCTGATGAATACCTTGAACGGCAGTGAAAGCAGCCCGCCATACAGTCCGTTAGCACCCTGGATGGGGCTCATACTGGCGCTGTTGTTGTTACCGGTGTTCGGCGGCCTAAGCGCGGGTAGTTTGCTCGATCTGGTGTTGATCATCGCGGCGCTGGTTATGGCGGGTGTCGTACTGCGATGTAAGCCAGGGTTTCTCGTTGGCTGGATCGGCTGCCTGCCGCCTGGAGATATGGTCTGTCTGCTGGAAAGGCAGG
Organism: Motiliproteus sp.; assembly: GCA_041586615.1. Taxonomy (GTDB): domain Bacteria; phylum Pseudomonadota; class Gammaproteobacteria; order Pseudomonadales; family Balneatricaceae; genus Motiliproteus. The sequence goes on along the minus strand of JBFGZS010000077.1, from coordinate 2,303 downwards.
GGCTGATCATTCATCGTGCGCTAAAACTAAAACTAAAACGACTAAAACTACAGCGCGAAGCGTGGCCGGTTCGTTGTGACGGCCTGCCTGACCTGCCTGTGGATAGCGTATGGCAACGCTGGAAACTGCGCTGGAATACACGTCAGGGGGTGATCGAGTCCGGTGCCGTGCAGGCGACTCTTTGGTTTGGCATCACATTGTTACTCCTGCGGCTACTGGTAACTGGGGGGTGACACGCGTTCAAATCGCGCAAAGGCCTCGCGCACGAGCGCTCTCACATGGTCATTGTCCCAGGGTTTGGCTATGTAGCGCCAGGCACTGGCCTGTTCGACGATCTGTGCCACGGAGTGGGAGTGATAATAACCGGATATGATGATCTTGACGGCCTTGGGTTGATAACGCTCGGCCAAGCGCAAAAACTCTGAACCCTCCATGTGGGGCATACATTGGTCCGATAGGATGACACCGAACATGATCTCTTGCATCGCCGAGAGGGCGTCTATCGAACGGTTAAATGCATGTATCTCATAACCATCGCGGGCCAGTAAGCGCGTGAGTGACTTGGTAATATTCTCATCATCGTCAATGATGAGTAAGGTCTTGGTTTTTGACGTGTCGTTCATAATCGAAACTCGCTTACCCCGTGAATATTGCTGCTGGCCGTTATCAGGCTTATTGGCGCTGGACGTAAATAATTAATCGACGGCCGGCCCTCCGTCAGCAGTCAACGCGCTTTACGCTTGTACCGAGCGCACGACAGACCGGCACGCGAATCTCTCGTCGTGGACGTTACCCTTCGATCAGTTTTCAATATCGTATTTGTCGAAGGCGTTATGCAGCGTTTCGATCAGCTCGGCATCCTCCCAGGGTTTGGTAATATATTTATACACTTCACCGTGGTTGATCGCATCGCTAATGGCCGTAAAGTCGGTGTAACCGCTGAGCATAATACGCACAATGTTGGGGTGGGTCTGCTTTAACCCACGAAAAAAATCGGCGCCGGTGGTATCGGGCATCCTCTGGTCGCAGACGATCACCTGCACCGCGTGTGTGGCCAGCAGTGCGTTGGCTTCGCGTACCGAACCGGCCAGCAAGAGCCGATAGCCCTCTTTACGTAACAGACGTTTTAAGGCGCGGAGAATATTGGGTTCATCATCAATCACCAGCAGCGTGCGCTGCTGATGATCGCTGAAGGTGAATTCCCCGGACGCGAGCCTGTTGTTGATAAAGCCCTCGAAGTCCTCGGCAGCGAGCGGTTTGCTGAAATAGTAGCCCTGTAGCTCATCACACAGCAGTTTTTTCAGCGCCGCGCACTGGCTGGCCGTTTCGACCCCCTCGGCGACCGTTTTGAGCCCCATACCGCGGGCCATGCCGATAATGGTCTTGATGATCATGGCATCCTCGGGGTATTCCTCGAAGCGCTGAACAAAGGAGCGGTCGATCTTGATCTTGTTAACCGGCAAACGGCTCAGGTAGTGCAGGCTGGAATGGCCGGTGCCAAAATCATCGAGGCTCAGGCCGATGCCGAGTTGACGCAACGCCTGCAGGATCTCGATCGCCTGATCGGGGTTGTCCATCAAGACGCTTTCGGTGATCTCCAGTTCCAGGCAATGTGCGGGTAACCGTTCGGCCACCAGGGTGTCGTTGACAAATGTGACCAGCGCAGAATCCCGCAACTGTAGTGCCGACAGGTTCACCGCCATGGGCCCGCGCAGGTGGCCGCTATCCTGCCATATTTTGGCCTGTCGACACGCCTCCTGCAGCACCCAGGCCCCCAGCTCGCGAATCAGTCCGCAGGCTTCCGCGACCGGAATAAAATCACTCGGCGGGATAAACCCATGGTGCGGATGCCGCCAGCGAACCAGGGCCTCCGCGCCGATGACCTGACCGCTGTTGAAATCGAGTTTGGGCTGGTAATTTAGGTAAAACTCGTCGTTCTTCAGTGCCTTATGCAGATCGGCCTGTATCTGTAATCGGTCGTGCGCCTGGGTGTTCATGCCGACGGCATAAAATTCAAACGCGCCGCGCCCTTGATGCAGCCCCTGATCCACGGCAATAAGCGCCTGCTCCAGCAGGCGTTGCGCGTCATGGCTATCATTCGGAAACAGGCTAAGACCGATATTGAGACTCACCGGAGCATCCTGACCCTGCAGCGACATCAGCTGCTGGTTTAACGCCAGGATCTGTTGCACCACCGGCAGCGTCTCCTTCAGGCTGCTGAGTTGTGGGAGCACAATACCCAGGGTATGGGTGTCGATCCGCCCCACGCCATTGTGCCAGGGTGCCAGCGCGCGCAGCCTTGT
>JBFGZS010000076.1:0-12100 GCA_041586615.1 Motiliproteus sp. | reverse complement strand
TGATCTCTTGGGGTTACGCACTTATATTCTGCGCAGCCATGGCATTGCATAATTTACACAGCCGCCGCCCCTGCGTTTCTATCACCTCTGGCCTGCTTTGGGGGCTAGCCGGTTACGCGGCGTTTTATGTAGCACCAACCCTAGCAATACCCATGCAGACACCCGCCAGCGAAACAATCCTGACAGCCGGCCTGCTGTCACTGCCCCTCCCGCTGCAAAAATCCACCTGGCTTGCCGTCTCCCTCTCCAGTGCACTAGGTATCGCCTGTATCTACTACGCACCGCAGCGAAAGAAACTATGGGGCCTAGCCGCCGTGCTGTTGCCCCAATTGCTATTAACCCTAGTGAATACACAACTGGCGAGCTCAACCACGCCGCTAGAGGAAAGCACTCTTCACGTAAAAATCGCCGAGATAATGAACGCCAGCTATTCGAAGATCGGCCACATCACCAACCTATTATATTGGCTGGCCCTGGGAGTTATATGCGCCGCGCTGGTCGGGCAGGGGTCCGAGCAACAGGATGCCATTAAATAACGGCGTTAAGACTGACTCTCCACGCTTTCCTCCCCTTGCCCCACACCCAGAACAGCTTTTGCCGCTTCGATATAAGACAATAAGAGCGGAATAACGATTAATACCAAGACGGTTGAGAAAGCCAAGCCAAAGCAAATGGACACCGCCATTGGTTTAAGAAATAAGCCCTGGGTAGATGTATCGAACACCAAAGGCAACAGACCGGCAATCGTGGTTAGAGACGTCAGTATGACGGCCCTGAAACGCTTGCAAGACGATTCCACAATAGCCTGCTCGACCGCTACCCCTTGCTCCCTCAGCTGCTTATAGCAAGTGACCAGGATAATCGCATCATTAATGACGATTCCGGACAAGCCAAAGAAACCGAATAGCGAGAGCATCGACATATCGATCCCCATTAGCCAATGACCAAATATTGCGCCGGCAATACTGAAAGGCACGGTGATCATAACGGCAAGCGGCCAGCTGTAAGAGGAAAAAACCCCGGCCAGAATAATGTAGATCAAGGATACCCCTAAAATCCCCCCCACCAACATATCCGTACTCGTTTCTGCCTGCTCCTGAGCCCGTCCCTTAAACTGTGCCGTCACGCCAAACCGCGCTGACACCTGCGGGATCTCGGTCTGGGCCAGCCTTTCAAGCACCTCATTGGCATTCGTCAACGCGGTATTCACATCCGCTGTAATATGAACCCCCAGACGCCCCTGAGTATGGCGCAGCAATTCCGTGCCGCGCTGCACTTTAAAGCTGACCACATTGGACAACGGCACCACTTCTCCGGAAGGCGTAATGATGGGCAGCTGATCAAGTCGCTTGTATCGATGCCGCTCATCATCGGGCAACATGATTTTCACCTCAACCTCATCTTGCCCTTCGAAATAGGTTTGTAGCAGCAGACCATCAAAAGCGGCTTGCAGCTGGCTCCCTACCTGGGAGATATCCAATCCCAGCGACTCACCTAACGGTGAAAGTGCGTACACCAACTGCTCTTTTCCGTAGGGCAGATCATCGCGAAGGTTGTAAACACCGCTGTAAGCACTTAACACCCCAACCAACTGCTCCGCGGCCCCTTTAAGCTGGGTGCTATCGGCACCGGTGAGAAAGATATCGATATCACGCCCGGGCGGCCCCTCTTTGGCTTCTGTGATGACCAGCTGCTCAACCCCGGGAGGCAGCACCAAAGCGCCCCGCCAAGCATCAATAATAATCTGATTAGAGACCGTCCGGGAATCCGGCGGCGCCAGCTCCACCTGTACCATCGCGTACTGCTCGCCGGTGGTGTAATCCAGGCCGGGGGCAAATTCAAAATACGCCATATTCCGGCGTACTAATGTCAAACTTACAAGATCCTTATCAAGCCCATGCTGCGCTTTCAACTCTTCATTAACCCGCCACAACGTTGCTTCCATATCATGGGCAAACATAACCACCTTCTGCGGCGGCGTACTGGCAGAAAATCTCACATTTGCGCTCACCGCAGAGCCCGGCGGTGCGGCAAAAAAAGTGAAAGGAACCCGCCCTCCCAGCACCAAACCGATACACAAGACTAAACTCGCAACCACCAGGGACAGCGTGACAAGACGGTGTTGCAAGGTCCAACCCACCATCTTTCGATACCCCCCCTCGCGAAAGCTCTCAAAGGCGCTATCGAAGCGCCCCAGCTTGCCGCCCTGCTGTTGCACCTTCGCCAAACTGGTTTTCAGATGATGTGGGAGGATCAGGAAACTTTCGGCCAAAGACGCCAGAATCACGCAAATAATGACGAGCGGGATGGTGAAGAGAATATGGCCGATCATCCCAGAAATCAGCATCAACGGCAGGAAAGCGGCAATGGTACTCAGGGATGAGGAGAATACCGGCATCCACATTCGATACGCCCCGCCTTCCGCAGCGGCCAAGGCGCTCTCCCCCCCCTGGAAGTGAGTATACGCGTCCTCACCCACAACAATGGCATCATCGACGATAATACCCAGCGCCATAACCAACGAAAACAGGCTGACCATGTCGACACTGGCGCCTAAGAGATAGAGCAAATAAAGTGACCCCAGGTAAGCGATAGGAATCCCGGCTGCCACCCAAAAAGCGATGCGTCCATTCAAGAAAATATAGAGCACGGCCACCACCAGAACCAAGCCGGTGAGCCCGTTGGCAAGCAATACGCTGATACGCTCATCGATCAGTGCCCAAGCTTCATTATAAACGTGTAGCTCCACCGCCGAGGGCAGCGTAGAACGCGCTTCTACGAGCCACTGATTAAGCACCTTCGCCATGTCGAGAGAATCAGCCTGAGCAAAGCGCATCAAGCGCATCTCAACCGCCGGTCGACCGTTATAATAGACCTGCACCTCTCCACTGCGAGGTCGCTTCTCCACCTCCGCAATATCACCAACCCGTAGAAGCCGCCCGGAACGGTCATTAATAACCGGCAGCTGCTCAAAATCGGAAGTTTCACGCCCCTGATCAAGCCCTCGCAATTCTCGGCCCGCCACAGCCTTACCAACAACACCAGCCGGAACATCTTGACTACGCGATAAAACCTTTTGCCCCAAGTCAGGCAGCGATAGCTTTAATTTGCTGAGCTGGTCTGCACCAACCTGGATTGCCAGCTCCTGCTTAGGCAAGCCAAAAAAGTCAATTTTAGCAATACCACGATCCAGCAATTCACGTTCAAACTGGTGCGCTAATGCCCGGGTTTCACTGAAGTCTCCACGGCTAGTAATCACCAGGGTTGCTACGTCTTCCTTAAAAAAAAACTTGCTGACCTGGGGCGCTTTGGCCTGTTCCGGAAGGCTGCTGACCTGACTAACAAAGTCATTGACCTGGTCAAGAGCCACCCCCATATCCGTGCCGGTCTTGAACTCCAAAGAAATATATGAAAACCCAGTGGCAGAGGTGGAGTTCATCGCCTTTAAATTATCAAGATTGCGCAGCTCCTGCTCCATGGGGACAGTAATAGATTGCTCCACATCTTCTGCCGCTGCACCCGGCCAATCCACTTGGACCATAACAAAATCAAGCGGGAAACTCGGTAACGATTGCGCATTCAAGCGAAAGAGACCAACCGCTCCGGTGATCAGCATAATCAGCATCAAGAGGTTAGCCGCAACCTTATGCCGGACAAAAAGCGTGATCAGCCCGCCTTTAAAGCCCTGACGAGCCGGCTCGCCCGACGTGATCACGGTGTAAACTCCTGTTCCGTGCCCTGCTCACGGGGCGGTTTTATCACTGAGACCTTTAATCCTGTAACAGGACTGGGAAGCTGAGTCGTGATATAGCGATCACCTGGCTGAAGCCCCTCGCTCTGAGCGATGACCATCGCCGATCCACGTTGGTTGATCCCTTCGCCCAATTTTTTGATTATCACGGCTTCCAACCGGCCATCGACCACTTTATAAACCCGGTTATCACTAAAGATTGACTGTATTGGAAGGCCCAGGGTATCGGGTATCGGAGGCAGGTCTAGAATAATGTGCATCGCCTTGCCGAGCGGCAACGAACTCGCCTCGCCTGCAAGGGTAAAGATCGCATCCGTACCGCCACGCGCCTGATTCACCTCACCGGCAAACCGGTCCAGCGATAACGTCAAAACATTTCCTAGGTATGTCGCCGATGCCTTGACGGTACCGGCCTTCTGCATCCCCAGGGTCACGGCGGTCAGGTAACGTTCGGGAATCAACGCCCGAATCTCAAGACGGTCGACGGCGTAAATATTAATCACCGGACTGCCTTGATTCACCCGCTCTCCCGGCGACACATGCAATTTACTGATACGGCCGGCAAAGGGTGCTGAAATTTGTGTGCGGCGCATATCCAGCTGCGCCCGCTCCAATTGTGCGTTCGCACGCTTAAGATTCGCCCGTAACTGCTTGAGTCTGGCGGCATGATTGGTTAATGCCAACTGCCGAGCATTGAGAGATAGCGCCTGTTTTTCCAGTGCGATAAGGGATTCATCCAGCTGACTTTCAGGCCCCAGCTTACGCTTGAGCAACTTCTGCTGTCGCTCTACGCCAGCGGAATTGAGTTCTAACAGCTTTTGCTCGTTAAGAATCGCCTCACGTGTGGCTTTATCCGCATTTTTTTCTATCTGAATCTGCGCCTCCAGACCCTCCACTTCAGCCTCACGTAACGCTAGATTCATCGAGGCTTCAGCCGCTCCAAGAGAAATCAACTTCTGCCCCTTGTCCACTCGATGGCCTTCGTTCACAAAGGTTTCGACGACATCCGCCTCGACTGCCGCCGTCATTCGGCTGACCTGAGGCGATTCAACATGCCCTAACAGGGTCAACTGGGGGCGGTGCTCATCGTAAACGGCGACATTTATCGCCACAGGCCAAGCTTTCTCCTGTTCCTGAACGACAGGGGGTTGCGGCCTGGAGCCCTGCAAATAAAGCATTCCCCATACGGCGAGCCCTAATATTAAAATAGCGAATAGCGGACCGAAAATTAGTTTCTTGCGCATGAAAAATGTCCCATTTGTGCAATTAAAGACTTGGAACTCCAGGCCGTACAGCCAACGCGTCAGCAATCACAACGACGAGTCATACGATTAACCTGGCATCAAAATACCGATCCCTTCGGTATATTGATGACGACAAGACCGGCGCATGTCCGTCCTTGTCTCACGTCGCGTTATGCCACAGCGATATTTTTGCTCAGAACAACGTTACCGCCTTAATACACCAGCGCCGCAAGATGGCATCCTAGCTATCAGCTAATGCCCAATTTTGCTACATTGGGCATTAGCTGCTGTAGACAACACCAGCGAAGAGACTGACTAATAATAATCCAATATAGCAAACGGTGCAGAAATGGCTGAGAAGATGCAACAAATGCCACCCAAAATGCATCAACAAAATGGGCGCCAACGGGTGTTATTCTTTGCCGAAGCAGCAACACTCGCCCATGTTGCCCGGCCCATGGTGCTGGCCCAAGTACTTGAGGATGCCGGTTATGAGGTACACTTTGCCTGCGAACCGCGTTATAGGGCTTTATTTCGACAACTTTCAAGACCATGGATCACGATTCAATCGATCAGCAGTTCAGCTTTTCTTAAGGCCTTAGCCGAGGGAAAACCCCTCTATAGTGCTGAGCGATTACGGAACTATGTTCATGAAGATCTAGCCGTGATCAAGGCCATCAAACCCGATCTAATTATTGGCGATTTCCGGCTATCGCTCTCGGTAAGCGCTCGACTGGCGGGCATCGCGTATATGTCGATCACCAATGCCTATTGGAGCCCCTACGCCCGCCAGCGTTATACCATCCCTGAACTACCGATTTGCCGCATGCTAGGTGCCCCGCTTGCCAACCTGCTATTTAAGCTAGCTCGACCCTTGACGTTTGCACTCCATACTCGCCCCCTGAACAAGATCCGAAAAGAGTTTGGACTACCGTCCCTCGGTCTGGATCTGCGCCGAATCTATACCGATGCCGATCACACCCTCTACGCGGACCTAGCGGAACTGATCCCGACCTTCGATCGCCCAGCGAGCCACCACTACATCGGCCCCATCAACTGGTCGCCCAACATCGCTCTGCCCCCTTGGTGGAACCAGCTTCCCGATGATCGGCCGGTGATTTACGTCACCCTGGGTAGCTCCGGGCAGAGCGACTTACTACCCATAGTCCTTGCATCTCTGGCCAAACTACCAGTATCGGTAATCGTCGCCACGGCAGGGCTGGCCAACTTGCGATCAATCCCCAGTAATGCCTACGTAGCTGACTACCTGCCAGGAGAGCAGGCAGCGGCCATCGCCCAACTCGTGATCTGCAACGGGGGCAGCCCCACCACGCTGCAGGCGCTGTCAGCGGGAGTACCCGTGATTGGCATCGCCAGCAACCTGGACCAATATCTGAATATGAGCTACCTGGAACAGGCCGGTGCGGGCCTATTAATGAGGGCTGGGCAAATAAAAACCCAAAGCGTAGCCTACGCGGTCGAATGCATGCTCGACAATGCACATTATCAAGATCGCGCCAAGGAAATAATGAACCAAATGACGGACATTAAGCACGAGACAGACATCATAAGCATTGTTTCCAGATACTTCTAAAAAGCTAGTTTATCCTGCTTGGAACAGCCTTGAACGGTCTCACATAGATGAGCCTTAACACTTACTGACCGCCAGGCGGTCCTATTAGCAACGCTATATCCTGCACCCACATAAAAAAACGGATCCGAGTCACCCCGAATCCGTTCACTAAAGCAACGTCTCTTTGCTTATCGCTCAAGCCACAAGGTATGACTTAAGCTGAGCACTGCTTCCTACGACGAGCTGCACCACCGAGCAACGCAAGTCCCACCCCCATTAGCGCCAACGAACCAGGCTCAGGTATAGCGGCAGTTCGGGTAACGTTCGCCTCTTGAGTCAACTGCAAGGTCAATGAATAGTCACCCGCAAGCAAGCTCCTCACATCAATATCGAAAGGCGTCAACACATCGGCAAGCGGATCGAAGCTATTAACATCTGAACCGCCGAGTGGCGCCGTGACGTTTTGGTTCAAGTTCTGAGTATCAGCGACTTCTGTACACGTCGCCACGAAAGCTATACAAAACGCATCAAGCGCGCCATTAGGATTCCACTGCACAAAAACACCGTTGTTACCCGTCAGTGTAAACTGAGACGTCAAAGACGAACTTGCGGTGCCACCGGAAGCTGTAGCATCAATCAGCTCCGCACGCTGATCCGGATCCGCCAAAAATGACAGATCCAAACTACCCGTCCCACCAAGGGTGAAGTTCATGGTAAACGTACTGGTTGAACGAAGAGTAGAGGTCGCCCCTGCGCTCACCCCACTCGTCAATTCGGCTTCTGCAATACCTCTTGCATGAGTTTTCGCATCGCCAACTAACTGGGCATCAAAGATGACGTTATCCGCACTTCCGTAATTAGCACCAGCCCCCCCCGGGCCTAAGAAGGTAAAGGCATTAGGAGCATGGGCTGCGGTGCCGATAGCCGATACCGACGAGTCCAGCACGAGCGGCACACCGGCACTGCCACAGGTATTGACACCAGGAAAAGGCGCGCCAGAACAAGTATCGATATCACCAGTGCCTAGCACCCCATTAAGATCCGAAGAGGTCGATGTACGGAAATCGAAGGATGTCACCGCGGCAAAGGTACCGTCATCATTAGTAATCAAAATGCTCAAATCATCGGCATTAAGATGTGCGCCAGCATAAATAGATGCGCTAGCCTCGCTCGAGAGTCCCAGCACCATCGCTGTGGACATAGCGACCGCCAGGGTTGATTTTCTTATGTTCATTGTTGGATCTCCAATTTATCTTTGATCAACATTTGCTTCACAGCCGGCCTCAAAAACTTTGCGCATACTGAATTAGGCTTGGCGTATCTTCCATTAAGCAAACAGTAGGCCAAAAAAAAAATTACCCATAATAACAGATACCTAGCACCTATCTATCTTTAACAAATCCGGTTCACCCTCCGCCATTGTAAAGTTTTTTGACAAGCCTCTTACACCGTTGCTATTAACTTAAGCCTCCGCCAGCGAGGGGGTTAGCCGCTTCGTTCCAATCATCCCGATACTTCAGCCGTTTGGCCGGGACACCACCCCAGATCTCTCCTGCGCCAATAACCGTGCCCTGGGTAACCACCGCCCCCGCCGAAACGATTGCACCATCACCGACAGTCACTCCGGGCATCACCACAGCCGTGGCGCCAATAGTGACATTATTTCCTATTTCAATACCTAGGAGCGCAAGCCTGTTTCCTTCAATAGCGTGGGAAAAGAGCGCCGCATCATGGCCAATAATGCAGTTGTCACCGACTCGAGTCAGGGGGGGATCAAGAATGGCCCCGGCACTAAAGCTGTTTTTGCCTAAGCGAGCACCAAGTGCAATATACACTAGCCGCATGATTGGAACAGGAAGAAAGTGACTACGAATCAGCGAGTTAAAAACAAACAAATAAAATAGGAAATGAACCTGTGCGGCAAACTCCTCCCGGGAATCCTGGGCAATATCCCCTTCTGTAAGCGGTATTACGACCAGAAAAAGACGATAAATCGCGAACGCATACAAATAAATCAGCACCACTGCCGAGGCTAGTAGTGTTACGCCACGAAAGTCTCCTAAGTCAAGACCACCCAACAAGGCCCCGTTCGTCAAAAGAGCGAGTACAACGACCAGCGCCAGCAGCCCGAAAAACACCACAATCTGTGCACCCGAAATTTTACGCATGATTCAACGCCTCGCCTTGATACTCTCTCTACAAAAAGACGACAGTCATTCCGAGTTAATGCCCTTAGAAGGGCACAACAAGACCGCAAACTGTTAAAGAAACACCAAGTGCCTGTAGGACTAGACGCGAACCTACTGCGAAAAAACCGATAGGCTAGCCCTCGGCACGGCGGGTAAAGCGACCTTATGAGTCTGCACGTTCAAGCTCACTCAGCAAACGCTCAGCATCTTCGCGGGAAGCAAAAGGAGTTGTACTATCCGCCTTACCTAAGGCACGAGTAAGAATCGCCTTGGCGTCTTCAATATGGCCATTTTTAACCTTTGCCAGGGCTAGGTGGTATTGGAGATCCGAGCTCTCTGGCAACCGAGAGGCCGCATCACCAATCAGCTTCAACGCAGCCCGCGCGTCCCCTTTATCGAGTAATATCATGCCCAAGGTATCCATCACTTCCGCGTTCGTAGGCGCGAGTTCACGGGCCTTTTTTGCATGACCTAGTGCTTCGTCCAGCGCCCCTTGCTGATGCAGGAACCAGGCCAGAGAGTTTTGCGCCCAGACATTATCCGGAGTCAGCTCGACGATGTCCCTGAACGCCTTCCTAGCCTTATCCTGCTGGTTATCGATTAAATAGTAGTTCGCCAGTAAATGATGGATAATCATATCTTGCGGGTACTCCACGAGCCACCGGGAAAGGGTACTTATTCCCGCTTCTTTATCACCACTGTTCCACTGCGCTGCCGCCAACTGCAGCGTTGTAGCACTGCTCTTGTGCTGCTTCAGAACATCTTGATAGAGCCCCACCGCCTCCGCAGCATGACCTGTACTCAAGGCAATCTGGGCTTCAAATTCTTTCACCAGCAAATTGTCTGTAGTCTGCTTTTTCAGGCGAGCCAACGCCGCTTTAGCGTCATCTATAGACCCATTTTTCAGCTTAATACGCCCCAACACCAATAAGCTTGCCAAGTGGTCGGGGTTGAGGTCGAGGGTTTTATCTATGTATTTTTGGGCTAGGCGGAACTGGCCCGATTTCTCATAAATATCGGCCAGATGGTAGTTGGCCAAGAGGTTATCCGGCTCCACTGAAATCAGGGCTCCGAGGGTACTCACCGCATGCGAATATCTGCCGGCCAACTTCTGTGCCTGTCCTGACAGTAGCAGTAATTTCGGGTTATCCGGCAGATTCACCAGTGCGGTTTCAGCAACGGCCAAGGCCTGGATCGGCCTATTCAGGTCGAGATAGAACTGGGACAATACCAACGGAGGCTCTAGCGCCTTCGGATTAGCCACAACCGCTTGCTGCAGCCAAATAAGGGCCTGCTCCAGGTTCCCTGCCTGCTGCTCAAGTGCAAATAGCCCCAATAACGCTCTCTCGTTATTGGGGTGTTTAGCTATCACACCTTCAAACAGTCCGCGCGCTTTAGCGAACTTACCCTCTTGAATAGCCAGCACCGCTAAATTTTGACTGGCGCTGGGATCCCCAGGAGCAACGGTCAACGCCCGCCTAAAGGCAGCTTCGGCCAGATCAAGTTGATTCGTCAGGGCCAAGGCTAAGCCCTCCATCGTAAAGCCATGAGCACTTTGCGGGTGCTTTTCTTGCCATTGTCGAGCCAGGGAGATCACCTTATCCTCCTCGCCACTGTGCAGATGACTAGCCATCAAGGCCATGCCGGCAAGTTCAGATTGCGGGGATTGTTCCGTCATACGGGTAAGTGCCGAAATAGCCGCATCGTCATCTCGTAAAGCCAAGGATGCCGAGACTTCTTTCATTTTGACCGTGTCATCGTTGGCATTCAACCGCACCGCCCGTTGAAATAACTGTCGACTGAGCTCATATTGAGCACCATCAAAGTAGGCATCACCGGCAGAAACCAGCAGACTGCTATCCTCAGGCTGAAAGTCTTCGTTGTCTATTTGTGCCAAGGTACTCATGGCGTCTTCTATCAGGTTTAATTTAAACTCTACTGCAGCCTTGAGCTTAAGCGCCGAAGGGCTTATTGGTGCCCGCTGGGTCACCACAGAAATATGACTATGGGCCCGTTCGAACTGATTCAGTGAATAGGCGGCCACCGCAGCAATATAGTGACTAGGGGCATGCTCTTCCGCATACGATAAAACTTGGTCGGTATACTCCAAAGCATCCGCATAGGCATTCTTCTTCAGGGAAATATCGGCCATAAGGTAATTGGCGTCAGGGTGCCTGGGGGAACGGGATAACACAACGTTCAATTGCTCCACCGCTTGATCCTGTTGATTATCCGCCAGTGCCAGCTGCGCTACACTAACTCTTAAAGAGATGTTGTCCGGCTGTATAGCCACCGCTTGCTCAAGATGCAGCCGCGCACGGTCATAATCCCCTTTATAGCGCGCTAAATTTCCTGCCAAGACCAATGCTTTAGGATCCGCGGGGTTATGAAGAAGCAATTGCGCAACAACACCTTCGGCTTTGTCGGTGTTTTTCTGTTTAAAATAGATCATCGCCTGGGTGAGCTGTACCTCTACATCATTGGCACTGATCTGCATAGCTTGGGCTAATGCGGCTTCCGCCTCAACCATGTCCCCTCGCAACAGGTAAGCCTGTGCTTCAAGGGTATGAGCTTGTATCGCCAAATCCGATGGCCACTGCCCCCCTCCTTCCAACGTCCGGCTAGATTCATCTAACTTATTAACCTGCAGTAGAAACCTAGCCAAAGTAATGCGGATTTCATGGCTATTTGCGTTCAGCTCAAGGGCTTTTTTCAATTCTTTCTCAGCACTTGCCACTTGACCCATCTCAAGATAGATCTGACCCAAAAGGTAGCGGACGTTCGGATCATAGGGGTTGTTAGACAATAAATTTTTCAGCTGAATAACCGCACTCTTGTATTCCCCATCGGCTTGATGCTGCTTTGCTTGTGACAGCAGCTCTTGAGCGCTGTACTGAGATTGACTGCAGGCTGACGTAAAGACAAACAACCCATAAAACAAACTTCTCTTTATGGTTTTTTTATTGAGGCATGTATGAAAAATGATTCGGATCGAACTTTCCATATTTCTATCCTTATGTCTTTACCTTTTATTAATAAATGGCCGAGTATAACTTTAACGTCCCACAAGAAGCAGAGTCACACTCCTTCATAACGAACGCAAACTGACTCCTGCTTAACGTCCGCACTATTCACTCGAATAAATAAGCTGATAGTTTTTCATGAGCCCACGCCCCCTTCTCCCAAGAGTCAGCCCGACGACAATTGATCTGGCAACAGTTTTCCGGACATGTTTTTAAGCAGCTGCTCGTAGCGCCGATTCATAGTCCGCAGGACTCATGTATTCATTGCTGGAGTGCAGCCGCACCCGGTTATAAAACACTTCGATATACTCGAAAATGGC
>JBFGZS010000075.1:0-13414 GCA_041586615.1 Motiliproteus sp. | reverse complement strand
TGCCGCCAGCGTTCAATCTGAGCCATGATCAAACTCTTCAGTTTCAAAACTGTGTGATCACCGAAATGATCGAATTTTTTAAGCTCAGAACACTAACTAATAAAACCTAAACCAAACTTAACGTTTAGCGTATTCTTTACGCGTTGAATGCCCTGATAATGCTGCATGTTGCATCTCAGCAAGCACCCACACGAATTACTTGATCGAGTTGTTAAAGAGCGGTTCGTTGTCGAGTCGCTGTGGCGTCTCGTTCAACTGAGGGGCGTATTCTACAGTCATGGATCTGACTGTCAACACACACCAACACAAATTATTCAGTAATATTTGATAGCTTCGGCGAATGGGTCCTCTGCTTGCTTTACAGCGCAACACTTAACAGAACAGAACAGAACAACGCGACATTTACCAGAATGAAAGCCCGCACCACGCTCTGAACCACACCGATGATATTTCGTCGGCTATGCAAAAACAGGCAAGTCCACCAGACGCACACAGTCGGACTTAATCTTGTCACCAAAAAAAACCGACGCCACGCGCGCAAAACGCTCTGGCCCATCCGTCACGAGAAACTGTACCTGCTCGACGGCTGACACAGGCTCCGCTGCACTCAGATTAACGGCATCTAAACGCGCCTTCAGAACCTCTGCCGTGGTTTCAGCCGAATCCACCAAAGAGACCGTCGGCCCGGCCACCGCCGCAATCGCATGCCTAAGCACAGGAAAGTGCGTGCAACCCAAGACCAGACAATCGACCGTCTGGCTTTCAGGGTGTGCGGATAACAACGGCTGAAGATAACGCGCCAGCACCTGCTCTAGAAGCTCGCCTTCAACCCACCCCTCTTCTGCCAGCGCAACAAAGAGCGAGCAAGCGGCTTGCTCCACGACGGCATCTGGCCGTATTTTCCGGATAGCTAAGGGGTAAGCTTCACCTCGAACCGTACTCTCGGTGGCTATCACAGCGATGTGACCGGTTTTAGACACACGGCAACTGGCGATTGCTCCCGGTTCGATGACACCAATGACCGGGATATGCGGATAGCGCGCCTGCAAGTCCGATACGGCGACGGCCGAAGCCGTATTGCAGGCAACCACGAGCGCCTTAATATTTTGATCAATGAGGACCTGCGCAGCCTGAGCCGCGTAACGAGAAACTGATTCCGCACTTTTCGTACCATAAGGAACGCGCGCGGTATCACCCAGATACAGCAATTTTTCATGAGGAAGCAGGCGATGTATCGCCTGCAACACGGTTAAGCCGCCGACTCCCGAATCAAACACACCAATCGGCAATTCACGACTAACTGCCTTATTCAGCATGACTAGCGTTTACCTGCCTTCTTCTTCGATCGACGATTAAACTCCTGCATACGCAACTTCTTTTGAACCTGCCTGCGGGTCAACTCGTTCTTTTTGTCCTTGAAGGGGTTATCCCCTGAACGAAATTCAAAGCGAACCGGCGTGCCTTTGATTTCCAGTATGCTGATAAACCGATTTTGCAGGTAGCGTTTATAAGAATCGGGCAACTGCGACGTCTGATTACCATGGACGATAAACAACGGTGGATTAGACCCGCCCTGGTGAACATAACGTAATTTTATCCGACGTCCATTGACCAAGGGCGGCTGATGATCGGCAACGACATCCTCGAGTAATTTAGTTAATCGGTTTGTCGGCCACTTACCCATGGCCGAGCTATAGGCCTGATCAACGGAAACGTAAAGGTCCCCAACGCCCGTACCGTGCAGAGCCGAAATAAAGTGGATAGTGGCGAAGTCAGCAAATACCAACTTACGCTCCAGCTGTCGCTTGATGGAGTCACGAGCATCCGCCGTCATCCCATCCCACTTATTTAGCGCAATAACCAACGCTCGCCCGGAATCCAGGACAAAGCCCAACATATGCAGATCTTGATCTGTCAGGCCTTCCTGGGCATCCATCACCGCGACGACAACATGCGCGTCTTTAATGGCCTGGAGCGTTTTAATAATCGAAAACTTCTCAACCGTTTCTTTAATATTCTTTCTACGCCGCACCCCTGCCGTATCGATCAGGGTGTATTTCTCACCATCGCGCTCATAAGGAATATAGATACTGTCCCTGGTGGTCCCCGCCTCATCAAATACGACAACCCGGTCTTCACCCAGCATCCGATTGACCAACGTAGACTTACCAACATTAGGCCGGCCAACAACCGCAATACGCACACCGCTGCTCAATTCATCCGCGCTGCCGCCCTCATCCACGGGAAAGGACTGCAATACCACCTCGATTAACAAGCGGGTACCTCGGCCATGAGAAGCCGCTATCGCAAAGGGATCAACACCAAGACCTAGCTGAAAGAAATCTGATACGGCCACATCCGGATCAATACCGTCCGTTTTGTTGACTACAAGATGAAACGGCTTACCGCACCGCCGCAGATGCTCCGCGATCATCGTATCTGCCGGGTGAATCCCTGCACGCCCATCCACCAGAAAAAGCACGATATCGGCTTCTTCAATAGCCAGAAAAGACTGACTGGCCATGGCCGAATCTATCCCTATTTCGTTACCCGAGATACCGCCGGTATCCACAACGATGAAATCACGTTCTTCCAAACGCCCTTCGCCATATTTTCGATCGCGGGTTAACCCAGAATAATCGGCAACCAGTGCGTCACGTGAACGCGTCAACTGATTAAACAGGGTAGATTTCCCTACATTAGGACGCCCAACAAGGGCTATTACGGGGATCATGGAACTCACCTGATCTGATCAAAAAAAGAAGCGGACACCCATACATCATGGGCATCCGCAGAATTATTTCGCATTCTTCAAGGAATACGGTTAGTCGTTACTGCAGCGTTAACGCTGTCAGCTGACCGCTGGTATCGAGAATATACAAGACACCAGCATCAGCAATCATCGGTCCCTGGGCGCCGGATGAATCAACCTTGTATCTCGCGGCAAAACTACCGTCATTCTGATTAACGAAATGAATAACGCCTTCAAAATCAGCGACAGCCACGTGACCGGATATAACGACTGGGGCACCAATCTGACGATTAGACAGCGAATCCTGTCGCCAGATAACACCGCCAGAACGCACGTCATGTGCAACGACGGCATCATCAGCATCACTGGTAAAGAGACGCCCCTCTTCTTTCACCGCCCCATGAAAGCTGGATAACGCCTTTGCCCATAAAGTCCGTCCATCTCGTGCAGAAACACTCGCCATGCGTCCTTGATAACTGGTCACATACAACAGACCGTCATCTTCAATCATTGCGCCGTCAATATCGACTATGCGTTCAAGCTCGGTCTTGCCCTGCGGTAATGCGACGCGCGTTTCCCACAACGATTCACCATTGGCGGCATCTAGCGCCAGGAGTTTTCCATTAGCCAAGCCAAGATAGATGCGCTGACCGATAAACAGCGGCTGGCTTGTCCCGCGCAGCGTGAGTGAAGGTAACTGCGCGTCATAAACCCAGCGCAGGCTTCCATCCAGCGACGAGAGCGCAGCTAATTTACCGTCAATGGTCTGGGCCAGGGCCAGGCCATTACCCGCTTGTATGGGCGACAAGCTCTCACTAGTCAGCGTTGCACGCCACAACAGACGACCGTCGTCCTGGCTTAAGGCGATCGCCTCGCCATCGCGCGTGGTCACGAAAAGACGCGTGTCATCGCCACCTACACCGCCCAACAACGACTGCTTAAGCGATTGCTGCCAAATTTCACGACCGGTAGAGCGCTCTAAGGCGGAAAGGTGGCCATCTTTATCGGCAATATAGACCCGCTCATCCGTCAGATAAGGTCGCATCCGATGGAAGTCATTGCCCAATGGATTACCGATGTCTTCAGACCACAACACAGACACCGTCTTTTGCGCCTGAAAATCAACCAATTCAGCCGGTTTTATCTCGTCTTCAGAGCTCCACAAGCCACAGCCGGAGAGCAGACCGGCAAGAATCACCAAGCAACCAGACCGGACATAGCCCCCCGCATTTCGCACCGTTATCATCCTTCAGCTGCAGCCAAATCTTCTAGCTTCAATGTCAGCACAGGGGTTTGAGCGCCAGCGGCAGCCGCGACAGCCTTTTGATAAGACGCGCGGGCTTCCTCAACTCGCCCTAATTCAAGCAAGATATCACCGCGCACTTCGAGGTAAGACAGATCAAAACCCTGCCCCTTGGCTGCATCGAGAGTCGCCAAAGCCTGCTCGGCATTTCCTTGGGCCAGAATAACGCGCGCCAAACGTAAATTAGCGATCCGCTGTGTTTCAGGGCTGGGCTTGCTGGCCAATATCCATTCCAACTCCTTTTGCGCCAACGTTAAATCACCCTGCTCTACGGCATCCTTTGCTAACCAGAACGCCGCGTAATCCGCGTAAGCCAGATCGGCATAGTCAGTCTTCAGCTGTCCCGCCAGATGACGGACAGACATACGCTGCTCTTCGGATAACCCCTGCCCTTGACCCGCGCCGCTAGCCTGAAGCATATTCTGATAAATAGCTGACGCTTTTTCGCCCGTATCCTGTTCGTACTGCTGATAACTTTTCCAGCCAAACACAACGACAACTGCAGCAACAACACCAATAACCGTCGAACGACCGTTTTCCTTCCACCAGTTTTTGATAACTTCTATCTGTTCTTCTTCAGTACGCAGATCTGCCACTCTCGACTCCTTATTCTCTTCACACTAAATGTGTTGTAAAAACGCTCATCGCTTGGAAAACCGACCACGCGTACTGGCGTCGATTATAAACAGGCCTGGCGAATGTCGGACAATTGTTTGAACAAGCCAGACTCGTCAAGACCCGCAGTGGGTTGATCACCATCCCAGAGCGTATATTCCAGTGCTTCTGATGCCGAACGATTAATAACAACGATTAATCCAGCCCCCGTTTGACGGGCCTTATTATTAATGTTTTTAATACCACTGCAATGTGTCATCACACGTAGCGCAGGGAAAGCATCACGCACCCGCTCACCCAGCAGCATAACTTCCGACTGCAAGCCTTTTATCTCAGGAGCAATATACAGATCGAGGGGTACCTTAAGCTGCGCGGGCACCAGGTTCAGGGTATCAAGGAGCAACACCAGACGCTCAACGCCCATCGCAAAACCGACGGCCGGGGTCGGCCGTCCACCGAGTTGTTTAACGAGACCATCATAGCGACCTCCAGCACAAACGGTCCCTTGCGCACCAAGGCTATCCGTCACCCACTCAAAAACGGTCTTGCAGTAATAGTCCAGCCCACGAACCAACCGGGTGTTAATTTCATACGCGATGCCAGCTCGGTCAAGCAATGCGCAGAGCTCGGCAAAATGCTGCCGTGATTCGTCGTCTAGATACTCCGTTAGCACAGGCGCTCCCGCCAACAACGCTTGGGTTCCGCTATCTTTCGAATCAAGAATTCTTAGTGGATTGCTTTCAAGCCTGCGCAGTGAATCTTCATCTAACTGATCGAGGTGCTGGTTCAGGTAATGAACCAAAGCCTCACGGTAAGCGGCACGCGCGGCATTGGACCCCAAGGAGTTGAGTTGCAACGTTACCGCATTTTGCAGCCCCAGTGCTTTCCATAAACGCGCGCTCAGCATAATCACTTCGGCATCGATAGCCGCATTGTCCATGCCAAAGGTCTCGACGCCAATTTGATGGAATTGACGATAGCGGCCCTTCTGCGGTTTTTCATAGCGGAACATCGCGCCCCGATACCACAAACGGCGAACTTGGTTAAACAGCAAACCATGCTCTTCAGCGGCGCGAACACAACCTGCAGTTCCCTCAGGCCTAAGCGTCAGGCTTTCACCGTTACGATCATCAAAGGTATACATCTCCTTTTCGACGATATCGGTCACTTCGCCAATGGAACGTTTAAACAGCTCAGTTTTTTCTACCAACGGCAAACGTATCTCGCTGTAGGCAAACTGATCCAGAACCTGCTCCACACAGGCTTCCAGATGACGCCATGCGGGCGTCTGATCAGGTAGAATATCGTTCATACCACGAATGGCTTGTATCTTTGCCAAAATAACAACCCTAACTATCAGTTAATCAATAACTGCCAAAGCAAACCGCTACTCAGGGCAGCGAAATCTTGGCGACATCTTTTTTAGCTATAGCCCGAAGATCCAGGAGCTCGCCATCAAATTCGGCACGCACAACGGACGAAACCCGCCCCACCAACAACTTGCCCGGGGTCTCCAGCTGGAGATCCAGCGTCTGCCCTGCCCGTTTCATACCCGAAAAAAGCGGTTTGTCCGAGGCGTCGCGTACCGTAACCCAGCAATCGTCATTAAATTCAATCACCAGACGGGACAGAACGACGGCCTTAGCAGGCGCGACAACAACATTATCAGGGGCAAACTCTGTAGAGCGTGCCGCCGTGGCCGACACGCTTCCGGGAGCATCCAGGGGAGCGCTTTGTTTGAGTCGTACCATAGCATCGCTAGGTGGAACCGCAGTAGAATCCTGCTGCCCAACGTCAGAAGGTGATACAGGCTCACTCTCCATTCTGCGTGCCAGTTCGGCAACCTCCTCGTCACTGAGATAGCTCGGCTCCGCTTCAATAACAGGCGCATCCTGCTCAGTTTGACCGGGTAGCGCCTCTGCTATGGGCGGTACGACTTCAGCGGTTCTAGCGATAATATTCGCAGTGACGTCAACACGCGGAGGGGCAACTGGTTTTTCAATATCCCCCACTCGGGAGCTCAAAGATTGCGGTAAAAACGTCGTGGTGCTCTGAGTCTGCCACCACCATAAACTGATGCCCGCCAACACAATAACAAACAACCACAATGAAAACCGGATGGGCGCATCGCCGAGCTTTACCTGCTGCCCTACCTTATTGATAGAGGTTACGGGACGAGGCTGCTCGGATGCACTGTACAAGAGGTTAAACTCATTGATCAGCGTATCCGGCGACAAACCCAGCAACTTCGCATAGGCACGAATGTAGCCACGCGCATAGGCAAGCCCGGGCAACTTATCATAGTCGCCGCACTCCAGCGCTAACACATAGCGCGACGGAATATTCAAACGCGACGCAACAAACTCTACCCCGAGATGCTTATCCTCTCGCGCCTGTGCAAGTCTTAACCCCGGGTGAGAAAGCGCTCGTTCAAGCTCTTCGCCAACGGGTATATCTGAACGCGGGTCATTCACTGGCGAGATTCCTTATAGTACTGATATTCCGCTGAATCGGGGTACAGGTTCTTGAGCAGCAACGCATAGGTTGCCGCCTTGCCGGGATCCCGTCCTTCCCTTGACAGCCTTATACCCAACCAAAGGCTTTTCGCGCTATGCTCAAACCGCTTACGGTTAACGAGTTCAGCGTAGCGATTAAACAACTGAAACGCCTCACCATAGTCCTTCCGCGAAAAAGCCATATCACCAAGCTCAAGCAGAGCAGTCCCCGCGTTAGGATTAAGACGAACGACTTGCTTGAACGTTGCTTCAGCGACCTCTAGGTTGTCATCTGCGCGATAACAGATGGCCAAATTCTCGAGTGCTTGCAGACGGCGCTCGTATAAATGATCACTGGCTGCTTTTGCCAGGTGCTTGCAGGCTTCCGCGGTTCGTTTCTGCAACAATAAAAAGATACCGAAGTTATTCTGGGCGGGCGAAAAGTCTTCAGCGATCGCGAGCGTTTTGCGAAAATACGTCTCGGCCAGCGCATGTTCACCCTGCTGCTGAAACACCAAACCCAAAAGGTTATTGGCATCCTTAGAGTGATCATTAATTGAAAGCGCCTGCGTCAGGGGGCGCTTGGCTTGCTCGTACTCTCCCTGTTGAATCAACTCCTGAGCCCAGCGAATCCGGGAATTAATCCGTTCAGCTTCGCTGCCGCGGTTGCTCATTAAAGTTTCAACCTGAGTGGCGCAACCCGTAAGCCCGATCAAACAGATGAGCAACACCAACCGCATATAGCTTTATCCCCGCAGACATCATTCGTTGTAGTTAAACACGCTTAGTCGTTAAACACGCTTACTTGTGATTGTGATTGTGATCAATCCTGCTGCTGAACGACAGGAATATATTTTTCGCTGCGGCGAGTCCGATCCTCAACCCGGCCAACCAGCTGGCCACACGCGGCATCGATGTCATCGCCACGAGTACTGCGCACGGTAACGACAATCCCCCCTCGTTGCACAATGTCTTTAAACGTCTCAATTGCCGCTAGCTTAGCACGGCGGTAATCTGAATTTGGGAATGCATTAAAAGGGATGAGATTTAACTTGCACGGTATCTGGCGCAGCACGCGTATGAGCTCTCGTGCATGCTCGGGTCGATCATTAACACCGTCGATCATCGTATACTCAATCGTCACAACACGCTTGTCATTCAAGCCATCTAGGTAACGATTACACGCGGCAATCACCTCAGCAATGGGATAACGCTTATTCAACGGAACCAGTACATCGCGCAATGCATCATTCGGGGCATGCAGCGACAAGGCTAATGACACATCGCTGACTTCACGGAGTTTATCGATAAAAGGGACCAACCCGGCGGTACTGAGTGTTACCCGACGCTTAGATAAACCGTAGGCGTTATCCTCCATCATCAGGGACACGGCATCCATCACCGGTTCAAAATTCATCAGCGGCTCACCCATCCCCATAAAAACGACATTAGTCACACGTCGATTTTCTTTGGGGTCAATGGGGCCGAATGATTTAACAGCGACGCGCAATTGGCCAATAATTTCTGCCGCGGTCAGGTTGCGATTAAAACCCTGCTTACCGGTAGAACAAAAACTGCAATCAAGTGAACAGCCAATCTGGGACGAAACGCACAACGTCGCACGATCGCCTTCGGGTATCAACACGGTTTCGACTGAGCTTCCACCGTCGAGGCGGATAACCCACTTGCGTGTGCCATCGGAAGAGCACTCTTGCAGTGCAATTTCCGGCTCACGTATTTCAGCCAGGTCTTTTAATTTGGCGCGAAGTGCCTTGCTGACATTCGTCATGTCATCAAAGTCAGACACACCCATCTGGTGGATCCATTTTAGGACCTGAACGGCACGAAAGCGCTTTTCCCCTATGCTTTCAAAAAACGCTTCAAGCTTCTCCAGCGAGAACCCTAGTAAATTGACTTTTTCAGTCGTACTCATGACGTCACACTGCTGCTAAACATAAACGGCAACGCAAGTCGGCTAACTCACGTTGCAACAAACACCACCTTCACGCCAGAAAAATCCTGACGCCGGAGAAGGTTAAGCGCCGAAGAAGTAGGCCACTTCACGAGCCGCTGACTCAACCGAGTCGGAACCGTGAACGGCATTGGCATCGATTGACTCAGCAAAGTCTGCACGGATAGTGCCTTCTGCTGCTTCTTTCGGATTGGTCGCGCCCATCAGTTCGCGGTTTTTCAGTACAGCGTTCTCACCTTCCAGAACCTGAATCATTACCGGACCCGAGGTCATAAATGCAACCAGATCATTATAGAAAGGACGGCCTTCATGCTCTGCATAGAACCCACCCGCTAAGGCAGCATCCAGCGTCAGCATTTTCGCTTCAACGATTTTCAGACCGTTAGATTCAAAACGGCTGTAAATCTTACCAACAACGTTCTTTGCCACGGCGTCAGGCTTAATGATGGAGAGCGTGCGTTCAATTGCCATTACAAGTTCCCAAATAGATACAGATAAAATCGAACAGCGGATTATAAGGCCCTACGCCTAAGGAAGAAAGGGTATGGTGAAACAATCCGAACAGGTAAAAAAAGCATAGGCGGACTACACTGAAATCTATAACAAAACAGCTCTGGAGGTTCTTATGGGCGACACACCAATCGGCAGACTTCTGAAGGCCTGGAGCGAGCAGCGCATCCACTTTCAACCAAAAGTCATGCAACACATCCCCATTGAACGCGACGATATCGCCAAGCTAGAGGCGCTCGCCGAAGTCTACCAACTGCCAAAAGAAGAAATTATTGCCAGCCTACTCAGCAACGCATTGCATGAAGTCGAGCAAAGGATGCCTTATATTGCCGGGCCGACTATCATACGCATCGAAGAAGGCGACCCTGTTTATGAAGATATCGGGCCAACCCCCAAATACTTGAAGATTAAGAGCCAGATTGAAAAAAACCAGAAAAAAGCCACGAACTAAACGAGCAGGTCAGACGACTCCCAAACAGAACCGTCTGACCCAAACAGCAAAACTACTGGGGCTGCCCTACTAGAATCTTGTCTCTATTGGCATCCACTAACCGTACACCGATTCCTTTGACGTTAACAAGCTCATCAGCGGAGGCGTAGCCACCGTGCTCGTCACGGTATTCAACGATAAGCGCGGCCTTAGACTCTCCAATCCCAACCAGTGCTTTAGCTAACGCCGGTGCATCGGCGTTGTTAATATCCACAGGCTCAACGGCTACAGCGACACCTCCCGACAACAGGCATAGCACCGCCAACATCCGAACAATCCTTTTTTTGCATGGTTTCATGACTATCACTCCTTTGACATCATTAAAGATCCGCACATGCGGACTCAACGAGTTTAGGCCAGCCCAGCCAACTCAACCTGAATTTTATTCAAGACATCAATGGGATCATTCGCCTGAGTAATAGGACGCCCAATAACTAGGTAATCACTTCCCGCTGAAACGGCTTCTGCAGGCGTCATAATCCGCCGCTGATCACCAACGTCCGAATCGGCGGGCCGAATACCCGGTGTCACTAGCCGGAACGCCTCACCAAGATTGCGCTTAAGTATTGAAGCCTCTTGCGCAGAACAGACAACACCGTCCATCCCACTTCTTGACGCAAGATCGGCTAATGCCTGCACTTGCTCCAAAGGCGAGCGCTGAAGACCAATTTCACGCAAATCACTGCCATCCATACTGGTCAAGACGGTTACCGCGATCAGCAGAGGAGTCTCTCCGGATAGGCGATCCAATTCATTCCGCGCCGCTTCCATCATTCGCCGCCCGCCGCTGGCATGAACATTGACCATCCAAACCCCCATATCCGCGGCGGCTCGCACTGCCTTGGCGGTTGTATTCGGAATATCATGGAACTTCAGATCCAAGAAAACCTCGAAGCCGAGATTCTGGAGTGATTCGACGATGCGCGGTCCACTCCGTGTGAACAGCTCTTTACCGACTTTAACCCGGCATAACGAGGAATCCAACCGACGCGCCATCGCCACCGCATCTTCGGCACTCGCATAGTCTAACGCCACAACAACATGAGGGTCTGTTTTGCTTAACATGGTCATTTAACACTCACTCTAATAACATTCTCTCTAACAACACTCACTTTAGATACCCGCCGCCAACTAATGACCGGCCTGACAACTTATGCCATCTTTCATTCACCGGCCTCGAAGCCCAGGCATCTCTGCGAAGGACAGCATTACGGCTTTCACCTTCATTTACGCAAGACT
This sequence comes from Motiliproteus sp., assembly GCA_041586615.1. Classification (GTDB taxonomy): domain Bacteria; phylum Pseudomonadota; class Gammaproteobacteria; order Pseudomonadales; family Balneatricaceae; genus Motiliproteus. The sequence goes on along the minus strand of JBFGZS010000075.1, from coordinate 2,038 downwards.
GGTTTAAAACCATTAATCGCCTTCCAGGCCCAGAATAGGCTTAACACGCCCCCACTGCTTGCAACTCGGACACTGCCAGTGCAAGGATCGCCCTGAAAACCCGCAAGATTCGCAACGAAACAAGGGCTTAACCTGTATCAAACGGCCTGTTAGACCACTAAGCACATTCAGGCTGTCCTTAGCACTCGCCGATGCATATTTAAGATGGAGTCCAATCAGATGATGAAACCCCTTCACAGACGGGTGCAACGTTAACTGCTCGGTTATAAAAGCCCCTGCAACCAGCTCACCCTGTTCGCGTGATATCATGTCAGCCAGTAGCAACATGATCGCCGTCGACGGGGCCTCGGCCAAACACTGTTGCAAAAACTGGCTTAATTCGCGGTTTTGATCCAGATGCTGATAAGCCTCACTCAACAACGGCACCGCGACAGATGCAAACGCAGTATCTTGACGCACGACCTGCTTTAAATGCCCGGCAGCGGCTTTCCACCGTTGCCGCCGCATGTCGACCTGCGCGAACATCAGCAACGCCCGCACACAAGCGGGATCCCGCTGCAGGGCATTTTTCAGCCTGGCAATTGCCTGAGGCCAGTGCGCTTCATTGATCGAATTTTGCGCTAATTCGCAACAATAATGCGCACAAGCAACCTGATCGGCATTGCCTGCCAGTGCCGCCGTGTGCAACGCCTTTTCCCAGTCTCTTTCTCGCTGGTAAATGTCTGTCAACAGACCCGCAGCCTCAGCACGAAACTCTTTGTGACTCCCGCGCACCAGTTCTTGCAGTAAATGCTCGGCCCTATCGAGCAAACCAGCGGACAGGAAGTCTCTGGCGAGCGCCAAACGCGCTTGCAAAGATTGGATTGGGGTCAACGAAGAATAGGCCAGCACTTCTTGATGCAGCTGAATGGCGCGCTCAACCTCACCCTTGCGCCGAAACAGCGTCCCTAGCGCCAGGCGCACAGGCACAGTCTCACTGTCTCGCTGCAACGCTTTGACAAAACTACCGATAGCCTGATCGGTCTCGTTATCGATCAGATGGTTCAGGCCAGCAAAATACTCATCACTTTGGCACGATTTAAACCGCTCGACCCTGAGCCGCTTGCGCTCGCGTCGTCCGAGCGCCCAACCAACCCCAACCGCCGCAACCAGCGGGACGAGCAGCAGGTAGTCCACCATAATCAGTGGCTGTCTTTAAGACTCAGCGTTCTTAGCTTATCCAGCTCTTTGTTAGAATTACGCAGCTGACGACGCGCACTGATCAACCGCGCACGCAATGCCAATACCGCCACACTGCTCACAACAATACTCAGGATCGCGCCGAGCAAAAAGCTCAGAATAACCCAGCGCGCAATGCTGGCCTCTGGCAAGTGCACGAACACCAGATCAACAGTAATCTGTTCCTGATTGTTTACTGTTAACAATACGCCCAACATCAAAAGGGCAAGCGCCATAACAATAGCGATAAGGGTTTTTATCAGTCGCACCGGAAGAGCCTCATTAAAGAAAACTTATGGAAGATTATTCAAACTCTCGTTTACCTGCTCACGCAGATCCTTGCCCGGTTTAAAATGAGGCACATGCTTGGCATCCAGCTCAACAGCATCTCCGGTCTTAGGATTACGTCCTACGCGCGGCGCACGATAATGAAGCGAGAAACTACCAAAGCCGCGAATCTCGATTCGGTCGCCTGCCGCCAGCGATTCGGTCATATGATCCAGCATGGTCTTGACCGCCAATTCAACATCCTTAACAGAAAGCTGATCATGCCTAGCCGCCAAACGCTCAATCAATTCCGATTTAGTCATAGCTGCCTCTCGTCTGGTCATCTAACATGAACGCCTTTGCGCATTAATCGATGACTATTCAGATTCATACGGGTCAGATTCATACGGGTTTATAACGGCCTCATTCATAAAAGGCCTTCACCTTTCGTTAAGCCGTTAACGCCCCAAAAAGAACCGGGCATGAGCGCAGGGCCCCGCCACAATACCACCCACTACGCACTACGCACTACGCACTACGCACTACGCACTAC
>JBFGZS010000074.1:0-14731 GCA_041586615.1 Motiliproteus sp. | reverse complement strand
TTGCACGACACCGCCCTGAGCAAAGCCGAGCTGAAGAAAAAGGGGTTGGAGAACGGACCTGTGGGGGCCAACACCCTCAAGAAACAGTTGACCCACTTCAACAGCCAGACCGGCAAGGTCAATATTCAGAAGCACCCCTGGAGCCTGTTTGCCGACCTGCATGCCTGGTTGACGCCCAAGGAGGGCGAGCTCTGGTTCAGCAACGGGCGTATCAACGAGATCTGGCAGTCCGGTTTCGACGATATAGAACGGCGCCCCTACACCACCCAGCGCTGGCCGGAAAACTGGGTGGAGATCCATCCGGAAGACGCCAAGGCGCGGGGTATCGAGTCCGGTGACCAGGTGATGATGTACTCCGACCGGGTGCCCGCGTTCAAGGACACCTTGATCGGGGTGGAGGGCAATAACTTCCAGTTCTCCGAACTGCTCAAGCGCGGTCATATTGAGCTAAGCAAGGCGGCGGTGACGGCGGTGGCGATCGTCACCCCAGCGGTCAAGCAGGGGGTGCTCTACGCCAACATGCTCGACATGCGCCAACCCAGTAACTCGCTGACCGCCCGGGTGGTGGACAATATCAGCGGTAACTATAATTTCAAGATGGGCGTCGCGCGGATTCGCAAGATCGGCGAATCCAAATACAAGCAGGAGTTCCGCAGCTTCTCCTTCGTACCTCGTAATATAGGTGCGACCACCTAACGGCTTGGAACCGTTCGACCATAAAAAGGGGCCTTCGGGCCCCTTTTTATGTTTACGTGGCGAGCTGTCCAGCTCCGACTCTACTTTCAAATACCCTTATTAGGAATTTTATATGGCAGTCGCACAAAGCAGGTATGAAAATAAAATAGCATATATTACAAGGTGTTGATTGTTTTCTGTGGTTGTATTTTGATTTTGTTGTTGCGGTGCAGCAAGGTGGTGTGTACTATCTCTCCATCAACTACATTCCTACTACAGGTACGCAACATGTTTAAGACTCTTCAAGCTACTGACTTCTCTGCTTTCGGCGCACCTGTCCAGAAGCTGATCGAACTGAACACCGCAACAATGACTAAAGTCTTCGAGCTTCAGCAAGCTGCTGCGAAGAAGCAAATTGCTCAGTCACAGGCTGACTTCAAAGCGGCCATGGAAATCAAAGACGTTAAGGCGTTAACGTCTTTCGTAACCGCACAATCTGAAGCGGCTAAAGCCAACTTGGAAGCGCTTAAAGCAGATGCTCAGGTTGCTGCAGAAAGCACCAAAGCCTACTTCGCCGAAGTTCAGGCTATCATGACTGAAAGTAAAGACGTGGTTGTTAAAGCCGCTGCTGCGGTAAAAACGGCGTAATTACAGCGTGTTAAAAAAAGCCTCCATCAGAAATGATGGGGGCTTTTTTGTTTGCGAAGCAGGCAAACCCGGCGGAGCGCAACACCGTCCAAAAATCGTATGTATTTGACAGCAGGGTTCGCTACGCCCGGTAGCACTGATGCCCGCTACCCTCGGATCCCCGCTACCCTCGGATCCCCGCTCAGGGCCGCCCCGTTTTACCCCTTGTTCTTCCTTGCTCGCTCCTCTCATCTGCATGGCGCTAAAGACGTGTCGCGTCGAAAACAGCAGGATTTTAGCAACATGGCATGCTTGTTGCCTTGTATTGGTAAGATTAATCAGGTCTTACATTGCGTTAGAAATGTAAACCGTAACAAATTCATTTGCTTATAAGTTGAGGCCTCACATGAGTGGTAGCGAGTCACGTATACAAGCCATTACCAATATCGCCAATCGCGCACCAAAAGAGTGCGTGAAGCCGGCGCCGCTCAACGAGATTTGGGCTTGTGATGTCTTTAGCCTGGCCCGGATGGAAGAATCACTGTCGAAAAATGTCTTCAAATCGATGCAGAAGACCGTTAAGTCCGGCGCGCCACTCGACCCGGCCACTGCCGATATGGTGGCTTCTGCGATGAAAGAATGGGCCATGGCGAAAGGGGTGAAATTTTTCTCCCATATTTTTTATCCCATGACCAATATCACCGCCGAGAAGCACGATGGCTTTATCGTGACGAATTCTGACGGTGGCGCGATTACTGAATTCACCGGTAGCCTGCTGATTAAAGGCGAGCCTGACGGGTCTTCTTTCCCGAACGGCAGCCTGCGTATGACTAACGCTGCCCGCGGTTATACCGCTTGGGACCCCACCAGTCCTGCGTATATTATGCATACCGCCAACGGCTCAACACTGATGATCCCCAGCGTCTTTATGTCTTGGACGGGTGAAGCGCTGGATAAAAAAATTCCGCTGCTGCGGGCTAATTCCGCCATGGATAAGGCCGCGCACCGGGTGCTGTCTCTGATGGGCGAGACGGATATCGCAACGCTCAACTCCAGCTGTGGCGCCGAACAGGAATACTTCCTGGTCGATGAACACTTCGCCAACAGCCGTCCTGACCTGCTGCTGGCGGGACGGACCTTGTTTGGCGCGCCCGCCGCGAAAGGTCAGCAGTTTGATGACCATTATTTTGGTGCAATTCCTGCGCGCGTACAGGTCTTTATGCAGGATATTGAAGATAAGCTTTACCGGCTGGGTATTCCTGCCAAAACCCACCATAACGAAGTGGCCCCGGGGCAGTTTGAAATTGCCCCCTATTACGAAAGCTCCAACGTTGCCGCCGACCACCAGCAATTGCTGATGACCATTATGAAAAGCACGGCCAAAGAGCACGGCTTTCTGTGTCTGTTGCATGAGAAGCCTTTTGCCGGCATCAATGGTTCCGGCAAGCATGTGAACTGGTCTGTTGGCAACGCGACTCAAGGTAATTTGCTCGATCCCGGTAACACCCCACATGACAACCTGAACTTTCTGCTCTTTTGTGGTGCGGTGATTCGCGGTGTGCACCATTATGGACCGCTTTTGCGTGCAGTCATCGCGACGGCGTCCAACGATCACCGTCTGGGGGCCAATGAAGCGCCGCCGGCTATCCTGTCCGTTTATCTGGGTAGCCAGCTGGAAAGCGTCTTTGCCGATATCAAGGAAGGCAACCTGCTGGCCAAGGCCGAAGGCGGCCAGATGGATCTGGGGCTGTCGCAAATTCTTAAATTTGAGCGCGATCCCGGTGACCGCAACCGGACATCGCCGTTCGCCTTTACCGGAAACCGGTTTGAGTTCCGTGCTGTCGGTTCATCCCAGTCGGTGTCGGGGCCTCTCGTTGCCATGAATACCATGCTGGCGGATTCGTTAAACTGGATCGCCGACAAGTTGGACGTCGCATTGGCCGACGGAAAAGATCAAACCGCCGCTGTTATCCTCGTGCTGCAAGAACTGATGCAATTGCATGGCGAGGTTGTTTTTGGTGGGGATGGTTACTCCGCCGAATGGCATAAAGCGGCCGTAGAAGAGCGTGGGCTTCAGAACCTGCCGACCACGGCTGATGCGCTGCCCGCGTTTAAAGACGAGTCCGTTATCAAGCTGTTTCAAGACACCCAGGTGCTGTCACCGGTAGAACTGGCAAGCCGCTTCGAAGTGTATTCTGAGCAATATGTGCAAACGATCGAGTTGGAAGCCAAGTTGGTGATCGATATTGCCACGACGTCGATCTATCCGGCCGCCGTCGCGCATTTATCGAACCTGGCAACTGCGGCATCCAGCCTGGGTAGCCTGGATATTCGTTTGGAACATTCCGGTATTGACGTCGTCGCCAGCGAGGCGAATGCGATGATGGCACTGGTTAATGAACTCCGTGCGGCACTGGATAAGGATGACTTCGTATCGACCGAAGCACATATGCAATATTGTGCGGCAACCATCTGTAAGCTCATGCTGGATGTTCGCACCCATGCCGACAAGCTTGAAGGTTTGGTGGCCGATGACCTGTGGCCGCTGCCGAAGTACCAGGAAATGCTCTTTATTAGATAGCATGATGAAATAGCATTCAGCCGCTGAATATTCCAGGGGGTACACAGCCCCCTGTTTATCCGGTTTGCCGATAACGGCGTGCCAATACGCCGACGTCGTTACGCGCGTCCTTGGCACCATACCGGCCTCTACCCTTGTTGATGGGGGCTTTTTTTATGGCTGGTTTTTATCATAGAGAGTTGCCTCGCTTATCGGGCAGGGTTGATAATCACGGGTAATGTATTGTTACCTGGGGTCCGGAGAGAGCCATGAATATTGCTGCCGACAGCGTTGTTAGCTTCCACTACCGTTTACAGAATGAGATGGGTGAGGAGCTGGAAAACTCTCACGATTCGACCCCGACACTGTACCTGCACGGCCACGACGGCATTCTCGCCGGGTTAGAGAAGGCGTTGGCAGGTAAGGCTGCTGGCGATCGTGTCAGCGTCACGCTGGAGCCGCAAGACGCCTATGGCTTACGGGTGGAAGGCAGCGAGCAGCGTGTTCCGATTAAGCATCTTGTGCTGGATGCCAAAACCAAGCGTAACCTAAAAAAGGGGATGGTTGTCGCGGTACAGACCGAGCATGGCGGCCGTCCCATGGTGATTCTCAAGGCGGGCAAGTTTACGGTGGACCTCGACACCAATCATCCGCTGGCGGGTCAGACACTCACCTTTGATATCGAGATCGTTGATGTGCGTGATGCAACGCTTGAAGAGAAGTCACACGGTCATGCACATGGGGTGGGCGGGCATCAACATTGATGAAAGACAGCGGGGTTGTGTGGTTGCTGAGCCTCCCGCTATGATCAGAATATTGGTGTCGTCTGCAGGGGGATAAGCCAAGAGGTATAAACACAGAGGTATAAAAAAAGCCACCTCCGAGTGGGGTAGCTCATTGATAAGATCCATTTTGCTACCCACCGATTCCCTTTGGTGGCACACCCTGTGTCCCTGTAGCCGAGATGGATTGTCTTTCAGGCGGTCATTGAGAGATATAGGAAAAACTCCTAAATTGCTGTATATGCGACATCTTATATACACGGCTCCTTAAGGGTTGGCGGAGTGATCATTCAGGCGGCGTTGGCGTTGCGGCGAGCGCCTGTTTACGGGCGCGCCGCAACCGGACGCTTTTCAGTGTGAAAACGTACCCCAGCCAGGCAGCCAATATGCCCCAGGGGATCCAGCCGATCATCAGCGGTACACCGAATTTTTCCAGCACACTGAGGGGGTCATGTTGGAGCAATAGCCAGAGTTGGTCAATACTGTTCTGGCTGGCGGCATAACGCTGACTGAACAGGTCGTAGCCGCGTATGGCATCCCAGCGGCCAAGGAGGAAACGGCCGGTGACAACAAAAAGATAGAACAGGGGCGGTGCGGTAATAAAATTGGTGGTCAGCGTCCAGGCGGATGCGGCGACCAGATTGAATTCGTAGCGGGGTGCAACGCGGTGAAGCAGCATCCATAACAGGCCGAGCACGGGGATCTGAGCACCAATGGTCGGCGAGAAGGCGATAAACAGCCCGAACGCCGCACCACGGGCGGTATATTCCGGGCTGTGATGGCCGCCGAGTATGGGGCGATACAAGTAAATAGATAACCGCTGCTTGAGACGCTGCCAGGTGTTTTTAACGGGTCTAACCATCGTTTTTCGTTCCGCCAGATACGGGGCTGTGAGTCATTCTGCGCACACGCGGCGTTTTTTTCCAGCACTTAGGGCGCCTCCTTGCTGGTTATGGGTTCGTGCGCTGCACGATTAACCGGGCAGCAAAATACCGATCCGTTCGGTCTTTTGATGAGGACAAGGCCGGCGCGTTTCAGCGCTGGCTAAAGGCGAGGAATCCGCCCGCGGCCATAAACAGCGCGCCCGTCGCGCGGTTGAAAAGCTGCATGCCGCGGCGGTGGCTGAACCAGCCCAGTATCCGAGCCGCACTTATCGCCAGCAGTAACTCGACCGTAATTTCCACCAAGGCGAAGGTGGTCGCCAGGATCAAAAATTGGCCGGTCAGGGGTTGTTGGGTATCGATAAACTGCGGTAGAAACGCCATAAAAAACAGTATCACCTTGGGGTTGGCGATAGCGACCGTAAAACCTTCTACCGCGCGGCGCGTCGCCGATAGTCGGTCCTTCGACGTGGCGGTGTCAACCCGCTGCAGCGGGGGGGCTCGCCATTGACGTACACCGAGATAGACCAGATAGCCCGCGCCGAAGAGCTTCAGTAGTGCGAATGCGGTAGCCGAGGTGAGCAGCAGACTACCCAGGCCCAGTATCGAAACCAGCATCAGCAGCATAAAGCCGGTGGCGCCACCGAGAATGGTGCAACAGCTGCTTCGGGCGCCAAACCGGGCGCCATGGGTCAGCGCCAGTAAGCCGTTGGGACCGGGCGTCAGGGCAAGCAATGTGACCGCAGCCAGGTAAAGCAGCCAGTTATCCAGCGTCATGGACTTACGCCTCTAGGCTGTGATTTGTGATGAGCTGCTGACCACGGGCAACATAACGGGCATGTTCTTTTTCAGGGACCAGACTGCCGCCGGTTGTCCAGAGAATATGCCGCGCCTGCGCGAACTTTGTTTCCAGCCCTTGCTGTCGCAGATACGCGCGACCGGATTCGCTCGCGCTCAGCAGTGCCGGTCCGGCGAAGCCGGCGGTGGCCGAGGGCTCGACGTTGATGCCTTCACGTTGATTGAGCTGGGCGACCCAACGGAAGAGGTCGTCGTCGTGGACGGTAAAGATGCCCGATAAACGCTCGCGCATCATGTCGGCGACCGGTTCGGAGGCACGACCCACGGCCAGGCCGTCTGCGGCGGTGTCGATGTTCAGGCCCAACTCGCCGACGGAGGCGACCTGTCCGCTGGCCAGGGCGTAGAGCATACAGGGTGCCTGCAAGGGCTCGGCAAAGAAGCAATGTACGTTGTTGCCGAACAGTTGCTTTAGTCCATAGGCGATACCGCCGGGGGCGCCGCCGACACCGCAGGGCAGGTACACAAAGAGCGGATGGTCGTCATCCACGGTTATCTTGGCCTGTAACAACTGTTGCTGCAGGCGCAATGCCGCGACACTGTAGCCATAAAACAGCCGTTGGGAATTTTCATCGTCGACAAAGTAGCCAAACGGGTCGGCCTCGGTCTGACGGCGCCCCTCGGCGACTGCCGCCGCGTAGTCTCCGCTATGCTCGATCACGTCGGCCCCGGCATCGCGCAGACACTGTTTTTTCCACGCCCGGGCATCGCGGGACATATGGACGCTAACCTTAAAGCCCAGTCGTGCCGCCATGATACCGATGCTCAGGCCCAGGTTGCCGGTGCTACCTACCGCGATCCGATAACGGCGAAAATGCTGCTGTGCCTGGGGCTCTGCTAAGCGCAGGTAGTCTGCAGACGATATTTGTGTCGGATCCAGATCCGCAGGTAACAGACCGGCTTCCTGTGCCAGCTGTTCGGCAACGCAGAGAACTTCGTGGATCCCGCCACGGGCTTTGACGGAGCCGGCCACCGGTAATTCATGGTCGCATTTGAGTAGCAGAGGCGCGGCGTGGGTTTTGTCACCCAGCAGCGCCTGGGTCAGGGCTGGAGCCGGGCGCAGTGCGGATTCGATCAGGCCGTTGCTGGCGCTCAGCGCGGGAAACAGTTGGGCCAGCAGCGGGGCGAAGCGCGCCAGGCGCTGTTCGGCATCAAGCATGGCGGCGCAAGGGCCGAGGGGCTGTGATTCGCGGTCTAACGCGGGGTTGAGCCACAGGGTTGGCTGGCCGTCTCGTAGCTGTTGTAGCACTGTTGGCAAGTCGTGGGTATGGGCAGTCGGCACGGCGTCAGTCTCCTTCGGTATTTTTTATTATCGTGCTATAGAATAAGCGGCATTAAAAGCGATAATTACTCCGCCATTGTTTAGTTTAGCTAAATAATGGTATTTTGGTTAACCGTTCTTGTTTCAGGTGGTCGACATGATCAATGCCGCGATATGGTCGGGGTTACGCAGTTTCCATTGGGTGGCCGTGCATTTAAGTTTTACCCGTGCCGCACGGGAGCTCAGTGTCACCACCGGGGCGGTGAGCCAGCAGGTCAAGCAGTTGGAATCCCGGCTCGGTTGTCCGTTATTTGTGCGGACCACGCGGCAGTTATGTTTAACCGAAGAGGGGCAGCAACTGGCGGGGGCCGTCAGCCAGGGCTACGCTGCGATCGATGCTGCATTGAATACGCTGGCCGCGACGCAGTTGCGTGGTAGTGTGCGTTTGGCGGCCATTCCGTCTTTCTGCTTTCAGTGGTTAGTGCCGCGCCTGGGGGATTTCTATCGGGCTTTTCCGGAGATTGACTTACATATTGATGCCCGCGATCAACTGCAAGGCGTGCCCGAACGCAGTTATGACCTGGCGCTGGACTACCGTCTGGCGCGAGCCGATGATGCCGCGCCTTTTCTAACCGAGTGGCTGCTGCCGGTGTGCAGCCCGGAACGGCTACCGCACCCTTTGCCGCTGCAGAAGGCGGAGGCGCTGCTTGAGTATCCGCTTTTGCACGATAGCGCGCCTTGGGTTGGCGCTCAGCGCGATGCGGAATGGCAGTACTGGTTTAGCCAGTTGGGGTTGCCGGTCGAGAAAGGCCTGGCGCAGCGCTTCTTTAACCGCGCGGATCTGGCGGTGCAGGCCGCCGAAGCGGGCCAAGGTATTGCCCTGGGCCGATTAGCGCTGGTGGCCGACCGACTGGCCAGTGGGCAGCTGGTTATCGCCTGCGACCATCGCATCCGCTCGCCTGCTCATTATTACCTGCACTGCTCGCATGATGCCCAAAGCAATTCGCGCGCGCTGGCGTTGCGTGACTGGCTGTTGGCGCAGACGGATAAGGTGGTGCAGACGGCGAACGCTAGGCCCTGAGTGCCGCTAAGCGGGTTCCTCAGGTTGCTCGGTATTTTTATCATCCAGTACAGCGCTGCCGACAAGTCTTACCGTTATCGGCTTAAGATTGAGTTGTATCAATCTTCTTCGTCCGGCTTTGTGCGAAGTTGGGGAGACCTTCACGCTGATTTTGGTGGCGGCGCTGGTTAAAGCCATGATCCTGTGTTTTCTGTTTGTGTATTTTGGTCGACGGTTACTCGGCGAGCCTTTGTCACGGGTGGTCACACGACTGCGTGGACTGCCTCTCGAGGCGTCGAGTGGTGAAGATAATAACCGTGTGTGCGTCGACGAACTGCAGTTGTTGGAAGTGGCGATAACAACTATGGAAGCCAAATTAGCCGCGACCTTGGGTCAGCTGAGCGAAGCCAACGAACAGCTTACTGAGAGCAATGAGGTACTACAGCGTGCGACGGAGCAGAATCCGGCGGCTATCACGATCTTCGATCCGGATGGGCGTGTAGTCTATACCAACCCGAGCTTTAGCCGCATTAGCGGTTACGCGGCCGAAGAAGCGCAACACGCGTACGATCGTTGTCTCTATCAGGAGGCGCCCTTGCCGGAAAAAATCAGAGCATTGACGTTACAGGGACCGCTTAGCAACGCGCAGATCGAAGCCTGCAACGATGGAAAAGATGGCCACAGGTATTGGTCCAGCACCCGTCTGACACCGGTACGGGATGATGCGGGGAAGATAAGCCACATGCTTGTCATTTCGCTGGATATTACGGCATTGAAGCAAACCGCCTTGGCCTTGGCGGACAAGACGCAGGAGCAACAGGTCACGATCCAGCAGTTGGAAGAGGCCCAGCATCAGCTCGTACAGTCGGAGAAGCTCGCCTCTATCGGCCAGTTGGCTGCCGGCGTCGCCCATGAAATCAACAACCCGGTTGGTTATGTTAATTCTAATCTATCGAGTCTTGCCCAATACGCCAAAGACATGCTGTCGGTCATCGATGCCTATGACAATGTACTGGTTGAGTGTCATTGTGGCGAAAGTACGGCTAGCATTAAAAAATCGAAAGACGCTGTCGATTTTGACTTTCTGCGCGAAGACCTCGACCACCTGCTCCATGAGTCGAAGGAGGGGATCGATCGGGTCAAGAAGATCATTCAGGATCTTAAAGATTTCTCTCGGGCAGACCAAGGGGAGTGGGTAATGAGTGACCTGCATAAGGGGATCGAAAGTACCCTTAATGTCGTGTGGAATGAACTGAAATATAAAGCGGAGGTGGTCAAGACGTATGGCGACCTACCGCTGGTGCACTGCATCCCTTCACAACTCAATCAGGTCTTTATGAATTTGTTGGTGAATGCTGCCCATGCTATTGCAGAGCGCGGTGTGATCCGTATTCAGACCGGCATCGAGAAGGACCGTGTCTGGGTCGATATCAGCGATAACGGAAAAGGAATCGCTGCCGAAAATATGGCGCGACTGTTTGAGCCCTTTCTTACAACAAAAGCCATCGGCAAGGGCACGGGGCTAGGACTTTCGGTGTCCTACGGTATCGTCAAGCGACACGGCGGTGAAATAGAGGTTGAAAGCACGCCGGGGGACGGTAGCCGTTTTCGAGTATGGATTCCGGTCTCGTCCGTTGATGCCACCGCGGCGTAAGTACGGTGATCTGGTGCCATGCCTGCCGAGGGGGCTGGTCTAGGGGTTATCGGTGCGCGTCCGATCACCTCTTACGGGTTCGAGGTATCAGATATAAGGTCGCTGACTCGCTTTTTTGATCCCGAACAGATCGCCCCGGACTATTCGGGGATCTATTGGCGTTATGGCGGTCTAACTCTGCGTCGTTCAGCGTTTGCTGAGGGGAGGTAACGCCAGAGATTGGCGGAGCCGAGTCTGTGTCTAACTCTGCGTCGTTCAGCGTTTGCTGAGGAGAGTGTGATGGCCAATACCTGCGCTTACAAAGCCCGTACCGCCGATGCCGACGGGGTGATTCATTATCCCGACAACGAGCATGCTGTATGGCACCAGTTAATGACACGCCAGTTGGCGCTGCTGCCCGAACGGGCCTGCGGTGAATATCTGGATGGCTTGACACAGCTGGCGCTGCCGCAAGACCGCATCCCGCAACTGGATGAACTGAATAGAGCCTTGGAACGCAGCAGCGGCTGGCGCGTGGCGCGGGTACCGGCGCTGATTTCTTTCGACCGTTTTTTTGCCTTGTTGGCCAGCAAGCAGTTCCCTGTTGCCACGTTTATCCGCACCCAGCAGGATATCGATTACATTCAGGAGCCGGATATCTTCCACGAGGTTTTCGGTCACTGCCCGATGTTGACCGACCCGAATTTTGCCGAATTTACCCAGACCTACGGACGCCTTGGCGTGCAAGCCACGCCGCAGGAGCGCGCTTATCTGGCGCGTTTATATTGGTTGACGGTGGAGTTTGGCTTGGTTGATACCCCGCGCGGCGTGCGCATCTACGGCGGCGGTATCCTTTCCTCCTGCGCCGAGACAGGTTATGCGCTGACAGGACGGTCCGCGAACGCGACAACGGATCGCGCGGGTGGCGCGGCCGTTCGCCCCATCCATCAACCGTTTCAGCTGCAGGACGCACTACGTACACCGTATCGGATCGATATCCTGCAGCCGATTTATTACGTGATCGACCATATGGAAACACTCTATCACCTGGCCCAGATCGACCTGATGGCCGAAGTGCACAAGGCGCAGCAATTGGAACTGTTCGAGCCGCACTTTGCAGCCGCAGAGTAGGCACGCTGCATGGGGGCTTGAAGGCTGCGATCAGAGACAATGTTATCGCCTGCCGCCTGGGTCAACCTCGTCGGGCTTAATGACGCCGCGTTGCACCTGGTCCTGTTCGATGGAATCAAACAGCGCCTGAAAATTGCCTTCGCCAAATCCCTGGTTACCTTTGCGCTGAATAATCTCGAAGAAGATCGGCCCGATGACGGTATCGGTGAAAATCTGTAGCAGCAGGTCTTCGTTGATCTTATCCAGCGCTTCGCCGTCGATCAGAATCTGCAGCCGACGCAGTTGCTGCGTGTCTTCGCCATGCCCCGGCAGGCGCTGGTCGATGGCATCGAAATAGCTGTCGGGGGTCCGCATAAACTTGACGCCGCGCTGTCGTAACGCGTCGACACTGGCGTTGATATCATCGCTGGCCAGCGCGATATGCTGAATCCCTTCGCCATTGTGCGCGCGCAGGTATTCGGCGATCTGGCTCTGGTCGTCGCTGGACTCGTTAATCGGGATACGAATCTGACCGCAGGGGCTGGTCAAGGCCCGCGAGTGGAGGCCGGTCAGACGGCCCTTGATATCGAAATAGCGGATCTGGCGGAAGTTAAACAACCGCTGGTAAAAGTCTGCCCACTGGTCCATATGCCCGCGTTCGACATTGTGGGTCAGGTGGTCAATCAGGGTCAAACCGACGCCGGACGGATGCTGGTCAACGCCGTCGATAGGCAGGAAATCGATCTCGTAGATATCGTGCTTACCGTAGCGGTCCACCAGATAGATCAGCGACCCGCCGATCCCCTCGATCGCCGGAATACACAGTTCCATTGGTCCGGCACCGCTGTCGATCAACGTTGCGCCCAGGGACAACAGGTGCTGGATAGCTTGAGACGCATCTTTAACACGAAAGGCGATGGCGTTGGCGCTGGGGCCATGGCGGCGCTTGAAGGCGAGGGGTTGACCCGTGGGCTCCGCATTCAGAATGAAGTTAATACCGCCTTGTCGGTACAGCGTGACCTGCTTGCTGCGGTGCCGGGCGATCGCACGAAAGCCCAGGTTTTCGAACAGTTGCGCAAGTTGCTCGGGATGATCCGAACTGTACTCGACAAATTCAAAACCGTCGGTTCCGACAGGATTTGGCCAAGGATGATTCATCGTCGTCCCCATTAGTCATGTTACGGTTCGCTTGATCGGCATCGTTGCAGCGATAACGGCCATGTCATATTCGTTCATCAAGGTAAGCTTAGACAATGACTCGCGTGCGTGGTTTGCTATGGGCGAGGGCTTAATCGCGCCAGGTTGTTGGAAATGGCATAAAACGGCGTGCGCACTGATTGCACTCGGGACCGCGTGGCGTCGTGTCGGTGTGCTGTTTTTGTGGCATTTTTACCGGGACGCCCCAACCTGATTAGCAGGTACGGGCTATGCTCCTTAGCACATTATTCGTTATCTGCCGCGCAGGAATTCTGACATGGAAAAACAACGCTATGCCGAACAGGTCAAACGCTTGTCGGATCGTTTGGTAGAGATTCAGCGGCCAATCCTGACGCTGGATGCCATCAAATGGCCTCAGCGGTTACAGGAGGATTTTTTTGCCGCCGGGGCCAACGCACTACCCGCGGTGGATCGACGCTTTTATGAAACCCAAGCGTTGCGTTTCGATCCGGTGGCCAAAGCCGCTGAGCTACGGGATCTGTTACGGGATATCGATCGTTTTCTGGGGCGTCACGACAAACTCGGTCGCATCATGCGCGAAACGATCGACCAGTATTTGTTGGTGCTGGAACTGCTGCGCTCGCGTGGTCAACCGGGGTTTATGATGGCCAGCCGAGAGCTGTTCGGCAGCGCCCGGGATCACCTGCGCGGCGATAAGCAGACCCTGCTCGAATTGGGGCAGCGGCTGTGCGCTATTTTCTCGCTACCGGCTGCCAGGCACTTGGCGCATCCCTATCCAAAGGATATCGATGCGGCGACCGCCGTGGATGAATTGCAACGCCGGCTCACGCCCTATTTTTCCGGCGAGAACGTTACGGTGGCGCTGAGTGACGGTATTGTTTCGGATGCCGCTGCCGGAGGCGATCGTATAAAAATCAACAGTTACGCGCGCTTTTCCGAACTTGACCTACGCGTACTCGAAGTGCATGAAGGCTGGGTGCATGTGGGAACCACCCTCAATGGCCGCTGCCAGCCCTGGGCCACCTGGCTGAGCGTCGGCTCGCCACGCATCACCGCGATACAAGAAGGGCTGGCGGTACTGATCGAGACCCTGACCTTCAGCTCCTTCCCCGATCGTGCCCGGCGCATCAGTGACCGCGTAGTAGCGATCGATATGGCCGAGCAGGGAGCTGATTTTCTTGATGTTTATCGTTGTTTTATCGATCGGGGGCTGTCGGAACAAGCCAGTTATAAAGTCGCGCAACGGGTTTTTCGTGGCGGAATGGTGCAGGGCGGCGCTTGTTTTACCAAAGATCTTTCTTATGTGCGGGGTTTTGTCGAGACGGTTAATTTCATCAAAAGTGCTATTTTGTCGGGGGTGCCAGAGATACTACCGATGCTGTTCGTCGGCAAAGTGACCCTGGATGATCTGCCCGTTTTGTATGAATATTCGCAGGAGGGGCTGATTGTTGCTCCGGCCTCGCTACCGCCCATGTTTCGTGACCTGAATGGCCTGTATACCTGGTTTGGTTTTTCCAGTGGCATGAGTCTGGTCAACCTTGAATCGGTGCAGCACCACTTCGACCATCTGTTTCAGAGCATGGCACAGCGTTGTCCTCCTAGCGTCGGTGCCAAACATCATGACCAGGGTGGTGACGATTAAGGACCGTTAGTGTTTTCGTGGTACGAGGATCTGGCCTGGAATGGTAAATGTAGTGGTGGTAAATGAAGATGGTAAATGGACACCCAGGTTAGCGAGTAGGGGTATGTGGGTGGTAAATGGACACCCAGGTTAGCGAGTAGGGTATGTGGGTGGTAAATGGACACCCAGGTTAGTGAGTATGAAGGCTGGGGGCATATGGGAATCACCCTCAACGGTCGCCGTCAGCCTTGGGCTACCTGGCTGAGCGTCGGCTCGCCACGCATCACCGCGAGAGAGTGGTAAATAGACACCCAGGTTAATTGGATAATTATCAGCAAGGACACCTGACGCCCGCTTAATGGCCCTGGTTGCCTCGTCTGTCAGCAAATATTGCCCGTAGGAGATACACAAGCAGAGAATCTGCATAATTCACCAGAGCCAGGCACGCGCGCTCCTCAGATAGCTCTGATAGGTTTTGTCAGAATGC
>JBFGZS010000073.1:0-14842 GCA_041586615.1 Motiliproteus sp. | reverse complement strand
ATGAACGACCTTAACAACGTGGCGACGACCGGCGGAAGTTGGTTTACATTTTACGATAGCCATTTAATAGCTCTCCTATTCGCCATCGACGAAGTCAATGTCATGACCTTCGGCGAGACGCACATAGGCCTTACGAATACTTTTGCGCTGTCCCATACCGTGAACGGTACGCTTGGTTTTACCCTTGCTGTTCAGGACACGAACGCTGTCAACCTTGACCTCAAACAGCTGTTCAACAGCTTTCTTGATCTCGGGCTTGGTAGCATCAGCCGCCACACGGAAAACAACTTGGCGCGCATCATCTGCGACGATCGTTGCTTTCTCAGAAATATGTGGGCCTAGCAGAACTTTGAAGATGCGCTCTTGGTTCATCCCAACATCTCCTCAATTTTCTTCAGGGCAGGCACAGTCACCAAAACCTTCTCGAAGCCGACCAGACTGACCGGATCGATTGCCGCGGCGTCACGCACGTCAACATGCGGAATGTTACGCGCTGCCAGGAAAAGATTAAGATTAACTTCTTCAGTGATCATCAAGACGTTAGCCAGATCCAGCTCTTTCAGCTTGGCAACCATGGTCTTGGTCTTGGGCGAATCGATGGTCAGGTCTTCAACAACAACCAGACGCTCTTGACGCACCAGCTCAGAAAAGATGCAACGGATCGCAGCGCGATACATTTTCTTGTTCACTTTCTGAGAATGATCCTGTGGCTTAGCAGCAAAAGTTACGCCGCCGCTGCGCCAGATAGGACTACGGATTGTACCGGCGCGTGCGCGGCCAGTACCTTTTTGACGCCATGGCTTACGACCACCACCACTCACTTCAGAGCGGGTTTTCTGCGCACGGGTTCCCTGACGGGCGCCGGCTAGATAGGCGGTAACAACCTGGTGTACCAGTGACTCATTGAACTCTTTGCCAAAGGACAGCTCAGAAACTTCAACCGAACCGCTGGCTCCTGCAATAGTAAGATTCATTGCCATCTCCCTTACGTACGAGCCTTAACAGCCGGTTTAACAACGACGTCACCGCCAGTTGCACCAGGGACAGCGCCCTTGATCAGAAGCAGGTTACGCTCGGTATCGATACGTACTACTTCAAGCGTCTGAATGGTTACGCGCGCGTCACCCATGTGACCAGCCATCTTCTTCCCTTTCCAAACACGACCGGGAGTCTGACACTGACCGATGGAACCCGCAGAACGGTGAGACAATGAGTTACCGTGTGTGGCGTCTTGCATGGAAAAGTTCCAACGCTTGATCGCGCCCTGGAAACCCTTACCTTTGGACTGTCCCGTTACGTCAACTTTCTGACCGACTTCAAAAGCACTAACGGTCAGTTCGTCGCCGACTTTGACTTCGTGGCCATCCGCCAAGCGGAACTCCCACAAACCACGTCCGGCCTCAACACCCGCCTTGGCGAAATGACCCGCCAACGGCTTGGTAGTACGGTTAACCTTACGGCTACCTGCAGTTACCTGGATCGCGCTGTAACCATCTGTCTCCAGGCTCTTAACCTGCGTGACGCGGTTCGGTTCCACTTCGATGACCGTGACTGGCACGGATGCACCATCTTCGGTGAAGATGCGGGTCATGCCCGCTTTCCGTCCGACTAAACTAATAGTCATTTTAAACCTCTTGCCAGTTGAGTACGGGGCTTTAACCCACTATGGCTGCCCTTTTCAGAGCATTCCTCTACTTATAATGCGCCGAAGCGCGCTGCTTAATTCGATTAGCCTAGGCTAATTTGAACATCAACGCCCGCAGCAAGGTCCAGCTTCATCAGAGCATCAACTGTTTTTTCAGTTGGCTCAACGATGTCCAGTACACGCTTATGCGTACGGATCTCATACTGATCACGTGCATCTTTGTTCACGTGAGGAGATACCAGAACGGTAAAGCGTTCCTTGCGAGTCGGGAGAGGGATCGGGCCACGCACTTGCGCGCCGGTACGCTTGGCGGTATCAACGATTTCCTGAGTGGAAGCGTCGATCAAGCGATGATCAAAAGCCTTCAATCGAATTCGGATTTTCTGGTTTTGCATTTCGATCACAACTCCGGTTTGAAATAAAATGGCAATGGATGCCACCCCTTTAAAAAAAGGGTACCGGATTGTACGTATTTGGGGGGTGCGAAGCAAGCAGACAGACAAGAAACTGTTCATTTTTTTAACAACGAACGGTTAAACAGCTTTGTCGGGACGGGGTGATGCGTAAAGCGGCGCTATTATAGCGGATCAACCGCGCGCTGACCAGCACCGCAACCGCCCCGCAGCACGCAGGGATGCCATCCGCGCGCCGCCTTATTCCTCGCCCCTGTTACAGATGCTCCAGTGCATCGCGATCGCGAAAGCCGATCAGGTACAGAATACCGTCCAAGCCCAGGGTCGAGATGGCTTGCTTGGCACTCTCACGGACCAGCGGCTTCGCGCGAAAGGCGATTCCCAGCCCGGCGATGCTCAGCATCGGCAGATCGTTAGCGCCGTCACCCACCGCGATGGTCTGCTCCAGGCGCACGCCTTCGCGGGCGGCGATCTCCCGTAACAGCTCCGCTTTACGCTGGCCGTCAACGACCACGCCGGTCACGCGGCCGGTGACTTTACCGTTTTCAATTTCGAGTTCGTTGGCGTACACATAATCGAAGCCCAGCTTACGCTTCAGATGCTCACCAAAATAATTAAACCCGCCGGAAAGGATCGCCGTTTTAAACCCCAGCGCCTTGAGCTTGGACACCAGCTCCTCGGCACCTTCAGACAGCGGCAGCCGCGCGGCGACTTTCGCCAGCACCGACTCATCCAGCCCTTTGAGCAGCGCGACCCGGCGCTGGAAACTTTCGGTAAAATCGATCTTGCCCTGCATCGCCTCTTCGGTGATCGCCGAAACCTGGTCACCGACACCGGCCTCCTTGGCCAGCTCATCGATCACTTCCGCTTCGATCAGGGTCGAGTCCATATCGAACACCACCAGACGGCGGTTGCGACGGAAGATATCATCCTTCTGAAAGGCAATATCCACATCCAGCTCGCTTGCCGCGCCCATAAACTCGGCGCGCAAGCCATCACTGGGGTTACCGCGCACGGAAAATTCGACGCAGGCCTTGGTTCGGCTATCGCCCTCATCGAGGTGCACCCGACCGGACAGCCGGCTGATATTATCGATATTCAGGCCATTTAGCGCCGCGATCCGGGTGACTTTCGCAATGTGACCCGCCGTGATACGCCGTGCCAGCAAGGTGATAATATGCCGCGCCTTGCCCTGCCCGTCGACCCAGCGCTGGTAATCCCCCATACTCACCGGATCAAACTTGGTGGTCATGCCCAGCTCATGCATACGAAACAGGATATCGCTAAGTACGGGGGAGGCTTCCGCCTCTTTTGGGATCTCGACCAGCAACCCCAGCGACAGGTTGTCATGGATAACCGCCTGGCCAATATCAAGAATATTAACCCGATAACCCGCCAGTATTTCGGTGATTGTCGAAGTAACCCCGGGCTTGTCTTCACCGGAGATGGTGATCAGAATGATTTCCTTCACGCGCCTTACCTGCCTGAGTGCTCGATTACAGTTACAGTGATCATATTGGTTGCAGAGACGCCTAACGGCGCCCTTGCACCTTAACGGTTGGCTATTCTACCCGTTAGCGCCACCGCGAGCATCTTTAACCGCACGACGCTATTTATCGCCGAGCATATTAACCGCATGAACACATAACATCATGAACACATAACACCATGAACACATAAGCCCATGAACACATAAGCGCATGAACACATTCACATGACCGACAGCCTTGACGCACTCAGCCTCTGGCTGGGCCAACACCCCGAATGGATCCTGCTGACCATCGGCATCACCGCCTTCGTCGAATCGCTGGCGATGATCGGCGTGATCCTGCCCGGCATTGCCGTGCTCTATGCGGCGACCGCCCTGGCCGGCAATCTTGACCAGCCACTGCTTCCCTGCCTGATTGCCGCCGGCGCTGGGGCGGCGGCGGGCGACCTGATCAGCTTTTTCCTCGGCCGGTACGCCCACCCCGTTGCGCTCAAGCATTGGCCATTTCGCCAGCACCCGGGATTGATCCGGCGTGGCGAGCAGTTCATCCAGCGTTATGGCATCCCCAGCGTGATTGTCGGACGCTTCGTCGGGCCATTGCGCGCCGTGATCCCCTTTGTTGCCGGCATGCTGGAGATGCCCTCCGGTCGCTTTATCCCGATCAGCCTGCTGTCGTCGGCCTTCTGGGCGCCGGTGTATATCATTCCCGGCTACCTGATCGGCCAGGCCAGCCAGTCACCGCTGCCCTACCCGGTCCAACAGGAATGGCTGAACCTGCTGTTGCTGGCAGGCATAACACTGGGACTGGGGGGGATGTACCTCGTGCACATCTGGCTACACCCACAGGGTGAAACCTATCGACGCTGGTCGCACCGGCTCTCCTGGCAGCATCTGCAGAGCCCGCGTAGCGGCGAACAGCCTCTGGCGTTTGCCCTGCTACTCGGTGCCAGCCTGATCGGCTTCACGCTCCTGACGCTGATCCTGTTCAGCAGCGACCTGCTCGCGCCTATCGACCAGGGCGTCAACTTGCTCTTTGCTCGCTGGCGCAGCATGGATGGCCACCCCTGGGCCGTGGGTTTGACACTCCTGGGCGACGGGACCTGCCTGCTGGGGTTGAGCCTAATCGTCAGCGCGGGCCTGTGGTACTGCGGCGACCGCACCGGGGCCATCCACGCGGGTGTGGCCATCAGCCTGACGCTACTCCTCAGCCAGCTGATCAAATTCAGTCTGGCAGTTCCACGCCCCGCCGATACCAGCGCCTTCCCCGCCAGCTTTGCCTTCCCCAGCGCCCACAGCAGCGGCAGCAGCCTGTTTTTCATCCTGCTCGCGACGTTTATCGCCCAGCAGATCGACTACCACAAACGCTGGCGCGCCTATGCCATCGCGGCGCTGCCCGTCGCATTACTGGGGCTATCGCGCCTGTATCTGGGCGTGCATTGGTTCAGCGATGTGCTGGCGGGGATCCTGCTGGGCCTGGCCGTCACGGCAGCCTGCCGGATCAGCTACAGCCCCCGGGATCGAGCCCGATCCAGGCCACTGCCCGGATGGTGGCTGCTCGGGGCAGCACTGCTGTGGTGTACGCTTTATGTGGGTATCACCCTGGATGCGGCACTGATCCGCTATCAGCCGAACTGATCAAGTCCCCGGTCGATGCGCCCGCGTAGCGGACGTTTTGGTGGGGCAGGCAAAACGCAAGACCTGGTACCGTCTTGCGCACGTCCGCTAGGCCGCCGTCACCGGCCCGGCAAATTAATATCCGGCCTCAGCGACGACGGCGACGGCGTTTAGCCGGCTTCTCACCCTCGGGCCGCTCCGCTGTTGACGCCGCTCCGGCCTCCTTCAGGGCGTTAATTTGCGCTTCTTTGCTCTTCCCTTTGCCTTTGCCCTTGTCGGACCCACCGACCTTGCCGTCTTTAAGCTGCTCGCGCACGGCACCGGACTTTTTCACCCCGCCGCGCTTGCGCCCCTGCTTTTCGATGAGTTCAAAATCGATCTTGCGCTCATCCAGATCAACGCGTACCACCCGTACCCGCACCCGATCGCCCAACCGATAGGACTCGCGCGTACGCTCACCGGTAAGACGCTGCTTGCCCGCGTCAAAGTGGTAATAATCGCTCGGCAGCGCCGTGACATGCACCAGGCCTTCGACGAAGATATCGATGAGTTCGACAAACAAGCCAAAGCCGGTCACGGCGTTGACCACGCCATCCAGCTCCTGACCGATACAATCTTGCATATACTCGCATTTGAGCCAGGCCGTAACATCGCGCGTCGCTTCGTCGGCCCGCCGTTCGGCCATGGAACACTGCTCACCCAACACCAGCATACGCGCCATGTCGTAGGGGTAATTCTGTTCCGGCGCCTGCGTTTGCGCGCCCTTCACCCGCGTCACCGAGCTGGCCGCACGGTCGCCCGTCACACTCTGCAACACACGCTTGACCAGCCCGCCCTGGGAGCCCGAACGGATCATGGATCGGATAGCCCGATGCACCAGCAGATCGGGGTAACGGCGAATCGGCGAGGTAAAGTGCGCATACGCCGGATAAGCCAGGCCGAAGTGCCCTTCATTGTCGGGGCTGTAGACCGCCTGACTGAGCGAGCGCAGCATCATGGTCTGGACAATAGGCCCATCGGGACGGTCTTGAATACGCTCCATCAAGCGCTGGTAATCACCGGGGGTCGGCTTATCGCCGCCACCGAGATCCAGGCCGAGTTCACCGATAAAGCCGCGCAGGTTTTCCAGCTTACCGGCGCGCGGCCCCTTGTGAACCCGATACAGCGCCGGAATCTTCATTTTCTCCAGGAAGCGCGCCGTGGCCACGTTGGCGCACAGCATGCATTCTTCGATCAGCTTATGCGCATCGTTACGGATCACCGGTACGATACGCTCGATTTTACGCTCGGCGCCAAATTCGATGCGCGATTCGACGGTCTCAAAATCGATGGCACCCCGCTCGGTACGCACCACGCGCAGCTGCTTGTACAGCGCATGTAACTGGTGCAATTGCGGTATCAGCGCCGCATAGTGCTTGGCGACATCGCGCCCCAACTTGGAGGTCGGTGCTTCCAGCAGCGCACCGACCTGGGTGTAGGTCAGACGGGCGTGGGAGCGAATCACCGCCTCATAGAAGTTATAACTGCTCAGCTTACCCTTGGCGCTGATCGTCATCTCGCAGACCATCGCCAACCGATCGACCTGCGGGTTCAGCGAGCAAAGCCCATTGGACAGGCTCTCGGGCAGCATCGGTACCACGTGGCCCGGGAAGTACACCGACGTCGCACGCGACAGCGCCTCTTCGTCCAGCGCAGAGCCGGGACGCACGTAATGCGACACATCGGCAATGGCGACAAACAGGCGCCAGCCACCGCTCTTTTTCGGTTCGCACAGCACGGCATCGTCGAAGTCTTTGGCGTCTTCGCCATCGATGGTCACAAACGGACGGGCGCGCATATCGACCCGCTGCGTTTTATCGGCCTCGTCAACCTGCGCCCCGTAGCGTTTCGCTTCGACCGCCGCCGCGGCCGGCCATTCGCTGGGGATCTCATAGTTGCGAATCGCCACTTCGATCTCCATGCCGGGCGCCATATGATCGCCCAACGCCTCGAGCACCCGTGCACGGGGCAACCCCTTACCCGGCTGCTGCACAATCTCGGTCAGCACATATTGACCATCATCGGCACCGTTCAGGTCTTCGGGGGCAATAAAGATCTCGTGACAAATACGCCGATTTTCGGGGATCAGATAGCAGATATCTTTATCGACCTGCAGACGGCCCACCAGCTGCTGGGTATTGCGCTCGATCACTTCGATAATACTGCCTTCGCGACGACCCTTGCGATCCGTGCCGCTGACGCGCGCCACCACCTTGTCGCCATCAAAGACCCGGCGCATTTGACGGTTATGCAGATAGAGGTCGTCGGAGCCATCGTCGGGCACCAGAAAACCAAAACCATCACGGTGCCCCTGCACCCGGCCCCGGATCAGGTCCATGCTATCGACCAGGCCATAACCGCCGCGGCGGGTATGAATCAGCTGGCCGTCACGCTCCATGGCGCGCAGGCGCCGGCGCAGGGCTTCGATCTGCTCATCGGTAACCAAGCCCAGCTCGGAGCAGAGCTGCACATGGGATAACGGCCGCTGCTCCTGCTTGAGCAGGTCGAGAATAAACTCACGGCTAGGAATAGGGTTGTCGTATTTTTCCGCTTCGCGGTCTTTAAAGGGATCAGATTGGATTTTTTTCATTAATTATAAGGCTCTGAGGCGCGCTGCAAGACGTAGTGTCAGTGTAGCCGAATTGGCTGAAGGTGACGTGCCGGACATCATAGCGTCCACAGTCGCGCCGAAAAAATAGAGGGAGTGATGGAGAGAGGGAGCGTACGGTGGCCGCTGTCGACAGGCCACCGCAGACGAGCCAACCTGGCTCAGGGCATATCATCCACCAACTCATCCTTCTCGGGCGGAATAAGATCTTCCACCTTAACATCCATGAACAGCAGCACATTGCTGGCCACATAGATGGAGGAATAAGTACCCACCAAAACACCGATCATCAGGGCGGTGGCGAAGCCATGGATCAACTCGCCGCCGAAGAAAAACAGTGCAAACAACACAAGCAGGGTCGTAAAGCTAGTCATCAAGGTCCGGCCCAGGGTCTGGGTTAAGGAGATATTGATCAACTCTTCGGCCGTGCTATTACGAATCTTACGGAAATTCTCGCGAATACGGTCCGCGACCACGATGGTATCGTTCAGCGAGTAACCGACCACCGCCAGGATCGCCGCGAGCACCGTCAGGTCAAACTCGATCTTGAGCGCCGAAAACACGCCCAACACGATAATCACATCGTGCGCCAGCGCGACCACGGCGCCCACGGAGAACTTCATCTGGAAACGGAACGCCACGTACAGCATGACCAGACCCAGGGCCAGCAACATCCCCAAGCCCCCCTGCTCACGCAACTCCTCGCCCACCTGCGCGCCGACAAATTCGGAACGACGCAGTTCGATCGGCGAACTGTGATCCGCACGCAGTGCGGCCAGAATTTCATCACCCAGCTTGGCGGTGTGGTCACGTTGCAGGCGAACCAGAATATCGTTGGGTGAGCCAAAGGTCTGCACCACCACGTCGCGATAGCCCACCTTGGCCAGGGTCTCGCGGATCGCGTTCAGCGACGTCGGCTGCTCATAGTGCACTTCCACCAGCGCACCGCCGGTAAAGTCCAACCCGAACTGCAGCTTCTGATAGGCCAACGACGCGATGGACAGCAAGACCAACGCAATAGAGATGGCGCCTGCAATTTTGCGCAGACTCATGAAATTAATCACTTTATGCGTCATGCTCACAGCCCCCAGCCGATAGACAGTTTCTTGATCGGCCGATTGCCGTAATACAGATTAACCAACGCCCGCGTCACCATAATGGCGGTGAACATCGAGGTGATGATGCCCAGCGACAGCGTGACGGCGAAGCCCTTGACCGGCCCGGTGCCGACCGCAAACAGGATCACGGCCACCAATAGCGTCGTGATATTGGCATCGAAGATGGTCGAGAAGGCGCGCTCATAACCGGCGTTGATCGCCGATTGGGGCGGCATCCCGTTCTTCAGCTCTTCCTTGATCCGCGAGAAGATCAGCACATTGGCGTCCACCGCCATACCCACCGTCAGGACGATACCCGCGATGCCAGGCAGGGTCAGCGTCGCCGACAGCATCGACATCGCCGCCACCAGCAGCATCAGGTTCAGGGCCAGCGCCACGTTCGCCACCACGCCAAAGGCCCGGTAAAAGACCAGCATCAGCACCAGCACCAGGGCGAAACCGATCTGTACCGAGGTCACACCCAGGTCAATGTTCTGCTGCCCCAGGCTGGGCCCCACCGTACGCTCTTCCACAAAGTAGATCGGTGCCGCCAGCGCACCGGCACGCAGCAACAGCGCCAGTTCGGAGGACTCTCCGGCACCGTCCAGCCCGGTGATGCGGAAGCTCGATCCCAGCGCCGACTGAATCGTCGCCAGACTGATGATCTTGGTTTCGACATAAGGCACGCGGGTCTCGACTTCGACCCCCTCGACCATGTCGTAACGGGTACGGCTCTTATGCTCGATAAACAGCACCGCCATACGCCGCTTAACCGCATTACGGGTCACCCGGTTCATCAGCTTGCCACCGCTGCTGTCCAGGGAGATAGACACCTGCGGCATGCCGTTCTCATCAAAGTTGGACTGCGCGTTGGACACGCTGCTGCCGGTAATGATGATATCTTTCTCGAGCCTGGCCGGACGGCGGCCCTTCTCGCGGAACTCGTACTGCTCGGTCGAGGCGCTGCTGGCATCACTGCGCGCCTCGAGACGAAACTCGAGATTGGCGGTCTTGCCCAGAATTCGCTTGGCGGCGGCAGTGTCCTGCACACCCGGCAACTGGATAACGATACGGTTACGCCCCTGACGCTGTACCAGCGGCTCGGCAACACCCAGCTCGTTGACCCGGTTACGAATCGTGGTCAGGTTCTGTTTGACGGCATAATCTTCGATCTCACGCACCTTGGCGTCATTCAGGGTCACGCCCAGGTAGAAGCCGTCGGCCTGATCGTCATCGCTGATCAGAAACTCGCGGTATTCGCTGCGCAGCAGGGAATGGGCGTTATCGCGCGCGTCGGCATCGGCAAACTTGATGCTCAGACTACCATCCTCTTTATGGCTCACCGCACGGTAGCGCAAACGCTCGGCACGCAGTTTGGTCTTGATCTCGCTAACGTAGACATCGAGGCGCTGCTTGACCGCCGACACCATATCCACTTCCATCAGGAAGTGCACACCGCCGCGCAGGTCCAGACCCAGCTTCATGGGGCCGGCACCGATATCGCTCAGCCATTGCGGGGTCGTGGGTGCCAGATTCAGCGCCGTCACGTACTCATCGCCCAGGGCACGGCTGATGACCGACTTGGCCAGCAACTGCTGCTCACTGTTCGCCAACCGCACGGACAGGTTGCGATCGGTCAGTTCCTCACCGAAGAAGGCGATGTTCTCCGCCTTCAAGGCGCGGGTGACGCGATCCAGCAGACGCTGGTCCACCGCGGTCGATGTCCGGGCACCGGACACCTGAACCGCATAGTCATCGGGGTACAGATTGGGCGCTGCGTACAGGCCGCCAATCAGCAGCACGAACACAATAACGAGGTTTTTCCAGAGAGGGTATTTATTCAGCATGGAGTCGGCTCAGCATCGCATGGATGGTCCTGATAGAGGTGGTCCTGAATAAGAGAACGCCACTGACAGGGCAGTGGCGTTCCCGTTGCGCATCGGATCGGACCTTAGATATCCTTGATGGTTCCCTTGGGCAGGGCCGCAGCGACATGCGCTTTCTGGAACTTCAGTTCGACACCTTCAGAGACGGCCAGCACCAGATAATCGTCGGTCACCTTGGTAACCCGCGCCAGCATGCCACCGCTGGTAACCACTTCATCGCCTTTAGCAATGGAGGCGATCAGCGCTTTATGCTCTTTGGCACGCTTGCTCTGCGGACGCCACATCATAAAATAGAAGATAAGACCAAAGCCCACCAGGAAAATCAGGCTGGAAATATCGCCACCGGGGGCCGCCGCAGCGCCTTCAGCCGCCATAGCGGGTGAGATAAAAAAGCTCATTCGTGTCTCCTAACAATAAAATCGATGTAATGACGCAAGACAGCACCGTCCCGGCAGGCCTGTTAGCCCAATGCCGGAGTTTCCTGGCCGCGCTTGCGATAGAACGTATCCACAAAGTCGTCAAATTTACCCTGTTCGATAGCCGTACGCAATCCACCCATCAGCTTTTGATAATAATGCAGGTTGTGAATCGTGTTCAGCTGCGCACCCAGCATCTCCTGGCATTTATCCAGATGGTGCAGATACGCACGGCTGAAATTACTGCAGGTATAGCAATCGCACTCAGGGTCGAGCGCGCTGGGGTCATGGCGGTGCACGGCATTACGGATCTTAATAACGCCGGTGGAAATAAACAGATGGCCGTTACGCGCATTGCGGGTTGGCATCACACAGTCGAACATATCCACGCCACGGCGCACGCCCTCGACCAGATCTTCCGGACGGCCCACGCCCATCAGGTAACGGGGCCGGTCCTCAGGCATTTTATAGGCCAGATGATCCAGCACGTTCATCATCTCGTCTTTCGGTTCGCCGACCGACAAGCCGCCGATGGCGTAACCATCGAAGCCGATCTCGGTCAGCCCCGCCAGCGACTCGTCGCGCAGCGCGGGGTACATGCCCCCCTGAATAATGCCGAATAATGCCGCCGGATTATCGCCATGGGCGTCCTTGCTGCGCTTGGCCCAACGCAGGGACAGACGCATAGAGTCGGCCGCCTCGCGCTCGGTCGCAGGATAGGGGGTGCACTCGTCAAAGATCATCACAATATCGGCACCCAGATCGCGCTGCACCTGCATCGAGATCTCGGGATTCAACGTCACCTTGGCGCCGTTCACCGGCGACTGAAACGTCACGCCCTGCTCGGTAATTTTGCGCATCTTACCCAGGCTGAACACCTGAAAACCGCCGGAGTCGGTCAGGATCGGCCCCTGCCACTGGGTAAAATCATGCAGATCGCCGTGCGCCTTCACCACCTCGGTGCCCGGGCGCAGCATCAGATGAAAGGTATTACCCAGGATAATCTCGGCGCCCGTGGCCTCGATATCCCGCGGCAGCATGCCCTTCACGGTGCCGTAGGTCCCTACCGGCATAAAGGCCGGGGTCTCGACGGTGCCACGGGGAAAGGTCAGACGGCCACGACGGGCCTTGCCGGCAGTGCCCTTCAACGCAAACGACATAAAACAGCGACGGCTCATAGCGACTTCTCCTCGGGGGTGGCGCCGGCCTGCGGCAGCTGCCGGGTCAGGAACATGGCATCACCATAACTGTAAAAACGGTATTGCGCGCGAATCGCTGCCTGATAGGCCGCGCGGATATGCGCGGTACCACTGAAGGCACTGACCAGCATCAGCAGGGTCGATTCGGGCAGATGAAAATTGGTCACCAGGGCATCCACAACATGGAACGGCCGGCCCGGATAGATAAAGATATCGGTATCGCCGGCGTAGGCTGCGATCTCGCCCGTGGAAGCCGCGGTCTCCAGACAGCGCACGCTGGTGGTACCGACGGCCACCACGCGCCCGCCACGGGCCTTGGCGGCACGGACCTGCTCGCAGACCGCTTCGGGAACATCGATCCACTCGGCATGCATGCGGTGTTCTTGAATCGTCTCGACCCGGACCGGCTGAAACGTGCCGGCCCCCACATGCAACGTCACGAAGGCTATCTCGACGCCCTTATCGCGTAACGCCTGCAGCATCGGCTCGTCAAAATGCAGTCCCGCCGTCGGCGCCGCCACCGCGCCCTGACGTTCGCTGTACACGGTCTGATAGCGCTCACGGTCGGTCAGCTGATCTTCGCGGTCGATATAGGGCGGCAACGGCATATGGCCAATCGCCTCCAGCAGCTCCACCACCGAGGTCTCGCCGCCAAAGCGCAGCTCGAACAGGTCGCCCTGCCGTGCCACCATCTCGGCCTCGGCCTGCCCTTCCAGCAGCAAGCGCGCACCGGGCTTGGGGGACTTGCTTGCTCGCACATGCGCCAGCACCGTATGGGCATCCAGCACCCGCTCCACCAGCACCTCGATCTTGCCACCGGTCGCCTTGGTACCGAACAGACGTGCGGGAATCACCCGGGTGTTATTGAACACCATCAGGTCACCGGCATTCACCCGCTGCAGCAGGTCGGGGAAGTGCCGGTGCTCTAAGGCACCACTGTTACCGTCCAGGCACAGCAAGCGGCTATCGGTACGCTGAGCGGCCGGAAAACGAGCGATAAACTCATCGGGAAGATCAAAATGAAAGTCTTTAACACGCATGATTCAGATAGGGATCGCAGAAAAGGCGCCGAGTTTACCGCAAAGTTATACAAAATGCAGTCTTCGGAGCATTGACCTGTGCTTCTGCGCGTATATAATACGCCCCACCTCGGATGCTGGCTGGCGCGTCATGGCGCAGAGCGACTCCGCAGGTACAGATAATGGCGGTGTGGTGAAATTGGTATACACGACGGATTCAAAATCCGTTGCCGAAAGGCGTGGCGGTTCGAGTCCGCCCACCGCTACCATCTGTTCTTTAGCAAAACGTCCTGCTTCAAACCTCCATGTTTTACATGATTAATCAGACAGTTAGCTGATTACTGCCGGCCGTTACATTAACCATCCCAATCGACACATGAACTTTCCCATAACCTCCTTCCGGTTCATTTCCTGCCCCGTCTTCGCAATATCTTCGCGTCACGACAACCCACTCAGTCCTACCAGATACAACAAAAACACAACTCGTGACTACATAGCCCGAACATCAGCATGCTCAAAACTTTCTGGTCCTCCTGCCTATTACCGGTCCCTAGCATGGTGACGGTCAAGTCTTTGAACACCTAAAATCAACCGCTAAATGATGACGGTCGTGACCACCGGCCCCACTGCGGGCATCGGGCTGACGGCTGATTTCGGCAGTAGCTGCGACTTATCGGCCACAGCACCTAACTTCACCTGACCCTTGACCGCCACCACCCAGCCATCTCGACGGGGGTTTCCTGCCCCCAAAAAAGTACTTTCTTACCCCCAAATCCTCTAACAACTGGTTAAACGACGAAGTACCCACGAAGTCGTTTAACCAGAAACCGAGGTAACACAATGATTATCCTATTCATTTCCTACAAAGGAGGCGTAGGCAAAAGCTCACTTGCTTACAACTACGCCATCTACACAGGCAGCCAGTACATAACTAACGACTTGGTTGCCATAGATGACTCTAAAATCATCCGAATTGAACCCAAGAGAAAACGAATACCAGCACACCTAACCTCCGATTGCGACACTGTATTTGATTTCGGCGCTATGTCGACTCAAGCAGACCCCAAGATCACTCAGGCAGTAAAACGTGCCGACGTAATCGTCATCCCCACCCTGACAGACCTACGCAGCCTTAAAGCCACTGCCGAGACGATCAACCTAACCAAAGCCTCTGGAAAACCGATTGTCGTCGTCATTAACAACTACAAGGACGAGAAAAAATTTAAAGCGGCACAGCAATGGCTACAGAATCACGCAGGCATCACCGCTATCTACGGGATTAGAACAACCACATTATTCGAACGTGTTTGCAGGGATGGACCTGAGTGGCTAATCAACATCCACAATGGGCATGGAGAGTTTCAACTAAGCAAAACCCAAGCGAAGCACCCCCTCTGTCAGGCTAGTTGTCGCCTCT
>JBFGZS010000072.1:0-16735 GCA_041586615.1 Motiliproteus sp. | reverse complement strand
TGGTGGCTATGACTAGATTCGAACTAGTGACCCCATCATTATGAGTGATGTGCTCTAACCAACTGAGCTACATAGCCACTGCGAGAGGCGCGAATTATTCCTTGTTTCAGGGGTTCTGTCAACGCCTTCCGGTGAATATTAGACGTTAAAACGGAAGTGGATAACATCCCCGTCTTTTACGATGTATTCCTTGCCTTCCAGGCGCCATTTTCCGGCTTCTTTGGCGCCTTGCTCGCCATTAAAGGTAATGAAATCATCGTAGGCAATGACTTCTGCGCGGATAAAGCCTTTCTGGAAGTCGGTGTGGATAACGCCGGCTGCCATGGGGGCGGTGGCTTTCTGTTTCATGGTCCAGGCGCGGACTTCTTTGACGCCGGCGGTGAAGTAGGTTTGCAGCCCCAGCAGTTCGTAGCCGGCGCGGATAACGCGATCCAGTCCGGGTTCTACCATGCCTATTTCGGCCAGGAAATCATTTTTCTCATCATCTTCCAGTTCGGCGATCTCGGCTTCGAGTTTGTTGCAGATGGCAACGACAACCGCGCCTTCCTCTGCCGCCAGCGCCGTGACGTTGTCCAGGTGTGGGTTGTTTTCAAACCCCTCCTCATCGACGTTGGCGATATACATGGTTGGCTTGCTGGTCAGCAGGTTTAATTCTTTCAGCTGCTTCTTTTCGTCGTCGTTGAGGCTCAGGGAGCGTGCGGGCTGGCCTGAATCAAGATGGGGAAGGATCTTCTCCATCAGGTTCTTGGTACGCAGGGCGTCCTTGTCGCCGCTTTTGGCGGTACGGACAATCTTCTGCAGCTGTTTTTCGATCGACTCCATATCCGCCAGAGCCAGCTCGGTGTTGATGATTTCGATATCCGCCAGAGGGTCGATCTTGTTGGCGACATGGATAACGTTTTCATCTTCAAAGCAGCGTACGACATGGGCAATGGCGTCGGTTTCACGGATATTGGCCAGGAACTTGTTCCCTAGGCCTTCGCCTTTGGATGCGCCTGCGACCAGCCCGGCAATGTCGACAAATTCCATGGTGGTGGGGAGGATGCGCTCGGGCTTGACGATAGCGGCCAGCGCGGCCAGGCGGGGGTCGGGCATCGCGACAACGCCTGCATTGGGTTCGATGGTGCAGAAAGGGAAGTTTTCGGCGTCGATGCCCGCTTTGGTCAGCGCATTAAAAAGAGTCGATTTGCCTACATTGGGTAGGCCGACGATGCCGCAGTTAAAGCCCATGCTGATATCCTGTTATCCGGTGTGTGTGGAGACGTAATGGCGATACTGTAAGGGTCTATTTGTACCGCTCTGTGTGTCTAGATTGCGTGTACAGCTAGGGTGTTCCGTTTGGGTGTGCAAATCGGCTGTACAAATCCGTTGTAGAAGTCCGGTGTACAGATCGAGTGTGCAGATTGAGTGTACAAATTGGCTGTACAAGGGCTCACGCCTTGACGCTGTGCAGTGCATTCATGGCTTTGCTTGGGTTGCCTTCGATAAGGTCTGGCAGGGCGCTGAGGGCCGCGTCAAAGCAGGCCAGTATCCGTTCGCGTTCGCTGCCGGGGGCTCTGCCCAGAACATAGTTATGCACAAGCTTGGCGTTGCCGGGGTGGCCGATACCGATACGGAGTCGATGGAAGTCCCGGTTGCCGCTTAGTTTTTCGATGATGTCGCGCAGACCGTTGTGTCCGCCATGTCCGCCGCCTTGTTTGAAGCGTGCGCTGCCGGGCGGCAGGTCCAGCTCGTCGTGTACCACGAGAATGCTGTCAGCGGGGACTTTAAAATAATTCGCCAGCGCCTGTGCTGACTGGCCGCTGAGGTTCATAAAGGTGCTGGGTATCAGCAGGTGGATTTCGCTGCGTCCCAGAAAGGTCTTGCCGTAACGGCCATGATAGCGCTTCTCCTGTTGGAGTGCGCAGTGTGTCTGCTCGGCGAGAAGCGCGACAAAGTCGGCTCCGGCGTTGTGACGCGTGTTCTCATACTGGTTGCCCGGGTTTCCCAGGCCGACAATCATTTGAACGGCGGTCACAGCGCAGGAGCCTCCTGTGGGTCAGTGCTTACTTGCTACGCTTACGAGCAAGGGTCACGACTGCCTGGTCGTAATCTTCACCCAGCGCCAGCGCGCAGATCTTAACGCCTTCTGGCAGTTGGATGTCAGACAGGTGGACAGTCTGGTCAACAACAACGTTAGCCATATCGATGGCCAGGAATTCAGGCAGTGTCTCAGGTGTGCACTGGATCATAACCGTGTTAACCAGGACGTTGGCCTTGGCGCCAAGCTTGATCGCAGGGCTCTTGTTCTGGTTGGTGAAGTGCAGAGGAACCTGTACTTTGATGCTCTGGCCAGGAGTGGCGCGCAGGAAGTCGGCGTGCAGTACCGCAGGCTTGGCGGGGTGACGCTGCAGGTCTTTGAGGATAACGTTCTCTTGGGTGCCGTCAACGTCGAGTGTCAGGATGGACGAGAAGAAAGACTCGCTTTCAGTCATCTTCAGCAGGTCTTTGTGAGACAGGCTTAGGGACTTGGGCTCAGCAGTGCCGCCAAAGACGATGGCAGGTACTAGGCCTTGTTCACGACGCAGGCGGCGGCTCGCACCTTTCCCCAGGTCGGAACGGGTAGTGGCTTTGATTACAAAGTTAGACATTGTATTACCTTCAAGTGTATCCGGCTGACCTTGCGACCAGGCTCAGCCGGTGTTTTAGTTCACCCCGGGGGGTGTGTGTATCGGCGCTGTTGCGGCAGGACGGCAAGCGTCTTACAGAAACATAGCGCTGATGGATTCTTCATTGCAGACGCGACGGATCGATTCGGCCAGCATGTCTGACAGCGTTAACTGACGAATGCGTTCGCAGTTCTCGGCTTCCGGGCTCAACGGGATCGTATCGGTGACCACCAGTTCGTCCAGATTTGAATTGTTGATGTTGTCGATGGCCTTGCCGGACAGCACCGGGTGGGTCGCATAGGCGACGACCTTAAAGGCGCCATGTTCTTTAAGCGCATTGGCGGCTTGGCACAAGGTGCCTGCTGTATCGCACATGTCGTCGACCAGGATGCAGGTACGGTTAGTGACATCACCGATAATGTGCATAACCTGTGCGACATTGGCTTTTTCGCGCCGCTTGTCGATGATGGCCAGCTCGGTATCGAGCTGCTTGGCTACTGCGCGGGCGCGGACGACGCCGCCAACATCGGGAGAGACGACGATGGGGCGTTCGTAGTTCTGGCTTTGAATCTCGTCGAGCAGAACCGGCGAGCCGTAGACGTTGTCCACCGGGATATCGAAGAAGCCCTGGATCTGGTCGGCGTGCAGGTCGACGGTCAGTACGCGGTCGATACCGGCATTGGCCATCATGCTGGCGACCACTTTGGCGCTGATAGGTACGCGTGCAGAACGCGGACGGCGATCCTGGCGCGCGTAACCAAAATAGGGGAGTACCGCGGTAATTCGGGCCGCTGATGCGCGACGCAAGGCGTCGGCCATTAAAATCACTTCCATGATGTGATCGTTGGTGGGTGCGCAGGTGGACTGGATAATAAACACGTCCTTGCCGCGTACGTTTTCATTGATCTCGATCGCGATCTCGCCATCGCTGAAACGGCCTAGCGTGGCGTTACCTAACGAGATGCAGAGTTTCTGAGCGACCTTGCTAGCCAGTGCTGGGTTAGCGTTACCGCTAAATACCATGAGCTTGGACACGCTGAGTACCTTTGAATATGGGAATGGAAGTGATGAACGGCTGTGTTGTGTTCAAGATGGCTGGGGTGGCAGGATTCGAACCTGCGCATGACGGGATCAAAACCCGCTGCCTTACCGCTTGGCTACACCCCAGTTGCTATCACCGGACACGCCCGATAAAAGCGTGCGACATTTTCCGTTATGGTTGCGCCCTTGTCAAACCTATTAGGGCGGTAAGGAAGGTGTTTTTTTAATCGATGCTCAGAGTAGCCATTGCTTGACCAGCAGCGTGATGGTGATGCCGAGGTTATGGCTGATGATGACCTTGCGCGGGAGTTGCGCCGTGGCGGTCGGCAAGTAGCCGAAATAGCGCACCTGCCAGTCATCCTGGAATAACTCCCGGAGTCGGTGATGGTCATCCAGCGTTTTACGGTGCGGACTTGAGGGGGCGGGGAGCCCGCGAATCCAATAGTTAAGGTTGTCCAGCGGGATCGTCCAGCCTATCTGCTCGCGGAGCATGCGTTCGGGATCCTGGGTGACATAGCTGCCTTCGCCGCTGATATTCAGGCGGGTGAGCAAGGGATTGCCTTCTATGCTGATGGCACCCTGGCCCAGAGGTCCGGCGATATGGATCTGGTAATGCTGTGCTTGCTGCGTCCAGTTTAGTGAACCGCTGTTGTATTCGTTGTTCTCGCGAATGGCGATCTTGCCGATAATCTGCCAGTTTTCGACGGCACGGGCCTGGCCGGCGTGGCTCTCCCAATCGGGTAGCGTGGGCAAAACCGGCGCCTGCGTTAGCGCGCCGCAGCCGCTGATAAAGAGAGTCAGCAGCGCGAATATTGCCCGAAAGCCGTGGCGGCCAGTGCCCGCCACATTACTGCTCTTCATGTAACGGATCTTCATGTAACGGATCTTTATGTAATGGCTTTCCATGTCACGGCTCCTGCTGGGCGTCTTGGATCGCGCGTTTCACCATCTCGCTGTCCGGGTCGCGTTGCAGGGCGTTGTCCCAGACCTCCAGTGCTTCTTGGGTGCGACCCATTCGCCAGAGGGTTTTTCCCAGGTGCGTGGCGATTTCAGGGTCGGGAAAGCTGTCATAGGCCTGTTTCAGGTAGTGGTGGGCCTGCTCAAGCTGCCCCAGGTTGAAGTGCGCCCAGCCGAGACTGTCGAGGATGGCCGGGTCCTCCGGCTTGAGTGCCAGCGCACGCTGGATCAGCACTAACGCTTCGCCATGGCGATCGGTATGGTCCGTCAGGCTGTAACCGAGTGCGTTTAGCGCGGTCGCATTGTCGGGCTCGATCGCAAGCAGCTGGCGCAGATCGCGTTCCATCTGTACCAGGTTGCCTTGCATCTCTGCCAGCATGGCACGGTTGTAGAGCAGGCGGACATCCTTGGGGTGTTCGTTGAGCGCGCTGTCGTAGAGCGACATGGCCTCTTCGTGACGCTCACGCTCCAGCAGCCAGTTTGCCTCCAGTGCATACAGCGTGGGGGCCTGTTGTGGGTTCTTGCTGCGTGCGGCGCTGAACAGGCGGCTGATGCGGGGGTATTGCGCATCGTTTTCCAAGAGCTTGATGATTTCAGCGTAGCTGGCGGCCAGGTAGGTGTCATTATCGGCAGCGGAGAAGTGTGTGATGGCTTTTTCGGTCTGGTTGCGCTGCTGTGCGATGCGACCGAGGTAGTAATGCATTGCGCTGTTTTCGCCGAGTTGCTCGGACAGCTGGTGCAGGTAGGCCTCGCTGGTCGCGAGCTGGTCGTGTTCGAGCATCAGGACGGCGAGATAGAATCCCAAGTTATGGTCGTCGCGGTGTTTGTTCAGCAGCAGGTCGGCCTGTACCTTGGCTTGCGGGAAGAGGCCTTTTTCCAGTAATAAGCGTGTATACAGCGAGCGCATCTGTTTGTGGTCGCGCTTGGTTAGCTCCTGGCGCAGGTGGCCAATAGCGGTATCGATATGGCCGTTGCTGCTTTGCAGTTCGGCTTCGAGCATGATCGCGGCGGCGTGGTCGGGTTCGAGGCTCAGCGACTGTGAAATCAGGGCGAGTGCCTGGGCGCGATCCAGATTGCGAAGCAGGGCGGCTTTGCCGAAGTAGAGGATGGCGGCCTCAGGCTGTTCGATCAGCAGTTGGTCAAGCATGTCGAGGTAGGCGTGGCGATCCGAGGCGGTCAGTTTTTCGTCCTGGCTGACGAGGTACTCCATGGCATCCGAGCCGTCCGTACGGATAAGTTGGCTAAACAGGGGTAAGGCTTCCTCGTGACGGCCCTGGCGGACCAGTTCGGAGGCCCGCAGCTGCAAGGGGCTGATGTTATCCGGTTCGAGTTCGCTCCAGATGGTGCTTGCTTCGAGCAATGCATCGCCGTGGCGTAAATGCCGGGCAATCTCAAGGGCGCGCTGGGTTATGCCCAGATCGCGTGTCTTCCGTGCTTCGTGCAGGTAGTTGCTCAGCGTGATCTGCGGCATGCCGCGCTGACCGGCTATTTCGGCCACAAGCAAGGTGTATAAGGTGCTGGGCGGGAAGCTGCCTTGCGGCGTCTTTGTCGTGGGCTCCACTTCTGATGGGGCTGTCTGCTCGTTGTCGGCGTTGCGCGGCTCGGGGGGCGTGTTGGCGGCCGGTTGTCCGGCGCAGCCGGATAGCAAGATGACAGCGCTGGCGAGCAGTGTAGGCAGTATCGGTGTACGGGTCATAGCAGTGGTGCCTGTGCGTCTGGTTGTATCGGAGCGATTCAATAACATCTTTCAATCGAGACCCGGCTATGAAGCGGCGGGATAAATAAGCCAGTAGATTTATCGTTAACGCCGACGGTTGTCTTGTTGTCCGTCTTATTAACCGTCTGATCGGCCCATACTAGCCTGACTTTTGCGTGGATAACATCATCCGTGTCGCCCTGCGCGGCTAAATTACGCGGCTAAAGGGGGCTGTTTGCGCCTCGCCACATGAAAATTCTGTGCGCTTTAACGCCCCATAACGCGAAGGGCGAGCACACGGTTGTACGTGTTGTTGTACGCATCGTTGTACGCATCGTTGTGCGTATTAATGGGTGCGGATTGACCGGGTTTATTGCTCACTTCTGTCTGTGGACAATCATTATTTAGAATAGATCAATACAGGGGCTTTTAAATTTTAGGTAAATAGCGTGTATGATGACGCGCTTAACCGGCATGGATATAAGTTTTCCCCATATGGCTCTGTTGGCTTTAGGTATTAATCATAAGACGGCTTCGGTCTCGATCCGAGAGAAGGTCTCATTTGCTCCCGAGCAAATGGAGCAGGCGCTGGCTGAGGCCTGCGATCTGGGGATGGCGCATGAAGTGTCGATTCTCTCCACCTGCAATCGAACCGAGTTGTATTGTACCTCCCAGGAAGGGGGGGATCTGGCATTATTGCAATGGATGGGACGTTATCATGGCGTGGACCTAACAGAGCTGCAGGCTTGCAGCTATATACACTGGGACGACAACGCGGTTCGGCACATGATGCGTGTCGCCTCCGGGCTCGACTCCCTGGTGCTCGGTGAGCCGCAGATACTGGGGCAGCTGAAATCGGCCTATGCCGTGTCGCAGGCCGCGAAAACCATCAATGCGGATCTTGGGCGGCTGTTTCAGCAGGCTTTTTCGGTCGCCAAGCAGGTGCGCACGCAGACGGCTATCGGTGAAAACCCGGTGTCGGTTGCCTATGCTGCCGTGAGCCTTGCACAGCATATCTTTGCAGATATGAGCCATAGTCGGGCATTGTTGATTGGTGCGGGCGAGACGATCGATCTGGTGGCACGGCACCTGGTACAGACCGGCGTCAAGCAGATCGTGGTGGCAAACCGGACGCTGGAGCGCGCGCAAGCGCTGGCCGAGCAGTTTGGTGCCGAAGCTATTTTGCTGTCTGATATTCCTGAAGCGCTGGAACGCGCCGATATCGTGATCTCATCGACCGCTAGCCAGCTGCCGATCCTGGGCAAGGGTGCGGTGGAGCGGGCGCTGAAAAAGCGTAAACACCGGCCGATGTTTATGGTCGATATTGCCGTTCCTCGGGATATTGAGCCTGAGGTAGGTGACCTGGATGACGTGTATCTGTATAGCGTCGATGACCTGCGCGAAGTGATCGAAGAGAATGTGAAATCCAGGGAAGACGCGGCGCGCGAGGCCGAAGCGCTGGTCGAGCATGGCACGCTGGAATTTATGCGCCAATTACGTTCGCTGAACGCTGTGGATACATTGCGCGCGTTGCGGGGACGGGCCGAAGCGATTCGCGACCAGGAGCTGGACAAGGCCATCAAGCAGTTGCACCGGGGTAAAGATGCTACGGAAGTGATGGCGCTGTTGGCACGAGGATTGACCAATAAGCTGATACATGCCCCCAGTGTGCAGATGAAAAAAGCCAGCGCCCAGGGCCGTGATGAACTATTGCATTTGACACAGGAGCTGTTTGAACTGGCTCCCCAACAGAGTGAAGACCCCAGCCGATGAAACCCTCTATCGTTGCTAAATTGGAAGCGCTCAGCGAGCGGTATGAAGAGCTTGCCGCCCTGCTGGGCGATGCCGACGTGATTAACGATCAAAAACGGTTTCGCAGTTACTCTAAAGAGTATGCGGAGTTGGAGCCTGTGGTGCAGGCGTTTTCGGGCTACCAGCAGACCCTGGCGGATATTGGCGCAACGCAGGAGATGCTGAAAGACAGCGATCCCGATCTGCGTGAGATGGCCGAAGAGGAGCTTAAGGCGCTGCGTAACGACGAGGAGGAGCATGAGCTGCAGTTGCAGAAGCTGCTTCTCCCCAAAGACCCGAATGATGCGAACAACACCTTCCTCGAAATTCGCGCCGGAACCGGGGGTGACGAAGCCGCTATTTTTGCCGGCGACCTGTTTCGGATGTATTCCCGTTATGCGGAGCGGCAAGGCTGGCGTATCGAGGTTGTTAACGAGAGTGTCGGTGAGCATGGCGGTTATCGCGAGATTATCAGTCGTGTGGTCGGCAAAGATGTCTATTCCCGGCTCAAATTTGAATCCGGTGCGCATCGAGTGCAGCGGGTTCCTGAGACCGAATCGCAGGGGCGGATCCATACCTCGGCCTGTACCGTGGCCGTGATGCCGGAGGTTGAAGAGGTAGAAGGGATCGAGATCAGCAAGAATGATCTGCGTATCGATACCTTTCGTGCCTCGGGTGCCGGTGGTCAGCACGTCAACAAAACCGATTCGGCGATTCGGTTGACCCATATTCCCACCGGCATTGTTGTCGAGTGTCAGGATGAACGCTCGCAGCACAAGAACCGCGCCCGGGCTATGTCACTGCTGGCGTCGCGAATTCTCGACGGTATGCGCCAGAAACAGGCAGCAGAACAGGCCGATACGCGTAAGAGCCTGGTCGGCAGTGGCGATCGCTCGGAGCGGATTCGCACCTATAATTATCCACAGGGGCGGGTGACCGATCACCGCATCGGCTTGACGCTGTATAAGCTGGCCGAGGTGATGGACGGTGAAGTTAATGCGGTGATTGATCCGCTTATCCAGGAACACCAGGCCGAGCAATTAGCCGCAATGGGCGACTGATCCTGTATGGCTGAATATGTGTGCGCTGAACCCTTGATGAACCTGAGTATGCTGTTGTGGCATTGACCATCGCCGAGGCGCTGGCCTGCTCCCGGCAGCTAGAGGCGGGGTCCGATTCCGCTGCGCTGGATGTGCAGGTCTTGTTGCAGCATCTGCTGCAGCGCCCGCGCGCCTATCTTTACACCTGGCCGGAACGCGGCTTGTCATCGCAGCAAGAAGCGGATTTTCTGGCGTTGCTGGCGCGGCGTATCAATGGCGAGCCGGTTGCGCATCTGGTCGGTTTTCGCGAATTCTGGACCCTGGAGCTGGAAGTCAGCGCCGATACCCTGATCCCCCGCCCCGATACGGAGCTGCTGGTCGAACTCGCCCTGGAGCTGCCTTGCCCTGAAACCGCCCGGGTTGCCGATCTGGGAACCGGTACCGGCGCCATCGCGCTGGCGCTGGCCAGTGAGCGCCCCGGTTGGCAGATCTGCGCACTGGACCGGGTGCCTGCGGCGGTCGCGCTGGCGGAACGTAATCGACGTCGTTATGGGTTCGACAATGTTCGGGTTCTCGAGAGTCACTGGTGTCAGGCGCTCCGTGAGCCCCAGGACATGATCGTCAGCAACCCCCCGTATATTGATGAACAGGACCCGCATCTGCAGCAAGGTGATGTGCGTTTTGAACCTGCGTCAGCCTTGGTGGCCGGGGAATCCGGTCTGGCCGATATCCGTTGTATTGCCACCCAAGCCCTTCGGTCTTTGCAGCCGGGCGGTTGGTTACTGTTGGAGCATGGCTGGCAGCAGGGAAGCGCCGTGCAGGCTTGCCTGCGTGATCTGGGTTACCACGCGGTCAGCACCCGCGTGGATCTGTCCGGGCAGGAGCGGGTTACC
Organism: Motiliproteus sp.; assembly: GCA_041586615.1. Lineage (GTDB taxonomy): Bacteria > Pseudomonadota > Gammaproteobacteria > Pseudomonadales > Balneatricaceae > Motiliproteus. Next base: position 6,669 of record JBFGZS010000072.1, on the reverse strand, counting down.
CTGGGGCGTCGCGGGTAAGTGCTGCGGGCAGGGGCTTATCGGTTTATTGGGGTCGAACCGTGCCGAGGTGATGCCGATGAGTCGGCCGTCACCGTTAGTCGTCCCGCCACCGGGTGCAACGAACGGGCGTATACACCACAGGTATGTACATAACAATGGCAGTGCGTTGCACTACACAAGCAGGCTTAAGCTATGAATGATGATCAGTTACTGCGCTATAGCCGGCAAATCATGTTGCCGGATCTTGATATAGACGGTCAGGAGAAACTCCTCGCGGCGCGGGTTTTGGTGGTTGGCATGGGCGGCCTGGGTTCGCCGGTCGCGTTGTATCTGGCCGCCGCCGGCGTCGGTCATCTGGTGCTGGCTGACTTTGATGCCGTCGACCTGTCCAACCTGCAGCGCCAAATCGCGCACCAGACCGACGATATCGGGCGCCTGAAGGTCGATTCGGCCAAAGATAGCATCACGGCGATCAATCCCGGAGTGGCGGTGACAACGCTTGCCTGTCGGCTTGAAGGCGAGGCGCTGAGCCGTCAGGTGGCGCAGGCCGACGTCGTCGTCGATTGCAGCGATAATTTTTCGACCCGTTTTTTGCTCAATCAATGCTGTGTGGAACAGCGGACCCCGCTGGTCTCCGGCGCGGCAATCCGGCTGGAGGGGCAGGTCAGCGTCTTTGACGCACGCCAGCCCGATAGTCCCTGCTACCGGTGTTTGTACCCCAATGGCGATGATACCCAGTTGACGTGCTCGGAGAGCGGCGTCATCGCCCCGTTGGTCGGCATGATCGGTACCACCCAGGCGCTTGAAACGATTAAGCTGATTACAGGTTTTGGTACCACCCTGGTGGGTCGACTGCTGGTGCTGGACGCCAAACATAGCGATTGGCGAACGTTGCGGTTACGCAGAGATCCCGCCTGTCCGACTTGCGGAGGGAATGGTCATGCACCTACAGTATGATGACGCACTGCTGCGGAAGATTTTCACGGATACCCGGACGATCGCGCTGGTTGGCGCGAGCGCGAAGCCGCACCGGGACAGTCACCGTGTGATGATCTATCTGCAGACACGTGGCTACCGGGTTATTCCGGTCAACCCCAGACTGGAAGGCAGCACGCTCCTCGGTGAGCATGTCTATGCGCGGTTGGGGGATATTCCGGTGCCGGTGGATATGGTCGATATCTTCCGCCGCTCCGACCGGGTGCCTGAGGTGTGTAACGATGCGATAGCCATCAAGGCGCGTTATATCTGGATGCAGATGGGTGTCGTGAATGGCGAAGCGGCGCGCCATGTCACAGATTATGGTATGACGGTAGTGATGGACCGCTGCCCGATGATCGAAATGCCCCGTCTGGGGCTTGACTATTAAAGACGCATTGCGCTTGCATGTGAGTGCTTGCTAGCGCTGTGTGGCTTGGCCAATAAGAGAAGTGTAATTATGCCACTATTAGATAGCTTTACCGTAGACCATACCCGCATGGCGGCACCGGCGGTACGCGTTGCTAAAACGATGAAGACCCCGGGTGGCGATGTGATCACCGTCTTTGACCTGCGCTTCTGTGTGCCGAATAAAAGCATTCTGAGCGAGCGGGGCATCCACACCCTCGAGCATCTGTTTGCCGGTTTTATCCGTCAGCACCTGAACGGTGATGGCGTCGAGATTATTGATGTCTCTCCCATGGGCTGTCGTACGGGGTTTTATATGAGCCTGATCGGCGCACCGAATGCGGAACGTGTCGCCAAAGCCTGGTTGGCTGCCATGGACGATGTGTTGCAGGTTAAGGAGCAGAGCGAAATCCCCGAGCTGAATGAGTATCAGTGCGGCACCTACAGCATGCATTCGTTGAGTGAAGCGCAGGAAATAGCCCGCAATATTCGCGACCAGGGCGTGGGCATCAACAGCAATGAAGACCTGGAATTAGACGTCGCGTTTTTGCAGGAACACAGCTGACACGCTGCCCTAAATGATAAAAAGACAGTTTTAACTGTCAGGGAGCCGCAACTATTCACCTGAGGGGTGGGTTTTGCGGCTTTTTATCGAAAAAACCCTATGTTATCCTCGCGGGGTCACATTGGATACCGACGCGTCAGGGGTGCTTCAGACACCTCTTGGCGTGCGAACTGGCTTTGTTTTCAGGGAATCATAGAATGAAGAAGCTGCTGTCACGCGCCTTTTACACTTTTTTATTGCTGCAGTTTTTGGTGGCGTGTGGTGGAGGGAGTGGAAGCTCTTCCTCTGATTCTTCAACGGGAACCTCTGGCGGGTCTACGGGCGGTACGACTACTCAGTCCAACAGCGCGTCGAATTCTGTGGGCAGTGTTACCCTGCAGATGCTGGATCCTTCCCAGCCGATTACAACCCAGGCGGTGGGTACCGAGATACTAACAATCAGCGAGGCAAAACCCGCTGTCTTGATCGTTACGGTACGGGATACCGCCGGCGTCCCCATTCCTCGTTTGATTATAAATTTTGATTCATCCTTCGGTGTCATAGATCCCGCCTCCGGTACCGCGCTGACCGACGCAAACGGTGAAGCGCGCATTACCTTGAAAGCCAGTACCAGCCAGGGCGCCGGTGTTGCCAGTGCAACCGTCAGCCTGGGCGGGGAAGAGCTGAGTGTCTCCATTAATTTTGCCGATGCCGGCGATGCGACGGCGACGTCCAGTTCGGGCGGTGATATCGCCTTGTCGCTGGTGGATAACGCCACTGGCGTAGAGGCAGTTGAGACTTCTGCTGATGCACCGTTACGGGTTGTTGCCGTTGTCACCAACTCTGCAGGAGCAGCGGTTAAAGGCGGATTGGTAACGTTCAGCACCACCCTTGGGGTATTGAATCCTTCCCTGGGCACCGCGCTGACCAATAATTCCGGTGTAGCAGAAATTGTCTTGCGAGCCGGAGAGGTTGCCGGCGCAGGTCTGGTAACGGCCACGAGCACAATCGGCGCTAACGCCTTAATTGAAAAGATCGGTTTTAATAGTCTTGGCGACGCGAGCAGTGGTACCAGTCAGGCGGATGGATCGTTGACACTGCAACTGACCGACGGTACCAATCCAATCATTGAAGTTAGCGAACAAGTCCCCGGCCTGATCAGCGCAACCCTACTGAATGTTAATGGCGCGCCGGTCATAAATGAGGTCGTTACCTTCACAACCACACAGGGTGTATTGTCCCCCGCTTCCGGCACGGCCTTAACCAATTCACAGGGCGTTGCGTCGATAAATCTGGGCACCGGTACGGTGGCTGGGGCGGGAACGGTTACCGCTAAAAGCGGTGCGTTGGAAGGCGCGATCAATTTCTCCACCTTGGGTAACGCCATCGATCCCACCGCCAGTGTGCTGACATTGACGATCAGCGCAGCCGATGTGTCCGAGCTTGTTCCGGCAACGCTGACCGCCAATCTAGTAGATTCAAACGGGTCAGCGGTTGAAGATGCTGTCGTATCATTTACGACGACGCTGGGTAATTTGGACCCGGCACTGGGCACCGCGCGAACCGATGCAGATGGAAATGCCGTTGTTGTTCTTAATGCGGGTGCCATATCCGGTGCCGGCAGTGTCACGGCCAGTAGCACGGTAAACGGTTCCACGTTCAGCGATAGCGCTGCCTTTACTAGCCTGGGTGACGAGGCCGGGATACGTGTCGACCTGATTGGTCTGGAATCCAATAAGAAAAGCATTATTTCTAATGGTATCGATACAGCGACCATCACGTTGACGGCGCTTGATGCCAACAACGTCAGAGTTGCCGGCGTACCGTTCACTTTGGGTTCCACAGGTGGCGCGCTCAGTGTGGGTAGCATCACCACAGGTGCAGACGGTACGGCCGCTTTTCAAGTGAATTCAGGTATCGACAAGGGTAATCAGGTTCTGACCATTAGCGCATCCAACGGAGCCATGGCTGAAACGACTACGATTAGCGTGCTCGGAACCTCCCTGGGGCTGGTTTCTGACAAGACGTCGGTTAGTTTGAGCACCATCGCTTCGCCTACCTTCGCGACGTTGACGCTGTCGGCTCTGGACGGCGGTGGTACGCCGCTGGCCAACGAAAGTTTGGTCCTTTCTACTACCGGTGGCGTAGTGACCGATTTAACCGGCAGTGCTGGCAGCGGGACGACACTATCTTTGCAAACCAATGCCTCCGGCCAGGCGTCGGTTTCTTTTGCCGGTGGCAATACGGTCGGTACCGAAACCCTGACGCTGACAGCTTTGGGGGCAAGTGCCTCGTTATCTATTATTGTCTCTGGCTCCGAATTTGCGCTTAGCGATAGTCGTGGCGGTGAGTTAGATGTTCTGCTTACTGACACCATTGTTTTAACCAAGCGAGATGATGCCGGTACTCCCGTCAAAGGCACAAAAATATTGTTCGCGACCTCAAACGGATTATTTACGGAAACCTTCGACGGGACGAATTATAAGAGTTTTTATGAAGCCACGACCGGGGACGACGGTACCGCATCAGTAACTTTGAAGGGCAATACGACAGGTCCCTCCATCGTAACCGCCACGGACGAGATCGATGGCTTATCTGATAGCTTGACGGTTAACGTGGTTTCCAAAGTTCCGGACAGCGTGTCGCTGTCTGCGTCCCCTAGCACAGTGGCAACAGCTATCGGTGATTTCACACCTACCGCTACGGTGAGTGCGGTGGTCCGCGATGGCAGTAACCGGGCGGTAGAGAACGTTAAAGTTGCTTTTAATATTACGGCCGGTCCAGGGGCCGGAGAGCGCGTATCGCCGAATGTCGTAACGACGAACTCCGCCGGTATCGCAACGGCCACATTCTTCAGTGGCCTGCAACCTTCTGCCCTCAATGGCGTGACGGTCGAGGCGGAACTGGTGGGAGAGGGTCTTGTTGATCTGAAAGCCTCTGCGCCGCTGACCATCGCCAGTGTGCCGGTGCGCCTGGCTATCGGTAACACAAACAAAGTCGAGCCCGTTAATATTGGCGGAATCGAATTTGGTTACGCGATGCCGTATACGATTCTGGTGACCGACATTGGTGGCCGACCGATTGCCGGACAGGAAGTTAATCTGGCCTTGCATCCGCTCGGCTATCGCACGGGTGGCTTTACTGACAGTAAAGACGCAGAAACCATGGTGGTTTTGGGCTCGTTCGTGAATGAGGACCTAGACCGCAACGGAATTCGTTTGGCGAGTGAAGACCTGAATTGTAACGGCATTCTGGATGATGGAGAGGATGCTTTCATCAATGGGATCCAGAATGGGGTCCTGGATGTGAATGAAGATCCGAACTGTAATGGACAGATGGAGCCTGGTAATGTCGCGACGCTGCCATTAACAGCCACCACCGATGAAAATGGTTTTGCCAGTTTCTCGGTAACCTATGCCAAATCCTATGCGTTCTGGGTCGATGTCGAAATCAGTGCAACCACAACGGTGGCCGGTACGGAATCAACGATCGTGTTTGTCGATAGCCTGGCAGCGATTGATGGTGATACCCCTTACCTTTCATCACCGTTTAATAACGGTGAGAATATCGGCGAGAATACGCTGACGCTGAACATCGATAACACGCAGATCAGCAACGATGCTCCAGCGACGCTGACCGCAAATTTTGTCGATGCCAATGATAATGCCATCGTGGACTCGATTGTTCGCTTTGTGACCGACCTGGGTGCGCTGAATCCTGCTTCCGGCACGGTGTTAACCGACGCTGATGGTAATGCCAGCATTCAATTAACAGCGGGTACATTAGCTGGCGCCGGAACCGCATCGGTTATCGCCGAAGATGGAAGTATTGCTCAGGTTGTTTTCAGCAGCGCCGGTGATCAGGTTGCGACTACGCCGGGTACAGGCACAGTCGAACTCTCGCCGATTACCACGACAGTAACGAGCATTACCCCGGTCGTTGTTACCGCGACAGTTAAGGACGCTGCCGGTGTGGTTGTACCCAACCAAATCGTCACCTTCAGCGCCGATCTTGGCGTCATCAATCCGACTTCGGGTACCGCTCTGACTAATGACAGCGGTGAGGCTACGATAACCCTGCGAGCAGGCTCTGTCGCGGGAGCTGGCAGTGTGACCGCTAGCGTGGCCTTCGATAATGGCACAGTCACGGATAGTACCTCTTTCGCTACAGCGGGTGATGCGACTTCAGCGAACGCGGCGGACGGTACCGTCATCAGCCTGACCTTTGTCGATAACGCTATTGATCAAACCCCGGTGCTACTGCCGACGTTGCAGGGTTCGGCGGGTGGCGTGCTGATGGCGACGTTGGTTCAAACTAGCGTGGATAATTTGGGTGTCGTCACGATATCTCCTTTAGCCAATGAGGTGCTAAATTTTAGTTCTTCTTTAGGCAGCCTGGATCCCATCGCAGGTTTGGTTATTACAGACGCGTCAGGCAAGGCCTTTATTAACCTTGGGGCGGGTACCGTTGTCGGTGCTGGTAATGCCGTCGCAACGTTTGCTGATGTGTCAGCGCAGGTGAATTTCACCAGTTTAGGTGGCGCAATCACGGGCCCCACGCTTAGCCTCGCTATCGACAATACTCTAGTGAATGCCGCCAACCCGCGCACCCTGACAGCAACCGTACTCGATGCAGCCGGTGATGAAGTGGAAGGCGCAGTCGTGACCTTCGCCACCACACTGGGCGAGTTGGATCCGGTGCTGGGCACCGCCCTGACCAACGCTTCCGGCGTGGCCACCATG
>JBFGZS010000071.1:0-16792 GCA_041586615.1 Motiliproteus sp. | reverse complement strand
GTATGCAGCGTATTAGCATTAACGCCCAGTTCTCTGGCAGTTTGGGTGACCGGTTGATTGGACTCCACCGCCAGCTTGACGGCAGCCTCTTTAAACTCAGCTGTATATGGTTTTGTTTTCTTCTGACTCATGACACACACCGTTATTGGCAGGTGATATTACCTGCGTCTGTGTGTCCGGAGAACTATAACCACTTCAATCGTTCACACAGCTATATCGTTCGCACAGCTATCTTGTTCACACAGCTATATCGTTCGTATATCGATGCCGCTAGCGCATGGAAACAACGCTCTGCCATCGATTATCGCTCAGCCTTCAGTGAGCGCATTATTCCTGTAAAAAGCCTAACAATAGGCGGGTGAATAACGCCGGCTTTTCTGCATGGGGCCAGTGTCCCACACCCTGAATAATTTTGGCTTTAGCGTGAGGGAAGCGCTGGACGATCGCCTGCTGGTGGGCTGCTTGGATATAGGTGGAATGACTGCCTTTGATAAACAGCGTTGGCCCCGGATAGGAGCCGGCTGCCGACGGTGCAGCAGCAATTGATTCATAGTCTCGTTGCAGGGCTTTAAGGTTCATGCGCCAGGCAAAGTGGCCGTTTTGCCGGTAGAGGTTTTTAAGCAGGAATTGCCGTATCGAGGGATCCGAGACACGTTCGGCGAGTTTTTTCTCTGCGTCTCCCCGGGACGTTATGCGCGTGAGGTCCACCGCAAACAACCCGTCGAAGACCTCGTTATGGTGCGCCGGGTAGCGAACGGGCGCGATATCCACCACGATCAAGCGGGAAACGCGCGCTGGGTGGCTTAACGCCAGCTGCATCGCCGCTTTACCGCCCATCGAGTGCCCCAGCAACATGACCTGATCGAGGCCGTGATCGTCGAGAAACTCCAGCAGGTCGTCCGCCATGGCCGCGTAGTCCATACGGTCGTCCCAGGGGGAGCGACCATGGTTACGCAGGTCCACGGCATACACCTGAAAGTGATCGGCAAGCGCCCGTACCTGTCCCCCCCAGTTTTCAGCCGTACCGAACAAGCCGTGTACGATGACCAGCGGGGCTCCGCTGCCGCTTTGGTTATAATGAATTTTCATGCCATTGAATGCTCAGTGTTCGGGTTGCCTAAGAGAATGCGAGTTAGCCCGCTAGTATTAACCCGGCGGGTTCATAGACGAACTCAGGGGTACGAGGTTAATCGCTAACGCGTCTCCTTATAGGATGGCGATCAGTTCAACGTCAAAGACGAGCACGGTGTGGGGAGGGATCGCACCCGGTGCGCCGCTGGCACCATAGGCCAAGTCGGAAGGAACCGTTAGACGCCATTTGGAGCCAACGCGCATCAGTTGCAGGGCTTCGGTCCAGCCGGGGATGACGCCATTGACGGCAAATTCTGCCGGTTGGCCACGCTGAACCGAGCTATCGAAGACGTTACCGTCGGTGAAGCTGCCGTGATAGTGGGTGCGTACCTGCGAGCTAGCCGTGGGCTTTTCGCCGTTGCCTTCAGTAATGATTTCGTATTGCAGGCCGGAGGCCGTGGTGATCACGCCGGCTTTTGCGGCGTTTTCCTGCAGGAATTTTTCACCTTCGGCGCGTGCTTCACGGCCTTCGGCTTCCTGGCGTGCCTGTAATTTACTTTGGATTGACTGGAACGCCGCGTGCAATTGCTCCTGCGTTACGCTGGGCTTATTGCCAGCGAACAGGTCGTCCATCCCCGCTTTAACCAGTGCCAGATCGAGCCCGTCGATACGTTGGCTCTTTAATTGTTCACCCATCTGCAGGCCAATGCCGTAGCTTACAATATCGATATCTTGGGTCAGGTTCGTCGTGTCGCTCATAGGGCCTCTCACAGGTGTCTTGCAGGGGGATAACCCCTGTTTGATTAAAGAGGGCGAGTATACCAGAGTCAACGCTATTCTTGGTCCAGCATAAGCAACGGATCGATGCGGGCGTCGTTGAGGCTGATGGTCCAATGCAGGTGTGGGCCCGTGGCTCTTCCGCTGCTGCCAACCGAGCCCAGTGGTTGGCCGATGTCAATGTGATCTCCCAGGGCAACATCGATCGTTTCCATATGGCAATAGAGCGAGGTTAATCCCCGGCCATGGTCAAGAATGACCGTGCGGCCGTTAAAAAAATACTCGCCGGTGGCAACGACGACACCGGCGGCGGGGGCCATGATGGGGGTGTGGCGCGGCGCAGCGATATCCAGTCCGCTATGGGGTTTGCGAGGCTGGTCGTTAAAAAAACGTCGCAGGCCAAAAGGACTACTGAACGGGCCGGGTGCAGGGCGACGAAAGCGGGTTACCGGGACGGCGGTCTCGCTGTAGGTGGCCATAGCGCCGAGAATCTCTTTTTTCTCGCGGTTGATGCGTACCATATCCAGCGGCTGCGGATTCATATGTCGCTTGTTCTTCAGTTTAATGCGCTGTTCACGATAACGCTTATCGTGGATCTCAAACCTGATCTGTTTATCACCCACCTTAAGGTGATGCTGGCCCGCTTTGCTGCTCAGGGGAATACCGACCAGTGCTACCCAGGGGTGTTGTGCCGCATAGGACGTATTGGTTGAGGATATGACCATTACCGGTTTGCCGTTAAAGGTGGCCTTAGGCGGCGTTGCGGATCCGGTTCCGGGGAGCAATAGATGGGCAATGCCGCCCGGAACCCGCGCTTCTGTGGGTAGCTCCAAGGCGTGTAGCCAGGAACTCATAGTCAGTAGTGTCGCGAGTAACAAACGGTGGCGCATGTCAGACTCCCTAGGCATTAATGAGCGGGTGGTAGTGATTCGGTTACCGTACAGCGAAGGCGGCCGTTGGCCAAGCGTGCTTCGACGGTATCACCGGCCTTGACCCTGTCTGCGTGGGTAATGACGGCCTGATCCGGGGTGGTGATAATGGCATAGCCGCGCTCGAGTGTTGCCAGCGGGCTGACGGCATGCAGCTCCCTGGCTAAGGCGGTGAGTGTCTGTCCCCCGCTGTCGAGGCGTCGTTGCACACCCTGACAGAGGCGCTGGTTGAGTTGTTGAACCTGTGCGTGCTCCTCGCTGAGCGTGCGCAGCGGATTTTGCCGAACCAGGCGTTGGCGTAGATACGCCGCGCGTTGTTGTTCGACGAGCAGGCGACGTTGCATGGCGCGTTGCAACCGCAGTTCAAGGTTGTCCAGCTGCTGGGTCTGTTCTTGCAGGCGTTGCCCCGGATGCTTGAGGCGTTGGCTGAGCCAGGTCAGGCGCTCTTTTTCGCGAACCAGGCGCCGACTGATCTGGCTGACTAAGCGCTGTCGGCAATAACGGTATTGCGCGACGAGTTGCTCGCCGTCCGGGCTAACTAATTCCGCGGCGGCAGAGGGGGTGGCTGCGCGGTGGTCGGCGACAAAGTCGGCAATGCTGAAATCAACTTCGTGCCCCACCGCGCTGACGACAGGAATGGCGCTGCTAACAATGGCGCGCGCCAGCGCTTCATCATTAAAGGGCCAGAGGTCCTCCAGGGATCCACCGCCGCGACCTATAATCAGTACGTCGCAGCGTTGATCGCGGTTAGCCAGCTTCAGGGCGTGACGTAGTTGTGCTGCCGCCGCCTCACCCTGCACCAGCGCAGGGTAGAGTGTGACGGGGATAGCGGCGAAGCGGCGTTTCAGTACGCTGAGGATATCGCGCAGCGCGGCGCCGGTTGGCGAGGTGATAATGCCGATATGGCGCGGTAAACTCGGCAGCGGGCGCTTGTGCTGCGGGTTAAAAAGCCCCTCTAATTGTAAGCGCTGCTTCAGTGCTTCGAAGGCGGCCTGTAATGCGCCGCTACCCGCTTCTTCAAGGTAATCGCCGATAAGCTGAAACTCTCCGCGCCCTTCGTACAGGCTAACGCGAGCGCGTAAACGTACCAGGTCGCCATTTTTAGGCCGATACTTGAGGAACGTGTTGCGGTTACGAAACAGGGCGCAGCGCACCTGTGCACCGCTGTCTTTGAGCGTAAAGTACCAGTGGCCCGAGCTGGGCCGTGCAAAATTGGAGATTTCGCCCTCGACGGTGATCATGCCAAAATTTTGCTCCAGCAAGAGTCGAGCCTGCTGATTGAGCTGCGAAACACTAAGGGCCGGGTTGGGGGCGGGGGCAATCATTGTTCGGGTCGTAAACCTGATTTGAGTTAAAGGTGCTATGGTACACCGCGATGTCTTGTTTAACACGCGGGTTTATCGATGCGTCAATGGTTTGCCGATGAGTCAACACAGGAGGGCCTTGCGCGGCTTTATGCCACGGCGGTTCATCCATGAGCCGCCTATCAAGGTGACATTTATTGCTCGGTATCAGGTTATTGTCTTACGATTAACCCGCCGGGTTAATCGTAAACGTGGCGGAAAAGAGTGGAAGCAGAGGGTGGCTGAGAAGTTTAAGCAGAGAGGTTGAAGCAGAGAGGTTGAATATGCAGGTTTATATTGCGGTTGGCTCTGTCTACGGACATGCGCAGGATGTCGCCGAAAGGCTTCAGGCGATTTTGCAAGGGCAGGCATTTAACGTGCTGCTTGATGACGAGCCGAGCCTGGCCGGCCTGAAAGCATCGCAAGCCAGCCTGTTGCTGGTGTGCACCTCCACCTCCGGTGATGGTGACTTTCCGCCCAATATCGCGCTTTTTTACCGCGAGCTCGCTACTGCTGAACCGGTCTTGGCGACATGTTTGACGGCGGTCGTGGCGCTGGGAGACCGTGCCTATGGTGATTCGTTTGCACAGGCGGGCTGTCGGTTTGATGCGTTGCTGGCATCAATGCCAGGGCGGGGGCATGCGCCCATGCTCGTCCTGGATGCCTGCGACGGCGCGGATCCACTGGATCTGGCCTCAGATTGGCTGGCGGATCAGCTCAGATGCTGGCCTACACCTAGCAACCCGGCAGGTTAATAGCAACCATTAACCGCGCCGTGACACAGTCGGCTTGGTACGCAGCCTAAGGACGCGGAGCACGCCGAATAAGGCGTATCGCGTGTCGCTGGTGAGGCTATTTCAGCCAGCGGAAGGTCAGGTTTATGCGGGGTTCCTGAATGCGCAGGGCCTTAGGAAGGCTGTGTTCCCAGTATGTCTGGCAGTTATGCATCAGGAGCAACGCGCCATGAGCGAGAGGCTGATCGATCACGCTACGACTGGGCCGATGGCGAAAGCGCATCAGCCGGGTGGCGCCGAAACTGACCGAGGCGATGCAGCGGCTATCGATGGCCCCCTCGTTATCGCGATGGTAGCCCATAGAATCCCGTCCGTTTCGGTAGTAGTTAGCCAGCACCGCGTTGAATGGATAGCCGCTGAGCGTTTCGACCTGTTGGCGCAAGGATTCAAGGAGTGGCGGTAATGGGCGGGCAGGGTGGTCTCTGCCGGAATAACGGTACCCCCGCGCCCCATAGTAGGCGATAAGGCGGGGCACGCTGACCTGCCTGCCAAAGAGAACCAGGGTCTCCGTCTCCCAATCGATGACCGCGTTGATCGCCGCGGACGTGACGTGTATGGCCTCAGGGTAAAGTACCGCGTCCCCATCATAGTCAAATAATACGATAGCCTGTGGTTGTGGGTCGCCCATGGGTTCTATCTGCCTTCGTTGCGGTCTGTTTTAACGGCGCTTATCGTCCCGGTCGTCCTGCGAACGACTTTCGTTACAGCGGTAATCCTAGTTCCGTAGCGGGTCATTGCCCGATAAAACGCGGGATAATGACCGCGTACCTGCAGAAGGGTACCCCATGCGGTCTACTATCGGCTTCTTTTCAGGGCAGACTGTACGATACTGTACAGGGATGATTGGAATTGATTAGGACCGCTATGCATACCTGAACCAGAGGTGATCACCATGACAGAATTGAACCAGCAACATTGCCAGGCTTGCCGTGTTGGCGTGCCCCGTATCGAGGAACCAGAAGCTCAACAGCGTTTAAGCGCGCTAGACGGGTGGCGGCTGGTGAGTGTCGACGGGATATTGCGCTTAAGCAAGTCTTACCGACTGGCTAACTTTCGTGAGGCGTTGGCGTTCACGAATCGTGTCGGCGCGATGGCCGAGGAGCAGGGGCACCACCCAGATATCGTTACGCGCTGGGGAGAGGTGGAGCTTGCGTGGTGGACCCACAAGATAAAGGGGCTGCATGATAATGACTTTATCTGTGCCGCGCGCAGCGATGGGCTTTATCCTCAGGGTTAATGGGCTTTATCTTCAGGATTGCTGTGCTTGGCGGGTTAAGTTGTTAGAATGCTGGATTATTTTCGCGGTGTTTTCCTTCGGCATAAAGACCCGCTTAGCGTTACAGCATGGAGACCTATGGAACCTCGATATAGATTGGTTATTTCCTGTCCCGATCGGGTGGGTATTGTGGCGATGGTGAGCAATTTCATCTCCAGTCATGGGGGGTCTATCACCGAAGCCAATCAGCATTCAGACGAATCCAGTGGCTGGTTCTTTATGCGGTATGAGATCAGTGCGGCGTCACTGCCGTTTACATTGGCTCAGCTCCGGGACGCCTTTACCCCGATAGCACAGTCCTTCGCCATGCAATGGCGCATCGTCGATTCCACCGAGCCTAAGCGGGTGATGCTGATGGCGAGCCGGGAGTCCCATTGCCTGGCCGATTTACTGTACCGCTACCACAGCAAAGAGCTCGACTGCGAGATTCCCTGTGTGGTATCAAACCATGAAGACTTACGTAGCATGGTGGATTGGCATGGCATTTCTTATCATCACGTCCCGGTTGACCCAGGCAATAAATCCGGGGCGTTTGCAGCGGTGCAGCGACGGGTCGATGAGTATCAGATCGATACCATCGTGCTGGCGCGCTATATGCAAATTTTGCCCCCCGAGCTGTGTGAAGCCTTCCCGGAGCGGATGATTAATATCCATCACAGTTTTCTGCCCTCGTTTGCGGGGGCGAGACCTTACCACCAGGCGCACGAGCGGGGCGTGAAGCTGATAGGGGCAACATGCCATTACGTGACACAGGACCTCGACGCCGGGCCGATCATCGATCAGGATGTGATTCGGGTCAGTCATACGGATGAGGTTCAGGATATGGTGCGCTTGGGCCGTGATGCGGAGAAAACCGTGCTGGCTCGAGGTCTGCGCTGGCATCTGGAAGACCGGGTTTTGGTGCATGGAAATAAAACGGTGATATTCAGCTAGCGAGTCGGCACCGTGCGGTGCGGGCAGCGACGGCAATGAAACAATTCAAGGGCAGTAGCCTGTTGTGAGTGAAGGAGCGACCAATGTTGAGATCGGTGAAAGTTCAGGATTACATGACCACGAAGTTGGTGACGTTCAAGCCGGAGACGGATCTGTTTGATGCCATTAATATGTTCGTTGAACACAACATTTCTGGTGCGCCGGTTGTCGACGGGCGCGGTGAATTGGTGGGTATCTTGTCTGAGGTTGATTGCCTTAAAAGCATCCTGACGCTGACCTATCATGAAGAAGAGATGGGCGGTCAGTTTGTCGGCGATTATATGACGAAAACGGTTGAAACCGTCAGGCATGATGAAGATATTATTGCGTTGTCCGAGCGCTTTATCAACGGACAGCGTCGCCGTATACCGGTGCTGCGCGACGGCAAGTTGGTCGGGCAGGTCAGCCGCAAAGATGTGCTGCGTGCCGTACGTGAATTTATCAGTAACAGCGATAACCCCTAAGCCTGGCCGTAACACAGACTTATTTACAGGCTCAATCGCCCTGGTTCAGGTGCTGCCCATCAGGCGGCATCTGGCTGTTTATTGGCATGAGAACATCCTGCGGTCTTTGTGATAAGCTTAATTCGGTTTCCCCGATGTTATCTATTGCTTCCCGGTAGGGTTCTCCATGCACGGTTTGTTTCCCGAAAATCCTGTTCTTTTTTATCCTTCGTTGGCCAAGCGGTTTGGTGCTGAAGCGGCGATTCTGCTCTCGATTTATCATCACTATGCCCAGTCGCATGGCAATATCACAAGCGAGGGCTTGTCTTATTTTCTGTGTCGGCGCACCGAATGGCTGCAGCTGGCGGCGTTTTGGGATGAGTCTGAGCTAACCCGCATCACCGCGAGCTTGGCAGAGCAGGGCGTGATCGAGGCCCTGTTCAATGCCAATGGCAGTGTGCAGATCCGTTTTTGCTCGCCGGCGCCCGCAGACCTCGGCACGAAACAGGCGGCACGCCCCGCAGCAAAGGCAGCACCTGTCGTGCGGGGGTCGGCAGTAGCGGCCGTCGAAAAGCGTTTATCCCGGTTGGTCAATCGCCCGCGCACGTCAACCACCGGTACCCCGCGCATCGCGCCCGTGTCGCGTTTTTCTCCGGCAGGTGGGCGTCCCGCCTCGATGCCTGCCCCGAAGACGCTGCCGGCAGAGGCGGAGGTGCCTGATTCTGCCCCCCGTGATCGTTGTGTTGCCGCGACGCTGAGTCAGCGTGGGCCGGCCCCCAGCTTTGGTGGCAGCACCGGCTGGGCGCGCAGGCCCGACGACCTGCAAAAGCTCTTTGCTGCAGAGGAGGCTCAGCGCCGTCTGTTGCATGCCATCAGTCCTGACTGGCGCCCGAACTCGACGACCTGCCAGATGCTGGAAAAACAGGGGATTCCGGAAGCGTTTTTTAACGATCGGGTCGACGAGTTTATCGCATATTGGTTAGAACAAAATCGTAAAGAAGCGTCGTGGGATCCGTTGTTCCTGAAACGGGTCAAACGCGAGTGGGTCAAGCAGCAAACACAGAATGGGCGTGAAGCCCGAAACGCGCAGTCGTCGGTTGAGGTGCAGGGTGAAAGACATTCGTCAGATAATCGAGCAGAAACGCGTCAGCGGATCACCGACGCGGTCATGGACATCCACAACACCGACTGGTGATGCGGGTTCATCACCATCGCAGGACCCCATACCGCTGGAAACCAAAGCGCTGGTCAATATGATCTTTGCACGGTTTATGACTATTTACGGTCATAAATTCAAGAGCGTTTTTCAGAGTGAGGACGAGATTCGCATCGCGAAAAGGGAGTGGGCATTAAGTTTGCGCGCTTTTAGCGAGCAGGAATTGGTGCGGGCGGTTGATCGCTGTAAGGAAGAATTCGTCTGGATGCCGACGATTGCCGAATTCCTGAAACTGTTGCGACTCGACTTTGAGGCCTTTGGCCTGCCCGCAACGCTGTCGGCCTACGAAGAAGCCTGTCGTTTTGCCGATCATCCTCGTGAACATCATTGGCGTCACCCTGCCGTGTATTTTGCCGGCCGTGAGACCCAGTGGTTTCGTTTGCGCGCCGAGGAGAAACGCCAGGTTTTTGGCGATTTTGAGCATAATTACGCTGAATTATGCCGGCGGGTCGTGCAAGGCGAGGATTTGACCATCCCGCTTCCCAAAGGCCTGCCTGACCGTAGCGATAATACGCGGGTCGATTTTGTACGTGACTGGGGCGAAAAAAATGGTGTGCCTGCCGAACAGGCGGCTACACTGCTTTACTATCTATGTAAACCGAAAGGGACTGTGCGTTCTCAGTTACGCCGTGTTGCCCAGGAGCGCGCTCGAAAGTGGGGGATCGCGGTTGAATTGCCGGAGGATACGGCTCTATCGCCAAAATAAGCGCTCTAATTAAGGCGGCTAAAACAGCACTGTCGGCGCGATACATCGGCCACACAGAAACCTTGATACTAGGGTGTCGCGTACGGCAACCGGTGTGCTCAGGTAGTGCGATACGTGAACGGGCAAACGCCCGACGCTCGAAAGTCTGATCCGTATCGCTATCGGCATTCAGGGGCAGCAGCAGATGATGGGGGCTTGTCGCCGGATCTTCTTTTGCGTCTCTAAGACCCTATTCCTGCGCCGGGAAAGGACATGTTAATGTCGAGGTTAACTGGTTAGAATAGCCCGTCGGACTCTTTAGTATCCCAAAAGGAAAATCAATGATACCTGTTGTGCTCTCCGGTGGTTCCGGAACTCGGCTCTGGCCCCTTTCCCGCAAGCATTATCCCAAACAACTCCTGCCATTGGTCGATGACCAGCTGACGATGCTGCAGGATACGCTACAACGCTTGCAAGGCGTCGAGGCGTTACAGGCACCGCTCGTGGTCTGTAACCAAGAGCACCGGTTTATGGTGGCAGAACAGCTGCGGGATCTGCATTGCCAGCATCAGGGCATTCTGCTTGAGCCCGTGGGGCGTAATACCGCACCGGCGATTGCGGTTGCCGCGTTACGCGCCCAGGAGCAGGGCAATGGGGAAGCGCTGCTGCTGGTTTTACCGGCCGATCATGTGATTTTACAGCACGAGGATTACCATCGCGCCGTTAATCAAGCACGCTTGCTGGCCGAAGAGGGCAAGCTGGTTACCTTCGGTATTGTGCCAACGCATCCCGAAACCGGCTATGGCTATATTCAACGCGGCGAAGCTAGCGCGTCTGACGCCGGGGCGTATGCGGTTCAGAGTTTTGTGGAAAAACCCGATCTGGATACGGCTCAGGGCTATCTGGACAGCGGTCACTACTACTGGAACAGTGGCATGTTCCTCTTCAAGGCCAACCGGTACCTGGAGGAGTTGGCGACATTCAATCCGAATATGATCGATGCCTGCCGCAAGGCGTTGGCCGATAGTGAGGAAGACCTGGATTTTGTTCGCCTGGGCGCCGAGGCGTTTGCCGCGTGCCCTGATGACTCGATCGATTATGCCGTGATGGAAAAAACCCAGGATGCGGTTGTCGTCCCCCTGGATGCGGGCTGGAGCGATGTGGGTTCCTGGTCGGCGCTCTGGGAAGTTCGCGCTAAGTGCGCGTCAGGCAATGCGGTCGTGGGTGATGTCCTGCTACATAACAGTGAGAACTGTTTTGTCCATGCCGGTAGCCGCTTGGTGACGACCATCGGTGTCAAAGATCTGATTGTGGTTGAGACTCCCGATGCGGTGCTGGTGGCCGATAAAGCTCATGTGCAGGATGTCAAGAAGGTCGTTGATCAGCTTAAAGCGTCTAATCGCGCCGAAGTCGAACTGCATCGACAGGTCTTTCGCCCCTGGGGCTCCTACGATTCCGTGGATGCGGGGTCGCGGCATCAGGTCAAGCGCCTGATCGTCAATCCCGGTAGCACCCTGTCGCTGCAGAAACACCACCACCGTGCGGAGCATTGGGTGGTGGTACAGGGGACGGCTGAAGTGACCCGCGATGACGAGACACTGCAGCTGACTGAAAATCAGTCGGTCTATCTGCCGGTTGGCTGTGTGCATCGCTTACATAATCCCGGCGTCATACCGCTTGAAATCATCGAAGTACAATCCGGGAGCTATCTGGGCGAAGATGATATTGTGCGCTTTGATGATAGTTACGGGCGTTCGTAGAGACGTCTGTTTGATCGTTGCGGGCGTTTGTCGCTTGGTCTTTTTTACGGCGCGACGTTCGGCGATTCTGTGCAGTGACTAAGGAGCAAAGGCAACAATGACTAGCCCTCTCAAGGTGTTAACCGTATTCGGAACCCGCCCCGAGGCGATCAAAATGGCGCCCTTGGTTCAGGCGTTGGCACAAGATGCGCGCTTTGATTCGCGTGTCTGTGTGACCGCGCAGCATCGGGAGATGCTGGATCAAGTCTTGGCGCTATTTGGGATCGTTCCAGATTATGACCTGAACCTGATGAAAGCGGGTCAAACGCTGACCGATATTACCTGCGCGGTACTGACGGGCCTTCAGCCCATTTTACAGGCCTGGAAGCCCGATCGTATCCTGGTTCACGGCGATACCACCACCACCTTTGCAACGACCTTAGCGGCTTACTATCAACAGATCGCCGTCGGCCATGTGGAAGCGGGATTACGCACCGGGAATATCTATTCACCCTGGCCGGAAGAGGCCAACCGTAAATTGACCGGCTGCATGACCGACCTGCATTTCGCGCCCACCGCCTCGGCGCGTGAAAATTTACGCCGTGAAGGTGTTGCCGACGAGCGTATCGAGGTGACCGGCAATACGGTGATCGATGCATTACTGCACATTCACGCCCGACTAGCCGAAGATGAATCGGCGCAGCAGCGTTTTGCGGCGCAGTTCGACTTCCTTGATGCCAGTAAGCGTATGATCCTGGTTACCGGGCACCGAAGAGAAAGCTTCGGTGCTGGCTTTGAGCGTATTTGTGAGGCACTGGCTGATTTGAGTCGGCGTGATGACGTACAGGTGGTGTATCCGGTGCATTTGAACCCCAGCGTTCAGGAGCCGGTACAGCGGATTCTTGCCCAGTGCCCGCATGTCCATCTCCTGCCCCCCCAGGATTACCTGCCCTTTGTCTACTTGATGGGGCGCGCGTATTTGATTCTGACCGATTCGGGCGGTATCCAGGAAGAGGCGCCTTCTTTGGGTAAGCCGGTATTGGTGATGCGCGATACTACCGAGCGTCCAGAAGCCGTCACGGCGGGGACGGTGACGCTGGTCGGGACCGATAAAGAGGCCATCGTGAACGAGGCGACACGGTTACTGGGTGATGCCGACGCGTACCGTCAGATGAGTGTGGCGCATAACCCCTACGGAGATGGGCAGGCTTGCGGCCGGATAATTTCCCGGCTGGCTGGCGAATAAGATAACCTGAGGTTTCCACCGGTCTGGTGCGGTGGGCTTCAGCGGCGGCGCAGGCGGCTTGATCATCGCCATTGACTCATGAATATTGAATAAGGAAGTGAGATATGGAATTTAATCGTGTCTGTGTGATGGGCTTGGGTTATATCGGGTTACCCACCGCCGCGGTGCTGGCCTCGCGGGGGCTGGAGGTTATCGGTGTTGATGTCAGTCAGCATGCGGTCGATACCATCAACCAAGGCCGCATCCATATTGTCGAACCCGACCTTGATATTGTGGTCAAGAGTGTCGTTACCATGGGGAAGCTGCGTGCGACCCTGGCGGCGGAAGCGGCCGATGCGTTTATGATTGCCGTGCCGACGCCGTTTAAAGAACAGCATCAGCCGGATCTGTCTTATATTCGCACGGCCGCCGAGGCACTGGCGCCTGCGCTTGAGCCGGGTAATCTGGTTATCTTGGAATCAACCTCTCCGGTGGGCGCCACCGAACAACTGGCGCAATGGCTGGCAGAATTTCGTCCCGACCTGAGCTTTCCGCAACAAGCGGGGGCGCAGTCCGATATCCGCGTGGCGCACTGTCCCGAGCGTGTCTTGCCAGGCTATGTGTTACAGGAATTGGTTGCCAATGACCGGATTATCGGCGGGTTGACCTCCCGTTGCGCGGAGGCCGCGGCGCAGCTGTACCAGCGCTTTGTCCGGGGCGAGTGCATCATCACTGACGCACGGACGGCAGAGTTGAGTAAATTAACCGAAAACGCGTTCCGCGACGTCAATATTGCCTTTGCCAATGAGCTGTCCATTATCTGTGACCGGTTAAAGGTCAATGTCTGGGAGCTGATAAAATTGGCCAACCGGCACCCGCGGGTCAATGTACTGAACCCCGGCCCGGGGGTTGGTGGACATTGTATTGCCGTCGATCCCTGGTTTATTGTCAGCAGTGCGCCCGAAGAGGCGCGTTTGATTCGTACGGCGCGCGAAGTGAATGACAGTAAGCCTGATTATATTTACCAGCGTGTAAACCGTGCGGCCGATCAGTTCAAGCGTCCGGTTATTCTGTGCCTGGGGTTGGCGTTTAAGGCCGATATCGATGACCTGCGCGAAAGCCCGGCCCTGGATATTGTTAAGCGCTTAGCGGCGGAGCAGGTTGGGGAGATCTTGGTCGTCGAACCGAATATTCGGACTTTGCCCGAGAGCTTGGCGCACTTAGGTGTGACCCTGGTCGGTCTGGAGGAGGGTTTAGAACGCGCCAATACCCTGGTGGCACTCGTCGACCACCGTGAATTCAAAGCCATACCCGTGGGCGAAATCGCCTCGAAGGTTGTTATTGATAGCCGTGGCATCTGGTGACATCGCGTAATTTACAGACAGGGAGTCTGTGTTGATTCGCTATATGATGGGCCTGCAGCGCGGGCACAAAGCCCTGCTGGTCGGACTGGCGGATAGCCTGCTGGTTATCTTCTCGCTGTGGCTGGCGTTTTCGCTGCGACTAGGCGAGCTGTATCAGCCCATGGGTAATCAATGGCTGTTATTTGTGGTCGCGCCAATGGTCGCGTTGCCCATCTTTGTCAAGATGGGGCTGTATCGCGCGGTCATTCGTTATATTGGTCAGCGCGCCATGCTGACCATTGGTTATGCCAATGCCGGTGCCGCGCTGCTCTGGTCGCTGGTGCCGTTTTATCTGCCGCATTTTGTCGACCTGTCGCTGTTTTCACCCCGTTCATTACCGTTTATCTATTGGATGGTGCTTTGCATCACCATCGGCGGTAGCCGGCAGTCTGTGCGTTGGTTTGTCGCGGGCATATTGCAACGGGGTAGCGATAAAAATGTCTTGATTTACGGTGCGGGTGAAGCCGGCGTGCAGCTGGCGCTGTCGCTGGAGCATAGCCAGGAGATGGTGCTACTGGGTTTTATTGACGATGATCCTGGCTTAAAAGGGCAACAGATTGCGGGTCTGCCGATATTGGGGGGCATTGAATCCATCGAAGCGGTCAAGGATCGTTACGATACGCTTGAGGTTTTGCTGGCGTTACCGAGTGCCACGCGCAGTGATCGGCAGGCTATTCTAAAACGCCTGGAACTGGTCGAAGTCGCGGTCAGGACAATGCCGTCGCTGGACGATATAGCGCTGGGACGGGCCAAGCTAACCGAGTTGGATGATATCGATACCCTGGACTTGCTGGGTCGCGATTTTGTTGAGCCCCAGCAAGCCCTGATGCGCCGTTGTCTGCACGGTAAAACCGTACTGGTTAGCGGTGCAGGCGGCTCGATCGGTGCTGAGCTTTGCCGTCAAATTATTCAGCATGCGCCCAAGCGCTTAATCTTGCTCGAACATGGCGAATACCCGCTGTACCGTATCGAAGCGGATTTGCGGTCGCGCTGTGACACCTTGGGTTGTGATGTTGAACTGCTACCCCTACTGGGATCGGTGCTCGATGCAGGATTGTTACAGCGTTTATTTAGCCAAGGCGGGATTGATACGGTTTACCATGCCGCGGCATATAAGCATGTCCCCATTGTCGAGCATAACCTGGTAGTGGGTGTGAATAACAATGTGATGGGTACGTACCGTCTGGCGCAACAGGCGATGGACGCGGGGGTAAGGCATTTTGTCCTGATCTCTACCGATAAAGCCGTACGGCCAACCAACAGCATGGGCGCGAGTAAACGCCTGGCCGAGATGGTGTTGCAAGGGCTGCAGCGTTCTCCTGACAATAGGCAGACCTGCTTTAGCATGGTGCGGTTTGGCAATGTGCTGGGATCGTCCGGCTCGGTAATACCCCTGTTTCAGGCTCAGATCGCCGCGGGCGGACCGGTGACCGTGACGCACCCGGAAATAACCCGTTATTTTATGACAATTCCCGAGGCTGCCAGCCTGGTTATTCAGGCAGGGGCCCTGGGGACGGGTGGTGAACTGTTTGTTCTGGATATGGGCGAGCCCGTTAAAATTGATGATTTGGCACGGCGTATGGTGCGCCTATCGGGGCATCGTCCGGGGGCTGATGGCATTGATGTGGTCTATACCGGGCTACGACACGGGGAAAAGCTCTACGAGGAGTTGCTGATCGGTGACAATGTATCGGGAACGACGCACCCGCGTATCTTGGTCGCGAGAGAAGAAGGGCCGGATTACGCGCAATTGAAAACCTTAATCACAGCGCTTACCGGCGGTCTGACAAGACACGATGCTCCGTATGTACGTGATTTCCTGCAGCGGAACATTATTGGGTTTCATCCTCAGTGTGGTAATGAAGACCTGCTTTGGAACCTGCGTAAAAAACCCTTGGAGCATTGGGTTTCCTGACGTGGATTCAACGCAACGCAATCCACAGGGCGTACACCTCGCATTGGGTTAGTGGATAGGTGAGAATAGACACCATAATGCCAATTATAGGCGTCTCGGTAATATTAAGGCGGTAAGCTAATACCGAGCAAAAAATGTCGCCTTGATAGATGGTTTATGGATGAACCGCCGAGGCATAAAGCCACGTGACAGGTTAATAGGAACAGTAGGAGTTAACGGTGAAGCTTGAAGAAACACGCATTGCAGTAATTGGGCTAGGTTATGTCGGGCTTCCGTTGGCGGTGGCGTTTGCCGGGCGTTTCGATACGTTAGGGTTTGATATTAAAGCGGCGAGAATCGACGAGCTGCGATCGGGTAAAGACTCGACGCAAGAGATCGAAACGGATGTGCTGCAGAAGACGACGGCATTAGGTTTCAGTTGCTCTGCGCAAGACCTTGAGGACCGTAACTGCTATATCGTTACCGTTCCGACGCCGATAGATATTCACAAGCAGCCCGATCTGACACCGCTTCGCAAAGCCTCCGCGATGATCGGTAAAGCGCTGTCGAAAGGCGATGTGGTTATTTACGAATCGACGGTGTATCCGGGCGCAACGGAAGAAGAGTGTGTCCCGATCCTCGAAAACGAATCGGGGCTTAAGTTTAATCAGGATTTCTTTGTCGGTTACAGCCCTGAACGCATCAACCCCGGTGATAAGACGCACCGTTTAGAGTCGATACTGAAAGTCACCTCGGGCTCCAACGCCGAAACCGCGGATTATGTTGATTCGTTGTATGCATCAATCATCACAGCCGGTACGCATAAGGCCAGCAGCATTAAAGTCGCCGAAGCCGCCAAGGTTATCGAGAATACGCAGCGTGATCTGAATATCGCCCTGATCAATGAGCTGGCTATAATTTTTGGCAAGCTGGGTATCGATACCGGCGAAGTTCTGGCCGCTGCGGGTACTAAATGGAACTTTCTGCCTTTTCGTCCCGGGCTCGTCGGCGGACATTGCATCAGC
>JBFGZS010000070.1:0-18229 GCA_041586615.1 Motiliproteus sp. | reverse complement strand
TGCGCTGGAGTGGCGACATTAGAAACTGGGATTTGATAACAGAGGTCCATCTTAATCCGGAAAACCAACGGGCAGAAAGAAAGGAAGAAAAGGCGGCATAAATTTTAACCTAAGGCGACAACTCGCTTGAAAAACGCCGCTTGTTAAAGCCAAGCATTATTATCAGTGCTAGCTAATATAATTGTCACGTAGGCTGTGTTGCTGTTAGCCAAATGGTCTTTGTTAAAGACCAGTGAAAATTCTTTATGTTTAAGCTTCGTCGTATCAGCAACTTCGACATAACCTTCTTCGTCAAGTCGTAACAATATTTCCGAAAATTCGGAGAGTGTCTTGCAGCGGACTGCGCGATTATTAGTCATAGGATCCTTCTTACAGCATTGAGTGACTCACTGGTCACCAACGACTCAAATAGTCTGTTCGCTGTTTAACTATTTTTCATTCCTTGATTGTAGTTGAAACCACTACGCCCAGAGGGTAATATTAACGACAGTATTGAGGGTTTGTCACTCGCTTTGTGTCTCTGTGAGAGGGAGGTCGTGCGAAAGTAGAAGATGGCAGAAGCAATGCGGGAATTGCATTAACATTAGCGCTGTAGTTATTTTGCTGTAGTTATTTTGGAGTCGCTATTTCGCTGCAGCTAACGCGGGCGAAAGTTGACCGACTTCATTCCCCCTCCAGCAACCAGCGTGTTGCACGATTGGTCAGCTCTCCTGCGGTCTTCAGGTTGAGCTTGATCTTGATACGCCGCCGGTGAGTCTCTACCGTATGCACGCTGATATTCATCATTTCAGCGATCATCGAGGTTTTCAGGCCTTTGCCTATCATCGAGAACACTTCAAGTTCCCGGTTGGAGAGTGTGTGAACCAGCGACCCTTCGAATAATGACCGCTCACCTTTAACGTGGCCGATTAGCAGCCGTGTTGCTTCGGGGCTCAGGTACAGTTCATTGTGACTGACGGCCTGTATCGCCTCCATCAATTTGCCGGTTGTATTTTCCTTGTTGATATAACCCAGCGCTCCCGCCTTGATAGCCCGTTCGGCATACAGGCTATCGGGATGCATGGACCAGACTAAAATCTTCACCGGATTGTTGGCCGCCTTCAGGCGCTTTATCAGGTCAATACCGCTACCATCGGGTAAGCTGATATCGATAACGGCCACATCAGGTTGACAAGATTTTATCTTCTCTAAGCCCTCCTGAATGCTCCCTGCTTCGCAGCACGCCTGCATGGACGGTTGTTGCGCGATATAGACGGCAACGCCCTCGCGCACGGCGGGGTGATCATCGACGATTAAAACTTTGCATTTGTGCTCCGGGCTAGTTTCCTGTTTGTGTTTCATGAACTCCATCTCCTGATACGTAGCAATTGATCCTTGTCCCCGGGGTGTCCGTGGTATCTATACTGAATTCAGCACCTATTCTACTGGCCCTGTAGCGCATGATTTGCAATCCGGACCCTTGCTTATTTGCATCTTCATCCGAGAGGCCCTTGCCATCATCGGAAATTTGAAGCAGCAGCCCCCTTTCGCAGCGGCGCAGTAACAGCGCTATGTTTTGCCCCTGGCTGTGCCGCAGCGCATTATTCAGGGCTTCCTGCGCAATATGAAAAAGCTGGGTTGCCACCTCGGAGTTATGCACTTCTACGCCGCTGTCGGCATGAAAACGACAGTTGATCCGGTAAACGTCCTGGGCTTCGTGGGCCAGTGATGCCAGTGCATCGTTTAACCCTTTGGCATCGATCGCTACGGGCAGTAATCCGTGGGACAAGATGCGAATTTTTTTACGGGTGCGATCGAGCCCCTCCAGAATATTCGTTGCCAGACCGGCATGTGCAGAGACGCCATTCAAGTGCTGCTGCAGGGATTCGGTTTTTAAGGTCAGACCGGTCATTTCCTGGCCTATATCGTCATGCAGGGCTTCTCCAATGCTGCGCTGAGTCTGCTCGCTGATGTCGAGTAGTTGGTCCTGTAGCGCTTGTTGCTGCGATAAATCGCTGATAACACCCGTATAGCTTTGGCAGTGGTCTACCTCCCCCACCGTTAGACGGATTGGAAACACCGTTCCATCCTTACGAACGGCCTGCAGATTCTGTGATCCCCGATTAGGCGAGGCTACCAGAGCGGTCAAAAAGCAGCCGAAGGTATCGTCGTGGCGGGACTTATACGATGAGGGTAGCAATATTCGCACGCTTTGCCCGATCAACTCTTCGGCACTGTAGCCAAACATCTCTTCACCCGCATGATTCAACAGTTCAATCTGTCCCTGGGCATTGACGCTGATAATGGCATCGACAGCGGTGTCTAAGATCGAGATTACGCGCTGCTCTTTTTCTTTTAGTTCCTCCTCGAGTTGTTTATGCAGGGAAATATCCTGCAGTGAGACACTGATACCAGCCTGTACTGACGGCTCTTTGGTGATATGGTCGCAATAACACAAAAAAGTACGTGTCTGATCCGGTTTGCCGGTCAGGTTGATGGTGATCTCATAGTCTGACACGCGCTCTTTATGCATCAGGGTCCGATGCAGGATAGGCTCAAGGGCGTCATACAGCACCGGGGCGATTTCCTTTAAGGGCTTGTTAAGCATCGCCTTCAGCGAGGCTCCCGGGAGCAGTAGTTCGGCTAAGCGGGTATTCAGGCTTTGTAGCCGTAATTGATTATCCAAAGAGCAGAGCAAGACAGGGGCTGTCCGGTACATCGACGAGAGTTTTATCGCCGCGGCGACGCTTTCTTCCGTACGGGATTTAACACGCTGGTCCAGCTCGGCGTTTAAGGCACGCAGCTCATTCTCTCGTTGTTTGCGTTGGGTTATATCGCGTTCCGTGCTGGCCAAGCCGACCACCGTTCCCGTATCGTCCGTCACGCTGGTCAGGGTTAGCCAGACATCAACCAGCTGGCCATCCTGGCGGAGCCGTTGTGTCTCTATCGGGTCCATGGGCTCGTTACGAGCCGCGCGCATAAACATGTCATTGGTTGCTTTGCTAGCCGATGACGGGATGAGATCCTGTACGGTTAATGCCAGGGCCTGCGCTTCACTGTAACCGTAAAGCCGGCACGCACCTTGATTCCAGGCGATGATCTTACCTGTCATATCCTGGACGAAGATCGCATCATTGGAATCGCGTAATACCTGGGCCAGTCGTTGGGCCTGCATCTCTGCCTGTTTACGATCACTAATATCGATAAAGGTAATGACCAAACCTTCGATCCGGTTGTCTTTGGTTCGATAAGGCCGTATCCGTCGCAAATACACCGAGCCTGTATCCGACAGTACCTCTGCTTCCATGCCCGTCAGTTGATCGCGGACGGTCTGGCAGTCTTGCAGCAACCGCTGATCGGTGAACTTTAAACAGAAGTCGGACAGCGGGCGGCCGATATCCTGTTCCATAAGGTTGAACAGTGCCTGTATCGAGGGGGTAAACAACTTGATGTGTAACTGGTTGTCCAGAAACAGCGTACCGATATTGCTGCTGATCAATAAGTTGGCAATATCGTCATTACGCTGTTCCAACTCCAGCACTTTGACCTGCAATTGATTATTGACGGTGGTTAGTTCTTCATTCAGCGATTGCAACTCCTCCCCGGACGTTTCCAGTTCCTCGTTGGCGGACTGCATCTCTTCGTTCATCGACATCGCTTCTTCGTGCGAGGCTTTTAACTCCTCATTGGCGACCTCTAACGCCTCAATATTGCTTTGCAGGTCTTCCCGAGTGACTTTTAGCTCATGCTCAAGTTGCTGAATACCCTGTTCATCGAATGGTGGATACTCGGTAGTGTCTTGCCCTGATGGCGTCGGGAGGTCGGTAAAGGTGATCAAAAGGAGATCCAGGCCGGGTTCTTTTACTCGATTGACCGTAATTGCGCAAAACACATATCGATTGTTTCGCACCACGCGAGCGTCGTTATCGACGACAGCCAGTTGTGTATTGATAGAGCGATGAATTGCCGCGCGTAGGCGGGTACGCAACCCCTGTCTGGCCATCGTGATCAGGTCTTGTGTCGGCACACCGGCGGGTATATCTAGATAATTAATCGTTGGGCCGTGAAAGCACTGCACCCGAGCCTGGTGGTCAACTAACACCGACGCTGGAGTAAAGTTCGCCAGCAACTCTTTCTGCATCACGCTGGACATGCGAGTTCCTGAAGATGAGCAATAAGCTTGGCCTAGTGTCGGCTGTGTTTGCATTAGTCCCAAGGTTCCGAGTGGGTCAATGCGCCGGTTACGGCTCGCACCCGTACGCTGAAAAATACGCCATTTGCGTGAAACAGGCTTAAAAAAGAACTCATCGGTTCGGATCGCCTCCGAAGGGCCGAGTAAAAGATACCTGCATTGTTTTAAGCCGAAATGAAACAGGGAGATGATCTTCTGTTGTGCCTTTTGTTCAAGGTAGATCAAGAGGTTGCGGCAGCTGATCAGGTCCAGTTGTGAAAAAGGGGCGTCCCCCACTAAATTATGCAAGGCGAAAAGGATATGGCTGCGCAGCTCCTCCCGAACTTTGTAGTGTCCATTTGTCTGGCGGATAAAAAAACGCTGCAAGCGCGCGCTCGATAGCTCCGAGGTCATGCTCTGCGGGTAGACGCCCTTGCGTGCAAACTGCAACGCCTCTTCATCGATATCGGTGGCAAAGATCTGTATTGACGGCGGCTTTCCAATCGCCTCAAATGCCTCGAGCAGCAACATTGCCAGCGACCAGGCTTCTTCCCCGGTCGCACAGCCCGGGACCCATACCCGCACCGGCTTATCAGGGGAGCTATCGGCTACCAAATCGGGGATTACCCGTTGCGACAACAGGTTAAACGCTGCGGGGTCGCGAAAAAAGGCGGACACATTAATGAGTAAATCCCGGTATAAGGCGGCAATCTCTTCGGGTTGTTTGCTGAGCTGTTGAATGTAGTCATCGATAGAGTCTGCGCCAGCCAGCCCCATGCGCCGGTTAACGCGTCGTAACAACATGCTTTTTCGGTAAAAGCTGAAGTCCAGCTTGGAGTGCTTTCCCAGTAAATCAATGATCTTCTGCAGAGGCTCCGGCGTCTTTAGACCGGCGCCAACCTGTGCGTCAGCCATGCCGTGATCGAGACTTTGGGCGTATCTGATCAGCTCGTCAATCATACGCTCAGGGGGGAGGATAAGATCGACCAAGCCGGTGGCAATGGCATTACTGGGCATGGACTTGAAGTCCGCAGTATCTGGCTTTTGAGCCAGAACGAGGCCTCCTTTTAGTTTTATGTGCTTGATCCCGCTACAGCCATGGCTGCCCGTGCCCGAGAGTATGATCGCCGCCGCCCGCTCTTCCTTATCGAGGGCCAAGGAATAGAGAAAGGCATCAATGGCTGTTTTATAGTCCGACTTGTCACCTGTGGGGACCAAGCGAAGCGACCCCTCTCTCAGCTCCAATGAGCAATGGGGCGGGATAATGTAGATATGATTCCTCTGAACGGTTTCTCCATCGACCACTTCGCTAACGGGCAGAGCGCTCTTTTTGCTGAGTAATTCAACCATCAAGCTCTTATGGTTGGGGTCAAGGTGGGGTACGAGGATAAACGCCATGCCTGGATCGACAGGCAGCGTGGATAAGAAACGGCCGAAAGCTTCGAGACCACCTGCCGAGGCACCGACCCCGACCACCGGGAATAGTGGGTTATCGGAACGCTTCAACGCTTTATTTGTCACTGACGGTGCCGTTTTCATAACTGTATCGTAGATTATTTTAAGTGTTCTGGAACGGGCCGTAGCATATTCACGCTAGGCGGTCACCGGCTCCCGCTCGAACGTCCCAGGTATGGCATCCAGGTATGGCATCCCGGCATCGCATAGTTCCGGCCTTGAATACGGCCCCGTTGGAACCGAACAACAGCCATGGCGGTAAGCATACCCTCAGTTTTTGAATATGCCACAACTCCCCGCCTTTACGCTACTGCATCATTAGAACCATGACATGTAATCCATGGTTTGCGTGATTTTTAATCTGCCGCAATCCAGCAATCATAACAGGCAGCGTGAAGTACTACCGCTTCGCATAACGGTAGGTTGCATTCCAGGGTTTTGCTGTGGAGTACGATAATGAAAACAAATATTGAAGTGAAAGACACGCAGAAAGATAACGGTAGCAGGCAGGAGGTAGGCCCGCTGCTCTCGTTGGCGCCCTTTGCCGAAATCGATAAGAAAATCCATGAGTTCGAGGAGGAGTTTGAACGTTTGCTGCCCCGCAGTTTCGGCTCTCTCCTGCATGACAACTGGTTAAACCCATTCCGTTCGGACTCCCCGTTCTGGTCTGCCGGCGATTACTGGAAACTGACCGGACCCAAGGTTGATATCCAGGATCGGGATGAGGATATTCTGGTGCGGGCAGAAATTCCCGGTGTCGAAAAAAATGATATTGATGTCAAGGTGACGGGCTCGAGTCTTTCTATTCATGCTGCAACGAAGCAAACCCAGAAAACAGAGCAGGAGAGCTACTACCGGCAGGAGTCCCAGCAAACGAGCTTTTCCCGCACCCTAAGCCTGCCCTGTAACGTAGTGAGCAGTGCCGCGAAGGCGAGTTACACCAACGGTGTGCTTGAGGTCGTTATTCCCAAGCAGGATTTCCATAAGCGTCGCTCGGTAAAAATTGAGTAAAGCGGGGCTGTGTTTGACCGCTACAGGGACGATAAGCAATTAATAATAAGAACTAACAACATGAAACGGATAACTCTAACAAAAGTGTTCACTCAAGCGATTAAGGATGTCTCTATCCACGGTCGCTGGGGTGCTTTTTTATTGCTGGAATGCGATTCAACACTCCAAGGTGAAGGAATTGTCCCGGTGCATAATAATAAACATCGTGTTTCCGCCGCACCAGCACCTTCGGTGCCCTCTGTTACTAAGGTCTTGAGCGATAGCTTAAGATCGGGCGATCTTTATGAGCATGCCGGAAAGGGGGCTTTTGCCGTATTGCTCAGACATGGAAAGCAGCCCGACACCGCGGTCCGTATGGCTCAAAGTCTCTCCCGTCAACTAAATGGAATATCATCCACAGAGCGCCATTTTGGCGGCTTTCCTGCACGAATTGGCATCCGGATCGTTGCCCCGGAGTCGGAGCCCCCCCATGAATTGATCCGCCAGGCTCATGAAGAAGCTAATCGCGTCACTGGCGCTGGCAATGAGGCTTACCGACTGTATCAAAATGAAGGGCAAACGGATTTTGATATTTCAGCGACTCAGCATGATGGAGGGCTATTATGATGGACCCAATCGCAACGTTAAGCTCAAAGCCTAAGGACTACCCGGACACGATTGACGACACGGTTAGCCTTATCTACTCGCTTCAAAACAGGCCGCAGTCGGTCGAAGTTTATTTAAAACTGAACGGTGAAAAATACCCTTGCACCCTTCGAAAAGAACTGTCTGACCAGGCGATAGAATCCGGGATTCGATTGATCTGGACAAACCATCGCGACTAGCGACGATTTTACTTAAAAACAAGGTAAGTATGATGAGTAAATTTGATGAGTGGGAGCTTAACAAGCAGCGGCATCAGATTGTCCACTGCAGTGGTCTGCGCATGAATATTGAGGCGGATGGGAAAGCCGCTACCGGGGTGGTTTTAGAGAAAGTACCTGAAAATATTGATCGGATTAATCTGGCAACGCTGATCCGAGAGGGCGTTGAGTATTACGGCCGCTCGAATTTTCTGGGAGAAGGGTAGTCGCCTTATTGTCGACACCCTATATATCAATTATTCAGAAGTGCTTCGCGAGGCTTTCGTTGCAGAAACGCCTAACGAGCATATCAACATAGCAGTATGGTGGGTCAACATTGCAAAGAGAGTGAGCGTGGAGGCAACGTTAAGTTAGGCTGTCACGGCGTTGAGGGTATCGGTCGTCTATTATGAAAATGAGAGCGTTACCACTCCCATTTTCGTCAAATTTGAGCTTCCAAGCCCTGTTTTAGGCGTATTTAATGTGTTTTCAGGGTGAGTTGGGTCTCTTATGTTGATAGGCGAGCTGTTCAAGAATAACTGGCCAGAAAGGTTGGTAGGAATGTCGATCGCCAGTTTGGTTTTTCTGATTGGCCATCTTCAGATCCAGTATGCCGACAAATTCTGGTATGCCAGCAATCAGGATAAGCTTCGTATGCTGGCTATTAGTCAGGGGCATTCTATAGAGCAGAGTGTCCATCGGAGCATTTCAGGGACTTCTATTTTGGCGGGTTTTATCGAGCAACAGAACGGCTATACGCGCGGGGTTGAAAGCACGGCGCTTACCCTCAGCAGTACATTGGGAGGTACCTATCAATTAGAACGGACTCGCAGCGGTGCTATTGAAGAAACTATAGAGATTCCGAGCGATGGATTGGTTAGCCGACAGGATTTATTTAGTGATGAAAAATATCTACAAGGGGTCGTAAGTGCAGTCGATACTCATCAACTGAATCTGGTTGGGCCATTCGATTATCAGCATAGTGGTGCTGTAATGATTGCCATACAACCTGTGATAATTGCAGGCCAGCAGGCTTCTCATACCGCAGTCAATAATGCTGAGACTGCCACACAGCAACAGGTTTGGGGGGTAGTCTCGACGTTAATAGACTTAGATGATCTGATGTCGATGACGGGGCTGAAGGCACTAAAGCAGCGAGGGATTGGTTACCAGTTGATGCGTCAGGTTGCTGATAACACCGAGGTTATCAGCAACCTGATATTGCCTCCTGTCACTAACTACTTTGGCTTTATCCCGCTAGCCAGCGCCAACCAATTTAATACCGTATGAGCCATACAGAGTGCGTGCTGAGGTCGACGTGCCGGGGGGTAACTGGTACCTAGAGCTGGCCGAGAATCCGTCTACTTTTTCCGCAGCAGCCTTCGCGTCATACTATACCTTGTGCACTATGCTGAGTGTTCTGGTCGGCTACCTGAGTTTTTGCTTAGGGGTCGGACCTAGGAAAATACGCACCCTGCTCGAGAAAGCTGTAACGCAGCACAACTCACAACAGCGGCAAATGGAGGAGGAACACCAGAAGCTGCGGGAGTTAACGAATGCTGTTGAACAAAGCTGTAACGCCATAATGGTCATGAATCCGCAGGGAGTGATCGAATACGTTAACCCTTGGTTTAGCCAGGTCACCGGCTACCGGGTGGATGAGGCGATCGGTAAAACCATGGCTATCCTTAATACCCTTCATTCGAGTGAAATCGATTATCACGATCTCTGGCGTACGATCACGTTAGGCCAGCGCTGGCAGGGTGAGTTGCGCAATCGGCGCAAGGACGGCGAGGTCTACTGGTCGGCGATGTCGATCGCGCCGGTGACAAATGATTGTGGAGACATTACCAATTATGTCGCTGTCAGCGAGGATATTACCCGTAGCAAGCAAGTGCATAGCGAGGTCGAAAAAATGGCGTATGAAGACCCACTCACGGGATTGGGTAATCGGCGACGCTTCAACCTCGAATTCGAGCAGTCGCTAAAGGAAGTGCAGCGGCACGGCCGTTGGGGCGCTTTGATGTATCTTGACCTCGATCGATTTAAGGAGATCAACGATCAACATGGTCATGAAACGGGAGACAGTGTGCTGCAAATTGTGGCTGAACGGATAAAAAGTTGTAGCCGCAAGACTGATATGGCAGTCCGCTTAGGGGGCGATGAATTTATCCTTTATTTAAAAGAGGGGAGTCAGCCGAATACCGCCAAACGAATAGCCGCTAAGCTGATCGCTCTGCTTGAAGAGCCGATAAGGGTCGGCAGCATCGAATTGCGGATTTCGGCTAGTATAGGAATCAGGCTAGTTACCCCTCAGCATCCTGGAGCGGACCAGCTGCTCAAGCAGGCTGACAAGGCGCTTTATCAGGCGAAGGCCGCAGGGAAAAGTGGATATTATGTTTACCCAAGCGAAGATCCTGACGTTAACAGCGACCTTTGCATTGGCGTGGACTGTTGAGCGGAGGTCTACATCCGTTCATCCAGTGCCTGATCACGCAAACTAACACGCCAAAACGACACCAATGTTTTGTCGTTCACCATGGGTTAGGGAATTAGCACCAAGCGGAAACATACCTGCCCTTTTGCAATGATTCACACGTCCTTCTATCCCCAACGTGCTAATTACACCCTCTTTGTTTACGGGCCCTGCAACGGATTATGGGCGCGATATGAGCATTGAAATCGCACCCATAATGCTTGATGCTAAAGGCATTAGGGCTTGCCGTTTCGTATATATTCGGCGTTTAGATTGCACCTGTGCCCAAAAGGACACAGGTGCGGTTGAGGTTGCTGATGCTGGGGATAAGCACGCGGGGCAGTTCTTGAACCGGTACCTAGGTGAGATTTTAGTTTGGCGAAACGATGGCTTTACTCATCTTCACACCAGCCATAAAAGCCAGGGAATCCCTTTAAACGCTTACCGGTCTCCTTTTCATAAAGCTCAGCAGCAACGTAGTAGGCATCGTTTAAACAGTCGCTGGCCCATTCAACCATATGCAGGTCCCAGCCTGCTTTCCCTATAACAAGCGTGGCCGCAAGGTCCGCGCGTGCAGGGTATTGAGAACACAGGTATTCGATAGCGCTATAGCAAGCTTGTGGCAGCTTGTCTGGAAACGTATTGTCGGAGGTGAATGCAACTACCCTGTTGGCCCCTTCCCCAGTCGGCTGACTGACGTAGACAGTATACGTCTCTACACCGTATCTGGATCCGATACCTGTCTCGCAGAGCAGCCCTAAGTTCTCTCCGTCATCAGACTGTTTGTACGTTCCGTCCATTCCGGACTCAACCCAGCGATTGCTAACTAAGAACCTGTCCGATGTATAACTGCTATATATATTGGTGATCTCGACTGCCTGTTCCTCGCCGCTAAGCAGCAATTTTGCAAGTACGTTCTTGGCCGTTTGGTGTAGTCCGTAAATGTAATCGACAACCTCACCTGTATCCTCCGTAATCTCCTCATAAGGTTGCTCTTCAGCCAACAAACTAATCATGTGGTCGAGCAGTGCTTTTTCGTATCCAGGTAGCTCTGAGCACAGGTAGTACAGAGTGCTGAAAAAGCTCATGGGTATTGCTTTGATAAGGCCGTTTGGGTCTTGTTCAAAGCATGAAGAAAATTGTCGGAACTTGTCGGACGGCTCACCATCTTCAAACAACCTGATCTCGAAGCAGTATTTGCTCCCATACCGCCCCCCGAAAAGGTTGAACGGTGCGACTGCATCCTTACAGCCATCACCCGATAGGTAAAATCCACCCTTGATATTTGCGCATTGAGACATGGTCGCGTTTGGTTGGTAGGTATTCCACTGACCAATGGGTGATGCTTCAGAATATGTGAGTTCAACCCCCCCTGATGACAGTTTTTCGCAGCCAGAAATACTGTGGAGTTCAGGGTCTTGGATGATTTTCATAATCATTTGCCTTTGCAAAAAGTTGGATTTCCAGCAGCGAACCACCATGGTCCGGCTGGTTGTTTCAGGAGTGGGTATGCTGGGTGCAGCACGCCCCCTTCATCGCTCGGTTAAGGAAATCGTCGCCGGAACGAGTCGGGGCACGGGCTTTGTTCATTAAGAGGTTCAAAGGGTAATCTCCGTTTGTTTTCAAGAGTCTTCATTAAACCCTGGTTTCTGATGTGCCAAAGTTGATACGGGGGGAATTGGGGGGAGGGCTTAGATCATCAGGGCAGGTGCGGAGCCTCCCTGCGCTCAGGTAGGTAATTTAAGGACGCTTCTACTTACAACATATTCAGTTTTTGTCACTGGCGTTGCAGGCCCCGGCCCCTAAGCAGTTTCCTGCGAATACAGACTTAACGGCGCATCGTTAAACTGGCTGGTTGGGCACTCACGGCACAGTGTCGACAGTCAGCCCTTGCTTACAAGGTCGACGAATCCCCCGGTAGGCGTTTTGGAGCACTCTAGCGTGCCCTTCGGGTTCTTATCGCCTATCACACTGGATGATTCACATCATCAACGGCTAGCTATCCGTCCATCTTTCAAGTGCAGTGGCATCCCCGTCTTTGTTCCAGCATTCTTGTCGGCTGATGTTGAGATCAACGCGGGGGCGCAGCTGCGGGAAGTACTCTTGAACCGTTTGAGCCATCACTTGTTTTGTTAATTCAGCCACCTCATTGAGAGCATCAAGCGGTGCCTCAAATACATAGGCGTCATGAACGGCCAAGATCAGACGTGCATCATAGGCTTGGTAGAGGCGGTACAGTCGATTCCCCGCTACCTTGAACAGTGCCGCAGCAGTACCCTGAACCGGCATGTTGATCATCCAGTTTTTATCGGATCGAGAAAGTCGGTCGCTACCAGGGCGGTACCGGCGCAGTCCAGTTGAAGTGCTGACATAGCCGCGGATAGCGCCATGCTGAGGTGCGGTTTGAAGAGATCGCCTCAACGTCGGGAACATATCCAGAAATTTAGCCATTTGTCGTTCGGCTTCGTGCTCACTTATTTTCAGTCGCGCTGCTAAACCGAAGGCAGTCAGCCCGTAGATTATCCCTAAGGTGCATTGTTTCATCAGGTCGCGTTTATCTTTGTGGCTCTGCTTGAATGTATTGGAATCTGCCGACCGGTCCTCTTTGCTTATCTCGTTAGCAAAGAAGTCCTGTGCCATCGCCGTGTAGATGTCCCCTTGGTTGTATTTGGCAATCATTTCGGCATCACCGTACACCGCAGCCGTAATAGCTATCTCAATTTGAGCCAAGTCCGCTTCCCCAACCCCATACCCTTCTCGGGGGACGATCAGTGGTCGTAGCTGGCTTGGCAGACCCAGAAGGTTGGGGTGGACGCATGCCTGTCTGCCCGTTACAACTTCCAGCTGCTTATGCTCGGGATGAATACGCCCGTCTATGCCCACAATATCGGTCCGCAGGATTGCGTCTCTCTGCACTGACTCCACTTTGCGGAGTTCAGCTAGCAGGCTTATTGACGGGTGAAGGTGAGACAAATCCTTCAATTTGGATTTGTCGAAGGAGTGCCCCTTCCCTTTCTTGAAGTGCTGGAGCAGCCCTAGCCGATTGAAAAATTTGACCTGACTAGGGTGGCTCCGGGGATTATCGAGACCATCGCTGCTCAGCTGTTGGATTAATGCACTGCTTCTCGGACCACAAGCTTGGGCCACTCTTTGCCGCTTGCTGGCATCGACTAAAACGCCGTCCCACTCCATACGCGCGTTGGTGACCACCCAGGGCATTTCGATGCTAACCAGGTGTCCCATGAGGCCATTCTGAGTCGTCTGATTTATCTGAGGAAGATAGAGTTTAGCCGCCACTATCGCATCTTCAGCAGCGTACTCAATTTGATCATGGGAGAAGGGCTGGTCCGCTTGATGGTCGAGAAACGACTTCTGGTGGGTCTCCTTAGCATGCTGAAATCGATGCTTGATCCCATAGCGGGATGCGGTTGCTACGAGAGAGTAGCGAATACGGTCGCTTTGATCTTGCTGCATTTTGGCGTCTATTTCTTCCGCCGTTGACTCGAATACTACCGACTTGCCTTTGTGATGGAGACCGAGATAAAGAGAACGCTCAGCAATGCAGGTGCACCACCATTGGTCTGGTACCCGAATGCCTAGCTGCCATAAGCAATGAAGTTCGGCTTTAGCATGGTGGGCAATGTAAGGGACAGGGAGATCTAACACCTGCTGAACCAAGCTATTCAGTCCTCGTTGCCGTAGGTCGATTACAAATGGAAACAGGGCATGTTCATCGCCCTGTACGGAGGACAGCGCTAGCGACATTAGCAACGGCTCCACGCTCCGGATGTCATATTTTATTTTGTTGCTGCGAAGCGCTATAGGCGCTCGGCTGAAGCGGTACTCGAAGTCGATGCTAATAAGATTTAGAGGGAGTTGTCGTGCTAGCTCAACCATCTCTTCCATACCGGCAACGGTGTCGATGAAAGTTATTCCTTTGCTGTAGTAGTCATGAGCTAGCGGTAAAATCGGGTGATGTAGGGGAGATGTATCGAGTGGGCTAGGCATCTCATCTGTTCGTTTCTGCCATGCTTTGATTAGTGCCATCTGTAACTCCTTGTTACTTTAGGGTTAGTGTGGCGTTTACGGCCTGGTGCGAACTGTCATTCGACCTAGGCAACTGGACACCAACCCTTTAAATAATTTTAGATAGGGTTCGTGTCTACTTCGGTGCGCCAGTAGCGCCCGACCGTACGGGTACTGACAGCTAACTTCTCGGCTACAGCAGCTTGAGTTAACCCCCCACGTTTCAACCGCTGAATTTCGGTTGCTTGATCTGTCTTGTTGCGTGCTCGACGGTTTTGGATACCAAAATGAGCTCGAATCGCTGGCAAAGAATTGAATTCGTGATCGTATATTGCTTGTGGAAACTCCCCATTCTGGAATGTGATTACTTCGCGGGCTTTGGTGAAAGGGCGGACTCGTCCCACCGCCTGGACCACCGAGCCCATTTCTAGGGCCGTTAGCATGGGTTGTGCAATACCCGCAACGTCGGTATAGCGGTGCCGAGAATCGCTGACTTTGGCAAACCGCCGCTTCGGTTGACCCGAAGAAGAGATTTCCACATTAATCCTCCCGTTAGATGCGCGTAAGTCCTGGATGCTGTCGCTGAGAATTGTGTCGGAGATGTAATAGCCGTTAAGGCAAAATACGCTATCGAACGCCTCATATTTGTTGGTACCGATCACGCCATAGTGGATTAGGGGGATTTCCTTCGAGTTAAACCCATTCAGTTGGCTTCCATGCACGACCTGCACATCTTTATGGTCATTGCGTGCCAGGATTGTGTTTAAGTGTTGAGCGCAGTAGGCGGCATGCTTTTTCTTAGAGATCAGAAGAACGCTGAGCCCCCGGTGAAGGCGCAGGGAGATCAGCTCCGCGAAGAAATCCAGGATCTGGTCAGCATTTTTTCGGAAATACGAACTTGTGCCAATGGACGAGGCGATGTTGATCCAGGTAGTCCCAAGGATCTTAAAGCGTGCATGTTCGTAGGGGTTGTGAAAGGGGACTCCCAATCGCATTTCGAGGATCTTGGGGTCGGTCGTACCGCTATATAGTAGGACCTTAAAATCTAACAGTGGTGGCGCGGAGAACAGCAGGTCACCTTGCTCGCTCTTTTCCCTTGAGTCCAATGAAGACCCCCCGAAGGCCACCAGGTCCTGTCCAATATAGCGGTAGTCTTCGCCGAAGCTGTCGAATCCATTCCGCTGAATCCTTATCATATTGTCCGGTTCCATAAACGGTGGCTTCCAGTGGTTACTGGTTTGTAGATCACTCGTACGAGTAGTGATGAGCACTTCGAGGTAAAACAACCAATCACGTTGGTTCTGTGAAGAGGACCAGCGGTTATCGTCCTGAATCAATTGTTTGAACTGAGACAGTTCGTTATGGCTAACTGTCCTACCAAAGGCGGTAAGTGATACTACCGCTTCATCAAAAATCACTAGAGGACGAGAGGCACCACACTGTTCAGTAATCCGTCGAATGAAGTCCGGGTCATTTTTGAGGTGGCTCTGGGCAGCATAAATTACGTCGGCTCCCACCAGTGCTTTACCGTACTGATTGATCCAGAAACATTGCTCATTGTTAGTGCAGTGTTTGCAGATGGACTCCCTGGCCAGCTGTCCCAGTCCGCGTGTCTCAAAGTGGCACCATTGCCGGTCATTCGTCGGCCCACAGAGCTCACTCGGCCTTGGTTTTAGGTCAATCACTTTCCTGCCGTTAGCTGAAGGAGACTTGATTAAGCGACGCTCATTGATAACCTCCCGGGTAGGGAGGAGGGCGACGACTGTGTCGTAGTCATCACCCCCAACAGCGGCATCGATAACGTCATCAAGGTTATGCGATTTACCTACGCCAACCGGCCAGTTGATCAGTACATTATTCCGCTTAAGTAGGGCCAGAATTTCTGACCCTGCATTTTCCCGACGGAATGTTGAGAGCTCTACTTCGCCTCGAACAAAAATTTCCTGGCCGGCGTTACTCATCCCCCGATGAGCCCTTTTAGGCTAAGCACTTCATGGATGCTCGGAAAGCCCTGCAGCTCCTTGTTGCTGTAGGTAGGATAGATAGCGGCTAATTCAACTGTCCCTGCATCCATGGCGTTGCTGAACGCCAGTATTTCCCGCTCACCACCGTATATCCCAGGTTTTAGGGATGCGGTTTCCACATAAAATTTTTGATTCTCCCTCGTAATGAAGGCTACAGCCGGTTCGGGGTTCTCGAAAAAGGGGGCTAACTGCGGTAATAACGACGTGGGTGAACGGTTGTCCGTCATCGATAGCACCCCAACCTTTTTGGTTTGAAGGTCGAAGGCTGGAACCAGAATTCGAGTAGATTGCTTCTTTCCGGCCAGGCATAGAGGGCACTCTGGCCCGTTACACTGAACGTACCCCCGGAGTTCTGGGAGTTCTAGGTAGTGAGTCGGCACCTGCTCCACATCATCACTGAATAGGATGACCGGGCGCTCATCGCTATTAAGAATGATCGGTTCCGGAGCGAAGCTGTTGCTGCGGCTGGAGGCATCTTCGAGTAAAGCCGAGATCTTGGTCTTCTTTGACGCGGATTTATGTGTGGACTCCTTTTTATCCATTGACGTTGATACATCGCGCGAGGGAGTAACTTCCTGATCAAGAGTATTTTCCATAAGGGGACTGCCTTTTAAGGTGAGGTGGGCTTTACTTTCTAATCAACAGCATGAGGTTTAACGGTCTAACAGGTCAGCCAAGGAAGTAGCGACGCGCCGTTCTTGGTTCTGTTGTTTATCCACCTGCTGCTGTTCAAATTTGAGGCACTCGGAAAGCCGCCATCTGATGGCAGAATTTCGAGCACCTCCCAGCTTGAAATACACCGGGAGGTTTTCAGGAGAGCGGGAACACCACGTATCGACGGTACTCTTAGATATGTGATATCGTTTTGCGATATCCTCCTTCGTAAGAATTGCGTCGTTTTCGTATTTCTCGTTCATCTTCAAGGCTCCGGTGTCGTTCAAGTGGAGCTATTTAACTGCAGAACCTGAGGCACCCAAGTCGATCCTGGGATAATTGGGGATGCCACTACCCCGGGTGAGTAGGTGCGAAGCCCCCTGTGCAGCTTCCGCACACTGACCTTTTTGAAGGAACGTATACCGCTTAGCCGTGATAGAAATATCCGCATGCCCCAGCATGCTACTGGTGCAGTGGATATCGCCGGTGTGCTGCTGCACCGCAGATCCGAACGATTTTCTAAGGCAGTGGATGGTTAGGGGCTCTTTCGGAAAGCCGCTAGCGATGGGATATGTACTACCGGTTGTGGCGATACCTGCCTTTTCACAGACTATCTTGAACGCAGCCGCTGGGTGGGTAATGTGACCAGACTGGCTGCGATCGGATGGGAATAGGTATTCGCTAGCCCCCAGGGACAGCGCTTGTGAAACCACCCATTGCGCTTCCTTAGGAAGAGGGATTAGCTGCTTCTTGCCTGATTTAGTGTGCGGCAGCAAAATACTCGTCAAATCAGCACTAAGCATCGCGCGCGTGATACTGATGACGTTGCCGATGCGTACGCCCGTCAGCAACGCTAAAATCAAGGCGAGGTTCGGTAGGCTGGTCGGGCTTTCCAAACAGACGTGAATGAACGCAGCTGCTTCACCAGGCTCAAGTATTCGCTCGACAGCATTATTTGTTGGGAGTGTACGGATAGCTGAGCATGGATTGCGCTCCAGCAACTCGAAACGAACTGCAGTGTTCAGCGCGTTGTGCATGACCGAGCGGACATGGTTGCTAGAGGCGGGAGCTAATCGTTCCGGCAATCCATTTAGCATCAGCTGAATGTGGTAGGTTCTGATTTCAGACAGTTTCATCTGACCGAGCTCGGGTTTGATGTAGCGCTCGTATCGAGATAGATCGTCTTTCCAACTGGCTTTGTTATTTCGCTGGGCGAGCTTGATCACCACCTCGTAGAAGAATTGGTCGAGGGTGACATTAGATAACGCGTGCAGCTTGCCATTCTTGATCTGAGCGACGTATTCTGTTCCCAGCCGCTCGAAGTCCTGCAAGCTCATGAGCGGATACTCGCCGAGCGTTTTGTAGTATTTCTTATTACGGTAACAGGTACTAACCGCGAGTGATTTTTTGGTCTTACCGACCTGGACGCGCAGATACTCTTTACCGATAACCGGCGTTTTTCAAGCGAGTTGTCGCCTTAGGTTAAAATTTATGCCGCCTTTTCTTCCTTTCTTTCTGCCCGTTGGTTTTCCGGATTAAGATGGACCTCTGTTATCAAATCCCAGTTTCTAATGTCGCCACTCCAGCGCAG
>JBFGZS010000069.1:0-18375 GCA_041586615.1 Motiliproteus sp. | reverse complement strand
GAGATATTTTGTTAGTGAGTCAGTGTCTGAATTGGCTCAACAGAGATTGCTTGCTTTGAATAAGGAATACTACGGAAGAGAAAGAAAGAAACCTTATAAAAAAAGCGGTCCTCCTTCTACCCTAAGGAAGAAAAAGCCTAAAGCAAGTGAGCCGATTCAGCAGGTTGATTTATTCGAAACCTCAGAGTCTTCCATTAAAGAAAAACAACCTGGCAATAAATGGGGAGGGAATGCTGTCGACCAAATCTATGCTTGGTTGGAAGCTAGTGAAGGTAAGTGGTTCACTCGGAAAACCATCCTCAAGGGTAGTGGTGCCGCTATGGAAGGTTGGGAGAAGGCGATAAAAGAACTAATTGCTGATGGTGATATCGAGCAACAAGGCAGCGGCGACGAAGCTCGCTATAGAGCAAAGGTATAGTCATGGACAAGAAGACAGTTAACGCATGGATTGCGGTACGTTCGAAGACCTCGAAACTACCCCGTGCCAAGTACACGCTGACCCTAGGTGGATCTCGAGCCCTGTATGAGGGCGTTGGCGAAGGTGACTGGGTACTGGTGACCAGTCCTATTGGTGAGGCTCTGTCGGTTGGTAGGGTCTACCGGAGCCGAACTACACCCGAAGGCACGACCTTCTACTTCGACAAACAGCACATTTCCGACGCCCCCTTATCTTTGAGTGCAGTAGGTTTTAGTCTGCCGACCTCAGGTCAGATGGGACGCCTGCAATGGACCGACTTCACCGAAAACTTGGAGATGCTGTTCGGGCTTCCATTGGGGCAAGTGAAACTAATCTCCGAGATAGCTACCGGAGGGTCTGACAGGCAGCACGCGACAGCCTATATCCGTGAGCTACTGCAACTGTCGGTAGCCGACGACCTGCTAGGGCCGGCCATGGGGCCCACTGAGCAGATTTTAGACATGAGTGTTCGCGACCGTTATCTGGTGGGCCGTCTTGCTCCTCGCGACGACACCAAGGGTGGTATCGAAGGGCTTGAAGGGCCGATGGCGCCTGACGATGTCGATCCGGACTCGCCGATGGAGGTGCACACCGGCGAACATGACACCGGTGCCGAATTTGCCTCTACCACCGGCCGCGTCGACGCGGAAGCTGAAAGCAGTGAGGAGATTGATGCGACCAGTAACCAGTCCCTGATCCCTTCCAGTTTCGGGCTGACAATCTGTGTGGATGGTGACGTCGATAGCATCCAAGTCGAAGCGCGCTGGGGGCGGTACGAACGTTTCTACGATCACGAGATATACAAGACACGTCTGGATCCGGAAACAGGGGAAGAGATACAAGGACAAAAAGCCAAGGTGTGGCAGCGCATACCTTGCGGTGGCGTCATTAATCTCGCGTTGGAAACCGGCGTGATCACCCATCAGGCACCTGACAATGAACACCCTGAAGTGCGTATCCAAGGACGGGTGCGTGACAAGAACGAAAACGGCGACCAACTGGTCACGTTGTTCTTGGTCAATACCCAAGAGGAACCCGAAGAGAATAAGGACAGCGCATGGATCTTCCAGCCTGAGATCCTTTGTCGCGCCCAAGGCGACGATACCAAGGCGATATT
The DNA here is from genome assembly GCA_041586615.1 of Motiliproteus sp. Taxonomy (GTDB): domain Bacteria; phylum Pseudomonadota; class Gammaproteobacteria; order Pseudomonadales; family Balneatricaceae; genus Motiliproteus. The sequence goes on along the minus strand of JBFGZS010000069.1, from coordinate 16,801 downwards.
CAGGCGTCGGCCGGTGCTCAAATCCAACGGAGACGACGAAGAGCGTGAAGCTCTGGAGATGATATATCGGGAGCACGTCGAGTTCGCCGTCGGTCACGGGGTCGCCGTGCACGCTAAGACGGCCGAGAATAATCCAGAACAAGCCTTGGAGATTCGCACCGTCGTCATGCCTGAGTACGAAGTCCCCGTGACCGAAGTACCCGGTCTGAAGCCAGAGGACCGCCCTGCTATGCAGCGGTTGGTTAGGGAGGGCCATTTGGATATGCAGCGGCTGGCGACCATGGAGCGAACCGATCTGGTCGATGCGTTACAGTTGCTGACCGAGGACTACGGCCAGTGGATAGTCGAACAGGCAAACCGTGTTGGTGGCGAGATTGTCGGACACGACAGCTCGGCCAAAGCGGCCTTGAGTCGATGTAAAGAGATCAAAACCCGTCTGGAAGAAGGAATCGCCGTTCTTGCGGATACGGACAACGCGGCGGCACTCGAAGCCTTTCGGTTTGCCAACCAAGCAATGGCCAAGCAGCGGGTGCATTCCAAGTTCGCACTGGAACAGCGACGCAACAACAAAAGCGTTACCTTGGAAAGCCTGTGGGACGACCCAAAGAACTACTCGTGGCGGTCGTTTCAGTTAGCCTTTGTACTGCTATCCATTCCGGCAATGGCAGATCCGACCCACAAGGATCGTACCTCACCGGCAGAATCTTTCGCGGATCTACTGTGGTTCCCGACCGGTGGTGGTAAAACCGAAGCGTATCTCGGAGTAGCTGCATTCGCGATGGCGATACGTCGCTTCCAAGGCAACCTCGGGGGTTACGACGCCTCTCGGGGGCTTTCAGTGATCATGCGCTATACCCTGCGCCTGCTGACGCTTCAGCAGTTTCAGCGCGGCACAGCACTCATCTGTGCCATGGAGGTGATTCGAAGAGGCGCCCTAAAGGCTGGAGATGACAGCCTAGGCAAAGAGCCTTTCACCATCGGCCTCTGGGTCGGTAACAGGGTAACTCCTGGGACAACCGCCGACAGCGATACCGCGATCAAAGGGCATCGGGAGAAGAAGCTGGTCAGCTCCTCCCCGGCACAGCTGACCAGTTGTCCTTGGTGTGGTTCCGAAATTGCCCGAGGCCGCGACATTGAGGTCAATGTCCACAAAGGTCAGACCACGATCTACTGTGGTGACAAGATGGGACGATGCACCTTTTCGAAGGGGCAGTCTGCTAGCGAACCGCATCCCGGTATTCCAGCCTTGGTGGTGGACGAAGAGATCTATCACCGCCCACCGTCGATGATGATCGCCACCGTCGACAAATTCGCCATGATGGCATGGCGCGGCGAAACTCGAACCTTGTTCGGCAAAGCCAGAGCGGAATGCCCCCGCCATGGCTTACTTTGGCCTGATGCCAAGTGTAGCGGTACCCATCGAGGTCAATCTGGGTTGCCAGCAGTGAAAACCAAGGCGATATCGCCGGTTCGCCCCCCGGACCTGATTATCCAAGACGAATTCCACCTGATCAGTGGTCCTCTGGGTACCATGGTAGGGCTTTACGAGACGGCTGTGGACGAGTTGTCTACATGGGATTTGGACGGACAGCGTATCAAACCGAAGGTGATCGCTTCGACGGCAACCGTTCGTAAAGCTGAGGAGCAGGTAAACGGCGTGTTCATGCGCAAACTTTCGGTTTTTCCGCCCCACGGTTTGGACGTTGAGGACAACTTCTTCTCGGTTCAGCGTTCGATTGAAGATCAGCCGGGGCGGCTGTATATGGGCGTGTGTTCGCCCGGTAGTTCGAGACCGGCCGTACTGATCCGTGCCTACACCGCGTTTTTGACTGCGTCTCAAGCGTTGTTCGATCGCTTCGGCCAGATCGCCGACCCTTATCTGACATCCGTAGGCTACTTCAATTCGCTGCGTGAACTGGGAGGTATGAAACGGCTTGCAGAAGACGATGTTCAAACCCGTGCATATCGGGTGCAGATGAGCCTGGTCCAACGTCCCGGCTTGGCGCAGCGCAGCGTCAGGAACATCAGCGAGCTGACATCACGGGTATCAAGTCAGGACATCCCTAAGAGACTCGATGAGCTGGAGATTAAGTTCAAAGCGGAGTACGACACGGACAAAGGCAAGTTCGTTTCCAAGTGGGAAGAAGGCGAGGATTGGGCAACCGATGTGGTGCTGGCGACAAACATGCTATCGGTTGGGGTAGACGTTAATCGAATCGGACTGATGACTGTCAACGGCCAACCAAAAGGTACGGCTGAATACATTCAGGCAACCAGCCGAGTCGGGCGTGCATTCCCCGGTCTGGTCTGTACCGTGCTCACTTGGGCACGCCCGAGAGACCTGTCCCACTACGAGACCTTCGAGCATTACCACGCCACCTTCTACAAGCACGTCGAGGCTCAGTCGGTGACGCCGTTCTCACCCCGCGCACTGGATCGTGGGCTGACCGGCACCATGTTGAGCCTGATGCGTTTGGACAACGAAACCTACAACCCTAACGAAGGCGCCGGCGAGCTCAAAAACACAGCAGGTAGTGAGATCAAGAAGGCAGTTGATGCTTTGGTAGATCGTGCTTCGATGGTGGTGGGAAACGGTATTTCTGAGTCGACGAAGCTAGCAGCCAAGACGCGCATTGATGAGTGGCATAAAGAGGCTAGTGTCACAGGTAGGTCGTTGGCCTACGAGAAGAAAGGCAAGAAAGCAGGTACTACAGTGGCGTTGATTAAGTCTCCCGGCATCAAGGCATGGGATTGGCAGACTGTTCCGATGTCTATGCGCGAGGTCGAACCGGGAGTGAAATTGATGATGAACACCAAGCGTCTTGGTGACGGACCAGACTGGAAACCCAAACCGGTATCAGCTAAAGAGGAATCCGACTCATGAGCGATGCCAAGAAAACCCCTTTTGGGAGCACTCCGGTCGGTGAAGTTCGCCCTAGCCAGTTGCTTTGGACCTACGGCCCTGGAGCTCTGATTGACCTACCCAGTTTGTCTGTGGTGACTCTGGGTATCGACCAGTGGGAAAAGGACCGATGTCAGCCTATTGAAGAAGCTCGCCTGCTAGCGGCTGTCAGGAAAGTGTTGGGGTCGCAGGTGGAAAGCTTGCGAATGCCGCCGTTCGTCAAATCTGAGATCGTTGACAAGTTCTCAGCCGAAGCACGGGTCGGTGTGCCGGTTCGTCCCTTCCCTCGATGGATGCGATGCGTCAAATGTGGCCTGCTGTCTGAGTTCGATACTGGGCTTTTTGAAATCAAGGAAAATATTTACCGTCCGGAGAATACGCGATTCGTTCACAAGGCGTGCCGTGGCTCCAAGGGAGACAAGCCCGCCAAAGATGCGGATGCGGTACCTGCACGTTTCCTGTTGGCCTGCCGTAATGGCCACTTGGACGATTTTCCGTGGAATTACTTCGTTCACAACGGCCCTTCGAGCTGCACAGGTAGCTTGCGATTCTTCGAAAGTGGCGCTTCGTTACAGACCGAAAACTTGTGGGTGAAATGTGATGAGGAGGGGTGCGGTGCCAAGCGCAATATGGCGCAAGCCTTCGGTCGGGCCGGCAAAGACAATCTCCCGGGTTGCCGAGGACGTCATCCCCATCTGGATAGGTATGACGATCACTGTGAAGAGGAGGCCCGCGGGGTATTGTTGGGCGCCACCAATAGCTGGTTTCCCATGACACTTTCAGCCTTGGCCATTCCGTTGTCCCGGGATCCGGTGCTTCAATTAGTTCAAGATGGCTGGGACTACTTCGAGGATGCTGAATCCGCCTTCGAAATTAAAACGATCGTGAAAACGCTGAAAAAGTCGGCGTCGTTGCCGGGGATTGATCAACACACACCCGAAGCCATCTGGGCGATCGTCGAAGCGATTCGAGAAGGTACGTTGGCGGAAACGGTCTCTCAAGAGGATATAAAAGGGCCAGAGTGGGATGTGCTGACTGATCCGTACCCACCTTCGGATTGGCCGCACTTTCTCAGTGAAGGTGTGCCGGCTCCCGGGGCTTTCGGAAAACTGATTGACAGTGTTCTTTTGTTGAAGCGGTTGAGGGAAGTGAACGCCTTGGTTGGCTTTACTCGAGTGGAAGCGCCGGAAGAGAGTAGCGACCCAGACGAACGTCCCCCTATGGCCGAACTGAGTCGCCGCGCACCTGATTGGGTTCCTGCTAACCAAGTTCACGGCGAAGGGATTTTCATACGTTTCGACGAAGGTGAACTGTGCAAATGGGCGGACAGGGTGTCGGTGAAACAACGTGATACCAACCTCTACGCCGGACACCGAGGGTGGCGTAACTCACGTAAATTGGCACCTGACGAAGGCTACCCGGGTATTCGTTATGTGCTCCTGCATACAGTGGCCCACCTTTTGATTCGAGAGATGGCGCTGGAGTGTGGTTACAACGCGGCCAGCATTCGTGAGCGGATCTATGCCTCGGTTGAAGGGGAAGATCGTCAAGCGGGTATACTCGTCTACACCGCAGCGGCAGATTCAGACGGTACGCTGGGGGGACTGGTGGAGCTGGGTAAGCCAGAGAACCTCGGACGACTGCTGGCGCAGGCGTTGAACCGCGCCAAGATCTGCTCTTCCGACCCTCTTTGTTCCGAGCACGAACCGAACAAGGATCGAAGCCTACACGCGGCTGCCTGTCATGCTTGCAGCTTCGTAGCTGAAACGTCTTGCGAAAAGGGCAACCGTTATCTGGACAGGGCATTGGTGGTGCCCACACTGGACTGCGTCGATGCGGCGTTTTTCGATTAGGAGATGCCCATGGAGGAGCTATTGAGTGCGGTCGACCAGTTGACCGCCGCCAATCACCCCAATCGAATTCGGGCCTTAGCCGATCAGGTACGTGGTCTCGGCAGCGTGACGAACGCTGACGACCTGCGCACGTGGAGTTTCAACGGCCAATCTAGAACGCAGCTGAAAAGTTTGGTGGACGCTTGGCGGGACGAGCCTTGTTCTCCTCCGGAACTGGCTGGGATGCTGTTAGGAGCTTGTCATACGCTTGAGGCGGCTAAATTGTCTGAAGATGTTCAGTTGGTGTGGACCGGGCCTGCAACGCCTCTTGTGCCCACCAGACGCACGGAACAGGCGCTTCTGGAGGTGATCCAAGGGGCTACCAAGGAGCTGTTTCTAGTCAGTTTCGTAGCCTATGAGGTAAAGGTGGTTATAGCGGCACTTCAGGGTGCGTTGGATAGGGGCGTGAAAGTATCGATGCTTATCGAGTCGTCCGCAGCGCATGGGGGCAAGTTGAGCGTCGATTCCGTCGGTAAAATGAAGGCCGCCCTACCGGCTGCCTGCATTTATGTGTGGTGCGGTGATCAGAAGGCTTCGACCGGGGTGTCCTACGCTTCTGTGCACGCCAAGTGTGCTGTTGCCGACGAGTCACACGCATTCATAACCAGTGCCAACCTAACCAATGCAGCTTTACAGAACAACATGGAACTCGGGGTACTGATTGACGGTGGTAACGTTCCTTCCCAACTGGGAAAGCACCTCAAGGCACTGGTCACAACACGGGAAATCGTCGAGGTATAAGGTCGATAGAAACGGTTGATCCCGCGACATGCAGTAGGATCATGAAAGCCGTTCCAAAGTAAGGACACGGGGATTGACCGGCCTTATGGTGCGTCGTCTTGGTTTCATGGTGAGATCCGCGAAAGGTTGTAGTTAATTTTGACCGGCTTCTTCTGTTGAGCAGGTACCTTCGATATGCCGAAGGATCTTATTTTTTTTCAGATTTTTTTTCCTGGAGGGACAAGCAAAAACCATTTCTCATGAGAAATAGAACTTCCACACTTTTCGTGCGGAGGGGACTGAATCTTTCCGTGGAAATCCAAGGCGACACTCAACTTGCAGGGGCAGCCTCAATTCGCCAGACGCTGAAGGCCCGCCAGTCCATAGCGCAGCATCTCCTCGAACTGGATGGCATCTTGGCCGGAAATCGTCGAAGCGGTACTTTTTGCCAAGAGCAGTTCGTGCTCCACCAACCTCATGGGAAGTTCCGCAATATCAAGTGCGCCCTCAAATTCAGCGGTGTCGTTCTCAGCACGCAGTGTTTCCAGCTGATCTTGGTACGCAGAGATCAAAGCCGGTAAGTCGATCTTGTGGTCTGTACTCATGAAATCACCTCGTGGCATTTATTAATCGCGTAGCTGCTTGGTCATCATTAGGCGCTGAGCGTAACAGTAGTGTCACGCTACCGGAGAAAGTGATCTCCACACGGGTAGTGAGCCGAAACCCTATCGCCCAATAGCGCACTCACCATTCGAAAACATGATCAAGCTTCATGGCAGGCTTGCCACAACTCGGGCAGTTCCGAGATTCAATCGAGCCCTCTTCGAAGTCAACTAGCGGTCTCTTGCACCTGTCACAGCTGAACTGGGTACTGAACTCATATTTCCCATGGGAATCATCATAGGACAGCATCGCTGTAAAACGCTCTTCCAAAGTATGGCACGTATTGCAGGACAGCAGCCTGTAGCCAAATTGACCATCTGTAACGTTGAAGTCTTTCATGATACTAGCTACTCGATGGCTATCATCTTGAGCCAAGCTGCGAAGAACCGTTCCGAGAGAGCTATGTTCGTCGCCCTCACCAATCCTAAAATTGTGCTGTTCACCACAGGATAAACAGCATAAGCAGATGCCATTACCCATGAGTAGGTTTCCTTATTCAAGTTGGATCGAACTGGCCGTTCGGGTGCATCATAGTATGCTCAATAGCCCGTCACTAGGAGGCGAGATGAACAACAAGGCATTACTGCTGGGGACAAAGGATTTATTCTCTGCATTCGAAACTTATGCTGCCTTTGCTGTCTCTTCGGTGACAGCAGAGACAGCCGATCAAGGAAAATCCTGCTGGGCTGCCGTAAAGAGCGATCCAGACACGTTGGAGCGCAGAGTTTTGTATGGTGAAGTTATCAAAGGCCCTAATCATGACGGGAGATCCCTTGAAGATCACAGCATCGTTCCTATCACCTTCGTGTCTCCGCAACCATTCGCACTGGAAGCCTTCCGAGGTCGCTGCGCCTTTGAAGTAGTACCTGTTGAAATTGCGACAGGGCTCTCAAGCCTAGAGGCGTTCCTGTCGGGGTGCTTGGTCATTTCATCTAAGCACGGTTGCGAGAAGATCGAAACGTGGCTAGGGAGACGTGCGGGCCACTCTAATGACTTTCTATTAATGGACGTGTCTGAGGTGCTGGGAAGCACGGAGCTGTTGCAGGCGGTGAGTCCAGAGCAGCTGTACAGCGTAACCAAGACAGATACCCCAGTGATAGGACACGCGTCCCATTTATGGGGCGTGGTTGATGAGTATGCTATCGGAGCCTTGCACGACTACAGCGTGGACGAGGATGTGGAAGAGTTTTGGAAAATTCACACCTAACAATGACGTATCGGCAAGCCTACGAAAGGACGTAGTGACTAGCGAATCAGTGGCGCGGAAATGGTTATTATGACGTAAATTTGGACGGCTATTAGGATGCAATATCCAGTAGTCTAGGGCACCTTAAGCTGTTGAATAAACTACTTCGAACTACTCTGTTTTACCGTGTTTTACCAAGGGTGTTTAGTGCTATATGTCCTTTATAATCATAAGGATAGGTTGCTTAAGAGCGTATTCTTGACATGGTAGAGGTCGGCAGTTCGAATCTGCCTAGTCCTACCAAACATGCGCTGATTAATCAGCGACTTAGAACCCGAAGTGAGAGCTTCGGGTTTTTTGTTTTTGGCTTGTGACCAACTCGTGCCAATCATGTGCCAGTCAATATTTCCACTCAGGCACTTTCTGACCTCTACCTTATTCCTGTGCGTCTTTTTTGATGTGCTCAGCGATATCATTGATCTCGCATCCAAAATACTCACAGAGTAAATCTAATACATCTGTGGTCGTGCTGTAGCCGTTTTTGTTCGCGATTTTCGACAGAGTGGACTTCAGCGCCGAAATGAGTCGGGATCAGCTGCAGGATGGTGAATTGCAAAATATGCTCGAAGATCTTCAGCAGCAGGAGGTATTGACGGTCAGTGGCAATCGCGTGCGTTTTGCCGGTGCCGAGGAGCATTTTTTTGCCAACGGCGGCTGGCTGGAAGATTACATCTACTGCCAGGTACAAGCGTTGCGCAAAGAATTGCCGCAAATACAGGATGTAGCGCGCAGTGTTAAAATCAGTTACTGGGACAATGATAAGCAGACCAAAGTGGAAAATGAGCTGGACGTCGTCTTCCTGGCCAACAACCGGCTCTATGTGATCGAGTGCAAAACCAAGGTGTTCAAAGGCGATGACATCAATACGGAAGCTCAGGATGCGCTCTATAAGCTGGCGACGTTGACCCGGCAGGCCGGAGGCCGCGAAGCCAAAGGTTTGCTGGCGACCTACCATGCCCTGCGGGATATCGACAAGCAGCGCGCGCCGTTGCTCGGCGTGCATGTCTGCGATGGTCCGGCCCTTAAGTCGGTTCGCAGTCAGATCAAGATGTGGCTGTAGCCCATCCCCTCGGCTCCGGGGGCGTTCCCCGGCTTGCCCATACAGCATGATTTAGCTTCGGTAGGCCTTATCTGTAGTCAACCTGTACTTAGGGTATCGGAACCCTCGGATAGGGTCGCGATAGATGAGGCCGTAAAGCCTTGGCTTGTGGGCCAGCAAAAAACGTTCGATGAGCGTTGCTAAATCAATCATCGTTGAATCTTTGGCGGGCGCATAAGGCTCTCTCGAGAAAGGGTGCAATCACCAGGAAGTCTTTTATGTATACCATCGTGTTGAGCGCGAATAATGCCATGATCAAGTGGTTGAAACTGGACGTGCCCAGAATACCGAGTCCTGACGGCAAGCGAATTGGCACCCAGCCTTTGGTCACCAATAGCCGGCAACTAAGCTGGCAGTGTAATGTCGTGCCAAATTCCTACCGCTCAAGTGAGTATACGGTTATCGTCACCGAGGCGTATAGCCGCTATACCCTGTTCATGCCCTATCGCTTTGCCCCAGGCGTCGAGGAGTTTGAGGCGGATTTTCTGGAGCGTTTTGAGTTCGTTATTCAACAGTTGATGCTTGAAAGCGGGGCGCTTGAACCGCATCAGCTTGCCAGCGTTAAACAGCAGTTTGACAGGCAAAAAAAAGACACCTATATGGTTCCGTAATACCGATCTGAGTGTTAATGGTCACGTCGGCGATGCCGAGCAGTGGCTACGACAGATGCTGGCTGATAATGGCTTTTCATGCCTGAGTGAGGAGGAGGCGCTTGGCCTTGGAGACCACATCAATAAGCTGAGGAAGCGTGCCAAGCGTGGCCAACTATCAACAAATGGATTTTTTCCGGTCGCTCGATTGTTGGATGACGCGCTATATCGTTTTGCCAACGGATTGGCTGACGGACGTTATCTCGGAGTCCCTTCGGGGAGTTTTCCAAATCCATACCCTGAACGTAAAGTAGCCCCGACTGCGTCAGTTTCAAGAAACAATGTGGTCTCCATGGCTGATTTTCGGAAATAGTTGGACGGGGTTGCGCTGGGCTTAGCTATAACTATCATGGCTCTGTCACAGTCTCGGAGGCGGGTAGTCTTGCTATAGTTCCTTAAGGCCTGGCAGCCAAGGTGTTTGAATTTATCAATGTTGTTGGCTTTGAGTCCGTAGTATTCGACCTGCGAGGCATTGTCGCTTCAAAACGCTGAGTTCAATCTCCGCTATGTACAGCCAGCTCCCATGTTTAGGGGAGTGATGAATTTCAAGGCGCTCTGCCAGGCGCTTGGCTTCTTCCGGCGGAAAGGCCGTGTATAGCGAGGCCGTTATTGCTTGGCTTTAAGTGTGCGACAAGCAAGGCAAGCAGTCGTTTCTGCAGGAGTTTGAACTGTTGGTTTCAGAGGGATGCTTAGTTGCAATCAAGGGTTTATCTCGGCTAAACAACGCGGCGTGATAACACGAAAAAAGCTTCTGATGGAGTAGCGCGCGTCATAACTACAGGCCTTCTACTCTTTGTTCGGAGGGCGCTCTGATAAATGATTCGCGCAGTTTGTCCAGTATTCTCGCTCCTCACTGAAGATGCTAAATAGTGATTAAAGTCAAAAAGGCAATTGAAAAAAACCTGAAAAATGAAAGACTATGCGGCTTAGTACATTGGCTTTTTAGTGCATTGGCTTTGATGAATCAAAGCCGGACGCCGAGGGGGCCTTTACCGATACGGCTTCATCGGCCGCGCCCTTTTATGGCGGCTCGTCAGAAGGTAATTGGTTGTATTTAACGAGGGCGAATCGGCTGTGATTCTGGGTTTATTTGTGTCTTTAATTCCTAGGGTTGCTCAGATACAGCTCTGAGGGTGTCTTGCAGCGCAAGTGGTTTATCGCTTGTTTATGTTGAGGTTTGAGGTCGGGTATGAGAGTCTTGTCGCCACTAGCAGCAGGAATTGATAGTCATGCCGTTTGTACGTTATGAATGGAATCATGTAGTCGCACATTCCGTGGAGTGACGTTTTTGGAAGTAGTAGATCATAAGGGTGCGAGCTGCTTCGGCAGCTTTTTGTTTGTTGTGGTGTTGTTCGGTTTGTTGGCGGCTACTCCGGCTGTCAGTCTTGGCGCCGAGGCGCTGTCTACGCTTATTCAAGATTCCTTTGCGCGGCACCCGGCCCTACGCAGTCAGCAGGGGCTGCGGGAGTCTGCGCAAGCCGGTATTGACGGTGCTAAGAGGCAGTTTTGGCCGGCGCCTTCCATTGTAACAGAGAGCGCCAGGGCGAGCGAAAATGACCCCTCTTATCAGGGTGATGACCATGTCATCACCCTGCGCTTGCAGCAGCCGCTATGGACCGGTGGCCGACTAACCGGTAGCTTGAGCAAAGCTGAAGCACAAGCCTTCGTCGCCAAAGCTGAGCTTGAGATCACTCGGCAGCAGCTTGCGCTGCGGGTTGTTCAGGCTTGGAGCGAAGTTTTGGCTGCGCGATCGACGGTTGAAGCTTACGAAGAAAGCCGTAACACTCACACTCGGCTTCTCGAAATGGTTAAGCGTCGTAACGATGAGGGGGTTTCGGCCAGAGCTGATGCGGTGTTAGCCCGCTCGCGGCTTGAAGTGGTACTGGCAGACCTTGTCAGCGCACGGGCGAAGCTCGATATTTCGCTGGCGCAGCTCCGCGTTCTGGCGGGGCGGCCTGTCGATCCCGCAGCGCTGGTTGCAAGCGTCCATCACGTGCCGGTGCAGGTGCCAGATGCGGTGTTGCAGGCCGCCCGTGAACAAAGTCCCTTGGTCGCCAAGGCTCAGGCTCAGGCCGAAGTGGCCGAAGCTGAAATTGAAATCGCCCGTGCAGCGCTTTGGCCTGAAGTGTCTTTGCGTGCGGAACGTCAATATGGAAGTTTCACGCATTCCGGCGCTGATCCGCAAAATCGGATATTTATTAGTGTCAATGCCTCGCTGGGAGGGGGAGGGGCAAATTTCAGCGCTATTGAAGGCGCGCGCGCGCGGCATCGCGCGGCCGTCGAAGAAGTTCAGGCGCAGCGGTTAGCGGTGGATGAACAGGTTCTCTCCGATCTTGCTTTGGTGCACTCCCTTGTTCCGAGAAAGGCTTCTTTGCAGCGAGCTCGTCAGTCTGCGGGGGATGTTTCCTCCTCTTGGGAGCGGCTGTTCTTGTCCGGGCGTAAACAATGGCTGGACTTGATGAACGCTGCACGGGAGCAGGCCCAGGCTGACGCCCAGCTGGCTGACGTTTTGGGCGCTGAGCAATTGACTGGTTGGCGTCTGAAAGTACTGATCGACGGCGTCGATGCCCTGATTTACCCTCATGAGTTCCAGCTAAAATGAGTAGAGAACCCCGACCTTCCCAGTTTCTTTCCGCGCTGACGCGGCTGGCTATGCTCCAGCGTGAAGCCGTTGACCGCCTTGCGCTGCAGGAGGCGATCCAGGTTGCCGATAGTGCAGCCACTCCGAAAGAGGCTTTGGCTGTCGTCGCCCAGCAGTTGCAAGTGCGCCAGCCGCGTTGGCGTACAGGCCCAGATGCTGCTGATTTGCCTGCTCTCATCATCGCACCCGATGGGCGTTGGGGTATCTTGCGTGGACGCAATGCCGCCGGCCTGTGGGTAAGTGACTGGCTGGACTCTGACACTCAGCGTTGGGAGGAAAGTGCTCATGAGGCTTTTCCTGACCACCACGTCGCCACCTTAAGGTTTGTACAGCAGTACCGGGCTACCCGTAGCCCGGTACTGCGTTTGGTTCTCGATGAGCTGCTGACCCAAAAGGGGGTGCTCATTGAGGCTGCCGTCGGAGGCCTTTTACTGGCTTTTCTGAGCGTGCTTTTATCGTTTTACACCATGCAGGTTTATGACCGTGTTATTCCTACTGCTGCAACGCAGACCCTGCTTGTCCTGACTCTCGGTATTCTGCTGGTCATCGTCTTTGAATACGCTGCCAAACGGTTACGCTCGCGGCTGTATGAACGCCTTATCGATCAGGTTGACAAGCGGTTGGCGCGCACCGTTTATCTTCGTTTTCTTTCCGTGCGCCTCGACCAAATGCCAGCGAGCGTCGGTAGTCTTGCCTCCCAGCTTCGTGGATATGAAAGTGTGCGCAGTTTCTTGGTTGCATTAACCGGCCATTTGGCGGTCGACGCGCCCTTCGCGCTTGTCTTTGTCCTTATCATAGCTGCTATCGGTGGTTCTCTTGCCTATATTCCACTTGTTTTTTTGATTGTTTCGCTGGTCTTGGGATTGGTGCAGGCTGGAAAGGTGCGTCAGCTTGCTCAGCAGGGGCATGTCGCGGCTAATCGGAAAACCGGGCTGCTGGTGGAAAGTGTCGAGGCTGCCGAGATTATCAAGTCGGGGCAGGGCGGCTGGCGCATGCTCGGTCGTTGGCTGGCGACAGCGGATGAAGCGCGTGACATCGATCTGCAGATGCGCCACCTCGCAGAAGTCAGTCAATACCGAATCCTGGCAACACAGCAAGCCTCGTACGTCCTGCTGATTGCAGGCGGCGCCTGGATGGCCAGCCGTGGCGAGCTGACCTTGGGTGCACTGATTGCCTGCTCCATTCTTTCGGGCCGGGTGCTTAATCCTATCACTCAGATCGGCCTTCAGGTGGCGACCTGGGCTAATGTCAAAGCCTCCCTGCAAGGGTTAGATGCCATCTGGAAGCTTGAGGATGACCATCATGGTCATGAGCAGCCCGTGCATCTTGATGCCCTGCGCGGTGAATATCGTTTTGAGCAAGTGGCGATGCAGTTGCATGGCAAGCCTGCACTGCGTATTCCTCAGCTTAAAATCATGCCAGGCGACAAAATCGGTGTGATCGGCCCGATTGGTGCGGGCAAGACGACGCTTCTGCGACTGTTATCGGGTATGTATAAGCCTAGTGAAGGGCGCATCTGGTTTGATGACGTCGATCTGGTCCATATTTCCAAGCCCCTACTTGCAGAGAATATTGGTTATCTAGCGCAGGATGGAAGGCTCTTGGGTGGCACTCTTAGAGACAACCTCATCCTCGGACTGATCGATCCCGGTGATGAGGTGATCCTTGCTGCGGCCAAAACTACCGGGCTGTATGAATCCGTTATTGCTCCAAATCCGAGTGGCTTGCAGCAAGAGATCGCGGAAGGCGGCACAGGGCTTTCTGGGGGGCAGCGCCAGTTAGTCCATCTCACTCGAGTCTTTCTACGCAAACCTCGTGTTTGGTTGCTCGATGAACCTACGTCTTCTCTTGATCGTAATTTGGAGATTCAACTCATTGATACCCTGAAACGGACCCTCAGACCCGAAGATACGTTGGTGCTGGTGACGCATAAGCCAGAGATGCTGCAGCTCGTTAATCGACTCATTCTTATTTCCAATCAACAGATTGTCGTTGATGGCCCGCGCGAAGCTGTACTCGCGCGCCTGCAGGCCGGGCAGCAGGGCGTGGTTCCAAAAGTAAAGGTGGTAACATGAGCTCGACTTGGACACCCCATCGCTTCCCTATGCTCTGGCTGCTGGCTGGTATCGTCTCCCTTCTGGTTGTATTTGCTGCGTTTTTTGAGATCGATCAGGCCGTGCGAGCCCAAGGTCAGGTGATACCGGGATCGCGAACACAGGTTATCCAGGCAGTGGATGGCGGCATGCTCATCGCCTTGCGCGTAAAGGAAGGCGATCGTATCAGTGCCGGTCAGGTTCTTGGCGAGCTAGAGCCTGACCGCGCGAGGGCTGGCTTCTCTCAGGCTCAAGCTGAAGTCGCCAGCAGGGAGATTGGTCTGATTCGGGCCAATGCGGAACTCTCGGGGGATGCCCCGCGGTACACAAAGGAATACCAGCGGGCTTGGCCTAAGTTTATCGCCGCTCAGATAGGCATCTATCGCCAACGTAAGCGCAGTTTGGAAGAGCAGCTTGGCACGCTTAACGACGCTCTCAATCTTTCTCAGGACGAGCTAGCCATGAATGAACGTCTTTTTCAGTCTGGAGACATCAGCAAGAGTGAGGTCATGCGCGCCCAGCGTCAGGTGCTGGAGCTTCAGGCGCGATTAAGTGATGTCCGTAACAAAGTTTTTCAAGAAATTCGCACAGAGATCGCTAAGCTTGAGGACGATCTATCGGCCAGTCGCCATAAGTTGGCTGAACGGAAAAATACCCTTGAGCATACTCGTCTTGTTGCACCTATGGATGGGATTGTCAAATACGTGCGCATCACCACGGTTGGCGGCGTGTTGAAGCCCGGGGATGAGCTTATGCAGATAAGTCCGGTCGATGATGAGCTGTTGGCCGAAATTAAGGTCAATCCAGTCGATGTTGGCGATCTCAAGCAGGGGTTGCCGGTTTCTCTACGCTTTGATGCATTTGACTCCAGTATCTACGGCAACCTGAAGGGCGAGCTACGTTACATCAGTCCTGACACCCTTTCAGAGCAAGGCTCCAACGGGCAGACGCAAGTTTACTACCGCGCCCTAGTCACGATCAATTGGCCCGCGAGCCGGACTCAGGGAGTTCACCGCATCCAGCTTCAGGACATAAAACCAGGTATGACTGCCACGGCCGATGTGCTGACAGGCAAGCGCACTATATTGTATTACCTCGCCAAACCCATCGTCAGAGCCTTTAGTGGCGCGCTGACGGAACGCTAATCAGGAAGGAAGACCCCTCATGGTCAAGCAGCTAGTTGATCAGGCTACCAGTGCCGCAGCGCAACCTCTCAAGGAAGGGAAGACGAACGTCATTAATATTACCAAGGGGCAGCGCTTGCGGGTACAGGAGCTGGTCCAAGGACAGTCTGAAGACGCCAGTAACGTCATGGCTACCAAGCAAGGCAGTCACTTACACCTAAAGTATGCCGATGGCACAGAAATCGTCGTAGAAAACTTTTTCGTTACATGTTCCGGCGATGTGTGCAGTGTCACCCTGCCGGGCGAGGATGCTGCCGGCTATGCCATTGACGGCGATTCCTCGCTCGGTGAAGCGACGGCTGAGGGCGCTCAAATCGTCTATGCCTTTGGTGAGCAAAGCAGCCTTATGGCGCTGGCTGGTGGTGATGAGGCAATCAGTAGCGCTCTTGCGGGTTCCAGTGAGGGCCTGCTGAGCTATACCCCAGCGGAAGAAGGCATGAGCACCAGCAGCGTCTTGGCGGAAAACTGGGGCTGGCTTCTGGCGGGGGGGGGCGCTCTGGCTGCTGCTGGCGGTGGCGGTGGCGGTGGCGGTGGCGCTGCTGCTGTTTCCAGTATCATTTCCGGTAATGTTGTGGCTGGGCCTGTTGTTGAGGGTAGTGGACTGACAGTCGAGGTCTATGCCGCTGACGGCACCACCAAGCTAGGTGAGTCCGATGTTGATGATAATGGTGGTTTTACGGTCGACGTCGGAAGCTATAAAGGGGTCGTCATTGCGCGAGTGATCGACAACGATGCGGGCGCGGACTACATCGACGAAGCTTCTGGCCTTGCCGTCGATCTGTCTGCCAATCTGATGGTGGTCGGTGTGGTCAGCGGTAGCCAACAGACGCTCAACATCAATCCGCTGACCACGGTGTCGGCGATCAAGGCGGGAGTCGATGCGACTACGGGTATGCCGGCAGCATCGCTGGAGGCTACTACGGTCAACGATGCCAATGCCGCCGTTGCCAGCGTATTCGGCTTGACCGATCTGCTCGGCGAAACCGTGGCGCCTACGGTGACTGTCACCGGCGAAACCAATGCTTCTTACAGTCCATACGGTGCTATATTAGCAAGCCTTTCGGGAATGGATGAGAACCTGGGTGGAACGCAGGCTACCATCGATTATCTTGCCAGGCAACTGGATGTCGAGGCCGGTACGCTAAGCCCGGACGCACAAGCGCAAGTGATCCGGGGTGCCGCTCCTGTTGCGAGAAGCGATGCCGACTTGGCGGGGATGATGGATACCATCTCGGACACTTTCGCCACAACCAGCAGCTCGGTCAGCATTAATGGGATCGCGGGTGATGGTACGGTCGATGGCGTAGAGGCGGCGGGGGGCGTGATCCTTTCCGGTACTAATTCGGAGGGCGCGACAGTCGAGCTTTCCATCGGCGGTAACAGCCGTTCAGCCACCGTTGATGGCACCAGCTGGAGCTATATTCTCACTGCAGAGGATATTGCCGCTATGGAACAGGGGGCGGAGACCATCAGTGTCACCGCTACTCTGGGCGACGGTGCCGAAGCCTCCGCCTCACGCGTAATTTGGGTGGATACCTCAGTGGACGCGCCGAGTCTTGTCTTGTCGCGAGACGAAAATACCAGCGCCGACACGGCAGTCAAAAGCATCACCTTAGCGGCGAATGAAACAGTCACCTGGTCAGGCCTTAGCGGTACGGACGCAGACAGCTTCACCCTGAGCGAGGGTGTGTTGACGTTCGCTGGCGTCACT
>JBFGZS010000068.1:0-19211 GCA_041586615.1 Motiliproteus sp. | reverse complement strand
ATATCGCAACCGACTGAGCGAAACCTAAGGCGCAAATGAGTCATCACGAGTGCGCGACAGACAGAAACGACAGTGCCATAAAAAAGCGGCGCTGCCTGGACCTTTTGGTTCTTGACCACCGTCGGCTAATGGGTGACCCCCGCCAGGTGTTAGCGCCTTTGATCGTAGTGTCCGCCAATTGCAAAGATATAAATTGATTTGTCATCGAACGTATAAATTAAACGGTCTTTGTGAGATATACGCCTAGACCATAAGCCCGCTAAATTATGCTTTAACGCTTCAGGCTTTCCTATCCCGACGCCTGGGTCGTCAGAGCGAAGCATTTCTTTTAACAGTTTGCATAGGGCCTTATGTAGTTTCTTATCTTTCGCGCGCATTGTTTCATATGCAGCCCAGGTGTCGCCCTCAAATACCAGTGATCTCATTCAATTGTTCATCCGTGGGCTGGTAGCCAGCGCTCTGGGTATGGGTGCCAAGAGATTTGGCGACTTGCTGCATAAGGTCGCTATTTTGCAACACATACAGACTTTCCTGTTCTCGCTCCCAATCTTCGGCGCTCAATACCACAAAGTCGTCACCCGCTCTGCGGGTAACTTTAAGTGGTTCATGCTTGCTAACAACCTGTTCTACAATGGTTTTTAGGTTGTCTCTAAATTTGTTTACACTAATTGTGTCCATATCTCTCACCAGTCGTACGGCATTCCCGTACAAGAGTATAGCAGAAGCACTAATAAGGCCATCAAGAAGACAGGAGGGGGTCCAAGAGGGGCTTTCCTTTTGCTACGTATCAGCAAAACTACGCGGACCGGGATGTTGCTATTTACCAGGCTTAGCGCGGTGGTGGCCACAGTTTAAAGGCGGTCGGAGATTGGTTTGGGTTACATTATTCCCGGATTAGCCGGATTGTTACGCAGCTGAAGGGTGAGGCAAAACGCAAGACCTGACCCCCGCCCTTGTGACCCCCGCCCTTGACCCCCGCCCTCAGGTGCGCATCAAGAGTTCAGCGCTTTGTTTTTCTCTTGGGATTCTTGGCTCATGTTGCGCGACTTGGCGCGTTTTATCTTGGCTTCCCGGCGTTGCAGGGCTTTGAGCTTGAGTCGTGACTTAAAGCGTACGATGCGCCAATACAGTGTGACATAAGCAATGCAGAACACGGCGCAAAACAGGATCAGGCTGATGGTGTCGTTCCAAAGCAGTACGGCCGGTATCAGTGCTACCAGTGACAGGCCCCAGAGGTGCTTGGACGTCATGGCGTTTGCTACGGGTTTGCTGATATGGGTGTGGCCGTTGATCTGTGGGCGAATGACACGCCGGTAGATCAGCGTGTGCAGGTGCTTGTCGTCCGGTTCACTGATCGCGACGCCGCGAAGAATTTTACGCCGATAGATTGAAAACAAGACTTCAAAGCCGGGGTAGATTAAGACTAATAGTACAAACCAGGGGGATACCGCGGGGTTGCGCGTCAGCAGCAGCAGGCCGGACTCGGCCAGCAAGAAGCCAATCAGATAGGCACCGCCGTCGCCGGCGAAGATCTTGCCGTGGGGAAAGTTAAACAAAAACAAACCCAGTACGCTGGCGAATGCGATGAGGTTGAGGGTTAGTACCAGCGCGTCGTTGTTCAGGTAGCCGACCAGGCCAAAGGCGGTAAAGGCTAGCAGGCTGTACCCGGTCATCAGGCCGTTGAAGCCATCAATGATGTTGATGGAGTGCGAGACTCCTCCCACGGCGACGACGGTGAGCAGCAATGCCAGCCAGGTGTTTTCTAAGAGAACGTCGATCCAGGGGATATGTGTCTGATTGAGCTGTGCGCCGAGTAGATAAAAGGCTAGTACGGCAGACACAAAGGTGAGGAGCAGCCGATCTCGTGGCGTGACCTTTTTCGTCAGGTCTTCAATAATACCGCCGAGAAAGGCGGGTAGGCCTACCGCGAGCAGCAGCAGCAGCGTCGAGTCCTGGGTTTGATACCAATACAAGAGCGAACCGATTGCGCAGCCGAGTATGACGCCCATGCCGCCGACGCGGGGTGTCGGCGTGCTATGAAATTTCTGCACGCCTTCCAGGTCATGGTCATGGGTGAAGCGCCCCAGTACCCCACCGCTGCGGATGCAGGCATAGGTGACGAGCAGTGAGATGATGAGAGCGGGGATAAAATATAGCAACGACAGCGTCCTCCCTGACGGAGTTTCGAGAATTAGGCCGTGCATTCTACAGCATGGATGTTTTTTTCGCACTGAGCGGGCGGGGAATATTTTACGGCAGGGAACGCGGTCAATAAAAAGCGGCAAGCGACAAATTGTAAATCGCTAAGGACCGGCGCGGTTTGTGCCGCATGGGTTTAAATGTCAAAGGCCTTTGAGGTACAGTGACGCCATTATTGTTGTGTTAATTGCGTTGTCTGAGCGCCAAGGCTCGTTCTTTGGCTTCTGGGTTCGGTACCGTTTCTTAGATAGGGTCCTCGTTTGAAAAATCTTACCTGTTTTAAAGCCTACGATATTCGCGGCCAGCTCGGTGACGAGTTGAATGAAGCTATTGCCTATTGTATCGGCCGGGCTTTTGGCCAGTACCTGCAGCCGAAAGCGGTCGTGGTCGGTGGCGATATCCGTGAAACCAGCACGCTACTCAAGGCGGCGGTGGCCGAGGGGCTACAGGACGCCGGTGTCGATGTGATCGATCTGGGCATGACCGGCACCGAAGAGATCTATTTTGCCACCAGCCACCTGGGTGTCGATGGGGGGATCGAAGTCACGGCGTCGCATAACCCGATCGATTTTAATGGCATGAAGCTGGTGCGCGAGGGGAGCCGGCCTATCTCCGGCGATACGGGGTTGCTGGATATAAAAGAGATCGCTGAGCGGTTGCTTAGCGAGCGGCCGGCACACACTGCAGGGCAAGAACAAGCACGTGGCGGTTACCGCGCTATGGATCTTAAGACGGCCTATGCCGAGCATATGCTGACCTATATCGATGCGGCAAAGCTTAAGCCCCTGAAGCTGGTGGTGAATGCCGGTAACGGTTCTGCAGGGCCGGCTTTAGATGCCATCGAGTCGTTGCTTAAGGCCGCCGGTGCGCCGATTGAGTTTATTAAAGTCCATCATACCCCTGACGGGCGTTTTCCGAACGGCATCCCTAACCCGATTTTGGTCGAGAACCGGGGGGCTACCCGCGAGGCGGTATTGGCCCATGGGGCGGATATGGGTATCGCGTGGGATGGGGATTTTGATCGCTGTTTCCTGTTTGATGAGAAGGGCGATTTTATCGAAGGTTATTACATCGTTGGCTTGCTGGCCGAGGCGTTTTTGCAGAAGCAGCCCGGGGCGCGGGTGATCCATGATCCGCGTTTAACCTGGAACACCATCGATCTGGTCGAGCAAGCCGGGGGGGTTGCCGTGCAATCCAAGACCGGCCATGCCTTTATCAAGGAGCGTATGCGTCTGGAAGATGCTGTCTACGGCGGCGAGATGAGCGCGCATCATTATTTCCGCGATTTTGCCTACTGCGATAGCGGGATGATCCCCTGGCTGCTGGTTGCCGAGCTGGTCAGTATCAAAGGGCAGCCGCTGTCTGAGCTGGTGGCGCAGCGCATTGCCGCCTTCCCCAGTCCCGGTGAGATCAACAGTAAAATCGCCAACCCCAAGGCGGCCATTGCCAGGGTGCTGGCGGCCTACGAAGGCGCTGCGCTGTCGATCGATCACACCGACGGTATCAGCCTCGAATTTAGCCACTGGCGGTTTAACCTGCGTAGCTCCAACACCGAACCGGTGGTGCGGCTCAATGTCGAAAGCCGTGGCGATACCGCCCTGATGGAGACGCACACGGCAGAGATCCTGCAACTGCTGCGTGCCGAAGGCTAGTTGTCAGTTGCTGATTCGTGCCATAAAACGTGCCGCGCGCCTGAGTGCCTATGGGCGCTGGGGTGTGTTTATCTTTTGTCTCGCGCTGGTCCTGTACGCGATATTCCGTGCGGAACCCCCGCAGCAACTGTTTCGCCATTCTGACAAAGTCGGCCACTTTTTGGGCTTCGCGGCGCTCACCTTATCGGCAGGATTTGCGCGACAGCCGCGTTCGATGTGGTGGTTCGGCGGCGGTTTAATGGTCTTCGCCGCTGGCTTTGAGTGGCTGCAGCCCTGGGTCAGCCCCCGCCGCCTGTTCAGCGTTGACGATATGGCCGCCAACCTGGCCGGCGTGTTCATTGGCGTCGTGGTGTATAGAATGCTAAGCGGAGGAGGCCGGGGTCCGACTGACGTCCACACGTGATTCCGCCGGCAGAACCGTCGGATCAGGAGGCCTGGTTGAGCCTGGTTTGGTCTATCTGGTCCTAAATGGTCCTAGATATAGCCTCGCGCTTTAATCAGTTCCACTACTTGGTCGGCCGCCGCGTCGGCGGTTAAGGTGCTGGTGTCCAGTAAGATGTCGGGGGATTCGGGCACTTCGTAGGGCGAGTCGATGCCGGTGAAGTTTTTCAATTCACCTCGACGCGCCTTTTTATACAGGCCTTTGACATCACGCTCTTCGGCAACCTCCAGGGGGGTGTTTACGAAGACCTCGCAGAACTCGTCCGCGTTCAGCAACCGACGCGCCATATCGCGCTCCGTGCGGAATGGCGAGATGAAGGCGGTGATGACGATCAGCCCGGCATCGACCATCAGCCGCGCGACTTCGGCGATGCGGCGGATATTCTCGACCCGGTCGGCATCGGTAAAGCCGAGGTCTTTGTTCAGGCCATGGCGCACGTTATCACCGTCCAGCAGGTAGGTGTGGCGTCCTAGCGCGAACAGTTTTTTCTCGACCAGGTTGGCGATGGTGGATTTGCCCGAACCGGATAAGCCGGTCAGCCAGAGCACGCAGGGTTTTTGCTGTTTCATCGCCTGGCGTGC
Source organism: Motiliproteus sp. (assembly GCA_041586615.1). Lineage (GTDB taxonomy): Bacteria > Pseudomonadota > Gammaproteobacteria > Pseudomonadales > Balneatricaceae > Motiliproteus. The sequence goes on along the minus strand of JBFGZS010000068.1, from coordinate 14,337 downwards.
CTGCTTGTCGATATCGACATGCTGCATGCAGATATTCTGGCTGCGGCGCAGGGCAAAGTTGATCAGACCGGCACCGAGGGTGTCGTTGCTCATGCGATCGATCAGGATAAAGCTGCCGGTCTCGCGGTTCTCAGCAAAGGGGTCGAACGCGATATTCTGATCCAGGCTGATGGTACAGACCCCGATACCGTTCAGGGGCAGGTTCTTGGCCGCCACATGCTCCAGGGTATTGACGTTGACCTGGTGCTTAATGCCCGTCACCGTGGCTGATACGGTGCGGGTGCCGACCTTCATCAGGTAGGTTCTGCCGGGTAGCAGTGGCTCTGCATGCATCCACACTAGGGTGGTTTCAAACTGCTTGGCAACCGAGGCCGGTGACGCGGCGGCCATCAGCAGGTCACCCCGGGAGATATCGATCTCATCGTCCAAGGTGAGTGTGACCGACTGGCCGGCGACGGCCTGCTCGAGATCGCCATCATAAGCGACAATGCGCGCGACCCGGCTTTCCTGCCCGCCCGGCAAAACCCGCAGCTTATCGCCGGGTTTGACGCGGCCGCTGGCCAGATAACCGGAGAAGCCGCGAAAATCCAGGTTGGGTCGGTTGACCCACTGCACCGCCATCCGCAACGGCTGGGTCTGCAAATACGCTTCGTTCACGTCGACCGTTTCCAGATAACCCATCAAGGTGGTGCCGTGGTACCAGGGGGTATGGGCACTCGGTTCGGTGATGTTGTCGCCCTTGAAGGCGGAAAGGGGGATAAAAGTGACCTGTTCAATGCCGACCTGGCGGGCAAACTGGCGGTAGTCCGCAACAATGTCGTTGAACAGGTTTTCCGAGTAGTCCACCAGATCCATCTTGTTGATCGCGACCACGATATTGCGGATGCCCAGCAGTGAAACCAGGTAGCTATGGCGGCGGGTCTGGGTCAGTATGCCTTTGCGCGCATCGACCAGTAAAATGGCCGCATCCGCGGTTGAGGCACCGGTCACCATATTGCGGGTGTACTGCTCATGACCGGGGGTGTCGGCGACGATAAACTTGCGCCGCTCGGTGGAGAAAAAACGGTAGGCGACATCGATGGTGATGCCTTGTTCGCGTTCGGCGGCCAGTCCATCCACCAGTAGCGCGAAATCGATCGCCTCGCCCTGGGTGCCGAATTTCTTTGAGTCCGCTTCCACGGCGGCCAGCTGGTCTTCAAACAGCATTTTTGACTCGTACAGCAAGCGCCCGATCAGGGTGCTTTTGCCATCATCGACACTGCCGCAGGTGATAACGCGCAGCAGGCTTTTCTGCTCGTGTTGTTTCAGGTACTGGTCAATATCGGTGGCGATTAACTCTGAGACATGTGCCATTAGAAATAGCCCTCCTGCTTCTTCTTTTCCATCGATGCGGCGCAATCGTGATCGATGACCCGTCCTTGTCGCTCTGAGGTTTTGGTTAACAGCATCTCTTGGATAACGGCGGGCAGGGTGTCGGCGGTCGATTCCACCGCGCCGGTTAGCGGGTAGCAGCCCAGCGTGCGGAAGCGGACGCTTTTCAGCAGCGGTACTTCGCCGGGATTGAGCGGCATGCGTTCGTCATCGACCATGATCAGAGCACCATCACGCTCGACGACCGGGCGTTCGGCGGCTAAATAGAGTGGCACGATGGGGATGTTTTCCAGGTGGATATACTGCCAGATATCCAGCTCGGTCCAGTTCGACAGCGGAAAGACCCGGATCGATTCACGCTGATGTTTACGCGAGTTGTACAGCTTCCAGACTTCGGGGCGCTGTCTCTTGGGGTCCCAGCGGTGATCTTCGCTGCGGAACGAGAACACCCGTTCTTTGGCGCGCGCTTTCTCTTCATCCCGGCGCGCGCCACCAAAGGCGGCATCGAATCCGTACTTATCCAGGGCCTGCTTCAGGGCTTGGGTTTTCATGATATCGGTGTGAATGGCCGAGCCATGGGTAAAGGGGTTGATCCCTTTCGCTTCGCCGTCGGGATTGCTGTACACCAGTAGCTCCATGGCGAGATCTTTAACCATCTGGTCGCGAAAGCGATACATCTCCTGAAACTTCCAATGGGTGTCGACATGCAGCAGTGGAAAGGGTGGTTTGGATGGGTAGAAGGCCTTCATGGCCAGATGCAGCATCACCGCGCTATCCTTGCCGACCGAATACAGCATGACCGGGTTTTCCGTCTCGGCGACCACCTCGCGCATGATCTGCACGCTTTCCGCTTCTAAGCGTTGTAGGTGAGTGAGTGGCATAGTCATCCTCGAGTTCGTCTGATAATGATTAGTCTGGTGATTAAACGCCGCCGCGGTTACGCTAGCCGGGGAGGCGATCTGTGCAGTCTTTTGCCATGCATGGGTCCTGCCAGGTACTACAATCAGTTAGCTGTAAGGTTGAGGTCTTAATACCTGCTCAGTAACACCTGAATAATAGTCGGTTAACTATTTAATGACATGGTTGTTTTTGGTCATAAAAATGGCCGCTTGGCCCCGTGATTTTTCCTAGAGTTATGCCATGGATCTGATACTCGAACGAATAACCCTAACAACGGTTATGGTCGTCACCCGTTATGACCACTGATGGTTACATAACCTTAGCCGTGGTTGGCGCTGTTTTGACGTTACTGTTGACCAGCAAACTGGCGACGGACGTTATTTTGCTGGCGGCGCTGGCGGCGCTGATTATCGGCGGCATTCTGAGCCCCGCTGAAGCCCTCGAAGGCTTCGCCAACCCGGGCGTCATGACTATTGCGGTCCTCTATGTCGTGGCGGCCGGCCTCAAAAACACCGGTGCGGTCCAGTGGATTGCACAGCGCCTGCTCGGTCAGCCTGCGGATATTAAGTCCGGCCAGTTGCGGGTCATGTTACCGACCTCGATCCTCAGCGCCTTTATGAATAACACCACGGTTGTGGCGATGTTCCTGCCCGCCATCCAGGAGTGGGCCAAACGACTCGACCTGCCTGCGTCTAAGCTCCTGTTGCCGTTGAGCTATGCCGCTATTTTAGGCGGCACCTGTACCGTTATCGGCACCAGCACCAACCTGGTCGTCGATGGCTTGCTGCAAACCGAAAAGGGTGTCGCATTGTCGATGTTCGAGTTGGCCTGGCTGGGCCTGCCCTTAACCCTTATCGGCGGCCTGTTTATACGGGTGTGTGGCGATCGCCTGCTGCCTAATCGCAAAGGTGCCGCCGAGCAGTTGGACCAGGTCCGCGAGTACAGTGTCGAAGTTCAGGTCACGGCCAATGGCCCGCTGGTGGGCAGAACCATTGCCGAGGCCGGCCTGCGCCACCTCCGTTACGGCTACCTGATCGAGATAGAGCGCCAGAGCCGGCTACTGACGGCGGTGCCGCCTGACACCCTGCTGCACGCCGATGACCGCCTGGTCTTTATCGGCGCGCCGGAGTGTGCCCGGGAGCTGCGGCAGATCCCGGGTCTGCAACCGGCCAATGGCGATGTCGATAAGCTTGAGGTGGCCCGCCATGAGCGCTGCCTGGTTGAAGCAGTGATCGGTCCCGAGTTTGTCGGCCTGAATCAAACCATTAGGCACGCCAAATTCCGCTCACGGTTTCAGGCGGCCATCATCTCGGTGTCACGCGAGGGGCGGCGGCTGTCGGGAAAAATAGGCGATATAACACTGCAGGTCGGTGATACCTTGCTGCTGGAAACCGGCCAGGAGTTCCTGGAGCAATACCGCTTTCGTAAAGACTTCCTGTTGGTCAGCGCCCTGAATGATTCCACGCCGCCCCATTTCGAAAAAGCCCCCCTCGCGCTCGCGATCCTGGCGGCGATGGTGGTGGTCAGCGCGTTCGGTCTGTTATCGATCCTTGAAGCCGCGCTGCTTGCCGCCGGTGCGGTACTGGCGAGTGGCTGTGTGACACCGGCTAAAGCCCGGCGCTATGTTGACTATACCGTTCTGGTGGTTATCGCCGCGTCGTTTTCATTAGGGGCGGCGATGACCAAAACCGGCGCCGCGACCGAAATTGCCCAATGGCTGATACCCGCCAACGGCGCGTCCCCCTGGCTGGCGCTGGCGATGGTCTACCTGCTGACGGTCGTTTTTACCGAGTCGATCACCAACAATGCGGCGGCGGTGCTGATGTTCCCTATCGCGATGGCCGTGGCCGACCAGCTGGGCGTTAACTTCATGCCTTTTGCGGTCGCTATTATGTTCGCCGCGTCCGCCAGCTTTATGACGCCCCTGGGTTACCAAACCAACCTGATGGTTATGGGCCCTGGCGGCTACCGTGTCACGGATTACTTACGTCTGGGACTGCCGCTGAGCCTGTTGGTCGCGGCCACGTCGATCACGCTTATTCCCTTTATTTGGGGCTTTTAATCCAAGGATGCTACAGAGGCCTGTTATGTCTGTTTCCGACCTGAATACCTCCACCCCGGCGTTCGACATTGGTGCCATTATCCAGCTCGCTAAAGCGGCTGGCGATGCCATTATGGCGATCTATCAGCGTGATTTCTCGATCACCGATAAAGCCGATGCCAGCCCGTTAACCGACGCCGACCTGGCCTCTCACCATAGGATCGTCGCCGGCCTGGCCAAGCTGACACCGGCGATTGCGGTGCTGTCAGAGGAGTCCGCTGCGGAGGTGCTTGAGCAGCGGATCAGCTGGCAGCGTTACTGGCTGATCGACCCCCTGGATGGCACCAAGGAGTTCATCAAGAAAAACGGCGAATTCACCGTTAATATCGCCCTGATCGACCAGGGTGAACCGGTGTTGGGTGTGGTGTACGCCCCGGCACTGAAAACCCTGTATTGGGGAGGGCGCGAGATCGGCGCGTTTAAACAGGCCGACAACGCTAGCGCAGTTTCTATCCGCGTAGCTGAACCGCCAACGGCTGCCACTGGATGGCGCGTGGTGGGCAGCCGTTCGCACCAGTCCGACAGCTTCAAAGCATTTGTCGCCGCTTTTAGCAACCCTGAGATCGTCGCCATGGGCAGCTCGCTGAAACTGTGCCTGGTGGCTGAAGGCGCCGCCGATATCTACCCGCGCTTGGGGCTGACCAGCGAATGGGACACCGCCGCCGCCCAGGCGGTCGTCGAAGCGGCCGGCGGTCAGGTGTTGGCATACCCCGACCTGACCCCGCTGCGCTACAACACCCGCCCGGATACCCTGCTTAACCCGTTCTTTATTGTTTGCGCCGAACCCCGGCAGGTATGGTCTGAGCTCTGAGGTAAGCACGGTAGAGCCCGGCTCCCACAGGAGCAGGACCCAGAGGGTCAGGTCTTGTCTTTTGCCTTCGCTATGGGTCAGGCTCGATTGTAATGTAGCCGGTTTTGCCTAGAAGCCCACGCATGTGTCGATAATCGGTTGCTTAAGCCGTCGGTTTCATTACCCTATAGCCTTTTTTGGACTGGATAAACGCTGTGACTTTACCCTTTGACGCCGACATCATTGAGGAGTGCCTTGGGCTCCATACGTTCAACAAGGGGCTCGAGTATTTCCGGCAGCGGCGGGTCAAGATGCTTTTTTGGCATGCGGATACGGCTTATATCGAAGCGACAGTCCAGGGGAACCGGCGCCGGCCCTACGAGCTTTTTGTGGAATACTATGGTGATATCGAGGGGGGCTTCGTTGAGAGTCGCTGCTCCTGTCCGGTCGGCGGCGATTGTAAGCATGTGGTGGCCGCAATGCTGGCCGTGCTGGAGCAGTATCAGGAGACGGATGCGGACGGGGTAGCGAATCAGGACCGTGATCCGTTGGCAGGTTGGCAGCAAGCGTTGCGGGCTTCCTTGCCTGCGCCGGATCGGCCCGAGCCTGACGCGACGGGACAGCCTGTCTTTGTCTACCATCTGCAACCGGTTGACTATGGTGCATGCTCGCGTGTGATGCTGAGTGTCTCCCTGAGTCATTTGCTCAAGCGCGGTGGTTTCGGAAAATGTCAGCCCTTGAGCGATACCTATCGCGCGCGCTTTTTTCAGGGGGCAACGGAGGGGTTGCCGGTGGATGCTGCTATTGGTCGACTTATGGCCGCCACCGACGACCCTTACGGTAATGTGGTGCTGGAAGGGGAGCTGGGGGCCTTACTGCTTAAGCACCTGTTGGCCAGCCAACGTTGTTTTCTACATTCGGATGATCTCAGTGGCTCTGCGTTGCAGAGCGATTCCCCCCGGTCGTTGTCGTTAGACTGGCGGTCTAATGAGCAAGGGGAAAAAATCTTGGCCATGACCCTGGACGCAGGAAGTGAGAACTGGGTCTGTGTGGCAACCTCTCCGCCTTGGTATCTCGATTTAGAAACGCGCTCGGGCGGTGTGGTCGAACATCGTTTGCCGGGTGAGTTGCTGAATCGCTTGCAAAAAGTACCGCGTGTCCCGGAAGATCAGGCGGTGGCCTTTAGCCATTTTTTAACCGAATCGTTACCTGAATCGTCGTTACGCGATGGGCTTCCCTTGCCGGTTGCCGTGACCGTTGTGGAGCAGGTTATACCCCCGCAGCCCGTCCTTACCCTCCACCAAACCACGACGCTCTGGGGACGCCGCCGGGCTGCCCGTCTGCAGTTTCGCTACGGTGAGCAGTGTTTCGATTGGCAACCTCAGGTGGCGCAAACTCGGATAATGCAGCCGCAGGGCAGCGAAATGCGGGTTTTCAACCGCGACCCGGAACAGGAGCAAGGCTTTGCCGCACGGCTGAACGCGGAATCATTGCTGGCTGCCGGCGCGATTGAGCGTGCTGATCCGGGGGTCTTTCTGCCTCCGCGCACGGCTACTGGCGGGCTGGACGCGCAGGAGCTGGCGGATGTCCAGTTCTGGCTGACGTTTGAACGGCACCGTTGTGACGCCCTGCTGGCCGAGGGCTGGGTGGTAACGCGCGACGCAGACTTTGATATTGACTGGATTGAACCGGACCAGTGGCGGGTGGCGGTCAATGACCTTGGCACTAATAACGACTGGTTCGGGCTGGCGCTGGATATTGATGTCGAGGGCGAGACGATCCCGCTACTGCCTATCTTGCTGCAGTGGTTAGATGTGCATTCGGCGTCGGCGCTAGCGGACGGTAAACCCGTACTGATACGCCACGGTCAGCGTTGGTTGCAGCTGGATGCCGCCATGTTGGCGCCGGTGTTAGAGACGTTGATCGAGTTGTTTGACCGGCCGCAACTGGATGGTGATCATCAACTCACCCTAAGCCGGCCGCAGCTGTCACGCTTGGCCGCGCTGGGCGAGGCCGATGACTGGTTACTGGGAGGTAGCGAACGTCTTTGTCAGTTGGCCTCAACGCTACGTAGCTTTGACGGTATCGCGCCTTGTGAACACCCTGCCGGGGTTGACGCGGAGTTGCGCGACTATCAGCACCAAGGTTTTGAGTGGTTGCAGTTCCTGGCCCGCTACGGTTTCGGTGGGGTGCTGGCCGATGATATGGGGCTGGGGAAAACCCTGCAAACCCTGACTCATCTGCAAGCCGAAAAAAATCAAGGGCGCTTGTCACAACCGGCGCTGGTGGTGGCGCCTACCAGCGTGCTGCATAACTGGCAGCGTGAAGCCGAGCGCTTTACCCCATCGCTGCGTGTCGCGGTGCTCCATGGCAGCGGCCGGCATGCCTTGCTGGCGAACATCGACGACGTTGATCTGCTGATTACCAGCTACGCGTTGCTGATTCGTGATCAGGAGCATTTTAAACAGCGGGTTTCATGGTTGGTGCTCGATGAAGCACAGACGATCAAAAATCCGCTGGCGAAAAGTGCGCAAGCGGCGCGTGCCATTGAGGCGCCGCAACGACTCTGCTTGACGGGCACGCCGCTGGAGAACCATCTGGGCGAGCTCTGGTCCCTGTTCCATTTTCTAATGCCCGGATTTCTGGGTGACCAGTCGCGTTTCAACCGGCTTTTCCGTCACCCCATCGAAAAGCATGGCGATACGGCGCGCCAAAAGGAGCTAAGCGCGCGTATTGCCCCCTTTATGTTGCGGCGAACCAAAGACGCCGTTGCGACCGAGTTGCCGCCTAAAACGGAGATGGTGCGCAGCGTTGAGCTTAGCGGTGAGCAGCGCAAGCTGTACGAAACCATCCGTATCAGTATGGAGAAGCGGGTGCAGACCCTGCTGCAAGAGAAGGGGTTAGTCCGCAGCCATATCGAAGTACTGGATGCCTTGCTGAAACTGCGCCAGGTGTGCTGTGATCCGCGTTTGGTCAAACTGCCCGCCGCGGCGGGTGTCACCCGCTCCGCGAAACTGGGGCTGCTGACGGATATGTTACCGTCGTTGATCGAAGATGGGCGGCGCATCCTGCTGTTCTCGCAGTTCACCAGCATGCTGGATCTGATCGCCAAAGAACTGCAGCGGCTGGATATCGGCTTCTTAAAGCTGACCGGACGCACGCGGAATAGGCAAGCCCTGGTCGATCAGTTTCAAGCGGGAGACGTGCCGTTGTTTCTTATTAGCTTGAAGGCCGGGGGGACGGGGTTAAATCTGACCGCCGCCGATACGGTGATCCACTACGACCCCTGGTGGAACCCGGCGGTTGAGCAACAAGCCACAGACCGTGCCTACCGCATTGGCCAACAGCAGCCGGTGTTCGTCTATCGCCTGGTGACCGAGCAGACCGTCGAAGAGAAAATCCTGGCCTTGCAAGCCCGTAAGCAAGCCCTGGCCAGTAGTTTGTATGGCGCGGATAAAAAAGCGGCGCTGCCTTTCGACGCAGAAGATTTGCTGGCCTTATTCCAGCCGATTTGACCGCGGGCCTGTTCGAATAAGCGCTACCGTGCTCGTCGGTGCAAAGGGAATTGTGCCCGCCGAATGCCGGTAGCCCCTGCTGTTAAATCTTAGATTTTTTCGCCTTCAATCGAGTCTGACCCCAGCCCGAGCTGTAACCCGACATGATGCAGATATTGTCGGATTACGCTGCGCTAATCCGACCTACGAAACACGAATGTCTAGTCTTTACAGTGCCCCAGAACCTAGTCCGTCTTAAGTTTACCTAACACCCTCTCAACTCCTTGCTGCCAGTCACCCGACGCGATGCCGAATTGCTTTTGAAGTTTGTGCCCATCGAGCACCGAGTAGGCCGGTCGTTTGGCGGGGGTGGGGAACATCTCGGTGGTGATGGCGTTCAGGATGGGCGCCGCTTTAATTATGCCGCGTTGTGCTGCCGCGGCAAAAATTGCCGTGGCGAAGCCGTGCCAGGTGGTCGCTTGGCCGCCATCGAAATGATAAACGCCCCAGGGTGCTTGCGGCGCGTTGTTGGGTTTAGCGATTGCGAGGGCGATTGTTATCAGCGCCTCGGCCAGGTTGCTGGCATCGGTTGGGCTGCCGTGCTGATCGCCGACAATGCCCAGCTCGCTGCGCTGCGCGCCCAGGCGGAGCATGGTCTTAAGGAAGTTGTTGCCGTATTCGCTAAATACCCAGGCGGTACGGACGATGATGTGCCTGGTGCAATGCTGTGCGACCGCCTGTTCCCCGGCCAGCTTGGTGCTGCCGTAGGCACCGAGCGGTGATGTCGGGTCGGTTTCGCGGTAGGGCGTCGTCGCGGTACCATCGAAGACATAATCGGTGGAGACATGGATCAGGGCGATACCACGTTCTTCACACATTTGCGCGAGGTTTTTCGGACCGTTGCTGTTGATCTGGGTTGCGGCGTCCAGCTCTGTTTCGGCCTTATCGACCGCGGTGTACGCCGCTGCGTTAATCACGATATCGGCCGCATGGGTTTCTAGCGCCTGGCGGACGGCGTCCCGGTCGCTGATATCCAGTTGCTGGCGGGTGAGGGCGCTAACGCTGAGTTGCGCCCCGCCATGGGCCGCGGTGTTTGTTGTCATGACGGCATCCTGCAGGCAGCGGCCAAGCTGCCCGTTCGCACCGGTTATCAGGAGTTTCATGTGGGTTCCTTTCTGTACGCTTATTTTCTGACCTGACCTGACCTGACCTGACCTGACCTGATCTTAGCGTTGCAGGTCTTTCAGCAAGGGCGCGTCGGCATCTTTGGCCGATAACTGCACGTCGGTTATGGGCCAGGTGATGGCCAGATCCGGGTCGCGCCAGCTGATCGAACCTTCGTCGCTGGGGTCATAATAATCGGTGCATTTGTATTCGAAGTCCGCCGTTTCAGACAGCACGACAAAGCCGTGGGCAAACCCGGGAGGGACCCAGAGTTGGCGTTTGTTCTCTTCGGAGAGAATCACGCCTTCCCATTGACCGTAGGTGGAGGATTCGGGGCGAATATCGACGGCGACATCGTAGACTTCGCCGCGCACCACCCGGACTAATTTGCCCTGGGGTTTGGTTTTCTGAAAATGCAGGCCGCGCAAGACACCGCGGCCGGAGCGGGAGTGGTTGTCCTGTACAAAGGGTAGGTTAATTCCCGCCATCTCGGCGTAGCGCTCTGCCTGGAACGTTTCGAGGAAAAAACCGCGTTGGTCGCCAAACACCTTGGGCTCGATAATCAGCGCATCGTTGAGGCGCGTCTTGATAACGTTCATGAGTTGCCGCTCTCCGCCAGGCGCTTCAGGTACTGTCCGTAGCCGGTCTTGCTCAGCGCCTCGGCTTGCACCAGCAGTTCCTCGCGGCTTAACCAGCCTTTCTTATAGCCGATCTCTTCCAGGCAGGAAACCTTCAGGCCCTGGCGCTGTTCGATGGTCTGGACGAAGGTACCGGCATCGATCAATGAATCGTGGGTGCCGGTATCCAGCCAGGCGAAGCCGCGGCCGAGCATCTCGACATGCAGGTCGCCCCGCTGTAGGTAGGCGTTATTGACGTCGGTGATTTCGAGCTCGCCCCGGTGCGACGGTTTAACCGCCTTGGCGATCTCGACCACATCATTGTCGTAAAAATACAGGCCGGTAACCGCGTAGTTAGACTTGGGCTGGGCGGGCTTTTCTTCGATACTCAGGGCCTTGCCGTTGGCATCGAATTCGACCACGCCGAAGCGCTCCGGATCGCTCACATGGTAACCAAATACACTGGCCCCGCTGTTACGGGCCACCGCCGAGTTGAGCTTGTCGGAAAAATGCTGGCCATAGAAGATGTTGTCGCCCAGCACCAGGCACACATTGTCGTCGCCGATAAAGGATTCACCAATGATAAACGCTTGCGCCAGGCCATCGGGGGATGGCTGCACGGCGTAGTCGAACGTGACGCCGAAGGCACTGCCGTCGCCCAGCAAGCGCTGGTAACCGGGCAGGTCTTCCGGGGTTGAGATAATCAGGATCTCGTTAATGCCCGCCAGCATCAGCACCGAGATGGGGTAGTAGATCATCGGCTTGTCATAGATCGGCAGCATCTGCTTCGACACCCCGCGGGTAATCGGGTGCAAACGCGTACCGGAACCACCGGCAAGAATGATACCTTTAAATTTTTTCATCACGAATCCTTTGTCTGTCACATTGCAACGAATGACGGTTTAGCTTCTAGAACGCCGCTTTGCGGCTGTCTAGGACGCTTCTGCGAAGCTGCTGAACGGCACACATCAAATGGTCTTTTAGTTCTTGGCAGGCGCCTAGCGCCGATCTCGCCCCTAGTCGTTTTTTCGCCTACAGCCTGAAGCTTGCCGCCTGCCGCTTTCTTATCCCCTTTCCCCAATCCTTTCCAGCTTATACGCCCCGGACAATACGCGCTGCCACCATTCACGATTATCCAAGTACCACTGCACCGTCTTGCGAATGCCGGATTCGAAGGTTTCTTCCGGTACCCAGCCCAGCTCGCGCTGAATTTTACCGGCATCGATGGCGTAACGCAGGTCGTGGCCGGGTCGGTCTTTAACGAAGGTGATCAGATCGCGGTAACGGGCAATGCCTTCGGGTAGGTCGGGCACCATTTCCTGCAGCAGGTCGCAAATGCTGTGCACGACGTCGAGGTTGGTTTTTTCGTTGTGGCCACCGATGTTGTAGGTTTCGCCGATCTGTCCTTCGGTGGCGACCCGGACCAGCGCCCTGGCGTGGTCTTCCACGTAGAGCCAGTCACGAATCTGTTGTCCGTCGCCATACACGGGCAATGGCTTGCCGTGCAATGCGTTAAGGATCACGTGCGGGATCAGTTTTTCCGGGAAATGGTAAGGGCCGTAGTTGTTGGAGCAGTTGGTAATGACCACGGGCAGGCTGTAGGTGCGGCCCCAGGCGCGTACCAGATGGTCCGAGCTGGCTTTGCTGGCCGAATAGGGTGAGCTGGGGGCGTAGGGGGTCGATTCGGTAAACAGATCGTCGGTCCCTTCCAGGTCGCCGTAGACCTCATCGGTGGAAATATGGTGGAAACGGAAGGCGCTCTTGTCGGACTCATTGCGTGCCTGCCAGCGCTCCCGCGCGGCCTGGAGCAGGGTGTAGGTGCCGACGATATTGGTCTGAATAAACGCGCCGGGTCCGTCGATGGAGCGGTCAACATGGCTTTCGGCGGCGAGGTGCATGACCACATCGGGGCGCTGTTCGGCAAACACACGTTGCAGCGCCGCGGCATCACAGATATCGACCTGTTCGAAACCATAGCGCGGGTGCTGGTCGCCCATCGGGATCGATTCGGTATTGCCCGCGTAAGTCAGGCTATCCAGGTTGATGACCCGGTGCTCGGTGTCATTCAGCAGGTGGCGAACAACGGCGCTGCCGATAAACCCCGCTCCGCCGGTTACCAATATCGTGCTCATACGACTTTTCCTTGTGACGCAGATGTTTAAACGCTAATGATAGCCTGTAACGCCGGCCGATCCGAATTCAATCATCGCTTGTGCGTTTTTTTATCCGATTAACCTGGCAGCAAACTATCGATCCATGCGGTCTTTTACTGACGACAAGACCGGCGCCGGTTGTCGTTTACCGGTTTGTGGCTACACTATTAACCCCAGGTGGCTTGATGCCATGTAACCTCAGGTGGCTTGATACCATGTAACCTCAGGTGGCTTGATGCCATGGCGGTTTAGCCATGAACCGCCTGTCAGGGCGGCATTTTTGCTCGGTATTAGGTTGCCGCCTTAAGAGTTATCCGGTCTAAACATCGTGCCTCACAAGGATCGTGAATCATGAAAGCACACACTCTGCTGTTAATCCCCGTACTTCCTGTCATGGCGTTTATCGCGGTTGTTCCGCTCGCCGCCGGTCAGGTCGCGGCTACGGACAGTGCGCAGTCTGTAACCGTCGACAATAACGGGCTTTCACCCGGGCGCGTTATCGACTCGCTGGCACCTCCCCGTTTGCTACTTGCTAACCGTTACCTGCCGGAGACCGCGGCTGCGGCTCAACATTACTGGGCCAGTGAAAAGCTGGATGGCGTTCGCGCCTATTGGGATGGGCAACGGCTGGTTACCCGCAGTGGTCTGTTGATTAAGGCCCCGGGTTGGTTTACCGAATCCTTTCCCGCCCAGCCCCTGGATGGCGAGCTCTGGATTGGGCGCGGGCAGTTCGATCTTGTCTCCGGTATCGTGCGTCGCCAAATACCGGAAGACAGCGCTTGGCGTCAGGTGCGTTATAAGGTGTTTGATCTGCCCGCCGATCCGCGGCGCTTCGAAGCACGCATGCGCAGCCTCGACGAGGTCGTTGCTACTACCGGACTCACCTGGTTACAAGCAGTTGCCCAGATCCGTATGCAGAGTGAGGGGGGGCTGCAAGGGTTTTTGGACGCGATTGTGACGATTGGCGGGGAGGGGCTGATGTTGCGGCGCGCCGGCTCTTATTACCGCCCGGGTCGCTCTGATGACTTGTTGAAGGTCACGCCGTTACAGGATGATGAGGCCATCGTCATCGCGCACTTGCCGGGGCAAGGTAAATTTGACGGGATGCTGGGGTCTTTGCGGGTCCGTCATGCCGATGGCCGGGAGTTTAAGCTCGGTAGCGGCTTCACCAATGCTCAGCGCAACAACCCGCCGCCGGTTGGCAGCAGGGTGACGTTCCAATACTCAGGATTAACCCGCACGGGCTTGCCGCGCTTTGCGCGTTTTTACCGCCAACGAGATGACTTTTGATTGACAGGAAGGGCGCGCGCCTGGGGGGCTCCCGCAATAGTCGGTCGATGTAGCGTTGGAATTAGATACCGTCGTGCGGCGGAGGATTTATTTTCCCGGGAGTTAGGTTATTATTAACCGTTTTGCATGGTCGCTTTTGCGGTGTTCATGCTGATCTATCTGATGATGTCTTCAGGGCTGCAAAAGGGAACAGATTTTGACAAAGATCGTGGAAAACAATGGGGCTCCTAAGGTTGCGCTGATAACGGGTGTTACCGGTCAGGACGGTTCCTATCTGGCAGAATTCCTGTTGGAAAAGGGTTATCAAGTCCATGGCATCAAACGCCGTGCCTCCTCTTTTAACACCGAGCGTGTCGATCATATCTACCAGGATCCGCATGTCTCTAATGCCAACTTCAAACTGCATTATGGCGATCTGAGCGATAGCTCCAACCTGACCCGCATTTTATCGGAAGTT
>JBFGZS010000067.1:0-21037 GCA_041586615.1 Motiliproteus sp. | reverse complement strand
GGGGCTCTGGCCCCTGATTACCACTTTGGGTAAAGCGAAACGAACTTAAAGGCAAAGAGATATGGCAGTCGGAAAAGAGATTAAAACCCAGATTGCGAGTATCCAGAGCACCCGTAAGATCACCAGCGCCATGGAAATGGTTGCTGCGTCGAAAATGCGTAAGGCTCAGGACCGCATGCAGGCGACCCGCCCTTACGCGGACCGTATGCGTGGTGTTATCGCTCATCTGGCAAAATCGAACCCTGAATACAAGCACCTGTATCTGCAGGAGCGGGACGTAAAACGGGTTGGCTATATCGTTGTATCAACTGATCGTGGATTATGCGGTGGTTTGAACATCAATGCGTTCAAAACCATGGTTAAGTCTATGTCCGGCTTTAACGAACAGGGCGTCGGCATCGACATCTGTGCGGTCGGAGCCAAGGCAGGTAGCTTCTTTAGAAGTTACGGCGGTAACGTCGTCGCTGCTACCTCTGGTCTGGGCGATGCGCCCGAGATCAGCGACCTGATCGGTAGCGTCAAGGTTATGCTTGACGCCTACGGTGAAGGCAAGATCGATCAGCTGAACATCGTTTATAACAACTTTGTTAACACCATGAGCCAAGAACCGATCGTTCAACAGCTCCTGCCCCTCAAAGCAGAAGACGATGACGTTAACCTCGGCCATCACTGGGATTACATCTACGAGCCCGATGCAAAAGAGCTCTTAGATGGTCTGTTGGCTCGTTACATCGAGTCACTGGTGTATCAGGCCGTGGTAGAAAACAACGCCTGTGAACAGGCTGCACGAATGGTTGCGATGAAGAGCGCTACGGATAATGCCGGCGAACTGATCGATGATCTGCAGCGGGTTTACAACAAGGCGCGTCAGGCCGCGATCACCCAGGAAATTTCTGAAATCGTGAGTGGAGCGGCGGCTGTTTAACTTTTCAGGTTAATAGCGCCACAGGTGAATAAGGTTTAAGAGGACTCAAACATGAGTAGCGGACGTATTGTACAAATCATCGGTGCCGTTATCGACGTTGAGTTTCCGCGCGATGCAGTACCTAAGGTATATGACGCGCTGAACGTAAGCTCAAACGACGTGACACTCGAAGTCCAGCAGCAGCTGGGCGACGGAATCGTACGTACTATCGCCATGGGTCAGACCGAAGGTCTGAAACGTGGTCTGGATGTAACAAACACCAATGCCCCTATTTCCGTACCGGTTGGTATTGAAACGCTGGGTCGGATCATGGACGTCCTGGGTAACCCCATCGACGAAGCGGGTCCTATTGGTGAGCAAACCCGTATGCCGATCCACCGTAAGGCGCCTTCTTATGAAGAGCAGGCTTCTTCCAACGAACTACTGGAAACAGGCATCAAGGTTATCGACCTGGTCTGCCCGTTCGCCAAGGGTGGTAAAGTCGGTCTGTTTGGTGGTGCCGGTGTAGGTAAGACCGTCAACATGATGGAGCTGATCCGTAACATCGCCATCGAGCACAGCGGTTATTCCGTCTTTGCCGGTGTGGGTGAGCGGACGCGTGAAGGTAACGACTTCTACCATGAGATGAAAGAGTCCAACGTATTGGACAAAGTATCTCTGGTTTACGGTCAGATGAACGAGCCTCCTGGAAACCGTCTGCGCGTCGCACTGACCGGCCTGACCATGGCCGAGCAGTTCCGTGACGAAGGGCGTGACGTACTGTTGTTTGTTGACAACATCTACCGTTACACCCTGGCGGGAACCGAAGTATCCGCACTGCTGGGGCGTATGCCTTCGGCAGTAGGTTATCAGCCGACGCTGGCTGAGGAGATGGGTGTTCTGCAGGAGCGAATCACGTCGACCAAGACGGGCTCTATCACGTCTATCCAGGCGGTCTATGTACCGGCGGATGACTTGACCGATCCAAGTCCTGCAACCACCTATGCGCACCTTGATGCGACCGTGGTACTGTCGCGTGATATCGCTTCTTTGGGTATCTACCCGGCGGTTGACCCGTTGGATTCCACCTCGCGTCAGCTGGATCCACTGGTTATCGGTCAAGAGCACTATGATGTTGCGCGTAACGTTCAGGGCACCCTGCAGCGTTATAAGGAACTGAAGGATATCATCGCGATCCTGGGTATGGACGAGCTGTCAGAAGAAGACAAGCAGACTGTATCCCGTGCGCGTAAGATCCAGCGCTTCCTGTCACAGCCTTTCTTCGTCGCAGAAATCTTTACCGGTTCTCCGGGTAAGTATGTTTCTCTGAAGGAAACCATTTCCAGCTTTAAGGGTATCCTGGCTGGTGAATATGACGCTCTGCCTGAGCAGGCGTTCTACATGGTTGGTGGCATCGAAGAGGTTGTGGAAAAAGCGAAAGGCATGTAATTGCTCGCTCTTTTCACTTGTGATGGGGGCCCTGGCCCTCATCCGCTGACCCTAAAGAGGCACTAAACATGGCTATGACAGTTCATTGCAATATCGTCAGCGCCGAGAACGAAGTGTTCTCCGGTCTGATCGAGTTTGTTTCTCTGACCGGCAGTCTGGGTGACGTAGGTATTACACCGGGTCACGCGCCGCTGCTAACAGAGATTAAGCCCGGTCCGATTGAGCTGAAGAAGCAGGGTGGTGAAGAAGAAGTCTTCTACGTCTCGGGTGGTTACTTGGAGGTTCAGCCTCATATGGTTACTATCATGGCGGACACGGCACTGCGCGCCCATGATGTGGACGAAGCGGCCGCTGAAGAAGCGAAGAAAGTGGCCGAGCAGGCGCTGAATAATCAGACTGCAGAGTTTGAATATTCGCGAGCGGCTACCCAGTTGGCTGAGGCATCTGCCCAGCTACGCACACTGCGGTCGATTCGTAAAAAACTCGGAAAATAAGACGGATTTCATTTCCGGACTATTTATAATAGGGCAGCTTCGGCTGCCTTTTTTTTGTACTGATGTTCAGCACGATCACTCTGTAATGATGGCTGACGACTCGCACAGGGCTGTTCGGATCAGTATTGAGCAGTAACCCTCTAGAATGGAAGTCTCACATGACATTGGAAATAATAATCCTGGCTGCGGGTCAGGGAACACGGATGAAATCGAAACGGCCTAAGGTGTTACACGCCATTGGCGGTAAACCCATGGTCGGTCATGTGATCGACACCTGTGCGCAACTCGCACCCGCCAAGACCCATCTGGTGGTCGGACACGGCGCTGAACAGCTGTACCGCTTTATTGATACGCGTTATGCCGATTGCCGTGATCAGCTCAATATCGTCGAACAGCGTGAACAACTGGGGACCGGTCATGCGGTCGACCAGGCGATGCCCGTTGTTGCCGAGGACAGCACCGTACTAATTGTGTACGGTGATGTGCCGCTGCTGCAAGAAGCTACCTTACAAGCGTTGGTGACGGTCGCAGCCCAAGGTAATCTGGGCTTACTGACCGTCGAACTGGCGGATCCCACGGGCTACGGGCGTATTGTGCGGGATCGTGCGGATCAGGTTGTCGCCATCGTCGAACATAAAGATGCCAGCGAACAACAGCGGGCTATCGGTGAGATCAATACCGGCATCATGGCCCTTCCGGCGCGCTACCTGAAACAGTGGTTACCCCGTCTGTCGGCGGACAACGCCCAGGGCGAGTACTATCTGACCGATGTGATTGCGATGGCTGCAGCACAGGGCGTTGCCGTGATTCCACAGCAGCCGGGCTCCGAACAGGAGGTGCAGGGCGTTAATAACCGTTTGCAGCTCGCCGAGCTGGAGCGCTGGTATCAGCTACAACACGCCCGGCACTGGATGACCGAAGGCGTGACCTTAGCCGACCCGGCGCGTATCGAGTTCCGCGGTGATATCGTCCTTGGTCATGATGTGCAGGTTGATATCAATGTCATTTTCGAAGGCAAGGTACGCATCGGTGATAACTGCATTATCGGCGCCAACAGCATCATTAAAGACAGCGTTTTAGCCGAAGGCGTCGTTGTTAAGCCTCATTCTATGCTCGATACCTGTGTTGTTGCCGATGCCTGTGATATTGGTCCCTTTGCACGGCTGCGTCCCGGTACGGTACTGGCGCGCGGGGCCAAGATTGGTAATTTTGTCGAAACCAAGAAAACCCATGTGGGTGAAGGTTCGAAGATCAATCACCTGACCTACATGGGCGATACCGTGCTGGGTAAAGGCGTCAATGTGGGGGCCGGCACAATTACCTGTAATTACGATGGTGTGAACAAATTTAAAACGGAAATTGGTGATAACGCCTTTATCGGCTCCAACAGCTCGCTGGTCGCACCGGTGACGATCGGTACCGGCGCGACGGTGGGCGCTGGCTCTACGGTCACCAAGCCCGTCCCGGCGGAGGCTCTGGCCGTCGCCCGCGCTAAGCAAGTGACCCTGTCCAGCTGGCAGCGCCCGACCAAACAACAGAGCTGACCGGTCGTCGCTAACGAATGGCGTTGACCGCGTTACCCTATTTTACGTAAGAGAGAATTCATTATGTGTGGCATTGTTGGCGCGATCGCCGAACGCGAAGTATCCCGCATTCTATTGGAAGGGCTTAAGCGACTCGAATACCGTGGCTATGACTCTGCCGGTATGGCGGTCTTGAATGGCCAGCAACAGATCGGCTGTCTGCGCCGGACCGGTAAGGTGGCGGAGCTCGAGAAGGCACTCAACGGCCAGAGCCTGGCGGGTCATGTCGGTATAGCACACACACGCTGGGCCACGCACGGTAAACCCGAAGAGCGTAACGCGCACCCGCACCTGTCCAGCGATCGGGTCGCCGTCGTCCATAACGGCATTATTGAAAACTTTGAAGCGCTCAAAGCCGAGTTAATCACCCAAGGCTATGGGTTTGCATCCGACACCGATACCGAAGTCATCGCCCATTTGATCCACCGTTATTTAGCACAGAACCTCGCGCTGATTGATGCGGTCAAGGCCACGATCGAACGTTTACAGGGCGCGTATGCGCTGGCCATCATGGATCAGCAGCAACCCGATCAGCTTATTGCCGCCCGTATGGGCAGCCCCCTGGTGATCGGTGTCGGCATTGGTGAAAACTTTATCGCATCGGATCCGTTGGCGATGATGCCGGTGACCGACCAGTTTATCTATCTGGATGAGGGTGACCTGGCGGTTATCGATCGACAGTCTATTCGTGTACAGGATAAGGCTGGAAATCCGGTTACTCACGAGGTGATCCGCTTTGAGCACGGTGTGGATGCTGCGGACAAAGGCAGCTATCGGCATTACATGCTTAAAGAGATCTATGAGCAGCCTAATGTGGTTCGCTCGGTGCTCGAAGGGCGGGTCAGTGCCCATGGTGTGCTTGAGCAGGCCTTTGGTGTGGGGGCTTCCGCCATCTTTGATCAGGTTCAATCGGTCCAGATTATCGCCTGCGGTACCAGTTATCATGCCGGGATGATCGCCAAGTACTGGATCGAAGAGCTGGCGGGTATTCCGTGCCGTGTCGAAGTGGCGAGTGAATACCGTTATCGTAGAAACGTGGTGATGCCCAACAGCTTGTTTTTGACCCTGTCGCAGTCCGGCGAGACCGCCGATACCCTGGCGGCCCTGCGTGAAGCCAAGACATCCGGTTTTCTGGCGTGCCTGACCATCTGTAACGTCCCGGGCAGTTCGCTGGTTCGTGAATCCGATCTGGCCCTCATGACCAACGCGGGCCCAGAGATCGGTGTCGCGTCAACCAAAGCGTTCACCAGTCAACTGGTGGCGTTATTGCTGACCAGTCTGGTACTGGCTCGCCGCACCGGGCTGGATCCCCAGGTCGAGCAGGAGGTTGTGACGCAATTGCATGCGCTGCCCGCTCTGCTGGAGCAGGTTCTTACCCTGGATGGTGCTATTGAGATGCTGTCGGCCCGCTTTGCTGACAAACACCACAGCTTGTTCCTCGGGCGTGGCTCACTCTATCCCGTGGCCATGGAAGGCGCACTAAAGCTGAAGGAGATCTCCTATATTCACGCCGAAGCCTACCCGGCCGGCGAGCTTAAGCATGGTCCGTTGGCGCTGGTTGATAACGATATGCCCGTGGTCGTGGTCGCGCCGAATAACAGCCTGCTGGAAAAACTCAAAGCCAATATGCAGGAAGTACAGGCGCGCGGCGGCGAGTTGTTTGTGTTCTGCGACCGTCATGCCGGCGTTGAGGTCTCCGAAGGCCTGGAGGTGATCGAAATCCCTCACACGCATAGCCTGCTGGAACCCATCGTCTATACCTTGCCGCTGCAATTGCTGTCCTACCACGTGGCGGTGCTGAAAGGCACCGATGTGGATCAGCCGCGCAACTTGGCAAAATCGGTGACCGTGGAATAATGACGTTGCTTTGATAGGCGGTTGTGTAGGAGAGATCATAAAGATCTACACCGAGTAATACAGAGTCATACTAAGTAATCACGTTTATAGCAAAACTGTGTAAATAAATAAGTGAGTGAGTTAAAGGCCCGATTCTATGGGCCTTTTTTATTCATGGTGTTTTTGCACCCTGTGTAAATCTGTAGGTAAAGCCTTGCTCGGCTTCGCCGAGCGCTTCCGTTGATCAGGCGGAATGCGTATGGCCGCTCAGAAACAGAACTGCCGTGTTCTGCGAACCTTGAGGGAACAGGGAGCTATAGATAAATGGAGAGATGGGCACTCGCAATACCGATTGAGGTCCGTGCCGGGGACGCGTAGGATCACTTTTCATAACCATCATCGGGCGTCGTCAATGAACAACTTGCGAGACATACTGCTTTGCGTGGCTTTGATAGTCGGTACGGGCTTGGCCAGTGCGGCTTTACCGGCCAGCGATGGGACGGGTCAGGTGGTGCCGAGCCTGGCGCCGCTGATTGAGCGGGTGTCTCCTGCGGTGGTGACTATCGTCAATATTCATGCTCAGGCGACGCCATCCGGGCGCAAGCCGCGTTCGAATGCAGCCGGGTCGGGGGTGATCGTCGATGCCCGACAGGGGCTGATCCTCAGTAATCACCATGTGATCGATAAGGCCGATAAAATCCAGGTGTCATTGGTGGACGGGCGCCAGTTCGAGGCGACGCTGGTGGGCAGTGATCCCGGTGCTGATCTGGCGCTCTTGCTGATCAAGGCGGATAACCTGCAAGCGCTTAACCTGGCCGATTCCGATCGCGTAAGGGTTGGCGATTTTGTGGTCGCGATCGGTAATCCCTTCGGCCTGGGGCAAACCGTCACCAGTGGTATCGTTAGCGCCTTGGGGCGCACCGGCTTAGGCATAGAGAACTATGAAAACTTTATCCAGACCGATGCCTCGATCAATCCCGGTAATTCGGGAGGCGCACTGATTAACCTTAAGGGGGAACTGGTGGGCATTAATACCGCGATCATTGCCCCGCGGGGCGGCAACTCCGGTATCGGCTTTGCGATTCCCAGTAATATGGCCAAGACCATCAGCCAGCACCTTGCCCGTGACGGCCAGGCGCAACGCGGCAGTCTCGGCGTGGCGGTGCAGGATGTGACACCGGATCTCGCCCGGGCGTTTCAGCTTCCTGCCGACGAGACCGGTGTGCTGGTCAATCAGGTCAAAGCGGCATCAGCCGCTGAGAAAGCGGGAATTCAAACCGGCGATATCATCCAGTCTATCGGTAACGCGCCTATACGCAATGTCGCGGAGCTTAAATCCCGCTTGGGGGTACTGACGCTAAGCGATTCGTTGCGTATCCGTATTTTTCGCGCTACGCAGCGGCTGGATATCGACGTGCTGCTGGACCAGCCCCGCGTCGTTGAAGTGGATGCCAGTACCTTTGATCCTTTATTCGTCGGCGTTATGCTCGACGGCGATCCCGCGGTAGAGGGAGTGCGGGTCCTGTCGGTACGCGGCGACAGCGCCGCGGCGCTGGCCGGGCTGAGCCCGGGAGACCGGATTGTGAATGCCAATCGACACCCCGTGACGTCGCTGGACGATCTGGGCGCAACTGTGCAGAGTGGGCGCAATGACGTGCTGCTGCGGGTCAGCCGTCGTGGCGGTCCCTTCTATATCGTCTTAAACCGTCCCCGTGCACCAATAACGTCCGGGCAATAATAAGGGGATCGCCTAGTGCAGCTCAGTTCAGGCGCTATAATGTTCAACGCGCCTGACTGACCGTCCGTCAAACTGTCAGTCAAAACTTAGATTAGCGGCAGGGCAGGTCACGCTGTATGACTGCGTCTTACCGCGTTTTGTGCAAGGATGCTTCCTATGCCACATTTCTTATCCTTATCCTTATCCTTATCCGTCGCGCTGTGGCTGGTCGCGGGCCTGGCTCGCGCCGATACGGCCGCCGTCACACCAGCGCCGTTGGCGGCAATGGGGGCCTTGGCGTCCGGTTTATCGGTGTCAGGCATATCATCGGGCGGGTATATGGCGGCACAGTTTCACGTCGCCTATTCGAGCCGTGTCGAAGGAGCCGCTATCGTGGCGGGCGGGCCGTATTATTGCGCGGCGAGTAGCGCGTTGATGCCCAATGTGTTGAATGCCCAGACCCTGTGCATGGACCCCTGTGCCATGGGCTTGCGTTATTTTTACGGGTGGGGTTGTGAGGGACGGGTGCCCGATGGCCCTGGCCTGTTCGAGAAGGCCCGTGCGTTTGCCGAGGATGGCCTGATCGATGCGGTCGACAATCTGAGTAACGACCGGATTTATGTCTTTAGTAGCGCCGCCGATACCACGGTCAAACGCAGCGTCGTCGACCAGCTACCGGCCTTTTATCGCGCCGCCGGGGTAAAAACCGACAACCTGTTATATGCCAAGCATGAGCGGGCGGCGCATGCCTTTATTACCAACGATCCGACAGACAATAGCTGCACAACCCAGGGTGAGCCTTTTATTAATAATTGTGAATACGATCAGGCGCGGGCGTTGTTAAGCCATCTGTACGGCGACCTGGCGGCCAACAGCGACGCACCGGATGGGCAGATCGTGGCGTTTGATCAACGACCTTTTGTCGATGCCACACGTTTTGAGCGCTCGAGTATGGCCGATACCGGCTATTTGTATGTGCCGAATGACTGTCGTAAGCAGGGTTGCCGGGTTCATGTGGTTTTTCATGGCTGCCGGCAAGCGGCGGCGGAATATGCCGATCGATCGCTGTATTTCTACGAAGAGGCGGGCTACAACCGGGTTGCCGAGCATAATCGGCTGATGATTCTCTATCCCCAGCTGCGCGATCGGCAGAAGACCCGTGTCTCGCCCATGAACCCCCGGGGTTGCTGGGATTTCTGGGGCTATTCGGGCGATGACTTCTACCTGCGCGAAGGGGTGCAGATGCAGGCGGTGAGTGCCATGGTGGATCGATTGATCAGCAACGTCGACATGGACACCATGACGGTCTTGGCCAAATAGCCTTGCTGCGACTTATTACCGCCCGGCATTTTGATGCGATAATGGCCGGGTATCGGCTGGTGATAGCCGTTTGGATGACGTCTTACGCGTATTCGGACTGCAATCGCGCTGATGCCCGCGCCGTGAACATAAAGAACAGGTGAGTCGCCATATATGGATGCCCAACAGGAAATCGATCCTAGACAAAGAACGCTGCTACTGGTCGACGACGAAGAGAATATTCTGCGCTCGTTGCGGCGGTTATTTCGGCGCGAGGGGTACCAGATCTTGACTGCCCCGAGCGGGGCCGAAGGACTGAACGTGCTGGAGGCGCATAAGGTTGGCGTTATTGTATCGGATCAGCGCATGCCCGAGATGACCGGTAGTGAATTCCTGCATCGGGTCAAGAGCCGACACCCGGATACGGTGCGGATCATTCTCAGCGGTTATACCGACCTGGAGTCGGTCACCGAATCAATTAATGTGGGCGCGGTGTTTAAATTTCTGACCAAACCCTGGGATGACGAATTACTGTGTCAGAATGTGCGCGAAGCCTTTACTATTCACGAGCTGAGCGACGAGAACCAACGTCTGACTGCCGCGCTGCAACAGGCCAATCAGGAGCTGGAAGCGCGTGTCGTCGAGAAAACCCAGCAACTGGCGTTTAACCTGCGGGCGTTACAGATTTCGCAAGATATTCTGGAAGAGCTGCCTTTTACGGTCATTGGAATTGGCCAGGATGAAATCGTGTTTGCCAACCGCCGTGCAAGGGAGCACTTTTCTGCGGTACCGTTACTCTTGGGCTCTGACCTGGAAAGTGCCTGCGGCGCCGGCATGGCCAACATTTATCGGCAGGCGGCACAGGGCGAAGGGGTGGCAAAAGGCGAGATCGAATTGCAGGGGCGGCATTATCAGTGCCGCTGTCAATGCAATCGCAGTGACGGTCCTCATGAGGGCTATATCATGACCCTGAATTTGTTGGATCGCGAAGCGTGATTATAGGGAGTATCGGTGATTAATACGGAGCAGGTGTTACTACAGAATGCGGTTGCCGGCCAGGTTGTGGCACAGGAGGTTGTCGATAAGAGTGGCAGTGTTCTGGTTGCCGCAGGGGCCGTATTGACCGAGCGCCTGATTGCTCAGCTACAGCACCGGGGTATCGAGTCGTTAGCCTTGCAACCCCGCTGCAGTCCTGAAGAGCAGGCCGCACGGCGTCAAGACATTGAACAACGGCTGGACAAGCAATTTAGCCGGCACGGCACGGACGCAACGATGCAACACTTAAGGCAGGTTCTGACCGCTTATCACGGCCGCGCTGAGACAACATCGGGGGGCAGCCGTGGATAAAAACCTGGAGCAGAAACTTAAGACCTGTTTGCACAAAGCCGTGCCTTTCAGCGATGCGGTGCAGGCGATCCTGAAACGTCTTAACGACGTTCCGGTCGATATTAACGCCGTTGCCGAACTGCTGGAATGTGACCCGATTTTGACATCGTCGCTGTTGCGATTGGCTAATTCGCCGTTCTATGGCTTCTCGCAAAAAATTACCCGCGTTGATCATGCGGTGATACTGCTGGGGGTGCATACCGTCCGCCAGGTGGTGATCGCCTTTTCCGTGGTGAAGCGCTTCAGCCGTCCGCTGGTGTCAGGACTCGATCGCAACAACCTTTGGCGCCACTGCATCGGCGTTGCCGTGGCCTCCAAGATCTTGGCACGGCGCTGCGATATCAATGAAGAAGATGCATTTATTGCCGGGATGCTGCACGATATCGGTAAATTTATTCTCGATGAGTGCTCACCCGATGTATACCGTCAGGTCTTTAGCGTACGTGACGAGAAGGCCTTGACCTTACATGCTGCCGAGCAACAGGTCATGGGGGTGTCACATGGTCGGGTCGGGGCCGTGGCGATTCGCTTCTGGCGCCTGCCAGAAATGCTGGCAGATGTGGCGGAGAAGCACCATCAACCCAGCGCTGTCGAACCGAAACCGTTAGTCGACATTGTTCACCTCGCCAATATTCTCGTACAGGGGTTGTGGATCAGCCCGGATGACGAATTGAGCATCGATCCACTGGATCCTGAATGCCTGCAGCGCCTTCGGTTGGATTGGCCGGATATTGACGCGCTCTTGCCGGAGATCGAAGAGATGAGCCACGAAATAATTGCCCGCTTTCTGCACTAGAAACCGGGTATTCAAACAGGAGATCACCGCGCGTGACCGAAAAAGCACCAACTTCACATACCGCGCCCGGCGAAGGGCCGCAGGATCAGGGGCTTGATGAAGTTCCGGATAGCCTGCTCTTTGTCGATGATGAGCGCAATATTCTTGCATCCCTGCGTCGCCTGTTTCGGCCGCTGGGTTATACCATTCATGTGGCCGAAAGCGGTGCCGAGGGGCTGAAAATACTCGCCGAGCACCCGGTGGATCTGATTATCTCGGATATGCGCATGCCCGAGATGGACGGTGCCCAGTTTCTAGCCGAAGCCAGCAAGCACCACCCCGATGCGTTGCGTATTCTGCTTACCGGATTTGCCGACCTGGGGTCCACCGTGGACGCCATCAACAAAGGTAAGATCTATAGCTACCTGAGTAAGCCCTGGGTCGATAATGAGATCACCCTCACCGTGCGTCAGGCGCTGCAAACCAAGCGTCTGCAGCGGGAAAAAAAGCAGCTGCTGGCGCTGACCGAGCGGCAGAATAGTGAACTCAAAGACCTGAACGACAATCTGGAAAAGAAGGTCAAGGCGCGTACCGAAGAAGTCCAGCAGACCGCAGACATGTTGGATATGGCCTACAAACAGCTGTCCGACAGTTACCAGAACACCATTCGGGTCTTTGCCAGCCTGATCAGCATGCGCGAAAGTCTCTCGTGTCGTTATGGCCAGAAAATTGCCGATTTATCACGCAAGATGGCGATGGCGATGAAGATGGACAGTGAATCGGTGCGCGAAGTCTATTTTGCCAGCTTGTTGCACGAATTAGGCAAGCTCAGCTTGCCTGACTACCTATTGGATCGACCGGCATTCACATTAAACCGTCAGGGGCGCGAGCAGTATCAGCGTCACCCCATCAATGGCCAGACGGTCCTGATGGCGGTCGATGAACTTCAGGGAACCGCGAATTTGATTCGTGCCCATGAGGAGTGTTTTGACGGTAGCGGCTTCCCCGACAAAAGCAGAGGGGAGTCCATCCCGCTCGGTGCGCGGATTATCGCCGTGGCCAAAGATTTTTATGGCTACCAAAGCGGCAAGTTGCTCACCAATACCTTGACGGCCAAAGCGGCCATGGAACGGATTGAGGCCGAAAGCGGCAAGAAGTACGACCCGAAGCTGGTTAAATTACTGGCCATTGTTGTCGGTCGTCAGCAGTACGATAAGCCCGACGTCCGTGAAAAAAGCCTGAGTTTAGGCGAGTTGAGGGCGGGTATGAAGCTGTCTCGCGATCTGTTTAATCAAACCGATATGCTGTTGCTGACCAAAGGGCGGGTGATAACGGAACTGCATCTGCGCAAGCTGGCGCAATTGGAAAAAGCGGAAGATCGTCCGTTTGAGTTCCATATCTACGAGGGGGCCAAATGATACAGGTAATGATCGTTGACGACGAACAAGGGGTGCTCAACGCCTTGAAGCGTTCGCTACGTCCCTATGGCTGGCGCGTGATGACCTTTCTCGATCCGAATGAAGCCTTGAACGTGTCCGCGACTGAAACCGTGGATCTGGTGATATCCGATTACCGCATGCCTACCATGAACGGGGTCGAATTCCTGAAGGAATTTATGGCAATTCAGCCCGATAGCTTCCGGATTATTCTGAGTGGGCAGGCGGATATGAGTGGCGTTCTGGATGCCATCAACGAAGCGCAGATCTACCGTTTCATCACCAAACCCTGGAGCGATGCGGATCTGGCCGTGACTATCGAGAAGGCGCTTAGTCATCGCCAAACCCTGCTGGAAAATCGTCGCCTGGCGGATCAAGTACGCCGGCAGGAGGTGCAAATCAATCACCAGAAGAGTGAGCTGGACCGCCTCGAAGCCGAATGCCCGGGGATCACCCAGGTCGATTGGGACAGCGATGGCAGTATTGTTATCGATGAAAACGAGCTGTAGCTGTTTATTAAGGCGGCAACCTAATACCGCGCAAAAAATATCGCCTGACTAGGTGGCTCATGGATGAACCGCCGTGGCATAAAGCCACGTGAGGGTAATAGCGAGAACATGACTCCCTGTGATTGACGCGGGCATTTGATCGCAGGGCCCTACCACGCCAGACCTCCGCTCTCGAATATCAGCCAGCCAGACCGCGGGTTGGGGCCGGTTTGTTTGCACCGACATCGCAGGCGCGGTGAAAGTGACGTCGCGACCCTTGTACCGGCACCATTTGACCGATAGTCATTGATCTGAATCTATTAGTGGGCAATTGTGCCTTGCCTTGCCGATCGCTTCGTCGCATGCTTTGCCCGGTAAACCCGGTGCCTACTCGGTGATTGTCCGGCTGTTTTTTATTTAATACCTCAGAGGTTGTTACGTGATAAAAGTTGCCCGTACCGCTGACTTGGCGTACCGCATCGGACGGATATTGCATTGGGTCTCGGCGATTTTTTTCATGACGCTGCTGTTGAGCACCGATATTGCCCGAGAGATCGTGAGTAATAGCACAGAACGACGCGAGCTCTATTACTGGCATATGTCTTTCGGCTTGATGTTCCTTTACCTACTGATATTCCGCATCGGCTGGGCGGTGATTTTCCCCGAGACGCGCACAGCGTTTGCTTTTCGCTGGCAGGCCATTGCGGCGCGCATCAATCATTATTTCTTGTATACCCTTATGATCACCATGCCGATCAGCGGTTTCTTGTTTACATTGGCCGATGGCAATGACATACCGTTATTGAAGCTGTTTGTACTCCAGCCCGGTGAATGGCTGCTCAGCGAAGATCTGGGCTATTACGGCAAGGAAAGTCATATTTATCTCACCTGGGCCGCGTATGGACTGATGAGCCTGCATATCGCGGGTGCCTTGACCCACTGGTGGGGTAAAAAGCGTAAAACAAAAAAAATGGCGCAGCAGGATGCCGCGTCGGTATAAATCACGTAACGCAATCAGGGCCGGCTCGGTGCTTGTTGTTGTTTTGGAGTCAACATGAAGAGTCTTTCCATTCAGGCTAAAATCATCGTCTCATTGCTCATTGTGGCGGTGGTCGTGGTGTCCGGTTCTGTGGCGGTTACGTATAAGAACGAGCGTCAGCTGGCGTTTGATATGATGCTCCAGCAAACGTCCATGACGGCCTATTTCTATCTCGATAACCTGAATATCATGATGGTTAACGACGAGATGGAAGATCGCGACCTGCTGCAGAATAAGATGATGGAGCAGCCCGGCATTATCGAGGCGCGTATCCTGCGTAGCGAGCTGCTCGATAGCGAATGGGGCGAAGGTTTTGAAGACCAGTACCCCCGTGATGACTATGAGCGCAAGGCACTCGAAGGCGAAGAGTTCACGCTGCTCGAAGACACCGAGCAAGGGCGCCGCCTGACCCTCATCTTCCCAATACCGGCCCTCGAGGTGTATCGCGGTACCGAGTGCCTGGGGTGCCACGAAGAGGTGACCGAAGAGGGGCAGATCCTCGGTGCGATTCGGGTTAGTTATAGCCTCGATGACTTCGACCAGAAAATTTTCTCGAATATTCTCAATTCCGGTGTGCTGCTGACGGTGATGTTTGCGGTCGGTGTCCTGATAACCCTGTTCGTGCTGAACCGTGTTATGACACGACCGTTGCGGTGCCTGGGTGAAACCATTGCCGATATCGAATCGACCTCCGATTTGAGTCGCCGTGTGGACGTGCGTAGCGCCGATGAAGTCGGGCGTGTGGCCGCGGCCTACAACAGCATGCTCGACAAATTCCAGCGCAGCTTGCTCGGTGTGCGCGCCGGGGTGGCCGACGTGAATCGCGATTCCGAACAGATCGCCCGGGTGTCGGATGAGACCCTGCAGGCGGTTATGCAGCAGCATGAGGGCACCACTCTCGTGGCGACCGCCATGAACCAGATGCAGGCAACGTCCAACGAGGTGATGAACAGCGCCAACACCACAAGGGTCGCCTCGGATGAAACCGGGCGCCTGGCCCGTGACAGCGTGAAGGTGATGGAGGGTGCGATTGTCTCTATCAATGGTCTGTCCCAGGAGATCGAGCGCATTGCGCAGGTGATCCTGCGGGTGGGCACGCAGAGTGAAAAAGTCGGCTCGGTGCTGGATGTGATCAACGGCGTGGCCGAGCAGACCAACTTGCTGGCGCTGAATGCGGCCATTGAAGCGGCCCGGGCCGGTGAAATGGGTCGTGGCTTTGCCGTGGTGGCCGATGAAGTGCGCAGCCTGGCCAATAAGACTCATAACTCTACCCGCGAAGTTCAGACGGTGATCGAAGGTCTGCAAAAAGAATCCAAGCAAGCCATCGCCATCGTCGAACCGGCCAAGAAGACCGCGTGCGATGGTATCGCCCAAGCCCAAAACGCGGTCGAAGCCTTGCAGGATATTGTTCGCCATGTTGAACAGATCAAGGCCATGAACGATCAGGTCGCCAGTGCCTCTGATGAACAGAATGCCGTTTCGGAAGAGATTAACCGTAATGTGGTGGAGATCAGCGTGATCTCCGATGCGACGTCGGCGCGGGCCAACGACGCCCTCAAACGCAGCCAGCAACTGGTGCAGCGTGCCGAAGAACTGGCAACATTGATCAAGAGCTTCAGGCTCGAATAACGGCCATCGTGACCCTGCCCGGCATGGCTGTGCGATGCCGGCGGCGACCCGCGCACAAATAACCGATCCAGCAATAACCTTTGCTGGCTGGATCGACAACGTGGCTAGACCGACAAAGTATTATCGGCTCAACACCAGAGCCGGATAGGAGAATGACTGTGCAACTGATGAAGTACCCTACCCAATTGCTGACTGGTGCCGTGTTTTGCACCGGTCTTGTTCTGTCGGTTCCTGCGGTTGCCGTGGACTGGTCTGCGGTACCGGCCAAGCCCATTGAGCTGTTCTATCCGGGCCAGACCGGCATGGAGTGGATCCTGTCCAAGCGTGACCACGACGGCG
The DNA here is from genome assembly GCA_041586615.1 of Motiliproteus sp. Classification (GTDB taxonomy): domain Bacteria; phylum Pseudomonadota; class Gammaproteobacteria; order Pseudomonadales; family Balneatricaceae; genus Motiliproteus. Next base: position 4,663 of record JBFGZS010000067.1, on the reverse strand, counting down.
CGGCGCGCTATAAAAAGCGCAAGAAAGACTGCAAAGGCTGTCACGAAGGTGACCAGAAGGAGTACGGCCCCAAGATCGTCAAAGGCGGCGGTACCGAGAGCGCCCCGCTGGGCGGCCGTCGTGGCCTGGTGACCATGAACGTGCAGACCGTGAACGACGGCAGCGCCCTGCATGTGCGCCTCGAATGGCCGCAGGCACCGGCCGCGGCAGCGAGTAAGCAAGATGGTGATTTCGATACCAAAGTGACCCTGATGCTGGATGATGGCTCGGTGGAAGAGTTTACCGCCGGTGGTTGCTGGGCGGTATGCCACCAGGACAGCAAAAAAATGCCCGAAGCCAGCGGTGACGGGGAACAGAAGTACCTGGCCGAATCGCGCAAGAAGATCAACAAGAAGTCCGGTGGTGGCAATAACTACGTCAGCGATGGCGACCTGCAAGGCCTGATGAGCGCCGGGACGTATCTCGAATATTGGCAGGCAGGCTTGAACCCCGGCCAACCCGCCGAGGCCGTCGACGGCTATATCCTTAAAGAGCGTACCGAGAATCCGACGCCGGCAATCGCCGTCAATGCCCGCGAAGCGGGGGGGAACTGGGTGGTGGAATTCAGCCGTCCGCTCACCGTCGCCGGCCCCTATAAAGCGCTGGTCGCCGGTAAGACCTATATGTTGGGTATCGCCCTGCACGATCAAAACACCGAAGGGCGTTACCACCTGACCTCGCTGCAGTACAGTTTACAGCTGGGCGGTGGCGATGCCGAATTTATTGCGGTGAATCAATAGACGGACTAAAAACACTGTTAATTGATTGTATATAAACGTACCGTTCCCAATATTGTGGGACATGTGATGGAAACCGGCAGTGACGCTGGGTCAGTATCAAAAGAACAACGAACAAAAGTTCAGCCGCTACTCGGAGTCAGGGACGACGTTTCAGCGCACAGACACCATTAATAACTAAATATAAGTGACGGAACCATTCGGGTTACCGTCATGGTGTAAGGCAATGAAAAGGAGAAGAACCATGTCATCCAGTACTTGGATCGGCGGCTTGATTCTGGCTTTAGGGCTATGGATCTCCCCGGTAATGGCCGATGAGCACGGCAGCGCCGTTGTTCAGCAGTTAACCGAGCGGGGTACCGACGGTTGCTTGAAGTGCCACAGCAGCGAATCGAATAATCCGGTTGTTTCTGTTCTGCATACCCCCCACTTTATGGCCGGTGATCCTAATGCGCCTGTGAGCGACAAGGGTTGTGAAGGCTGCCACGGCGCCAGCTCCGAGCACGCCAAGAAACTGGCGGAAGAAAAAGAACACCTGCGCGTTCCCCCCGAAGTGAACTGGGGACCGAAGATGGCCAAATCGTCCATCGAATCACGTAATACGGCCTGCCTTAGCTGTCACGAAAAAGGCATCGTGATCAACTGGGCCGGCAGTGCACACGACACCGATGACGTCGCCTGCTCCGATTGCCACAGCTCGCACCTGCAGCGCGATCCTTCGCTGGACAAATACAGCGAAGCTGATGTCTGCTTTGCCTGTCACAAGACCGAGCAGATCGAAGCCAACAAGCCCAGCCATCACCCGATGCGCGAAGGCAAAGTCACCTGCTCCGATTGCCATAATCCGCACGGTTCCGTCGGCCCGGCCTCGGTATTGGATGCCACCATCAACGATACCTGCTACCGCTGTCATGCCGAGAAGCGCGGCCCGTTCCTCTGGGAGCATCAGCCGGTAGCGGAAGATTGCACCAACTGTCACTTCGCCCATGGTTCAACTAACGAGCGTCTGCTGAAAGTCGCACGGCCGTTTATCTGTCAGCAGTGTCATACCGCCAACCATCACCAGTCCTCTATTTATGACGGCGATGATGTTGCGATCACAGTGACAGACACCGATATTGCTAGGCAGCTGACTTCGAAGGCCTGTACTAACTGCCACAGTCAGGTGCATGGTTCCAACCATCCGAGCGGTGTAAGGAGAACACGATGAAACAGTTAACACTTGTTGCCGCCATCCGTGCGCAACTGAAAACTGATCGGGCGCTGCTGGGTAAGGTATTATTGGTATCCGGTGTATCAGCATGTATGGCCGCGCCCATGGCGATGGCGGCGGAGCCGCTGATGGACGACGATGGCTACGAGATCGAAGTACCGATCGCGACCTTCCGCGAAGTCACCTATACCAGCAACTACGAGTTTGGTTTTGGGTATCTGAGCGATGATGCGGTCAAATTCGGCGAGTACAACAGCCTGGATGAGAGCGGTCCGGTGGTGATCGGCAACATCGATCTACTGCAGCGCGAAGCCTACGACGGTGACGACCATGCGCGTTACCTGAAATTCTCTGCCAAGAATCTCGGCACCGAGTCCCGTGAAGCCGAACTGGAATACGGCCGTCAGGGCGACTACCGCATCAAGCTGAGTGTGGACCAGACCGAGAAGCAATATTCACACAGCTTCGTAACCCCCTATGATTTGACCGATCCGACAGACCTCAAGTTACCGACACCGACGTATCGGGTAGGCGACGTCGATGCGGCGGATTTCCTGAAATCCAATTCGCTGGGTGTGCGACGCGACAGTTGGGCTGTGGCTTATCAGAAGGCATTTTCGAAAGGCTGGACGGCTAGCGCCGACGTCAGTCGCGAGCTGAAGCGTGGTAGCAAGGACTACGGTTTCTATGCGGGATCACCGCAGATTATTCCTGAGCCCATCGACTACCGCACCAGTCAGGTAACGCTGGGTGTTGAGCATGCGACGTCTAAATCCCAGTATCAGATCAAGTACTATCTGTCGCAGTTCGAAAACGAGAAATCGGTCTTGAACCTGGAGAGCGCGGGCAATGGCAGCGACAATGCGATGCAGTTGCCGCCGGATAATGCGTTTCACCAGTTGAGCCTGAACGGTAACTACCGTTTTACTAACCGGACCCGAGGCACCGTTTATACCTCATATAGTCGCGGTACCCAGGATGAAGAGTTGTTGACCCTGTCTAAGGGTGTAGTCAATAGCACGATCGATGATGGCGATCCGGCCACCCCTGACGGATCCTTTGCGCCGACCTCGGTGGATATCACCCGTGATACCCTGATCATGCAGCTTGGTTTAAGCAGTCAGCTCTCCCGTGGCGTCTCCTTGAGCGGTAAATACCGCTACGAAGAGAAGGATGTCGAGCTGCAGGATGTCGCTTATGCCTGGACTATTCTGGACCTGCCATTCCAACGTGGTGTGGCGCAGACGCTCGAGATGGACAGCGAGAAGCATCGCTTCAACTTAGACAGCGCCATACGCCTGCCCATGATGGCCAAGCTGAAACTGGGTTATGAGTTTGAGCAGATCGAGCGCAGCAGCGTCGATCAGGAAGAGACCGAAGAGCATACACTGAAGGCCAAATTGAAGTTGCCGACCGTGGCCGGATTAATGTCTTCGATCGATATTGCCCGCAGCAATCGCGATGGTCAGGCCGTCTACGACCCGAATGCATCGAAAAATATCATTCATGTTGGTGGACCGGATTCACCTAACCAGAATGCCGCGGGCTCGCAGAAGTATAACCTGGCCGACCGCGAACGCGATCAACTGGGTGTGAACCTGAGCTATGCGATAACCAGTCAGGTGCAGGTCGGTGCCAGTGCCCGTATGACCGCCGATGATTACAACAAGGCGGTATATGGCTTGCAGAGCAGTGATCAGGATGCTTACAGCCTCGACCTGAGCTATGCGCCAAGTCAAAGCTACAGTATGCATCTGTATTACGGACTGCAGGATCTGGGCTACCGTCAGGCGTCGGCGCGTAAAGGAGTCGACTGGTTCCTGGATACCGAAGATCAGTCGCACCTGATCGGTACTGATGTTAAGTTCAGTGTGATTCCAAACCGCCTAGATATGACGGTTGGTTATCGCTACACCCAGTCGGTCGCGGAGATACACCACAGTGTGTCCAGTGGCACCACACCGACACCACTGCCAGATCTTGAAACTGAGATCCACACCTTCGAAGTGATGGGTGAATATCATCTGGATGCGCATTCCAGTGTTAAGGCACAGTATCTGTATGAGAACTATGACTCGGCGAACTGGGCCACCGATAATATCGGACCGCTCGGTACGTCATCGACCACGTATCTGGCCGCGGGCCTAGAAAGCCCGAACCATGAACTGCACTATGTCGGCCTGACCTACAAACGCGCCTTCTAAACGCAAGCACCGCGTTAAACGATAAACCGCAGTCGAGAGGCTGCGGTTTTTTTATGGGGGGGTTAAAGAAGGTTAAAAAAAAAGGTTAAAAGGACACCCATCACAATCCTTGCTAATTCCACCACTATCGACCACGCTAAATACGCCGTTTACATCAAGGACTGATGCCATGCCTAAGCCAAGGAACACGCTGGTCTCCCTAGAAGAAACACCTTATTACCACTGCGTCTCACGCTGTGTACGCCGTGCCTTTCTCTGCGGCGTGGACAAGCATTCCGGTACCAGTTTCGAGCATCGACGAGGCTGGATCCGTGATCGTATGATCACCCTGGCGCAGCAGTTCGCGGTCGATATCTGTGCCTATGCCGTGATGCATAACCATTACCACATCGTCTTCCATATCGACCGTGACAGAGCTGAGCGCTGGGAGCCCGCCGAGGTGATCCGCCGTTGGCACAAACTCTTCTCCG
>JBFGZS010000066.1:0-21848 GCA_041586615.1 Motiliproteus sp. | reverse complement strand
TGGTTGTGCATGACGGCATAGGCGCAGACATCGATAGCAAACTGTTTGGCCAGGATGATGATGCGATCACGAATCCAGCCTCGCCGATGTTCGAAACTGGTCCCCGTCTGCGTATCTTCACCACAGAGAAAGGCGCGGCGTACGCAGCGGGAGACGCAGTGGTAATAGGGCGTGGCGTCGAGGGATACCCCGGCTTTCCTTGGTTTAGGCATGGCATCAGTCCTTGATGTGGAACGGTGAACGCTAAGCGTGGTTGATGGTTGTTGAAAGGGCAAGATTAAGTATGGGTGTCTGCTTAGTTGTTTTAGTTCTGCGTTCATTGTTTCTTATGGGTGTCTACTTCGTTTCTACTTCAGTTTACCGTTTTCTTCATTCGATTGTTCAATGCGTCGCTGTCTCCTGCGGCCAGACTAGGCCCCATCAACATTATGGAGATATCTCACCAAGCACGGCACAAGCGCGTTACGGGAATACCTCTAAAACCGTGGACAGCCCTACTTGACCCTTGCGCTTTGTAGGGCTATAACGGTGGCTTATAAGTATGTCTTTATTTAAGCTGTTGTTAGACATGTTATTTTGACCTTAGGAGAGACCTTCCATGCGCCTGCCCCCTTATCTCATCGCACCGTTGTTTGTAACGCTGAGTCTGTCACCTATTACGGCCCATGCACTGAATGTTCAAAAAGAGCTACAGAAGCAGGGTTGTCTGAAGTGTCATGCTATCTCTCGAAAAAAAGATGGGCCTTCCATCAAAGAAACGGCTAAGAAGTATCGCAGCGAAGTGAATGGTAGAGAGATGCTGCGTGGTCATCTGACCAGCGCCCCTGAAATCGAAGTAGACGGCAAAAAAGAGAAACATAAAATGTTTGAACCCAAAGATGATGGTGATCTTGATGCGGTCATTAATTGGATTCTTTCCAAGTAATTTATAGCAGGTCGTTTCAAGGAGAGAATTTATGCGGCAGATTATTAAAAAATACGGTGCTATCCCTCTGCTAATAGCGATGATAATTGGTGCAGCATTGGTGGTGGGTGCAAACGTTGGTATGGCTTGGACCAATACTGAATCTTTCTGTATTTCCTGTCATGAGATGAAGAACAACGCTTACGCTGAGTATCAGGACACTATCCATGATACCAACCGCACGGGTGTTCGGGCGACCTGCCCCGATTGCCATGTTCCCCAAGAGTTTTTGGCCAAGGTCTGGCGTAAAACCAAGGCTACCATGGAGCTCTATGGCAAGATCACCGGCAAGATCGATACCCCAGAAAAATATGAGGAACATCGCTACGAGATGGCACTTAACGTCTGGACGCGGATGAAAAATACCGATTCCCGTGAGTGCCGCAACTGTCACAATGCTGACAAGATGGATCCTGAAAAACAAACTCCTGAAGCTGTAGATCGGCACGCTAAAGGTGTGGCTGAGGGTAAGACCTGCATCGATTGCCACTTTGCCATTGCCCATTATGAGCCGGATGGTGAGCTGGCACCCGAAGATCTTAAGCCGCAGTAGCCGGGCAGACGGAACAGAATAATCGGGCAGTTTTTCTGCCCGGTGTTACCTAAAAAAATGATGGAGAATCCTCATGGGGACAGGGACGCGATTGCAGTCTGCAACGAAGGTTGGGCTGTTCGTGCTGTTATTGGGGTTGTTGTCTTTACCGCAGATCACTTTGGCAGCAGAAGATGAACGCGGGGATCTGGTGTTAAACGGTGATGCCCTATGCACCCGTTGTCACGATGAATACGAATATTACCCGGTGTTGTCGATCGGCAAGACCAAGCACGGCACCCAGGCCGATCAGCGCACGCCCGCCTGCACCAGTTGTCACGGCGAAAGCCAGGCGCACCTGGACGGCTCTGAAACCTCCGATACCCGCCCTGCGCTTGATGTCAGTTTTGGTGCTCAGTCGAACACGCCGGTCAGCGAGCGTAATCAATCCTGCTTGAATTGCCACCAAGGTGGTGAGCGGATCCACTGGCAGATGGGGGCCCATAACAGCAACGATGTGGCCTGCACCGCCTGTCACCAGATCCATACCGAGCATGACCGGGTACGCGATCGCCTGGCTCAGTCCGAGGTCTGCTTTGCCTGTCATAAACAGCAACGTATGGATGCGCAGAAGTTCAGCCGCCATCCGCTCGAAGAGGGCAAGGTGGTCTGTTCTGATTGTCATAACGCCCATGGCTCTGCCGGAATTAAAGAACTGGTTCGCGATACCGTGGTGGATACCTGCTATCAGTGCCATGCCGAGAAACGCGGGCCCTTTATCTGGAATCACGAGCCGGTCAATGAGGACTGCTCCTATTGCCACAATTCACACGGCTCTAATATCGATGCCATGCTAACAACCCGGATGCCGATGCTGTGCCAGAACTGCCATGAAGGTGATGCTCATCGCGGTCTGCCGCCCGAGGAAAACTCCCGGTTCGCTACCGGACGCGCCTGTGCCAACTGCCACACCAATATCCACGGTTCTAACAGCCCCGCCGGAAATGTCGGCTCTCGGTCGCTGCGCAACTAACAGGGAGAACGACGATGACATTCGTTAAATATGGAATATTACCTCTGTCAGTTTCGTTATTGAGCCTGGCTACGACGGGGGTGCAGGCTCAGGAAGCCGAAGAAGATGATGGAATGGCGGAGGTAAGGTTACTCAGCACCCCCGTCAGTCGTCTGTCAGCGGGGCTTGGTTATAGCCATGATGATTTGACCATGCTCGGACGTTATAGCGGCCGTAGCGATCAAGGCGCTAGCCTGCTGCTCGATTTTGATCTCAATCAACGCGACGATGAAACGGGCACCTGGACCCTGGTAAACGGTCGTAATATTGGCCTGAGTAACCGACATGTGCGTTACGAACGTAACCGCCAGGGTAACTGGAACTATTTTATCGAGTTCGATCAGCTCGATAGCGTTAATCCTTATCTGTATCAAACGGATCTGAGTGGTATCGGCAGTAGTCTGCAAGCGACCGGCGGAGCCAGTTCTGCGGCGCAGCTTGCCCAGGAGCGCCAGAACGTAAAAATGGGGATGGCTAAGCATTTTAGTAAAGAAGTTGATTTCAGTCTTAGTTATCGGCATGAGAACAAAGAGGGTGAACGTAACTGGGGGCAGGGGACTTCGTACGCCTTTGGTGGCGCTTTCGACCGTGCTCTTTTTATGGTCGAACCCATCGATTATCGGACCCAGGAAGTTGAAGCCAAACTCAACTACAGCGCCGAGGCTTTACAGCTGCAGGGCGGCTATCGACTGTCGCTGTTCGATAATCCGACCGACGTGGTGAGTCTGGATTTCTCATCGCTGGTCGCGGACGCAGCGCCACGGCAAACGGCTACGCCACCGGATAATCGGTCGCAGATCCTGTATCTGAATGGTGGCTACCAGTTATCACCCCTGACCCGGGCCACCTTTAAATTCGCTTATCAGCAGGATCGTCAGGATGAGACCTTCTATCAAGTTAACCCCTTCAACTTCCGTTCCGATCTGGGCGGAAAAATTGATACCACCCGCTTCACGCTCGGGTTGAACTCACGTGTGACGCCAGCGTTGATGCTTAAAGCAAAGCTGCGCTATGACGACCGGGACGACAAAACGCCGAAGGTCAGGTACCTCTCGACCGCTGGTCAGTTTAATCAGCTAAGCTCGCGCACCAATACCGATGGCACCCTGGATGCGACCTATAGGGTCAGCCCCGGGTTCTCGCTGTTGGCGGGTATCGAGTATGAAACCCTGAAACGTGGAGGCACGGATGATGCCAATATGTCCCGTCGGAAAAAAACCGATGAAACGACATTGCGCGTTGGGGCGCGTAAGAACCTGTCGGATTCGCTTAAGGGTTCGATCCGGCTAAGCCATAGCCAACGCGACGGCTCTGCCTGGCTGCCCGGCAGTGGCGTCTTAGCCGGTACATTACAGACCTCGCCCGTGGCCTTTGACTATGTGAATTCGATGCAGTTTGCCGACCGCAAGCGAGATCAGCTGCGCTTGTCGCTGGACTGGTATGCGACCGAGGAGCTGTCACTGCAGCTGGTGACCAAAGCCAGTCAAGACCGCTACAGCGGCTTGCCCCTGGGGCCTCGTGATGGCTCTTTCATGATGGCCTCGGTGGATGCAGCTTACCAGCTGTCGGATGAGTGGTCGCTGTCGGGTTGGGTCTCGGCCAATCAGCGCCAACTGGAGAGCAGCAGTCACGCTTGGTCCGATCTTGATCTATCCAATTACCTCACCAACTACAGTGACTCCATGCAAAGTTGGGCTGGGAAAACGAACGATAAGGGCCACGCCCTAGGCGTTGGGGTGACAGGCCAACCGGCCGATGAGATCAAGCTGGGCGCCAAGCTGCAGTACAGTAATGATAAGAGTGCGTTCGATATGGCATCACGGGTCGCTCCCGCCGATTCACAGTTTTCCCCCCACTCATCCCTGCCAACCATTGAATATAAGCTGACAACGCTGACGTTATTCGGTGAGTACGCCCTGGATGAACAACAGGGGCTGCGCGTCGATTATCGCTATGAGCAGATCAAGAACAATGACTGGAGCTGGAATAATCATAGCGATTACGCCGGCACAAGCGTGACCCAGCTGGCTCGTGAAACCAATCATTTTATCGGCGTTTCTTACTTCTATCGTGGCTGGTAAGCATCCAGCTCACACATTACTAAGCAGAATAAAGGAAGGACAATTATGGATACCATAAGGATATATCCCTGGCAGCGGTGGCTGGGTAGCGCTGTTCTCGCGGCTACAGTCGGGCTCAGTGGGTGCAGTGACGGCAACGATGGTGCGGCGGGTGCACGAGGCCCGGCAGGACCGAACTTTATTGTAGCCTCGGAAATTCCCGAAACCGTGGTGGCGACTATCGACAGCGCGACGGTCGCGGACGATGGCACGCTGGCGGTGAACTTCAGCATCGAAGATGAACGGGGTAATGGTTTCGTCGGCTTGGCTGCAAATCAGATCCGCTTTACCGTTGCCCAACTGATTCCTGCGGGTGCGGATGGCGATGGCGAGCCGAGCAAGTGGCAGAGCTATATTAATCGAGTAGAAAAGGCGCCCACGAGCTCAGCGAATGGCCCGGGAAGCGTTGATCAATTTCAAGCTACTTCAGAAACGGCGTCAGGCACCTCGGCAGCGGATACCGATGGCTTCACCGACAAGGGTGATGGTAGCTACAGCTATACCTTAGCGGCCAACCTCAAGACGGCCGCTGCTCCGGCGTTGACCTACGATGCCAGCCGTACCCACCGGGTCGCCTTCCAGTTGAGTGGCGGGATGCCTGCTACCAATGGGGTCTATGATTGGCGGCCTTCAGATAATGCCACCACCGGGATAGAGACACGCAATGTGGTGTCAAAGACCGCGTGTAACAGCTGTCACGGTGAACTGGCGCTGCACGGCGGCAGTCGGGTCGAGACGGGACTCTGTGTGACCTGTCACAATCCTGGTTCTACCGATGCCAACAGTGGCAATACCGTCGACTTCAAGGTGATGGTACATAAGATTCACCGTGGCTCCCTCTTACCTTCAGTGAAAGGCGGTGATCCCTATAAGATCTGGGGCTACAGAAATAGCGAACATGATTGGTCATCGGTGGTGTTCCCGCAGGATATCCGCAACTGCACGGTCTGCCATGACGAAGACAATATCAGCACCCCTGAGGCCACTAACTGGCGCATGGTGCCCACTATCGAAGCCTGTGGTTCTTGTCATGACGATGTGGACTTCGCGACGGGCGCGGGCCATGGCGGCGGCGCTTTGGCTGATAATGCACGATGTACCGAGTGCCATACGGATAGCGTTCCCGCTTTATCCATCAGCGCCAAACACGTGGATATCGTAACCAAAAATGCCGAGCTGGCAAAAAAGCTCACCGTAGTACCCGAAGCGGTTCGTGTCGATACACCCGCGGTTGGCGATATTGAGGTTGATATCAGGCTGACACTGGATGGCGTGGCGGTTGCCTCGCTCGATAACAGTACCGGACAGGGTGGGGTTATCGGTAAATACAAATACGGTCCTGATAATGGTATGCTGGCGATTAACTGGGACAATGGCCAGGGCTATCAGGTCAATCACCAGGAGGTCGCCTTAAATGACTGTGCGGCGGACGGTGCCGGCTTGTTTACCTGCGCCAAAACAGGGGTGTTAACCGGTATTGCAGCCGCTGACGTCATTACCGTCACCACGGTTGACTTGTTCTTGTGCGTCGATGGTGTTTCGCTTATCAACTGTCTGCCTGACGGCAGTGGCAATCCAACGGTCGATCAGGTTCCTGTTCCCCCGACTTTCGCCTTCTTTAATGGTGATGGCACGGCGGCGGCGGACGGAGTCGGTTATGACAAGATTGGTGCCGATATCGACTCCTGTCGTAGCTGCCATAGCGATAATCAGTTCCACCATGGCGCGAGTGAGTTGGGACAGTGTAAGACCTGTCATAACGCAACCCGGACGGGTTATAGAAGTCTAGGTGATCTGAAACGTCATGTTCATCGTCTCCATTCCTTGCTGGATAAAGATGCGCTAGATCCTGATACGGGGGAGGAGGCATCGGACTATTTCCCCAATAACATCGATAACTGTAATGCCTGTCACAAGCCCGCAGATACGCGCAACGGTATAGCGGCGCAGTATGACCTGCCCTTGCAGCAAAACGGCAGGCCCTCTATTGCTAATGGTGAACTGGGCGATGTTTACATCAGCCCGACAGCCGTTGTTTGTGGCAGTTGTCATATTAATGCTAGCTTGGGTCTGATCGATCCAAGTAAGCAAGGGTATAAAACTGGTGATGATATGGCCTCGAAAGACAAGGCGATCATCGCTCACATGATCCTTAACGGGGCGGTGTTTGCTGGCGCCACAGAGGCGGCGGCAACGGATAAAGAATCCTGTTCGGTTTGCCATGATATTGGCAGCCAATTTGGTGTTGATACGGTGCATACCCTGAAATAATCAGGCTGTAATACCAATCGAAACGGGGCTATTCAGCCCCGTTTTTTTTGTTTGCCCAGCGCAGCTGGCAAACCCGGCCTTCTGCAAGAAGAAGGCGTCACTGGATGGCACGAAATACGCCGTCGCAAGGGAAATCGCCCAGCCGTTGGTGACGCGCGCCTTTGGGGGTAGCTGGCTGGTGTAGAGCGAGAAGTGGCTTGTTTGCCAGCACAGGCTAAGCAATGCTATGCCTAAAACGGACAGGGACAGTATGCATCGATCCGCTCGCCACTGATCGGGTGGTCGAATTCGAGGTGGGTGGCGTGCAGCATTAAACGATCGGCCATAAAAAACGCCGGGTCGTTGGCGTACAAATCGCAACCGAGTATGGGATGGCCCAGCTCGCGGCTGTGAATACGTAACTGATGGGTACGACCTGTCACCGGTTGGAAGCGTACGCGTGTGGCGTCCAGGTTTTCGAGGCGTTCTTCGACCCAATAATGACTGACGGCGGACTTTCCGCTCTGATGACAGATCTTCATCAGCGGGAAGTTGGTCTTATCTTTGCTGATCGGGAGCGCGATGCAGCCGGCGTCCTCGCGTAAGTGACCTTGCAATAATGCGCTGTAGGTTTTCTTCACGGTGCGCTGTTGGAACTGACGCATCAGATTCGCGTTGACCGATTTGTTTAAGGCTACGACCAGCAATCCCGAGGTACCAAAATCAAGGCGGTGGACCAGCGTGGCGTCGGGAACGTCCTGAACCAACCGGTAGTGCACCGAGTCTTTGTTCAGCGGGTGTTTACCGGAGAGGCTGAGCAACAGGCTGGGTTTATTAATCAGCAGCAGGTATTCGTCCTGGTAGAGGATTTCGATGTCGTCATGACAGGGCGGTACGATAAAGGGGTCGGCTTGGGGTTGCATGGCGGTATCGGCATAACAGCTGAGGACGGGGCACTATACCCTTCCTCGGTGAGTTGAGAAACCTCGATGCTTGGACGCCGGGTTACCGCTCAGGGCGGACTCATGTTTGGGAGGAAACTAACGCATATTTGCGGTGAAACTAGCAAGGCGTGATGGGACCTCGGTGGTGGCGTGCGCCATCGTCGGGTTCATGATGCGCTATTACACTTACTCGGCCCATGGGATTAGGTCGGCAAAGGCTAGATCTAGCTTCTTTGCCCTTATATCATCGACAGCTGTGGTATTCAAATAGGCGGTTCGGGTGTTATCGTTATACGCGCTTTGATACCTGCAACCCATATGATAGAACATATCCTGATTGCAACCGTTATAACCAACGCGGTTGTAATCACTAAGCAGAGGTTAACCGATGGTCACCACGATTATTTTAATCAACACGAGTCGCACAAAAATCAACCGCGTCGCTGAAACCCTGGCCGGTCTTGAACCCGTATCCGAAGTCTATTCGGTCAGTGGCAACTACGATCTGGTCGCCATTGTGCGGGTCACCGACAACGACAAGTTAGCCTCCTTTGTCACCGATGAGATGTCGCAGATCGACGGCATCACCGGCACTCACAGCATGCTCGCCTTCAACGCCTTCTCGCGCCACGACCTGGACAGCATGTTTTCGATTGGTATGTAACGGCAGGGGCGTTGCGGGTTGTCCGTCACGGGCCCAGCCAGAGATCACTGCGGTTGCTGCGTAGCCAGCCGCGTCGTTGCTTGTACTGAGGGCAGTAGCGAGCCACTTCCTGCCAGAATGCCGGCGAATGATTCATCTCGCGAATATGACAGAGCTCATGAATGATCACGTAATCGATTACCGCCGGCGGGGCGAGCATCAGGCGGGTGTTCAGGGTTATGCGCCGTTTGTGGTCACAGCTGCCCCAGCGGCTTTTGTAATAGCGGATCTTCAGCGCGCTGCTTTGGTAGGGCAGGCGCGCTTCCCAGTTGTGCAGGCGCTCAGGCAGGTACGATTCGGCCTGGCGTTGATACCAGTCCAGCATTAAATGCAGGCGATACTGGCTGGCCTTTTCGCCCGCTTGGTACGCTGCGGGTAACTCAAGCAACAGTTCTCCCTTGCGGTGAACGATCCCTGGCTGCTCTGCCGTGCTGTGACGAATGCGGTGCTGCTGGCCTAGAAGCAGCAGTGAGTCGCCCGCATCCAGTTGATGGTTGGGGCGACTGTTCGCTTCCGGGCGTTGCAGCTGCGCGTGTATCCAGGGTGCGCGGCTGCGCAGGAAGGCTTCCAGGTCGCGCAGTGGCACCCGATGCGGTGCGAGCAGGCGAACCTGGCCATCGCGTATCTGGATAGCGACGCTGCCTTTACGGCTGGTGCGTTTAATCTGATAGGGAAAATTGAGTTGAGTCATGGTGTCATGGTGTCGTGTCTGGGCGCGTGCGGCCTGTCTCAGCGCGGCCTAATGCGGAATATCGCCCCCGCTATTTCAGGGTGAGGGCAGGGAGTCAAGGCCGTGGATATCGGTCTGTGGTTCAGGGAATGCTGCGTACCTGGATCGCATCGACACCCGTGCCGGCCAGTATATCCGAAACGACCACGACCTGATCGCCAGGTTTCAGTCCGGCCTTTTCTTTCAGGTGAGCAAAGGCGATGGCCAGGGTCTTTTCCGGATCAGTGCTGAAATCGGTCCGCAAGGGGTAGACGCTCCGGTTGAGCTGCAGCTGCCGACGCGTTCGCGGATCGTTGGTGAAGGCGTAAATAGGGGTGCGATGCGGATGGCAATTCGTTACATAGTTGGCCATGAGCCCGCGGCGGGTAATGACGACGATACCGCTGACGCCAAGTGATTCAGCCAGCTGCACCGAGGCGGCGGCCAGGTGTTGCTTTTCACAGTCGAGCGCCAGATTTTTGGCGAAGTTCAGCCCCGGATCGACTTCGGAGGTCTTGGCGATGCGGCTGAGAATTTCGACACATTTCACCGGGTATTTACCCACGGTAGTTTCACCCGACAGCATGACCGCGTCGACGCCTTCGTAGATCGCGTTGGCGACATCGGTGACTTCGGCGCGGGTCGGAATCGGGTTTTCGATCATGGACTCTAAGAGATGGGTAGCGACGATAACCCGCTTGCCCTGTTCGTTACAGAGTCGCACGATACGCCGCTGCACGTTGGGCAGCTCTTCGATGTTGATTTCGACACCCAGGTCGCCGCGGGCCACCATGATGCCATCGGCGGCGGCGAGAATCGCGTCCAGGTTACGTACGCCTTCCTGGTCTTCGATCTTGGCGATAATTTTGATCTTGTTCGCCTTACTTCCCAGCAGTTGGCGTAGCTGATGCACATCCTCGGCTTCGCGGACGAACGACAGGGCGATAAAATCAACCTCCTGTTCCATACCGAACAGAATATCCCGGCGATCCTTTTCGGTGATGGCCGGTAAGTTGACACGGATGCCTGGCAGATTAACGTGGCGCTTGCTTTTCAGCACACCACCGTCGATCACACGGCATTGCAGGGTACGGTGCAGCTTTTCCAGGACTTCGAGGTTGATGAGGCCGTTATCCACCGTAATCTTGTCGCCAACCTGGACGTTATCGACCAGCTCTGCATAGTTAACATGAATCGAGGTCTCTTCGACGTTTTCACTGCCGCGGACGTTGACCGAGATGATTGCGCCTTGCTGCAGATTCAGCTCGTTGACCAGGTCGCCGGTACGAATTTCCGGTCCCTGGGTGTCCAGCAGTACCGGGATGGGATACCGGACCCGTTTGTTGAGTGTGCGGACGGTGCGGATAACCCGGGCATGGGATTCGTGGTCACCATGGGACATATTCAAACGGACCACATTCATACCGGCGTCGACCAACTGCTCCATGATGTGCAGATCTTCTGTGGCGGGACCGATCGTGCAGATGATTTTGGTTTTTCGCATTGTACCTTGTGCTCCGGTTGAACCGATCCATCAGTTGGCGCGGATGGGTAGGCCGTCAATGGCCGTTGTCGAAACGACGCCTGGTCACGTACGTATTAATTGACTTTTTTCAGCAGCATTTCAACATGGCGCTCGTCGTTGTCTTTCTGGGACAGTTTTACGATCAGGTAGTCCAGCTCGGGGGCGAACCAGATCAGTGTCGTACGATCGCTGCTTTCTTTTTCCAACAGGACTTTTACCGCTTTAAAGCTTCCCGCTGGCGTTTTCACCGTTTCTTCGGCCTGGCGAACGAAATGGTACGTCTTGAGGTGGCCGCCATCGGCGATCTGGTAGCGGAGGTCTTCGCGTCCGGCTTTAAGGTCTAATTGTAGCTGCAGTTGGTAGCTGATTTTATCGTAGGTAGGGGTGTCGATAGGCATCGACCAGGGTTTATTCTGAGTGTTGTTGTGAACCTGAGCATTATCCCAGTCGAAAGTCAGCTGGGCGGTTTTCTTGCGCCCGAAACTCTTACGGTAATAATTATAGCTTAGAGGTCGGATGCGGCCATCGACTATTTCGAACTGACTCGATTCGTTAAATTTGGCTAACAAGGCTTTTGCGTGAATCTGTAGTTCCCAGCCGCCTTGCGCCAGCGGTCTCAGCTCACGAACCGCTTCGCCGCTCAGGGTCATGCCGATACGGAAGTTGGCCTGATAATAGGCCTTGAACGGTTGCAGGACGACGGGGTTTTCAGGGCGGGTCTCGGTGACCGGCGTCGGGGTGATCGGTGCTGTGTTGCTGTGTTGCGTCTCGGTCTCGGTGACCGGTGTCGGGATGATCGGTGCTGTGTTGCTGTGTTGCGTCTCAGTCTCGGTCACGGTGACCGCTACAGGGGCGGTGCTAACGGCGGCCTGCTCATGGGCAAAAGCCCGCAGCGAGACCGCAACAAGGAGCGACAGCCCACCAAGAACAAACGCGTTGTTGCCGGGGTGACGCATAAAACCTCCTTGACATGTTAGGCGCGCGTATCCAGTTGACAGCCTGTTGCCGGGAGCGGCTCGCTATCCATGTGTACAAGCCCCTCTTTGAGGTTAAGTCGGCCTTCGCAGAACCACTTGACCGCCAGCGGGTAGATAATATGTTCCTGAGCCTGAACACGGCGTGCTAATGCGCCAGGGGTGTCGCCGCGTTCAATGGGGACGATCGCCTGGATAACCAGCGGTCCGCCATCCAGTTCTTCGGTTACGAAGTGAACGGTAACACCGTGGTAGTCATCGCCCGCTTCGAGTGCACGCTCATGGGTGTGCAGTCCGCGATATTTAGGCAGCAGGGAAGGGTGGATGTTTAGCATCTTTCCTTCGTAGCGCCGCACAAAATCCGTGGTCAGGATGCGCATAAAACCGGCCAGCACGATCAGGTCGGGCTGCTGACGATCGATGCGCTGCATCAGCTCCGCGTCGAAGCTGTCCCGGTCGCCGAAGTTGCGATGATCCAGCACTTCGGTGGCGATTCCTGCACGACTGGCGCGTTCCAGGCCCAGCACATCGGGACGGTTACTGATAACCGCCACGATCTCCGCTTCGAACTGCTCGGCCTTGATGCTGTCAATCAGCGCTTGCAGGTTCGTTCCGCCGCCGGAAATAAGAACAACAATACGGGGCAGATCGCTCATTAGTTGCCAAGTCCTTCTAGCTGTACCTGCTCTTCGTCGTCTTCGCGCGCGGTAATCTGGCCGACCACAAATGCCTCTTCGCCTTCGGCAGCCAGCAGCGCCAGCGCTTCGTCGCGACGCTCGGTGGGCACGACCAAGACCATGCCAACACCGCAATTGAGTGTCCGATACATTTCATGGGCCTCAACGTTGCCTTGCTCCTGCAGCCAGTCAAAGACGGGCGGGCGCTGCCAGCTGCTGACGTCGACAATGGCTTTGGCGTTGTCGGGCAGGACACGCGGAATGTTTTCCAACAGGCCACCGCCGGTAATGTGCGACAGCGCGTTAACCTGTGATTCACGGATCAGCTTAAGCAGCGGCTTGACGTAGATGCGGGTGGGTTGCATCAGGGCGTCGGCCAGGGTGGTGTCACCCATAGGCTGATCGAGTTTGGCGCCTTTGACGTCGATAATCTTGCGGATCAGAGAGTAGCCGTTGGAGTGCGGGCCGGAGGAGGCCAGACCGATCAGCACGTCGCCAATCTTGACCTGGGAGCCATCAATGATGTCACTTTTCTCAACGACACCCACGCAGAAACCGGCCAGGTCGTAGTCTTCGCCTTCGTACATACCGGGCATTTCAGCGGTCTCGCCGCCAACCAGTGCGCAACCTGCCAGTTCGCAGCCTGTTCCGATACCGGTGACGACGTCTGTCGCAACATCGACGTTCAATTTGCCCGTGGCGTAGTAGTCGAGGAAGAACAGCGGCTCAGCACCGGCCACGATCAGGTCATTGACGCACATGGCGACCAGATCGATGCCGATCTGATCATGACGTCCTAAGTCCATCGCTAGGCGTAGCTTGGTGCCCACGCCGTCGGTGCCGGACACCAGTACGGGCTGTTTATAGCCGGCAGGGATCTCGCAAAGTGCACCGAAGCCGCCAAGACCGGCCATCACTTCGGGGCGACGGGTGCGTTTGGCGACGCCTTTAATACGTTCGACGAGCGCGTTACCGGCATCGATATCGACACCGGCGTCTTTGTAACTGATAGAGGTAGGGGTTGTCATGTCGGATTCAATTTATCTGCTGGACGGGAGGAATATACAGGCCAAGCATTCTAACAGCTCGCTACGGATCAGGCCATGCAAGAAGCAATTTAGTCCCTGCAATTCGCCCTGGAAGTACGTTATCGGGCTGGTGAGCGCCGCTATCGACACAGGGCGAGGGCCGATTAAGCGGTCGGTGACCTAAACTGCGGCCTGTCGCCTCCAGACCGCAGCTCCAGTAGCTGACCCGGATTTTGGCATAATGGCACGCGACATACGGCTATCGGAAAATGTTTTTGTTGTTGCGCGGGTAAAATGTAACGCAATTGTTTTGTATGGTTTTTTTGTCTGTTTTGTGCGGGTTTCCGTTCGGCCAGTGTGCTGAAAATAATGAGATTATCAGATCAACATGGTTTATTATTTCGGCATTATTTATCGCATGAGATGATAACGATCAACTTGACGGGTCGGTGGCGAGACGCGAGGTCGGTTAAGGGGGGGAATCAGAGCGTGGTTATGTTAATCGGTAGCGGAGAGTTGTTTTGAAACACGGACGCGGGCTAGGTTTGTTGATGGTTTCGCTGATTGCGCTGGTCGCACTGTCTTCCAGGGCGCAGGCTGCACGGGTAGACAACCTGTATGTCGCTGAGCAGCTGGTGGCCGAGCAGAGCGGGGATGTCAGCAAGAGACAGGCATTGGCGGCATTGGAGCAGGTGCTTATCAAGGTCAGCGGTCGCCGCGATATTATGGCCCAGACAGCGTTGCAGGCAGTCATCGACAACCCCCAACAATTTATCCAGCGCTTCAGCTACGCCGCCACGTCCTTGCCCATTCAGATGGCGTCCGGCCAGGAAGTGGTCGCTCAACGCCTGCGGGTCGTTTTCGAAGAGCAGTTGATCGACAACCTGCTGCAGAGTGCCGGGCTACGTCCGCTGGGTGTCGTGCGTCCCGGTGTGCTGCTGTGGTTGGTTGAAGAGCGCGGAGGCCGCCGCGAGTATATAGGCCAGTCTGACGATCCGGCGCTGGGGGTGATGCTGGAACGGGCGACCGCACGCGGATTACCTATCTTCAGACCGCTGCTCGATCTGGAGGACGAGCAGAACCTTCCTGTTGGCGAAGCCTGGGGTTTTTTCCGCGAACCCATTTTACAGGCGTCGCAACGTTATCGTGCCGATGCCGTGCTGGTCGGCCGGGTCTTTCGTGACCGAAAGCAGGCGTGGCGCAGTAATTGGCAACTTTTTTGGCAGGAGACTGTGCACAATTTTGACGGGAGCGGTCAGTCCCTGGCTGACCAGCTTTCCAGTGCGGTCGAGATAAGTGCCGACAGGCTATTTGCCGGTTTTGTGGCGCCGGTTGGCGGTGAGCGTGCCGAAATAGAGTTAACGATCGAAGCGTTGAACAGCTTTTCTGCCTATGCCCAGCTGCGGCGCTATCTCGCTGAGCTGCCCAGTGTGCGCACGATAGCGGTGCGTACCGTTGAGCAGGAGCGAATGGTGTTGGCCTTGACTCTCGATGGCAGCTTGAAACAGCTGCAGGATAAACTTCGGCTGTATAAACGCCTGAAACCGCAGCTCAATTATGGCAGCGCTTCTGGCGAGCCTGAGATTACTTATCGCTGGGTGGATGCCATCCAATGACCGATTCACAACGCTGGATGGTTCTCGTATTCAGCCTGATACTCGTTGGCCTGTTTTACCTGCTGGAACCGATCCTGTTTCCCTTTCTTGTCGGCCTGCTCCTTGCGTACCTCTGGGATCCGGTGGCCGATGTGCTGGAAAAACGCGGGTATTCGCGCAATGTGTCGGTCATTATCGTTTTTTCATGTTTTTTCTTGTTGCTGGCGCTGCTGTTGCTGTTGCTGGTACCCATGCTGGCCCGGCAGATTGACTCGCTCTCAGCCTGGATACCACGGTTGCTGGAGCAGATTGACCAATGGGTTATCCCCTGGATTCAGGGCACGCTGGGTATCGAGTCTTTCACGCTAGATGTGGATCGGGCTAAACAGCTACTGCGGGCGAACTGGAAGCAGGGCAGCGATCTGGTGGGACAGATCTTGTCCCAAGCGACCCGCTCCGGCTTAGTGTTGGCCGGCTGGCTGGCGAATTTGGCCCTGATTCCGGTGGTCACCTTCTATCTGTTGCGGGACTGGGATCTGATCCTTGACCGAATCAAAGCCATGTTACCCAGAGTACTCGAGCCGCGGGTGTCCCGTTGGGCCATGGAGTGCAATGACGTGCTGGGCGCCTTTATCAAGGGGCAGTTGTTGGTCATGATCTGCCTCGGGGTCGTGTATACCCTGGGACTCTGGATGATCGGCCTGGATCTGGCGTTACTGCTGGGTGTGCTGGCCGGCACAGCCAGTATCGTACCTTATATGGGCTTCATTATTGGCATTGGTGCGGCGGGAATAGCCGCGTTTATGCAATACCAGGATCTGCTGCATCTGGCGTTGGTGTTGGGTGTATTCGGGGTCGGCCAGGCGTTGGAGGGTATGCTGCTGACGCCGTTGCTGGTCGGTGACAAAATTGGTTTGCATCCCGTTGCTGTTATCTTTGCCATTATGGCCGGTGGTCAGCTGTTTGGTTTTACCGGCGTACTACTTGCGCTGCCCGTCGCCGCCATTATTATGGTGTTGTTACGCCATCTGCATGAGGGCTACAAAAGCAGCCCGTTGTATGGCACCCTAGCCAGCGCTGAAAGCACGGCGAATAAATCGGCCCCGGAATATCGATCCTTGGAACATGAATCTCCAGAACATGGATCAGCAGAACATCAATCAGCAGAACATCGATCAGCAGAACATCAATCAGCAGAACATCGATCAGCAGAACATCGATCCACGAAATCCCGCGAGGAACCTAACGCTCAATGATCGTACCCTCACCCACACAGCTGGCGCTGCATGTCGGTCTGCATGATACAGCAACGCTGGATAATTTTTACGCTGCCGGCAATGCGATGGCGGTCGCCCAGGTGCAGCACATGGCTGCCGGTACCGGTGAGAGCTGTCTGTATCTCTGGGGGGCATCGGGCACGGGGTGCACTCATTTGTTGCAAGCGGCCTGTCAGCGCGCCGAACAACTGCAGCAGACGGCGTGCTATCTGCCGTTAACCGAGCTACTTGCCAAGGGCACCGAGGTGTTCGACGGCGTTGATGCCCTTGATCTGGTTTGTATCGATAACCTGGGCGTGATTGCCGGCGATGCGATCTGGGAAGAGGCGCTCTTTCATCTTTACAATCGCTTACGCGACCAGGGCAAGGGATTGCTGCTGGCCGCCGACCGACCTCCGCGTCAGCTCGACATCGATCTTCCCGACTTGGCTTCCCGGTTGAACTGGGGAATGGTTATGCAGCTGCATCCACTGGATGATGACGCACGGGTTGCCGCGCTACGTCTGCGTGCTCGGGGGCGGGGTATTGAACTCACCGATGAGGTGCTGCAATATTTACAGCACCGCGGTCCGCGTCAAACAGGCGCGTTATTTGCTTTGCTGGACACGCTGGATCAAGCCTCACTCAGCGCCAAACGCCGGGTTACAATTCCATTTATTAAAGAAACACTGGGCTGGTAGCGGTGTCCTTTGTCGTTATGTCTTTTGTAACCAGGCCTTTTGTAGCTAGGCCTTTTGTAGCTAGGCCTTTTGTAGCAATATCCCTCGTAGCTATGTCCTTTGTAGTAATGCTTGGTGTAATTAGACCTTTTGTCACTATGTTCTTTATCAGAATGAGTCCCTTATGAGCCGTATCGAACGAAATTTTAGCCTGCGGGCTGAGGATGAACAGCAGGATTTTTTACGTCAGACCTGGTGCAACACCTGCCAGGAAGCTGATTTAGGGATGACGGCCCCCGTTGAATATGAACTGGACGGGCGTATTTTTATAGAAGGCCAGTGCGTGCGCTGTGGCGATACCGCCACGACGGAAATAGTCGAAGAAGATTAAGTCGTTTATCCCCGGGAGCCGTCGCTCCCGGTATCTTGCGTGACCAACCCCTTAGCCGTTTTTTACAGTTAGCTGTATCTCGTGATTAGCTCAAATGGCAGGGTTAGTCGCGTTTTCATCCTGTTCGTTATTGACGGGTAATGATCGCAACCGCTCAGGTCGGCATGGCTGCTCGTTGGTGCCCGCTGGTGTGCAAGGCAACCTGGGCATTCAGGCTTGCCCTGTTTCCTCCTGTCCTTGAACCACCGGTCCCTGAGCATCCTGGCGTTGCAGGCGCTGTTGTTGGGTTTTCCAACGTGCAAACAGCATAGCGCAGGTAAACAGCATCAGGGTGAGACCGCTTTGAAGTAACGCCATGGTCTGCTGATTCGGACTGAGGATATAGATCACACTGAAGCAAAAATAGACCAGCAGAACAAAACAGAGCCAGGCGTGGGTGCGCGGGTGCCCGCGGAAAACAGCGGGAATAAAGCACAGCAGCGGGAAGACCTTTATCAAGGTAATAACAATCCCGCCGAGTAGCGTCTGTGTCACCATCATGGTCCACAGGGCGATTGCTCCGATCAGTACGAGCAGCAGCGCCCGGCACAGCCAATGGGTGATGCGTACCCGTGAGTCAAGAACCTCAGTCATGCGTTGATCTCTGTTTTTGTCAATGTTGTTGTAATGTGAGCGCGATGCGGGCCAGTCGGTTGCCCTGTGCGCGGCATAGCTGTAGTTCGGTGTCGGTGTGTGGCTTCTTGCCTTTCTCGCCGGCAACGTGGCTGGCACCATAAGGGGTTCCCCCCGCTTCGGTGGTCAACAGCCCGGCCTCCTGGTAGGGGATGCCGCTGATCAGCATGCCATGATGCAGCAGTGGAATCATCATGGATAGCAGCGTTGCTTCCTGTCCGCCGTGTAGGCTGGCCGTCGAGCAGAATACCCCGGCGGGTTTGCCGCTGAGTGTCCCGCTCAGCCACAAGCTGCTGGTACTGTCGATAAACTGTTTCAGGGGCGCGGCCATGTTACCAAAACGGGTGGGCGAGCCCAGCAGTAAACCGCTGCAGTTTACCAGATCATCTTCACTGCAATACAGGGCTCCTTCTTCAGGAATAGCCGGCGCGGTGGCCTCGCACGTCGCCGAAACCGGCGGTACCGTGCGCAGACGCGCCTCGATGCCGGCGACCTCCTCAACCCCTCTGGCCATATGCCGGGCCATGGTAGCCGTGGCGCCGCCCCGGCTGTAATAGAGGATCAGCACATAAGGCTGGGTACTCATGCCAGTAATTCCAGGACATTTTCGGGTGGGCGGCCAACGATGGCGCGTTCACCACAAATCGCGACGGGGCGTTCAATGAGCTTGGGGTGTGCCAGCATCGCGTCGATCAAGTGTGCGTCGCTGAGAGCGCTATCGTTTAGATTGTTATCTTTGTAGGCCGCTTCGGAACGGCGCAAAAGATCACGGGGTGCCAGGCCGAGTTGGGTCAAGAGGGTTTCAAGTTCGTGACGGGTTGGCGGGTTGTCAAGGTAGAGTCGGATCTGTGGTTCAACACCCTGCTCCTGCAGCAGTTGTAATGCCTGACGGGACTTTGAGCAGCGCGGATTGTGGAAGAGGGTGATCTGGCTCATCAGAAAAAGGTCCTGTGACGGGTTCGTATCGGTGCTTGCTACTGAGAAAAAGTGCAACGCTATCGGTTGCCGGCAAGATTACCACAGCAAACCCGACCATTGTAGTCGCCTATTGGTTGAGGATCGTGCCTGACAGGCTCCTGATATAAGATGACGCGCTGTTTTTGTTTATGTTTCCCTTTAAATGGCAGCAGCCGTTAGGATATGGCTATGCTTGTCTTATTGTCAGTGAACCGATGGATGTGGGCATGGAGCAACAGAGCGTTGAAAAATCGTGGCGTGAAAGCCTAACCGGAAGACGGATCGGCCAGCGGGTGCGAACGGCAGGATCATTCCTCCTCTACCTGCTGCGCCAATTCGATCGCCATCAGGGCAAGCAGAACGCCGCGGCGCTAACCTATACCACGCTGTTTGCCGTGGTCCCTATGATGACGGTGACCTATGCCATGCTGTCATCGATCCCGTCGTTTCAGGGGGTTAGTCAGCAGCTGGAAGGGCTGATATTCGACAACTTTATACCCAGCACCGGCGCCACGGTGCGTGATTACCTGATACAGTTTGCCTCTCAGGCACGCAGCTTGACGGCGGTCGGTGTGGGCTTCCTTATCGTCACCGCTTACATGATGCTTAAAACCATTGAGACCACCTTCAATAACATCTGGCAGGTGGAGCGATCACGGACCGGTATCGCTAGCTTTCTGCTCTATTGGGCGGTGCTCAGCCTGGGGCCGCTGCTGCTGGGGCTGGGGTTTGTGCTCAGTTCCTACGTGGCGTCATTGCCCCTGTTCAGCGATGCGACGGTGGTACTGGGAGGACGTGAGCGTGTTCTGTCGTTGTTACCCCTGTTACTCAGCAGTGCCGCGTTCACACTGATCTATGCTGCGGTACCCAATTGCCGGGTACCGTTTAGGCACGCACTGGTGGGAGGCATTGTTGTGGCGTTACTGTTTGAAGCGGCAAAACGTGGCTTCGCGTTGTTTGTGTCACAGTTTCCCTCTTACGAACTGGTTTATGGCGCATTTGCCGCCGTCCCCATGTTTTTGGCCTGGATCTACATCTCCTGGCTGATCGTCTTGGTAGGTGCGGAACTGGTGCGGGCGCAGTACAGCTACCGGCATCGGCTGCAATTTATGGGTTCCGAGCTGCTACTGGCGTTACGTCTGCTCGAGTCCTTCTGGCGCGCGCAGCGCCGGGGTGAACTGAGCCCTGAAGCGAGACTGTCGGAACAGTGGCCTGAAATACCGGTCAGCGCATTGTTGGCGATGATCGAGCGGTTGGTAGCGCTGAATATAGTGATTCGCAGTGAATCCGGGGGCCTCTTGCTCCGGCAGGACCTGTCGGTGCTGAGCGTCGACGAACTGGCCGACCGTCTGGATGCAACGCTGCCGGAGGCCGAGAAGAGGCTAAACGTAGCCTGGGTGCCCGAATTGAATCGCCGATTGGTCAGTGTGAGCGAACGGCGCAGTCAACTGCTTGATATTGATCTGGTTAGCTTGTTTTCATACGATAAGCCGGCCGAGATTGGCGTTGGGGCCGACGAGGCCCCGCGGGCCTGTGAGTCCGTGTCCTGATTAGGGGGCTGTGTTTAACGCTGTTGCGAAAAAGAGGTTGTTATGAATCGTATTGCATTACAGGCCTGGGTATCCGGGCGTGTTCAGGGAGTCTGGTTTCGGCAATCGACCAAGGAACAGGCGGAAGCGAATGGCGTCTGTGGCTGGGTTCGCAACCTGCCAGATGGTCGGGTCGAAACGCTGTTGGTCGGCGATGCCAATGCGGTGCGGCTGGTTGAAGCCTGGCTGAGCCAGGGGCCGCCGTTGGCTACCGTGGCGGAAGTTGTCGTAACCGAACTGGACGCGATTCCGGCGTTTGACGACTTCGAGATTCGTTAGTCCTCGTAGCGGGCTTGGGAGCGATAGACCTTGTTCGGATATTTCATTTTCCCGTAGCTGCCGTTATAGCGGGCTAGGGCCTCGCTGAGGTTACCTTTGGCGCGTTTTAGGTAGTAGCTGAGAATCGTACAACCATAGCGGAGGTTGGTATCGATATCGGTCAAGTTGTCCTTTACCCGCCCGATCTCTTTCTTCCAGAAGGGCATCACCTGCATCAACCCCTGGGCACCGGCGACCGAGACGGCGAAGCGCTGGAACAGACTCTCGGTATGAATAACCGCCATCACCAGATCGGCAGGTAATCCGGCGCGACTGGCCTCGCGGTGAATCCCGCGCAGAATCTTCAGACGCTCCTGGTCATCGGGTACGAAGCGTTCGATGCGCCCGGACATATCCAGCAACCAGACTTCCGCATCGAAGCGGTCTTCAAAACTGTCGGCGCGGTTGATCGCGGCGTCGAGCCATTGGCGCAATTCGGGATCGACTTGTTTGGCCTGGCTAGTCGCAGGGGAAAGCAGAACACCCAGCAAGGAAAGCAATACCAAGATCCGTTTCAGCATGCGGGTTCCGCTGTTGGCCTGAATAAATATTCGTCAATACGTCACGATTTTGCCTTTGCCACCCGAGGTGTGCAAGTGAGGTGGGCGTATTTTTGAATAAAGTGAATAAAGCAGAGAATAAAAATGAATAAAGCAATGAATAAAGCAGACACCCAAATAAAGGACAAATAAAGCAAAATAAAGCAGACACCCATACTTAATCTTGCCCTTTCAACAACCATCAACCACGCTTAGCGTTCACCGTTCCAGATCAAGGACTGATGCCATGCCTAAACCAAGGAAAGCCGGGGTATCCCTCGACGCCACGCCCTATTACCACTGCGTCTCCCGCTGCGTACGCCGCGCCTTTCTCTGTGGTGAAGATACGCAGA
>JBFGZS010000065.1:0-24336 GCA_041586615.1 Motiliproteus sp. | reverse complement strand
GTCCTTAATCAGCCGTTTCATAAACCGAAGCAGCACTTTCGCGGTCATGTTCTCTCCATACATCATGAAGCGGACGCTGCCTCGGTTATTGACCGCTGAGATCATGTTTGTCGAAAACCGCTTAGCGTTGATTTCGACGATAGGGGTTTTCCCTTTCGGGGCGTATCCACGACTATGCTGGCAGTCGTTGCGGATACCTGTTTCATCGCCCCAATAAATCTCTGCATCTTCTACCGATGCTCGTTTTTTGATCTCCGGGTAGGTGTTATCCAACCACTCTTTTACAGCCTTTGGATTACGCTCATAGGCACGTTTGGCGGGCTTTTGGGGCGTGTACCCCCAACGTTTTAAGTAGTCTCCAATGGTGCGGATCGCAATACGCACATTCCACATCTGCTTGACCACCGCCTGTATTGCTTTGCGATTCCAGAGCGCAAAAGGCAGTTTCATTTGGTCCGGATTCTTGTCGCAAATCAGCTTCTTCAAAGCCGTTTCCTGTGCCTCTGTTAGCAGTCGCTGCTCTGCCGTTGCGCGGCCGCGTTTTCCTAACTTTATTGCATCGTCGCCCCCTTTTTTCCAGGCAACAATCCAGCGGCAAACAACCGTATAGTGAACTCCAACAATTTCGGCAATTTGCTTTCGCGTTTGGCCCTGTCGAAAGAGACGAATAGCCTGGTTGCGATTGTGTTGCTGGACTTCAGAAGATAATTTACGGGCATCAGTTTTTTTCATAGCCGACAGTATAACTTGCTCTCCTATTAATCCGCCAGGTTAATAGTAGTCAATGGCGCTAGGGCTGTTGTTAGCCGAGCTGGAAAGAAAACGGATCCATTAAGTCTTTGGATTAATCGGCTGATTGTGACACGGGGCTTTAACAAAGCAACAGTGGCATTAGCGAATAAACTCATCCGAATTGCCTGGGTGGTTATTACAAGAAACGAACACTACAAAGCACAGAAATCTAATCGAGTAACAGCATAGCACTGTAGAGAGGAGTTTTAAGAAAGAGGTGTAAAAATTTACCCCAGTTGCGATGGCAACAGATACGATGAAAACAGGTAAGACCGGCATACTGAAAACCTGGAAATGCCAGCGGCTAATAAAGCCGACGAACTGATAAGGACAGTATGCGCGAATTCTCATCAAGGCCAGGGGCTCAAGCTCCACAAACAGGCCGGATATATGAAAGCCAACCTGTCCCTTCAGGGTCCTCTGTTACCTTGCAAAAGCGGGGAAGACCGTATATGGCATTTTATAACCCGAAACGGGTGCTCGACCTTGGCACGGATACTTGCTTTGGTTCGTTCAATGCCTCTCTTGATTTTTTTGATGGCTGTTTGTTTCTTCAACGCTCTGATGCGACCAGGTCGTTCTGCAACATACCATTCGGTTTCACTATCTTTGACAACATCTCGCTTCTCGATACCGACATAGCCCGCGTCGGCAAAGACATAAGCTGGTTTTACCCTGATTTTTAGGGGGGATTACCCCTCTCGCGTGCCTGGCTTGGCGAAACGCCGAAATAGTCTTTATAGCAATTACTAAAATGACTAGTCGTCAAAAAACCACTAGCTACGGATATCTCAGTTATAGAAGCATTGCTCTGCAATACCAATCTGCGGGCATGAGTAATACGGACCTCTAAATAATAACGAGCAGGAGAGGTTTCTAAATATTTCTTAAACAAACGTTCAATATGACGCCGAGAATTCCCCACACAAAGGGCTAACGATTCAATACAAAGCGGCTCTTCTATATTCGAATTCATCAAACGCAATACTTCTATTAATATATCCGGTAAATAAGGACCATTTGGACTCTGTATAAAATTAGACTCGCCACTTTCGACAATCCTGTCACAATTTAAAATTTCGCAAATCGCTCGTACAATGTTCTTACCCTGAAGCTGTTCAATCAGCTTAAGCATCATCTCAAGCGCACTGACATGTCCGGCACAAGTAATCCGTTTATCTTCTATCACATAAGAATGTTCGGAGACTATTACTTGATCGAACTTCTCATTCATAAAAGCATGATTATCCGGATGTAACGCACACTGTGTATCGCCTAACAGCCCTGCATAGGCTAAAGAGATTGCACCATTCCAGATTCCGCCGAGTATAATGTCCTTTCTTGCCCCGGTTTTCAGCGTTTCAGTTAACCCCCTATTCTCTCTTAACGAACACCGGAAGCCACCACAGACTATCAGGACATCCAGAGTATCCAGGCTGTGTAGGCTATCCTGTTTCAAACTATCAAGGCTACCCTGAGTCGATATCTCAATGCCCAGATCGCTCGTCACTTGGGCCGAACCAATACCGTAAGTGTTAAAACTGAATAGCGATGCAGCGCTAACAAGGTTGGCTGTCACCAGAGCGTCAACTGCTGCCGTAAACGCCATCATGGAAAAGTGCTCCGACAGGACGAAGCCAACCCGTAACGGTTTTTCAGAAACCTCCGCAGAAGGCAGAAAAGCACTGTTAGCGTCACGCATCAAGTTGCTGAAGTGTCGCTTACCATTCAGCAGAGCTGGTCTGACGTTCTCGGAAAAATCAGTTTCAACATCGTAGATATGATCAATATGTTTAAGCATTCTTCCTCTTCTCCTGATCTGGTATCCATGCTCGTAGTTGTTTTTCGTAACCAAAGAAAAATCCAGTACAACGCCATAGAAATAACGATGCTAGAAACCTTGACAACATTAGTCAAAGCAATAGAGTTTATGAATGCATTTGCATTACAAATGCAAAAGTTGTACATTTAGCCAACAATAAAAACTGGCTGTTTCATTATGAAAAACCTACCAATGGATCTACTGCGCACCTTTACCACGATCAATGATCTGGGAGGTTTTACTCAGGCGGGCGAACTTCTGGGCCGTTCTCAACCGGCTATCAGCCTTCAGATAAAGCGCCTAGAAGAGATGCTGGGGGTGCAGTTATTCAACCGGGTCGGCGGACTTCAGATCACCGAAGATGGCTATATTCTTTACAATACTGCCCGTAAGATACTGGAAATGAACGATGCGGTTATTTCCCGCCTCGCTACACCATCCGTCAGTGGTACAGTACGTCTGGGCACACCTAATGACTTCGAGGCGTCCTTCCTGCCGGTATTACTATCCAAGTTTTCCCGTGCATACCCGGAAGTTACCCTGGATGTAATATCCGATGTCAGTACCACCCTGCGAGATGGTTACAAAAAAGGCTCATATGATCTTGTGATGTCGATGGATGAATACCCGGAGCATAGTTTTTCTGAAAATGATTACATCGTTGAGACTCTATCCTGGGTCGCTGACTCGGACTTTATCCTGAATAAAAATCATCCAGTTCCTTTAATACTTTACCCTCAGGGTTGTATCTACCGTAAGCACATTACTGACGCGCTGAATAAAGCCAATATACCGTGGCGAGTGCTGTACTGCTCATCAAGCCTATTGGGAATTCAGTCTGCAATAAAAGCGGGCTTGGGTATAAGCGCCTTAGTAATCAATACTATACCGGAGATATTCCAGACTAGTCAGAGTTATAACAACCTTCCAGACCTTGGTAAAGTCACTATCGGTTTCAACTACAATCAGAGCAATCTATCACCGGCAGCCGCATTGTTGCTGGATTATCTGCGTCGCGGCCTGAAACAGAGCCAAAACTATCCGACCTCATTCAAGATCGGACAGAATATTAGCAACGGTTTTCTCCCTACCAAATAAACAGTTCCTCGCTGAATTTGTATCTGGGATACTTATTTACAGATTATTATTAACTATTAATCCAGCTATCAGCTACGCTTCGTGAATGTATTTGTCCGCCGGGTTAATAACAGAGAAGAAGGCCCCTTTTCTAACAGCAAGGACTGACCTGAAGGAAAAATATCATGTGATAGAATAGTAGCCGAATCATGATCTATCACCTTCTCCATAGCTACCTATTTAAAGTACTTAAGCCTCCTTTAGCCCGGATTCATCCCTGACACCTTTCGCCAGAGCTACACACATAAGCACCATCAATAAAGAAAATGGCAGAGCCGCTGTAATTGAGGCCGTTTGCAGTGTACTAAGAGCAGTACTACCTCCTGTTAAAAGCAAAACTGCTGCCAGCCCCCCTTCGGTAACACCCCAGAAAAGACGGTGTCGATTCAGCGGATGCTCATTACCTTCACTCATAATCGTAGTCACTACCAGCGTGCCTGAATCAGATGAGGTGATGAAGTAGGTAGATACCAACAAGGTCCCTCCAATTGCCGCCAGATAACCAATTGTACCCGCATCCATTCCCGCAATAGTCGCATACAGGGCGTCTGCCACATTATTCTTCACTGTATCAGCAATACCTCCAGAACCAACTAAATCAATATTCATGGCTGTTCCACCATAAGCTGCCAGCCAGACAAAGGACAACAGGGAAGAGACACCAACCACACCGATAATAAACTCACGGATTGTACGACCCCGGGAAACCCGGGCAATGAAAACACCAACAAAAGGCGCCCAGGACATCCACCAGCCCCAATAGAACACACTCCACCAGCCTTGCCACATGCTCTTCCAGGTTGCATCTGCATCCCCCCATGATTGTGTTTGTGGCTCAATGTAAACGTTCATCGGAATCAGATTCACCATATAATCAACAGATGCACTGGCCAGTAATTTAAAAATATAAACCGTTGGCCCCAACAGCAGGAAGAAAACCAGCAGAATGAAGGTCAGCCACATATTGACTATAGAAAGGTACTTAATCCCTCGCTTCAGGCCAGTCAGAACCGATACCAGCGCACAAGCGGTGATTAAAACAATCAATATCAACTGAACTTTAAGGTTCTGTGGAATATCCCAGATGGCATTCAGTCCAGCATTGATCTGCTGTACCCCCAGACCCAGAGAGGTCGCGATCCCAAACAATGTAGCAAAAACAGCAACCACATCAACGGACACACCTATCCAGCCATTAACTTTTTCCCCCAGCAGGGGATACAAGGTATAACGAATACTCAACGGCTTTTTCAGCCGGTAGCATACAAATGACAGCGATACACCCACCACACAATAAATTGCCCAGGCATTCAGCCCCCAGTGGAAGAAAGTTACTTTCATCGCCTCTTCAGCTGCTGCAACTGTTCCGGTGGTGGATTCGCCAAAAGGTGTGCCACTGGAGAAGTGAAACATAGGCTCAGCGATAGACCAGAAAATAATGCCTATGCCCTGACCTGCGGCATAGAGCATTGCAAACCAGGCAAAATAACCAAATTCAGGACGTTCATCATCGTCACCCAGACGGATTTTTCCATGACGACTGAACGCCAGCCAAGCACAAAAAGCCAGGAAAAAGGCAGCCAAGCCGACATACCAGGCATTTGCAGAAAGCGTAATAAAAGTTCGGGTTTGATCAATAACATTGGCTGAATGCTCAGGAGCGATTAGCGTATATGTCGTAAACGCGACTATTAAAGCAAGTGATATAAAGGCTATATAAGGATTAATACCCTTTATAGGTCCGCTACTAATAACCATTCTAGGCACCTATTAGATTCGGAGTTTATGACCAGTTACTATTAACTGTAGCAGAATGCATAAAACACAGAGATAATTGAAGAGCCCCTCAGAAGGTAGTAATTGGTTCTCCTCAGCCAGCTTTATAAAGCCGTGGTTCATTAGCATTACCCCTGTTGAGGCTAAAACAATACATCAGCGCCGCAGAAGTCAGCACCCCGGCTAACAACATAAACAGCATCCTATACTGCTCTGCAGAGGACAACTGTGCTGAACCGGCCCATTCAAGTAAGCAGCCACTCCCCCCCTGAACGATAGCCACCCCGAACATACTTATTGCGGTCAGTACAGCCATTCCGCGACCATAGTATTCAGGCGCAAGAAAGGTTCTCGAATGCGACATCAACAGAGGATAATTAAAACCGAATAAACCGATAAAAATGAAGGTCCACATAGCAAAAAGTGGTCCTTTGGCTGGGTAATAAGCCAGGGCAACCAATGGCAATATTGCCAGTACTGAACTACAAAGTACGACCCTTTTTGTTTGCTGCAGTCTACGATCCACCAAACCGAGTAAAAAGGTTCCGCCAGCCATCGCGACCGACATTGTCATCAAAATAAAGCCACGCTCAGCAGCTCCTGCCGCAAAAACATCCGCCAAATAAGGTCCACTCCACAGGCCTCGAATCGCCATCAGTACGGCATAGCTGGCCAAGAACATAGGTACCACCGGCCACAAACTCCGTATACTACATATTCTGGCCATCCCCCTTAGCATTCCACTTAAAGTCTCATCAGTAGCGTTTGGCCTATCGCTAACCAGACCGCACAAACTCAGGCAGGCAATCAGCGCAGTCACCAGCATGATTAGCTGAAGCGAGGAACGCCACCCCAGCCACTCTGCCAGTATCGCTAGCGGTGTGGTACCCAACAGATCCCCAAGACTACCAATAGCAATAATCAACGCCGTAACATAAGCGAAGCGCTGAGAAGAAAACCGACGGCCAATAAACAGCATGACTCCCGTAAACGCCGGGGCACAACCTATTCCGATTAATACTTGTCCTAGCAGTGCCTGATGGTAGTCCGTGGCAATGCTAAAAAGCCCTGCCCCAAAAACAGCAAACCACATAAAACAGGCAATAGTTAAACGTCCACCAAATCGATCCAATGCTATACCGCTGGGGACCTGGGCCACCGCAAAGCTGATAAAGAAGCTCGATGCCAGTAGACCAAGTCGCCCCTCATCCAAACTCAGGTCAGCTGAAATTTCAGGCGCGATAACCGAGATCATGCCGCGATAGAACAGGCTGATCGAATAAGCGGCGCAGAGTATGGCTAATTCACGCATGTTTACTCCACAGATGCTTCTGATGTCTCGAAGCTAAAAAAATAGCGGCATAATTAACTGGCCAGCACGTTTCATTTCTGTGAAAAATTTAGCTTGATATTCAATTCTGGCGAAAGCCTCTTCAGTGTTTGCAATAGATTATTCTCTGAAATAGGCCGGGTGAGACTGACCCTAATTTTCGAACTAAATTGTTGCTCTCCCCTATGAGGAAAACCTATATAGTGCTGATTAAGTAATTCAACTGCTGCTCCATGACTCTCCAGAATTGTTCTTATATCGTGATCAATACCGAAGCAAAACTGCCCACTGAATTCCAATACCAGATAACCTCCCTCTTCATTACCCTCTGAATTCAACTGTTTTATGGACGCCACGTGAAGCCCTTGGCAGGCAAAGTCGTTAAACACCTTCTGGGCAAAGGATAAGTGAGTTTGTGGTAAGCAAACCTTCAGTAAGGCCACCACCTCCCCTCCCATGACTGTCTGCTGACTATCAAGAAAAATACCTTCCATCAGGGCTATGGTGTGGGAAAACTTCTTTAATAGTTCAGGTTGATCCTTACCAACGACTGTTAATAGCCAGGTAACCATAAAATTTCCTCCGCAAAACAATACAGAATGCTCATCAGAAAAAGCTTCGGTTCAGTGATATAAACTAGTGAAAAAATACTTAAGACGCTTTCCTGAAAGAAAAGAACCTTCACCTGAGCAGGTGGAAATATATATACCAATGGACTTCGCAGCAGCTATGGGATAAAAATTCCATAGCCACTGCAACGCTCCATGTATCTATGAACTGAAACGTTCTTTAACACTTTCAGTGATACCCGCAACACAGACATCCAATAACAGTTTGCCTTTTTCACCTGTCGCTTTACGGGCAGAGGATAAGGTCCCGCTTTCGGGCACCCAGGACTGGTCTGAAGGGAATATGTCATAGGGCGGAAAAGTTGCTGGATCATGATCCATCACCTTATCCATGTTCACTAATTCAGGATACAGGTGCAGCATAAGAGATGTTTCCAAGACTCCACCATGTTCTACATCCCAACCGGTAAAGCCATCCGGAAATACCTCTTTGATAGTTTCCTGAGTGACGTAATCCCAGTAGGAAAGTAGCATCACATTAGCATCAACCCCCTCATGTCGCAGATGTTCCAGCGCCAAATCAACCCCCTCGACAATAAACATCGAGTTCTCATAGTGACCATTGACCAGAACAAAATTACGGTTGCCATGACGAGCATAAGCAACTACAACATCACGGATCATATCGATCAGAGTTTTACCATTGATACAGGTAGTACCCGGGAAGAAATTACCTCCACCAGATTTCACCTGTGACTTATATCCATATGAGATCGGGTGCGCAACTAAACCATTCGCCAGTTGCCCTGCGACTCCTTCTGAAATAGCCTGAGGAATCAGTACATCAGGATTCATCGACATGTGTGGCCCGTGCTGTTCGATCGCTCCGATGGGAAGCAGTATAACTGCTTTACCACCGGCAACACGGGCCTCATAGGTTTTCCAATCAAGGTCTGCCAATCTGACCATTCTTAAACACCTCTATTTGCTACTATTGCCGGAGCCAACGCCCCTTTTAAGCGGGTCTCTTCTCTGACACCTTTTGCCAACGCAAAACACATTAGCACCATCAGTAATGAGAATGGTAGAGCCGCTGTAATTGAGGCCGTCTGCAATGTACTAAGAGCAGCGCTACCTCCGGTTACAAGCAACACGGCTGCCATCAGCCCCTGAATAACGCCCCAGAATATACGATGACGCTTCAGTGGATGCTCGTTACCTTCACTCATAATAGTAGTCAGCACTAGAGTGCCTGAGTCGGATGACGTGATAAAATAAGTGGATACAAGCAAAGTACCGCCTATTGTCGCCAGATAACCGATGGTCCCTGCCTCCATACCCCCAATAGTCGCATAAAGGGCGTCTGCCACATTGCTCTTAACTGTATCGGCAATACCGCCTGAACCCACAAGGTCAATATTCAGAGCTGTACCACCATAAGCCGCCAGCCAGACAAAAGACAACACAGAAGATACACCAACCACTCCGATGATAAACTCACGGATAGTACGGCCACGGGAAACCCGGGCAATGAAAACACCGACAAAAGGCGCCCAGGACATCCACCAGCCCCAATAAAAAACACTCCACCAGCCCTGCCACATACTCTTCCAGGTAGCATCTACATCGCCCCATGATTGAGTTTGCGGTTCAATGTAAGCGTTCATTGGAATCAGGTTTACCATATAATCAACGGTTGCGCTGACCAGCAATTTAACAATATAAATGGTTGGTCCCAGCAGCAGGAAGAAAGCTAACAAGATGAAAGTCAGCCACATATTGGTAATTGAAAGATACTTAATGCCGCGTTTCAGGCCAGTCAGAACCGATACTAGCGCACAAGCACTGATGACGACAATTAAGACTAACTGAACCTGAAGATTCTGAGGAATATCCCAAATTGCATTCAGTCCGGCATTGATCTGCTGCACCCCCAAACCCAGAGAGGTCGCGATGCCAAACAATGTTGCAAAAACTGCAATCACATCAACGGACACGCCAATCCAGCCATTAACCTTATCTCCTAGCAGGGGATACAGGGTATAGCGGATACTCAGTGGCTTTTTCAGCCGGTAGCATACGAATGCCAGCGATACACCCACTACACAATAAATTGCCCAGGCATTTAACCCCCAATGAAAGAAAGCTACTTTCATCGCCTCTTCCGCTGCAGCTGTTGTTCCGGGTGTTGATTCACCAAAAGGAGTACCGCTGGAGAAGTGAAACATAGGCTCAGCAATAGACCAGAAAATAATGCCGATGCCCTGACCTGCGGCATAAAGCATTGCAAACCAGGCAAAATAGCCAAACTCAGGACGCTCATCATCATCGCCCAGACGGATATTGCCATGACGACTGAACGCCAGCCAGGCACAAAAAGCCAGGAAAAAGGCCGTCAGTCCCACATACCATGCATTTGCAGAAAGCGTAATAAAAGTTCGGGTTTGATCGATAATATTGGCTGAATGCTCCGGGGCAATCAGGGTATATGACGTAAAGGCTGCTATCAAAGCAAGTGATATAAAGACTATATAAGGGTTAATACCCTTAATAGGTCCACTACTAATAACCATTGTTGCCACCTCTTGGGATCGTGAGTTAAAACCTGTCCCTTGTTATTTTTATTTGAATATATCCCGTTGGCTAAGTTAAGTATGTGATAGCAAAAACTTAGTCGTTAATATACACGACCTGCCAGTTTCTTTATCGCTATAACACTCCTTTTAACACAACGGGATCAACAAAATGTTAGAATTTATCCTTTATCCTTTATCCTTTAGCCTTTAACAATGTTGTACTCTGGACCAAACGGGAAGCGGGTGATGTTTTCAGCACCCTCTTCACTTACCACCAGGATATCGTGCTCGCGGTAACCACCGGCACCCGCCAGACCTTCAGGCAGCATCAGCATCGGTTCCATCGATACGACCATGCCCGGCTCGATGATTGTGTCGACATCTTCACGCAGCTCCAGACCGGCTTCGCGGCCGTAGTAGTGGCTTAAGGTCCCGAAGGAATGACCGTAGCCGAAGGTACGGTATTGCAGTACATCATGTTGCAGGAATATTTCGTTCAGCTCTGCTGCGATATCGCTGCAACGTGCCCCCGGACGGATCAACTCCAGACCACGACGGTGAACCTTGCAGTTGATCTCCCACAACTCCAGGTGACGGTCGGAAGCAAACTCACTGAACAGGGTACGCTCAAGAGCAGTGTAGTAACCAGCAATCATTGGGAAAGTATTCAGGCTTAAGATATCACCTGCCTCAACTTTACGGCTGGTAACCGGGTTATGAGCACCATCGGTATTGATACCGGACTGGAACCATACCCAGGTATCCATCAGTTCACCATGAGGATAAGTACCGGCGATTTCACGTACCATCGCCTGTACACCCGCAAGTGCAATCTCATACTCAGGTACACCCACGGCAATTGCATCACGAATCGCAGCACCACCTACATCGGCAACGCGTGCGCCTTGCTTGATCACCGCGATCTCTTCCGCAGATTTGATCATGCGCATCTTCATGGTCGGTACGCCGATATCCGCGAATTCAACTGAAGGCAATGCCGCCTTCATCTTTTCCAGAGTGTGCAGCGGCATATGATCAAACTCGACGCCGACTTTGCCGTCGTCGTTGATCAGTTGTTTGACAGCATAGAAGAAATTATCTTTCTGCCAGTCGGTATATACGACGTTATCGCCCAGCTGATTGCGACGGTATGGCTGACCACCATCGATATTTGCGGTAACGGTGGTGTAAGAATCCTGGGTTACTACCAATCCATAGTCACGGCCAAAGCGGCAGTACACAAAGTCGCTGTAGTAGTTGATGTTATGGTAAGAAGTAAACAACACTGCCTGAATGTCGTTTTCCGCCATGTAGCGACGCAGCTTTTCCAGACGGGAACTCAGCTCCTCTTTGGAAAAAGTTGGACGCACCTTTTCGCCATTTGGAATCGACAAAGTTTGTGGCATCTGCATGTTTGGAGTCCTCTTATTATTCTCATTTCAATAGAAATGACCTGATCACTATTCAAAGGTCAAAAAACGAACAGGATGATCCCTGCTGAATTAAGATTACCCTTTGATATCACATAATAGAAATCAATAATCTCAATGACATCATTTACATTACTAATGGAAACATTAAGACCCGATTACTTCTGCATGAGGCACTCCCCAAACTTCTGGAAGTGAATTGCTACCGGTTTGCTAGACACCTCTCAGTCATAGAAAATGGCTTAAGAAGAGATGCCCATGAGCAGCAAACGTTATCCCGAAGAATTGAAAATTGAAGCGATCAAGCAGGTCACAGATCGTGGATATAGCGTCGCCAATGTCGCAAGGCGACTCGATGTCACCACTCACAGTCTTTATGCCTGGATCAAAAAATACGGCCCCGACTCCGTTGAGCACCAGGCCAGGTCTGATGATCAGACTGAGCTTAAGCGCCTGAGAAAAGAGCTCAAGCGTGTCACTGAAGAGCGAGATATTCTAAAAAAAGCCGCTGTGTACTTCGCCAGCCAGTCCGGGTGAGGTACACCTTCATCCGCGATAACCATAAGGACTGACCTGTGCGTAGCCTATGTGAGCTGCTAGATGTGCATCCGAGCGGCTACTATGCTTGGCGACAGAAGCCACGCTCAGATCGGAGAGTGTAGGATGACCGGCTCATGGCTAATCAAACAGTTCTGGTTGAAATCAAGAGGTGTCTATGGCTATTGAAAGATCCATAGTGACCTTCGTGATCATGGAGAGCGCTACGGCCCCAATCGTGTTATCGGCTGATGAGACTAACCGGACTGAAAGCTCAGGTTGGCTACCGTAAACCGCGTCAGTAAAGCGGCACCGCTCATATCGTTACTCCGAACAGATTGCAGCAGTTCACCGTAGCCACGCCAAATACGGCCTGGGTTACCGACATCACCTATATAAAAACGCATGAAGGATGGCTGTATATAGGCGTGGTACTTGATCTGTTCTCTCGCCGTGTCGTGGGTTGGTCGATGAAGCCACGCATCACGAAAGAGCCGGCACTGGATTCATTGTTGATGGCGGTTTGGCGGCGGAACACTGCAACCCAAGTCGTCGTGCATTCCGATCAGGGGGAGCAATGCACAAGCCATGACTGGCAGTCATTCTTGAGCCTGCATGGCCTTGAAGGCAGCATGAGCCGTCGTGGTAACTGCCATGATAATGCGGTAGCTGAGAGCTTTTTTCAGCTGTTAAAGCGGGAGCGGATTCGGCGAAAGGTCTATACGACACGTGAAGAAGCGCGCAGTGATATCTTCGATTACATTGAGCTGTTTTATAACAGTAAGCGACGACATGGTTTCAATAATCAGCTATCGCCGATAGAGTATGAAGAGCAGTACGACCAGAGACTGGTTAGTGTCTAAAGAACTGGTGGTAATTCACTTCGCGAGCGAAGGCTTCGAGTTGTTTCTTGTCCATGTTGCCTATCCTTAGCCATTTCTGGCTCTATGATAGGCAGTTACACAATTCTATGTACAGGGTCAAATCATCCGGTGCCCCGAAAAAAGCGACCCTCAAATGAGCATCGCTTGATGATTAAATATTTTGGGACAGCAGGGACATTCCTGCTCATTTTTTTGAAGGCAGTTTCACCTAAAGATTATTATTGGCACTTGTTAGAGATCAAAGCCCCTCCTGTTACAGAGCATCTAATCAATCTAAAAATCAGCACTCAATCGCGTTTACTGCCAAACCACCTCTCGAAGTTTCCTTATACTTATCATGCATATCCATACCGGTATCGCGCATCGTCTTAATAACTTTATCCAATGAGATAAAGTGGTCACCAGTACCATGCAGTGACATCTGAGTTGCGTTGATCGCCTTCATTGCAGCAATCGCATTACGCTCAATACAAGGCACCTGAACTAGCCCGCCGACCGGGTCGCAGGTTAGACCCAGGTTATGTTCAAGACCAATCTCTGCAGCATTCTCCACCTGCTCTGGGGTACCGTCCAACACTTCACACAGACCTGCAGCCGCCATTGCACAGGCTGAACCCACTTCACCCTGGCAACCCACTTCTGCACCTGAAATAGAAGCGTTAAGCTTACACAAAGCACCAATTGCAGCAGCAGCCAGCATGAATCTGACGATTGCATCATCATGAGACTCAGCGGAATCGTGTTCCGTAAATTCCACGTAATACATCAATACCGCAGGGATAATACCCGCCGCACCATTAGTCGGAGCTGTAACCATGCGACCACCGGCGGCATTCTCTTCGTTGACCGCCAGCGCATAGAGGTTAACCCAATCCATTGCTCTCAACGTAGACGTAATCACATTAGGATTAACCGTTTCTTTCATGGATACATGCAGTGCAGCAGCACGACGTCTTACATTCAGGCCACCAGGTAACGTACCCTCTTTACTAAGACCGCTAGCTACACAGTCTTTCATCGCTTGCCAGATACTCAGCAAACCATTACGGATCTCCTGTTCTGAGCGCCAAACTTTCTCGTTTTCCATCATCAGCTGACTGATGGTAAAGCCGTTTTTCTGACACATCTCCAACAGCTCAACCGCCGTATTGAAGTTGTAAGGTAACTCAACCTGGGGTACCAAATATGCATCGGCAGTCGCTTCACTCTCATCGATAACGAAACCGCCACCAATGGAATAATAGGTGTTTGCGTACAGCAGGTCACCATCGGCGCCAAATGCACTGAGGCGCATCGCATTAGGATGGTACGGCAGGTTCTCGTCCAGCAGCTTCATATCCCGGGACCAGATAAATTCGATAGGGTGCTGTCCTAGCAGTTTCAGCCTGTTACTCTCTTTCAATGTTGCCACTTCAGGCAGGATAATCTCTGGATCGATACTATGAGGACGCTCTCCCATCAGGCCGATGACCACTGAATTATCAGTGCCATGACCAACACCGGTAGCGCTCAGGGAACCGTACAAATCAACCTTTATTCGGCGTACATCTGCCACTAGGGTGTGTTGTTCCAGATGCGTCGCAAAATCAGCTGCCGCAACCATTGGACCGACCGTATGAGAACTTGACGGACCTACGCCTACTTTAAAA
The DNA here is from genome assembly GCA_041586615.1 of Motiliproteus sp. Taxonomy (GTDB): domain Bacteria; phylum Pseudomonadota; class Gammaproteobacteria; order Pseudomonadales; family Balneatricaceae; genus Motiliproteus. The sequence goes on along the minus strand of JBFGZS010000065.1, from coordinate 9,834 downwards.
AGATCAAAAACACTGATAGACATACGATCTCCACTGCGCGTGTTTCGCGCTGTTTGTTATGATTGTCGTTTGCGATGAAAGGCCTGTTAATAGATTGTCAATGGGGCAATTCCGATGCCGCATAACAGTTTACGACCTGCTTTGTTTAAAGCTCATACAAGTAAAACGACGAATATAAAAAAACCAGAAGCTCGAGAACAAAGGACTGGGTAAGTACAACTCCGAGCTTCTGGAAAAGGGTTTGAGATCAGGAACACCCTCCCCTGATCTCATCCAAATATTTTTAATTACTGAAAACCACGGTGCGACTTCCACTCAGAAAAACCCGCTTTTCGATGTGATAACGTACGGCATTGAACAAGGTTATCCGCTCTATATCCTGCCCTTTGGAAATTAGGTCCTCCGGGTAATTCGCATGATCCACCTGCTGAATGCCCTGGGCGATAATTGGCCCCTCATCCAGATCGTTATTCACATAATGCGCCGTGGCGCCGACCATCTTCACTCCTTTCTCCCAAGCTTGGTGATAAGGACGCGCACCCTTGAAGCCTGGCAGCAGTGAGTGGTGAATATTGATCGCTTTGCCATCCAGTTGTTCACACATCCATGGCGATAGAACCTGCATGTAGCGGGCCAGTACTACCAGTTCGATATCATACTGTTCCAGCAGCTTAACGATCCCAGCTTCCTGATACGGTTTAGTCTCGGCACTAATCGGCAGATGGTGAAATGGAATACCATGCCATTCGGCCAGGTGCTCCAGATCCGGATGATTAGATATAATCACCGGCACTTCGATATTCAGCTGGCCGGTACGATGACGGTACAGCAGATCGTTCAGACAGTGATCGTACTTAGACACAAGAATCGCCACCCGTGGGCGGTGCTCAGGCTCAGTCAGTTCCCAGTCCATATCGAACTCGGCAGCACGAGATGCAAAATCATCACTAAACTGCTCCGCACTGAAGTCACTGTTTTGTGCCTGAAACTCAATACGGATAAAAAAGCGCTTCGCTTCCCGGTCATCAAAGGAGTGAATTTCGTTCACGTAGTTGCCGACTTCCGCCATGTAGCGGGTAACTACATCGACAGTACCCAGCACGCTTGGGCAATTGCCAGTAAAGATCCATGGCTTCGCTATTGAAGGGTTAGCTGCGTTAGTCATATTGTTTCTCCTGACAACAGGATGCCTTTAAACAGATTAGAGACCGTTTACAGGCTAACTGAAAAGGGGACAAACCGGCCCACGGAAGCAGGCCGGTTATCAGGGGCTAACTCAGGCTTCGATTACCAGGCCGTATTCACGGCTGGCATCCTGTAGCCACAACCAGATGTAGTCAGCGAAGCTGCGGCGGATAACCAGCTCGAAGCGCTGCTCGCCGGTACGGCGAATGATCGCCCCGCTCTTGGCAAACACCGTGGAAACCACCTTGCCTACCGGGAACTCTGCAGGGTGCAGATCCACCGGTGTACACTTCTTCAGCAGATCGACCACGTTCGCACCGGACAGCTCCAGAATGGTAGAACCGCCACTGCTGTTGACCAGCGAGTAGTGGCCAGCCATCTCGTCGCGGAAGCGGGATTCCACCTCGAAAGCCTGCAGACCGGGTACGATGATCAGCCACTCATCCGGCGACATCCAGCGAATGGAATAATCGCCGTGCTCGGCAGACGTCAGGGGCTGCAGCGGCAACGGCATGCCCAGCACCCGCTCGACAGCTGCCAGCTGATCGGCATTTTCAGGGTTACAGCGCAGGGTCAGGTGACCCTGCAGCTTGTTCTCACGCAGGTGAACACCGCCCTGCTTTGGTCCCTGCTTAGCCAGGACATCCAGCTCCGCATGATGCAGCGGAGACTGGCCCTGAATTTCAGCACCAGGAACCTGGTTCATTACCGCCGCTTTAGTGGCTGCTGTCTGTTCTGGTGTCATTACATTTAAATTAGACATTTTGACGCTCCCCTTTCGGATCCAGGAAGATCGGGCTGCAAATTTCAGCCTCAATTACGCTGCCGTCGGCCAGCGGGTAGTAAACAGTTTCACCCATCTTGCTCAGACCGCCCTTAACAAAGCCCATCGCCACGGAATGGCCCAGGTTGGCACTCCAGTAGCTGGACGTGACATGACCCACCATCGGCATTGGAATCGGCGCCTTCGGATCGAATACGCCCTGGGCGCCTTCCGGAATCACAACTTTAGGGTCTTTAGTCTTGAGGCCCACCAGCTGCTTGCGGTTATCACGCACACAGTCTTCACGATTCATACCACGCTTACCGATGTAGCTGAACGGTTTCTTGTCTGCCACACACCAGCTCATACCCAGGTCGTGCGGATGCACCGAGCCATCGGTATCCTGACCAGCAATAATGAAGCCTTTCTCAGCACGCAGAACGTGCATGGTTTCAGTACCGTACGGTGTCAGGTTGTACTTCTTACCGTGCTCGAATAGTTTTTCCCATACATGCAGACCGTAGTTAGCCTGCACGTTGATCTCGAAAGACAGCTCACCGGTAAAGGAGATCCGGAAGACACGCGCCGGCACACCGGCTACGGTGGTCTGCTTCCAGTCCATGAACGAGAAGTTCTCGTTGGACAGGTCACAGTCGGTTAACTCCGACAGCAGCTTACGGCTGTTCGGGCCGGAGATGGTCATAGTCGACCAGTGGTCAGTTACCGTATTGAAGTAGACTTCCATCTCAGGCCATTCTGTCTGATGGTAAATTTCCAGCCATTCCAGAACCCGCGCTGCACCACCAGTAGTCGTGGTCATCAGGAAGTGGTTCTCACCCAGGCAGGCAGATACACCGTCATCGAAGACCATGCCATCTTCACCGCACATCAGGCCGTAACGACACTTACCGACAGGCAGCTTGGCCCAGGCGTTACTGTAAACTCGACCGAGGAATTCACGGGCGTCTTTACCTTGAATGTCGATCTTACCCAGAGTAGAGGCATCCAGAATACCGACAGACTCTCGCGTCGCCACACACTCACGGTTCAGCGCATCCTGCATGCTCTCACCCGCTTTCGGGAAGTACCATGGACGCTTCCAGTTGCCGACATCCTCAAACTTGGCGCCGTGCTCAACATGCCACTTATGCATCGCGGAGTAACGTTTGGGATCGAACAGCTCGCCGCAGTTTCGACCGGCAATCGCCCCGAAGGTGACCGGCGTATAGTTGGGCCGGAAAATCGTGGTACCGGTTTCCGGAATAGTCTTGTTGAGCGCCTTTGCGGCAACCGCCATTCCGTTGATGTTGCCCAGCTTGCCCTGGTCGGTACCGAAGCCCATGGCGGTATAACGCTTCACGTGCTCGATAGACTCGAAGCCTTCACGACATGCCAGCTCAATGCCGGCAGCGGTTACGTCGGTCTGATAATCGACAAACTGCTTCGGCGCCTGAGCAGTAGATTTCAGGTGTGGAATGTGGAACAGGGACATAGGAGCGCCCTCTTTCACCTCATCAGCCTTTGGCAGCGTCACTTCAGACGCGCTCAGGCCCACTTCAGCCACCGCTTTCAGACCTGCGCTTAGACCTTCAAACAACGCGGCACCAGTGCTGTAGCTACCGTTAATAGCACCGGCAGTCAGCTGCTTCTGTACAGTTGGACCCGGCAGGAAGCCTACTACCTTTTCATCCCAAATCGGACGGCTGCCAGTATGACTGGATAAGTGAATAACCGGACTCCAACCACCGGAAGTGGCAACCGTATCGACGTTCAACTTAGTCACAGAGCCGGTAACTTTAGAACCGTCAGCACTGATCGGAGCTACGGATACACCTGATACACGTTTCTTACCCTGCACCTCGATTACGGCAGAACCAGTAATAATATTCAGACCTCGCTGACGGGCCGCTACTACTCGATCACCCTGCGGCTTAGCGCGGGTATCGACGATGGCGACGACTTTACGGCCCGCTGCATCCCAATCCAGCGCTGCCTGATAGCCGTAATCATTAGTAGTCATTACCACCAGTTCTTTGCCCGGTACTACACCGTAACGGTTGATATAGGTAGATACAGCATTAGCCACCATACAACCCGGTACGTCATTATTTGCATAAACCAGCGGACGCTCGTGGGCACCAGTCGCCAGAACCACCCACTTGGCGCGGACACGGTGCATACGCTGACGTACCTGATTAACCGGCGCAATATCAGCCAGGTGATCAGTGCAACGCTGATGAATGGTTACAAAGTTGTGATCGTGATAGCCATTTACGGTAGAACGGGGCAGCAGCAGTACATCTTCATAGCCGCACAGCTCTTCAACGACGGAATTAACCCACTCAGATGCCGGCTTGCCGTCGAGAGTCTCTTTAGTGCTCAGCAGGCTGCCACCGAACTCACTCTGCTCGTCGGCCAGGATAACCCGCGCGCCGCTACGCGCCGCTGTCAGGGCTGCCGCCAGACCGGCAGGACCGGCACCGACGATGAGGACATCGCAGTGCTGGTTGATGTTATCGTAGCTATCGGGATCGTTTTCCAGTGGCGAACGACCCAAGCCTGCTGCCTTACGGATCATAGACTCATAGGTAGACCACATAGACTGCGGGAACATGAAAGTCTTGTAGTAGAAGCCCGGCGGCATCATCTTGCCACCGACCTTACCAAGCACGCCCATCATGTCGTTATCAACACTCGGCCAGCCGTTGGTTGCCTGGCTGACCAGCCCGTTGAACAGCTCCTGCTGCGTTGCCCGCACGTTGGGTACCTGAGTCGCCTCAGTTGCGCCCAGCTGCAGTACCGCATTCGGCTCTTCTGCGCCGGCGGCCACAATACCGCGGGGACGGCTGTACTTGAAACTACGGCCAACGACGTCGATGCCGTTTGCCAGCATGGCAGATGCCAGAGTGTCGCCCTGGAAACCCTTGAACTGCTTACCGTTGTAGGTAAAGGTCAATGGCTTGGAACGGTCGATGCGACCTCCGCTCTGGAGGCGGTTTTGCTGTGTCATAATTCCGCTCCTCTTACTCAGCGACCACAGATGGCTGCTCGCCAATCTTGTAGACTTCTTTAATTTCGTAGCTCTGGGTGTCGCGGGTGATGTTGAAGAACTTGCGACAGCCGGCTGCATGGACCCACAGTTCGTGGTGAATGCCACGTGGGTTCTTCCGGAAGAACATGTACTCGCCCCACTCCTTATCGGAACAGGCTTCGGGGTCTAAAGGCCGGGCAATATGGGCCTGACCGGCTGCGTGAAACTCTTCTTCTTCACGGTATTCCGCACAATGCGGGCAGTAGATATGAAACATCGGATTACCTCCCGTTAGTGTGCAACACCGGCTGCGCCATGCTCATCGATCAGCGCGCCATTATGGAATCGGAACATAGAGAACGGCTCAGCCAGGGGATGCATTTCACCCTTTGCCAGCGATGCCGCAAAAACATTACCGGCACCCGGCGTGGCCTTGAAGCCACCGGTACCCCAGCCACAGTTGAAAAACAGGTTCTCAACCGGCGTCTTGCTGATGATCGGACAGGCATCCGGACAGGTATCGACGATGCCGCCCCACTGACGGTTCATGCGCACCCGGCTGAAGATCGGGAACAGTTCAACGATCGCCTGCACAGTGTGCTCGATGGTCGGATACGAGCCGCGCTGGCCATAACCGGTATAGCCATCGATACCCGCGCCGATGACCAGGTCGCCCTTATCGGACTGACTGACATAGCCGTGTACGTGGTTAGACATGACCACGGTATCCAGAATCGGCTTGATCGGCTCGGACACCAGCGCCTGCAGCGGATGCGATTCCAGCGGCAGCTCGAAGCCGGCCATCTTCGCCAGCACACCGGAGTTACCGGCGACCACACAACCCACGCGACCGGCCTTGATCTCGCCGTAACGGTTGGTCTTGACACCGGTAATGGTGCCGTCTTCGATAATCAGATCGGTCACTTCGGTCTGTTGAATCAGATCAACGCCGAACGAATCCGCGCCGCGGGCAAAGCCCCAGGCGACCGCATCGTGACGGGCTACACCGCCGCGTGGCTGCCAGGAAGCCCCCATCACCGGATAGCGGGTATTCTCGGAGCAATCCATGTGCGGCACGATCTCCTTGATCTGCTGCGGATCCAGCACCTCGCCGTCGATGCCGTTGAGGCGGTTGGCATTCACCCGACGCTCGATATCACGCATATCCTGCAGCGTGTGGCCCAGGTTCAGTACGCCGCGCTGCGAGAACATCACGTTGTAGTTCAGGTCCTGAGACAGGCCTTCCCACAGCTTCATCGCGTGCTCATAGAGGTGCGCCGATTCGTCCCACAGGTAGTTGGAACGCACGATCGTGGTGTTACGCGCGGTATTACCACCACCCAGGTAACCTTTCTCGATGACCGCAACGTTTGTCACGCCATGCTCTTTCGCCAGGTAGTAGGCGGTCGCCAAACCGTGGCCACCGCCACCGATGATAACGACATCATATTGCTTCTTCGGCGTAGGGTTACGCCAGGTGCGCTGCCAGTTCTCATGATGAGTGAGACTGTGCTTAAGCAGTCCAAAACCTGAATAACGCTGCATATCATCAGCTCCCGTTGTAAATCGGCAATCGGCGCCCTGGAGGGCAACCGATGGCCTGTATAGTCAGTCAAAAATTAGCGGTAAACCGGATAGTCAGCGCACAGCGCCTTAACCTGTTCTTTTACTTCAGCAATCTTAGTTTCCAGCGCTTCTGGCTGGTTAAGAACGTCCAGCAGATCGGCAATCCAGCCGGCCAGGGTGCGGCACTGCTCTTCTTTGAAGCCACGCGTAGTGACAACCGGTGAACCGATACGCAGCCCGGAGGTTACGAACGGAGACTGTGGATCGCCCGGCACCGCGTTCTTGTTCACGGTGATGTTGGCACGTCCCAGGGCAGCATCAGCATCTTTACCTGTCAGCCCCTGCTTGATCAGGCTCAGCAGGAACAGGTGGTTTTTGGTACCGCCGGAAACGATCTCAAAACCGCGCTCGATCAGTACTTCAGCCATCGCATTGGCGTTCTTCACGACCTGCGCCTGGTACTCTTTGAATTCAGGATCCAGTGCTTCTTTGAACGCTACCGCCTTAGCCGCGATCACGTGCATCAGAGGGCCGCCCTGGCCGCCCGGGAACACCGCGGAATTCAGTTTCTTCTCCAGCGCGTTGTCGCGGGAGATGATCAAACCGCCACGCGGGCCACGCAGCGTCTTGTGCGTTGTCGTAGTAACAACATCAGCGAAAGGCACCGGGTTCGGATACAGGCCAGCGGCTACCAGACCGGCAACGTGCGCCATATCAACGAACAGGTAAGCGCCCACTTTGTCCGCGATCTCGCGGAAGCGCGCCCAGTCAACAATTTGGGAGTAAGCAGAGAAACCCGCAACGATCATCTTCGGCTTGTGCTCAACCGCCAACGCCTCAACCTGATCGTAATCGATCTCGCCGGTTGCTTCGTTCAGGCCGTATTGCACCGCGTTGTAGATCTTACCGGAGAAGTTCACGTGGGAACCGTGCGTCAGGTGACCACCGTGGGCCAGGCTCATGCCCAGTACCGTGTCGCCGGGCTCACACAGCGCCATGTAAACAGCAGCGTTGGCCTGGGAACCGGAGTGTGGCTGAACGTTCGCGTAAGTCGCACCGAACAGCTCTTTAGCACGGTCCAGAGCCAGCTGTTCTACGACATCAACGTATTCACAACCACCGTAGTAACGCTTTTCAGGATAACCTTCGGCATACTTGTTGGTCAGGGCTGTACCCTGAGCCTGCATTACACGCGGGCTGGTGTAGTTCTCAGAAGCGATCAGCTCGATATGCTCTTCCTGACGAACCTCCTCCTTACCGATTGCGGCCCACAGTACGTCATCATACCCCTGAATCTGGTCATCTTTACTAAACATCTATACCTCCACACCCTGCCAACTGGCGAGTAACAAATTGGGGTTTATAATTATTGTTTCCTGCCCGCTAACCGGTTTCAGGTAAACTAGAGAGGCTAACTTTGCACTGTAAATATGTCGTACCAAAAAAACCTAGCTGCCACACAACTCCCAGAGTAAATATCCGAACTACTCCGGGGAGAAAACCATCTACTAGCACGCCGGATCAATTCCAATTTACGATACAGAATACTCAAAGGGGAAAAGGTTGAGTTTTCTCCGTAATTAGAATTGCTAGGAATATCATTCCCTGAACCACCAACACTGTAGTTCCACGACAAGCTAAGGTGACTAATAATTTGGCAAGAGTTTTACCTTACTTAAAATTAGTTATCTCTTAACATCCAATACAGACTATACGGACATGCCACATAATAGAAATTAATAATTATTATACATTCATTTACAATACAAATGACTAAGCGTCGATCAGCCCGCTATTTACATCCTCAAAGTTCTGTCGACCAAGCCCGTGTCGTTCCAGCAAGAGTCAGAAGTTCATAATCGTTGTGTGAACAGGGGTTGGGTTATCGAGCGAGAGACTCGTAAATAGCCGCATCGATACTATTTCATCGAGGGAATCTTCCATCGCAGGATAGCTCAGCCTGTTTCACTGCTGGAAGCAATGGATGTGTAGCATAGTCACCAGGGAATATGGCCTGCGTCTGTTACCAGCCTTCGGATAGTGCGGTTCAATCAGCGATTCAAGACGAATCCATAGAATCAGTTTATCCATCCTGCCGAGGAACTTCTCTTTACGGGGTTGACGGCACTTATTGCTGAACTCACTGTTGGCGAAGGCAGCTGATAATTCATCATGTATCTTGATGCTTCAGAGTGCTTGGATATTATTTGTCTCATGGCCAGGACTTTCACAGGCTTCATCAAACGGTTGCCAGTCATCAGCAAGCCGCTTGACAAGAGCTTCGGAACTGAGGTTTTTTGCCGACGTATCAGAGCAATAACAGACCGGCTCACTGGTGACATACTCTACGCTCAACTATGCTTCAACAACTAAGAAAAGACAGGGGGTGAAAACTGAAATTTCTGCGGTAACAACCTGTACACGACTGAGTGGGATTCCAACTATGTCCCCAGCGCCGCAAGATTTTAAACAGTTTACTTAAGCCATAAGCAGGGTAACGCTCGACCGCTTCCTGCAGCTTCAGTATGACGTGGTCATCCCTGTGAGGATCAGGCTGATACGATACACCGAGTCACTGATGCCAACGGCGCGACAAGCCATACGGAGGCTTGTGCCATGCTCCTTACGAGCATAGTCGACAAGCTCTCGCCTAATCGCTGGCTTTACAGCTTTTTTCAATGATGTCTTTAAGAATACGGTGCTCAAGAATGAGATCTGCAAACATGGATTTCAGTCGTCGATTTTCATCTTCCAGCTCTTTTAGCCGCTTAATATCTGAAGACTCCATACCGCCGTATTTGACTTTCCAATTGTAGTACGTGGCATCTGAGATGCCTTACTCACGGCAGACCTCCTTTACCAGCCTGCCAGCTTCTACTTCTTTCAGAATTTTAACGACCTGGGTTTCCGTGTAGCGTGATTTTTTCATTGTTAGCTCTCCGTGTTGACGTAGTACGTCGGAGAACTCTAAATGTGGATGCCGCTATTTTAAAGGAGGTTTACAAACTCCCCCAAATGAGTCAATCGCCCAATCTATCGATCTGATCGATCAAACATATTTGTGCTCAGCAAAGCGGCCTATACTTGCACTCAACCATTTTTATACATACTTGCACTTGCAAGTATGGGGGTGTTCGGCGGGTACCGACGACGGAATCCCCCGTAGCAACTTGTTGCGGAGAGGGGTGAGAACCCCTGCCCTAAATGAAAATAGCTGTGGAAAGGGTCAAGCTGGAACGCAAAAATTACGCAGTAATTTTGAGTAGAGCTTGATGCTTGGAACAGATAT
>JBFGZS010000064.1:0-24706 GCA_041586615.1 Motiliproteus sp. | reverse complement strand
CCATGATCAAACTCTTCAGTTTCAAAACTGTGTGATCACCGAAATGATCGAATTTTTTAAGCTCAGAACACTAACTAATAAAACCTAAACCAAACTTAACGTTTAGCGTATTCTTTACGTGTTGAATGCCCTGATAATGCTACATGTTGCATCTCAGCAAGCACCCACACGAATTACTTGATCGAGTTGTTAAAGAGCGGTTGATTGCAACTTTCGTCGAACCGGGCGATGAATTATAGTCAACTCTTTCGCCGTGTCAAGCACCGCTTGCTTAGCGGGCTTGCCTCTGCGCTGTGTCAGCAGCAGTGAGGGGCGTATTCTACAGACAGCCTGCTGTGAGTCAACCAACAAATCATATTAATCTTTACCAATTCGCCGGAAAGCCCCTTGGCCATGCCAAGGGGAGCTGCCAATAAAAACCTTCGCTCTTTATTTAAGCGCTTTCATAGGCCTGCAGCGCCCGATCAACCCCCGTCGAAAACATGCGGATATACCCCTCTACGTTGTGAGGCACAGGCCAGACCAGCACTCACCAATTTGGTGCCAGAATGAAAAGCCAACCCAAAAACGCCTCCTGATCGGGCGTTCAGCGCACGTCAACTTCACAGCATTATATAACCCACACCTCTTAGGCCTAGATTATCCGTTGTTTTTCCAGAGAAAAAAGACATTAGTCAATTGTGGCACGACTTATGCTTTGAGTTAGTCACTGAAAATTTTTAGTTTAGAGGTGATTCTTATGAACACGAAACCCGAGCGCTTCAACCTGCTCGCCTTTACGGGGAAGATGAAGATTCTGCATATGAGCTGGATCGCCTTCTTCATTACCTTTTTCGTCTGGTTTAACCATGCACCGCTTATTGGAGCGATTGCCGAATCCCTCGGATTGACCACATCTGAAATCAAGACGTTGCTGATTCTTAACGTCGCACTGACCATTCCAGCGCGGGTACTGATCGGCATGTTGACCGATAAATACGGACCGCGGATTACCTATTCCGCTATCCTGTTTCTATCGGCCTTCCCCTGCTTTATGTTTGCGATGGCGGAAAGCTTCGATCAGGCCGCATTTTCCCGCTTCCTGCTCGGTTTTGTCGGTGCCGGTTTCGTCGTCGGTATTCGTATGGTCAGCGAGTGGTTTCCCGCCAATGAACTCGGCACCGCCGAAGGCATCTATGGCGGCTGGGGAAACTTCGGATCGGCCGCTGCGGCCATGCTGCTTCCCACCCTGGCGCTGCTGTTCGGTGGGGACGACGGCTGGCGCTATTCCGTCGCACTAACCGGCGTTATCAGTCTCGCTTTCAGCGTGATCTGGTACAAAAATGTCTCAGATACACCCAAAGGTTCTACCTACTTCAAACCCAAGAAAATAGGCGGCCTGGAAGTCACCAGCAAAGGTGATTTTATCTTCCTGCTACTGATGAAAATCCCGTTGTATGCCGCACTGGCGCTACTGACCTGGAAACTGTCACCGGAGGGAGTGTCAACGCTCTCGGCAACGGTCGCTAACTTGATCTATGTGGGCCTCTGCGTACTGTACCTCTATGACGGCTACAAGTCCTACAGCGTCAACAAAGCCGTTTTCGAAGGCGAGATCCCTGAGATTCATCGCTACAAATTCAAGCAGGTCGCGGTGCTAAATATCCTTTACTTCGCAACCTTCGGCTCGGAGCTAGCCGTGATATCAATGCTGCCCTTATTCTTCGCCGAGGTGTTTGATCTGGATATGGTCTATGCCGGTCTGCTGGCCTCGGGTTATGCCTTTATGAATCTGGCTTCACGCCCTGGTGGCGGCTGGTTGAGCGATCGTTTCGGCCGTAAGATCACGCTACTGGTACTCACGGCAGGTCTGGCTGGCGGCTACGCGCTGATGGCCATGATCGACAGCTCCTGGCCGCTGTTCCTGGCCGTCGTCGGTGCGATGGTATGCTCTTTCTTCGTGCAAGCGGGTGAAGGTGCCGTCTTCGCTGCGGTTCCCCTCATCAAGCGCCGCCTCACAGGTCAGATTGCAGGAATGACGGGGGCCTACGGTAACGTTGGCGCGGTGGTCTACCTCACCGTTTTGTCGATGGTAGACTACTCTACCTTCTTTATGGTGATCGCGGGCACCGCCGTTATCGGCTTTGCCACCCTATTGCTGATGGAAGAACCCCGCGGACAGATCGCCGAAGTGATGCCCGATGGCAGCGTACAAATGATCGACGTCTCCTAACACCACTCATACGGCTCTCCCTGGCGTCGCGGCATCTGCCGCGGCGAATTTTCGTTAAGGATCATGTCATGGCAACAACGCTCAAGGTACGTTTTGGTGGTTGTTCCGTCGCAGGGGTGAAGGCGGTCAACCAGGATGCCTTCGCGGCCCACCTCCCGGCCACCCGACAGGCCGATACCAAAGGCGCGGCCTGCGCCATGGCGGACGGCGTCAGTTCCAGCCTTGATTCGCATATCGCCAGCCAGACCAGTGTTACCACCTTTCTACAAGATTACTTTGCCACGCCCGACGCCTGGACGGTCAAAACCGCCAGCGCCCGGGTGCTACATGCCCTGAACCGCTGGCTCTACCAGCATGGCAACAGTGGCAATCGCGCCAAAAACTCGTTGGTGACCACATTCTCCGCGCTAGTTATAAAGTCCACCACTGCCCACCTGCTTCACCTCGGTGATTCGCGTATCTACCGCTACCGGGGTAGCCAGTTAGAACAATTGACGCGGGATCACAGCAGCACCTACGGCGGTAGCAAACGTTACCTCACCCGCGCCCTGGGTGTGGAACCGCATATCGAAGTGGACTATCGCCAAGATCCGGTAGAATGTGGCGATATTTACCTGCTGACTAGCGACGGCTTTCACGACTTTATCAGCCCGGTCAATCTGGCGGGACGCTTGGAAAGCCTCGGTCAAGATTTGGAAGCTGAAGCCAGCACGCTGGTTCAAGCCGCGCTGGATAACGGCAGCGATGATAATGTCAGTGTGTTGTTGGTACGCATCGATGAGCTGCCGGTACAGAACCTGGAAGAGGCCCATCGCTCGCTGACGCAGCTACCCATCCCGCCGATGCTCAGCGCCGGTAATCGACTCGATGGCTATGAAGTACTGGAGGTACTTTTTTGCGGCACTCGTAGCGATCTTTATCTGGTGCGTGACGAGGCCAGCAGTAATCTGTATACCCTGAAGGCGCCCTCGCTCAACTTCGCCGATGATCCGCTCTATCTGGATGGGTTTATCAAAGAGGAGTGGGTCGGGCAACAGATCAACCATCCCGCCGTGATGAAGACCTTCAGCCCAGTGAGGCCGAAACAGTTCCTCTATTACCTGGCCGAATATATTCCTCATCCGCACCTGGGACAGTGGGCCCTCGAGCATCCGCATCCTGGCCTCGAACCTGTGCGAGATATGGTCAAGCAGATCAGCCAGGCACTGCGGGCACTGCAACGCCAGGATATGATTCATCAGGACCTTAAGCCGGAGAATGTACTCGTAGACCCGCAGGGGCGTATCACACTTATCGACTTCGGTACGGTTTGCGTCGCCGGGCTGGATGAGATCAGCAGCCCACTGGACCACGATATTCCCCAGGGCTCCATCAACTACGTCGCACCGGAATACCTGCTGGGTCGACAGGGCAGCCACCGCTCCGATCTATTCTCCCTCGGCGTCATTGCTTACGAGCTGTTCACCGGCCACATACCGTTTCAGGAACGGCAGCGCAGCGACTACCAGATTAAATCCTACGCAGATATGCGCTACATTCCCGCCCGCCAGCACCGTCCCGACCTGCCCGAATGGATCGAGGGAGCGCTGCGCAAGGCCTGCTGTCCGGATCCCGCTCGCCGCTACGCCGCCCTGTCGGAGTTTCTTCACGACCTGAGCGTTCCCAATACGGCGCTGGTCGCGAGTGAACAGAGGAAACCATTGATGGAAAAAAATCCGCTGCTGTTCTGGAAAGGGCTGAGTACACTGCTGGCACTGGGACTGATCGCGCAATGGATCTGGCTTTACCGGTAGAGACAGCGGCCGGTAAGTCGATGGACTCAGAGGCGCAAGAAGTAAGGGGGTTAGGCGGTAACTTGTCTGTGCGAAGTCGCGCACTTTTCGAGTTATCGACACCGCCAAACGACTCTGGTTGACTCATCCCTGGGTTAATCTATTCACCCGCCGATTTAATAGACAACCCGATCGCCGTAATAGCGCTACGATTGAAATGGATTTAGCAGGCGGCTACTATGAGGCCTCTTTCACATCAGGACGATGTGTGGACGTTGCCGTCCGGCATGTTTACCTCCTGAACCGGACACGACTACGCAGGGATTCCCGTTGCAACCATCATCACAGTCACCGCAGCACCTCTGCGCAAATACATCTCGAGTCACCTTGTCCTTCCTCGCTCTCTGTCTAGTGGCGGTCAGCGTTCTGCTCTACCTGCCGTCTATAGAGAACGACTTTGTCTGGGATGCAAAGATTTTCACCATCGATAACCCCTCGATCCGGGAATTAAATCAGCTAACCAGCATTTTTTCACAGCCAGGTAACCAGCAGAGTAGCTATCAGGGTGATCAGGTGAGCTACCTGCCCTATTACCGCCCACTGACCAAAGCCTTCCAAATTATCACTTATGCGGCCTTTGGTGATCAGCCAACCGGCTACAAGATAACCAGCATACTCTTGCATGGTGGTGTGAGCCTGCTGGTATTCTTGCTGTTTGTCTCCATCATCCAGTCGCCCTGGCCGGCATTTCTGGGAGCGCTGATCTGGGCGGTAAAACCCACCCACGTTGAAGCGGTCGCCTGGACCTACTCGGCGTCTTATCTGCTCACCGCCTTGTTTGCCCTCGGCGCTCTGCTGCTGTATCGCCAGGGTCCGCGCTGGCTTGCCTTGATAGTCTTTTGCCTGGCGCTGCTGTTTAACGAGCTAGGCATCCTGTTGCTACCTATTCTCGTCCTGCACCGCTGGCTGCTGGAACATGCCTGCCAGCCGCGCGAATTTGCGCCGCTGCTGCCTTATTTTCTGATTGTCGCGGCCTTTCTGGCGCTGCGAACCAGCATTGTTGGCGCGGTCCCCCTGAGCAACGTCGATCCGCTCACCTTTCTGAATACCTCGGTCGTCATTTTACAGCGCTATCTGAAGATTTTTTTCTGGCCTGACGCGCCTGTCACTCTCTATCTCGCCGAGACATTCACCCGCCTCTCGGTCGAACTCGTCGCCTCCTATCTGCTCGCTGCTACTCTGGGTGCGCTGGCGCTGTGGTTGTGGTTACGTGATCGCGTTGGCTTGTTCTGGCTGTTGTGGTTTTGTGGCTGGATCAGCCTGTCCTTCAACATTGGTCGTTTTGGTGACTACCTGATGGCCGATAAACTGATCTATATCGCCGCTATCGGCCCGTCCATGCTGCTGGTCAGCGCACTGCAACGTCTGAGCAAAGATAACAAACCGTTCTGGGTTATCCCGGTACTGGGCTTCGCCCTCATTCAGGGCATAGCGACCTGGAACAGCCTGCCCCATTGGCAGAACACCCAAAGTTACCTGCAGGCCGCGCTACGCTTCGCCCCTGGCTACTCTACCGCGCACTATGCCTTGGCAGACAGCTACATTGAGCAACAGGATTACCCTCGGGCCAAGGTCCATCTGCTCGAAAGCATCGCCCTTAAACCCGGTTTTTCGTTGGCCTTAAACAATCTCGCCAATATTCATTACGCCGAGGGAGATATGAATCAGGCCGTTGCCTTCTGGCAGCAGGCGATTGCGTCCGCACCGACCAATCCGCAACCGTATTTCAACGTGGGGATGACCCTTCAACAACAAGGCAAGATAAGGGAGGCCAAACGGTATTACCGACGCTATCTTATGCTGGAACCCCATCCGCAACCCCAAGTGTTGCGGATCATCACGCCGCTACTGCAATAAATCAGACCACCAATAACGGCCACATATCGGCCGGTAGAATTGGCCCGATTGAAATCCTCTTAAGAGGCAGCTAACATGGTGACCTGCGTGCTTTCTAAACTGATAAACGAACCTAATTGCTTCTATTTTTCAATAATAGTGTTGCCAGGTAGCGCTACGTATAACTTTACAGCCACACAGTCGAAGCAACCGTCGGTGGGACACTGACAAGGAGCTATCAACGCTACGTAGGGATCCCTGTTGCTACCATACATGCACACCAATCAGTCACTCAAAACAGTGCCAGGATCCTCTCGCATAACCATTATTAGCGCTGCCCTGTGTTTGATGGCAATCTCTTTTTTGCTTTACCTACCATCGCTGCAAAATGATTTTGTCTGGGATGCAAAAACATTTATCGTCGACAACCGTGCAATCCAGGATCTCGACCAACTCAGCACCATCTTTACCCAGGCCAGCACGCCTCAGATCACCCAAAACAACGCCCCTCTGGAGTACCTCGCCTACTATCGACCTTTAAATAAGGCGTTTCAGATACTGACCTACGCAGCATTTCAAGATCAAGCACTGGGTTATAAACTCACCAATATGCTGCTACATTCGGGTGTCTGTCTGCTGGCTTTTCTGTTGTTTATCTCTATCACCCGCAACACGCCACTTTCGGCGCTGGCAGCCCTTCTTTTCACTGTTAAACCGACCCATGTCGAAGCGGTCGCCTGGACCTACTCCGCCTCCTATCTATTGACCGCGTTTTTTGCGCTAGCAGCACTGCTGCTCTATCGTCACGGCCCGCGTTGGCTGGCACTGCTCGGATTCACCACCGCTCTGCTGTTCAATGAGATGGGTGTCCTGTTACTGCCTATTTTATTCCTGCACCGCTGGCTGCTGGAAGATGCACGCCACCCGCGGGACTTTCTCACACTGCTCCCTTTCGTTGCCACGGTGGTCGGTTTTCTGGCATTGCGCTCTTCGATCGTTGGGGCTATTCCACTTAGTAGCGTCGATCTACCCACGTTTATCAACACCTCTGTCGTCATTCTGCAGCGCTATCTGAAGATATTCTTCTGGCCCGATGCGCCGGTAACGATCTACCTCGCCCAGAGCTTTACCACAGTCACAGCGGAAGTGATCGCCTCCTATCTGCTCGCCCTGCTGCTGGCAGTTACGGCCCTAGGACTCTGGTTTCGCGACCGGGTCGGCTTGTTCTGGTTGCTCTGGTTCTGCTGCTGGATTAGCGTCTCCTTTAACATCGGTCGTTTTGGCGACTACCTGATCGCCGAGAAACTGATCTATATCGCCTCCATCGGTCCGTCGATGCTGCTGGTCAGCTGGCTGCATCGCAGCACAAAAGGCAACATCGCGCTGGTCTGCACCATCACACTTGGCGCGGTTCTATTGCACGGCGTAACCACCTGGAAACGGCTTCCCTACTGGAAAGATACCGAAAGCTACCTGCAGGCGAGCCTGCGCTTCGCACCCACTTTTTATAACGCACACTACAACCTAGCGAATACCTACGCCCGCCAACAAAACTATGCCTTGGCGCAGTTACACTTTGAAGAGAGCCTGAGTCTCAAGCCCAACGCGCCGCTTATCCTCAGCAGTCTGGGAAATGTCCACTATTTCAAGCAGGAGTATCCTCAGGCACTAGCCAAGTGGAAAGAGGCGATCCGACAGGCTCCTGACTATTCGCAACCTTACTTCTATATCGGACTCGTGCTGCAACAGCAGGGGGATCTATCTGCAGCGCGCAGCTATTACCAACGTTATCTGTCTCTAGAACCCAATCCCCCCGCTGAAATATTACAGATCATCCGCTCACTCCCCGTCTCCCCATGACAAACACTGAGCGCTAAGTAAGGAAAATGATGACACACTACGACAGTCTGTTTTTCGATTATGTCAGTGCCGGCGCCATCCGTTCCGCCAATGTGGTACTTCCACAGCTTTGCGAACTGAATATTAAGAGTGTGCTCGATGTTGGTTGTGGCCGAGGGGCCTGGCTCTCGGCATGGCTGCAACAGGGGGTTGCTGATCAGGTTGGTCTGGACGGTGATTATGTGGCGCGAGATCAGCTGCTGATCGATCCTGAACACTTCATCGCGACAGACCTGACACAGCCCTTCGATCTACAGCGCCGCTTTTCCCTGGTCCAGAGTCTCGAAGTAGCCGAACACCTGCCGGCCACCAGCGCCGCTGAATTTATCGACAGCCTGGTCAGGCATGGTGATCTCATCCTGTTCTCAGCAGCCCCCAAAGGTCAGGGGGGTGAGAACCATATCAATGAACAACCCTATGATTACTGGCGCGCGTTATTTGCCCGTCATGGTTATGTGGTACTCGACTACCTGCGCCCGCAATTGGGCAGCGCTGACTCGGTCGAGCCCTGGTATCGATACAACTGCTTTCTCTACGTCAGCGAAGCGCGATTGGCGACCCTGCCCGATGCCTATCGCGCCACACGGGTTGCTGACGACTGTTCACTGCTCGATCGCTCCCCTTTTCTTTACAGGTTGCGAAAGCGCCTGGTGAGTGTGCTTCCGGTGGCGACGATGTCTTGGCTGGCGCGGTTGAAAATGACGCTGCGTGCCCGGCGACAGGCGCACAATAAAGTGGAAAACCCATGAGCAGTCTGTCGGTTATCTTGCTCACACTGGCTACATTAGCCGCCGCAGGAGGACAGCTGTTCGAAAGCCTCTCCTATGCGGCGATGTTCGGTATTCTTCTGATACTGGCCGGACTGTATCTCATCACAACCTAGTACGGACGAAACACCGATAATCCTTCGCGTCGGTAAGTCCCGCGCTAGCCAACAGCCATACGAGTGAGCAATGACCAAACTAAATATCGTTGTCCCCTGCTACAACGAAGCGAGTGTACTGCCCGAGAGTCACAAGCGGCTGCTGCAATTGCTCGATCACCTGCAAACGCAAGGAAAAATAACGTCCGACAGCCGAATCTATTTTATCGACGACGGTAGCAGTGACAGCACCTGGTCGCTGATCGAAACCTATGCCAGCGCCGACCCACGGGTAACCGGTATCAAGCTGTCCACCAATAGAGGCCATCAAAACGCCCTTTTGGCGGGGTTGTTAAGCGCCGACGGCGATGCGGTGGTCAGTATCGATGCTGACCTGCAAGACGATGTCAGTGTCATCGAGGAGATGCTCGATAAATATCATCAAGGCAGCGATGTGGTGTACGGCGTGCGACGCTCACGCCAGAAGGACTCACTGTTTAAACGTTTGAGCGCCCGCGCTTTCTACCGGCTACTGCAACGGATGGGCGTCAGGGTCGAATTTGACCATGCCGACTTTCGCCTGATGAGCCGCCGCGCGCTGCAAGCGCTAAAAGAGTACAGCGAGGTCAATCTATTCCTGCGCGGCTTGATCCCCACCATCGGCTTTCCCTCCGCCATTGTCAGTTATGATCGTGCGGATCGCTTTGCCGGTGAATCCAAATACCCCGTCTGGCGTATGCTGGCGCTGGCCATTGACGGCATCACTTCTTTCTCTGCGCTGCCTTTGCGGCTGATCGCCGGATTAGGCATCGGAATCTTTGTCTTGAGCCTGATACTGGCGCTGTGGGTCACCTGGGTCCGCTTTGTCGCCGGCGATGCGGTACCCGGCTGGGCCTCCTCGGTACTGCCGATGTATCTCCTGGGTGGTTTGCAGTTATTCAGCATTGGCGTACTGGGCGAATACGTTGCCAAGACCTACCTGGAAACCAAGCGTCGACCGCGTTTTATTATCGAAAAAAGCCTCGATTAGTCGCCCGTTAAGTCTCAAAACCTGGGACCAACACAAGGAATCCCAGCTCCTTGTGTTGAAGCGTCCACCCCTTTCTTTCTGCCTGCACCATCGCAACCCACGTCCTTGAATACACGCACCATCAGCGTGCCTCCTCCCTGCCAGCCCGCGCACCCTATCGAAGCAAACGGTTATTTAACATCGCTATAGCCCCAATAGATCAAGCGCTTATCTGATATAAATCACTTTGGCACGTTTTCTGCTTTATAGAGCTAATACCGACAGTTCTACTGTCTTATTCAGCATTTGAAAGCGCGGAGTCAGCCATGAGTCAACACACAATAGCCAACCATAAACAGCGCATCATCGTGGTAGGGAACGGCATGGTGGGGCATCAGTTTATCGACTCACTGTTAGCCAGCGAGACAGGCGATCATTTCGACGTTGTTACCTTTAGCGAGGAACCCCGGGTCGCCTACGACCGGATGCACCTAACCGACTTTTTCAAGACCCGCAGCGCCGAGCCGCTGGCGATGACGACCCTGGAGAAATATCAAAGCCAGGGGGTGACGGTGTATCTGGAAGACAAGGTCGTCGCCATCGACACGGCTGCCAAAACAGTGACCTCGGCCAAAGGACAAAACCTGAGCTACGACAAGCTGGTACTGGCCACTGGTTCATTCCCCTTTGTCCCCCCCATCGAAGGTAACGATCGCCGCAACTGCTTCGTCTATCGCACCATCGAGGATCTCGAGGCGATCACCGCAGCGGCCGAACGTGGCGCAAAAATAGGTGCTGTCGTTGGCGGCGGTCTGCTAGGGCTGGAAGCGGCCAAGGCGATCAAGGATCTGGGGCTCGAAGCCCATGTGGTCGAATTCGCCCCCCGCCTGATGGCGGTGCAGGTGGATGATGGCGGCGGCAAACTGCTCAAGGACAAAATTGCCGATCTGGGCGTAGGCGTACACCTGTCTAAGGCCACCAGCCGGATTGTCGCTGGCGAGCAATGCGAACACCGGATGGAGTTCGCCGACGGCGAATCGCTGGAGACCGATCTGGTCATCTTCTCGGCAGGCATCCGCCCGCAGGACGAACTGGCGCGCAGCTCGGGAATCGCCATTGGCGAGCGGGGCGGCATCGTCATCAATAACGAGTGCCAGACCTCCGACAAGGATATCTACGCCATCGGCGAATGCGCCCTCTGGAGTGGACGCATCTTTGGCTTGGTGGCACCGGGCTACGCCATGGCCAAGGTCGCCGCCAGCCATGTTGCCGGTGGTGAACAGTGCCTGACCTTTGACGGCGCCGACATGAGTACCAAGCTCAAGCTGATGGGCGTCGACGTCGCCTCCATCGGCGATGCCCAGGGCATGACCCCCGGCGCGCAGATCTACACCTATTACAACCAACCCGAAGAGGTCTACAAGAAAATTGTTGTCAGCGCCGACAACAATCTACTCCTGGGCGCCGTACTGGTGGGCGATGCCGAGGACTACGGCACCCTGCTGCAATACATGCTGAATGAAATCGCCCTGCCAGAGTTCCCCGAAGCACTGATCCTGCCGAGTCGTAACGACGACGGTCAGACCGGTCTCGGCGTGGCGGCGCTGCCCGAAACCGCGCAGATCTGTTCCTGCCATGACATATCCAAGGGCGATATCCGCGCCGCCATCGGTGCCGGCTGTTGCTCGGTGGGCGATATCAAAGGCCACACCAAGGCCGGTACCGGCTGCGGGGGCTGTGTGCCGCTGTTGACCAATCTGGTCAACCACGAGCTGGAAGAACTGGGGGTCGAAGTCAGCCGTGATATCTGCGAGCACTTCCCCCACACCCGCCAGGAGCTCTACCACCTGGTGCGGGTCGGCAAGATCCACAGTTTCGACGAGCTGTTGGATAAACATGGCAAGGGCCACGGCTGCGAGATCTGTAAGCCTGCCGCCGCCAACATCCTCGCCAGTTGCTGGAACGACTACGTACTGGACGATAAGCATATCGGCCTGCAGGACACCAACGATATCTACCTTGGCAATATGCAGAAAGACGGCACCTACTCGGTGGTGCCGCGTATCGCCGGTGGCGAGATCACCCCCGACAAGCTGATCGTGCTGGGCGAAGTCGCCAAAGAGTACGGTCTCTACACCAAGATTACCGGCGGCCAGCGGGTCGACCTGTTCGGTGCCCAGCTGCACCAGCTACCGCCGATCTGGCAGCGTCTGGTGGATGCAGGTTTCGAAACCGGACACGCCTACGGTAAATCCTTACGCACCGTGAAATCCTGCGTCGGCAGCACCTGGTGCCGCTATGGCGTCGACGATTCCGTTGGTTTGGCGATCGAGCTCGAGAATCGCTACAAGGGGCTGCGCTCACCGCACAAGATAAAATTTGCCGTATCGGGTTGTACCCGCGAGTGTGCCGAAGCGCAATCCAAGGATATCGGCGTGATCGCCACCGAAAACGGCTGGAACCTGTATGTGTGCGGCAACGGCGGCATGAAACCCCGTCACGGCGACCTGTTTGCCACCGATCTGGATAAAGACACGCTGATCAAAACCATCGACCGGCTGCTGATGTTTTATGTGCGCACCGCCGACCGCCTGCAGCGCACCTCCGTCTGGATGGACAATCTCGAAGGCGGCCTCAACTACCTGCAGCAGGTCATTATCGACGACAGCCTGGGGCTGAATGAGGAGCTGGAAGCCGAAATGACGCTCACAATCGGCAACTACCAGTGCGAGTGGGCCACTACCCTCAACGACCCCGAGAAGCTCAAGCGTTTCAGCCACTTTATCAACTCGGACGCCACTGACAATAACGTTGTCTTTACCGAGGAGCGCGAGCAGATCCGCCCCGCCTTCGACACTGAAAAAAAGAACCTGATCGCCAAGGCGAGCTGAGAGGAGTTATGAACATGAATTGGAATGCCATCTGCAAACTCAGCGATATCGCCCCCGATACCGGCGTCTGCGCGCTGCTAAAAGACCAACAGGTCGCCATTTTCCGCCAAGCCCGCACCGATAAACTATTTGCCATCGGCAACTACGATCCGGCGGGCAAGGCCAATGTTCTCTCCCGTGGGTTATTGGCCCAACTTGGGGAGGTGACGTCCGTTGCCTCCCCCCTTTACAAGCACCACTACTGCCTGGAGTCCGGTCGCTGCCTGGAAGACGAATCGCTCCGTGTGCCCGTGTTTAAGGTGCGGCTGAACGCGAATCAGGTGGAGGTCGCCGCCTGAGTGTGGACGGCTCGGAGCTCGGCCCGGGACTATGCTGAACCCTAGCGGTCATCGTCTTAACCCCGGGCGTCAGCGCCCGCGCCACCACAGGTCGCCTAGCCATGAAAAAATCTAACCTCGTGATTATCGGCAATGGCATGGCCGGCATTCGCACGCTGGAAGAGCTGCTTAGCGCTGCACCGGATGATTACCAGATCACGGTGATCGGCAAGGAGCCGTTCGGCAGTTATAACCGTATCATGCTGTCGCCGGTACTGGCCGGCGAAACGACCCTGGACGATATTCTGATTCACGACCGCCCCTGGTACGAAGCGCAGGGGATCACCCTGCTGGCCGGTGATGAATTCGAAGCGCTGCATATCGATCGAGTCCGCCGCCGGGTTGAATGCCGTAACGGGCAACGCATTCCCTACGATCGTTTGTTGATCGCCACCGGTTCGGAACCGGTCATGCTGCCACTGGCCGGATTAGAAACTCCTGTGAAGGGGGTGCTTGGCTTTCGCGGTATTCGCGATGTCGAACAGATGCAACAGGCCGCCACCGCAGGCGGTGCCGCCGTGGTGATCGGCGCCGGATTGCTGGGGCTGGAAGCAGCCCATGGTCTGAAAAAACTCGGTATGGACGTGACGGTTATCCACCGCGCCGACCGGGTGCTTAACCGGCAGCTGGATCCGGAAGCCTCCCGCTTGCTGCAGCGCGAGCTGGAAAGGCGCGGCATCCGCTTTCTGCTGAGGGTCAATAGCCAGCGGGTGCACAGCGAGGCCGGGCGGGTCTGTGCGCTGGAGCTAAGTAACGGCAGCCGGCTGCCAGCACAACTGCTGGTCATGGCGACCGGCATCACGCCCAATATCAGCCTCGCCCAGGCCAGCGGATTGGCATGCGGGCGTGGCATCCGGGTCAACGACTGTTTGCAGACCTTCGACCCGAAAATTTACGCCGTCGGCGAATGCGTTGAACACCGCGCCACCACCTTCGGCCTGGTGGAACCGCTGTTCGAGCAGGCCAAGGTATGTGCCAATCATCTGGCAGCCCACGGCGTGGCCCGTTACCGCTACCTCAAACCCGCCACCCGCTTGAAAGTATCGGGGATCAACCTGTATTCCATGGGTGACTTTGACCGGGAAGCCGATCACTGCGCAGCCAATGGCAACCGCGCGCAGTTGATCCATTACCGTGACGACAGCCAAGGCGTCTACAAAAAACTGGTCATCGCGGGAAACCGCCTGATCGGCGCCGTGCTCTACGGCGATACAGCCGACGGCCCCTGGTACCACGAACTGATGCGTGATGACGTCGATATATCCCCCTACCGCGACGGACTGATTTTTGGTCGCCCCCCCGCTCTCCCCTCGACAACGAGTGCCGCAACAGACACCTCAAACACCGCCGCTCTCGCCGTGACAGGAAAAACCTATGAATAGCCAAGCCACTGCCCTGAGCCAGACACCCGAGTTTTTTACGCCAGCCACAAAAACCACCTGTACCCAGACTACCTGCCCTTATTGCGGCACCGGTTGCGGCGTCAGGGTAGAACAAACCGACCCGGATGCGCCGGGACAGCTCAACACACTGCGCCTCAGCGGCGACAGCAGCCACCCGACCAACCGCGGCAAACTCTGCTCCAAGGGTAATAACCTGCTCGAAACCCTGGACCCCAGCGCCCGCCTGCTGCATCCCGAGCTGAACGGCCAGCCGGTCAGCTGGGACCGCGCGCTGGACAGCGCCACCAGCCAGATCCGCGCCATCATTGATCAGCACGGCCCTGATGCCTTTGCCATCTACTGCTCCGGTCAGCTGTTGACCGAAGACTACTATGTCGCCAATAAGCTGATGAAAGGCTTTATTGGCTCGGCCAATATCGATACCAACTCACGGCTGTGCATGTCGTCGGCGGTCGCCGGGCATAAACGCGCCTTCGGTACCGATACCGTGCCCGGGTGCTACGAAGATCTGGATGAGGCGCAGCTGGTGGTTCTTACTGGTTCGAATATGGCCTGGTGCCATCCGATCCTGTTTCAGCGCATCCGGGCGGCGAAAGAGGCCAACCCCAAACGCCGCCTGGTGGTGATCGATCCGCGCCGCACCGCGACCTGTGATCCTGCCGACCTGCACCTGCCGCTCAAGCCGGGCAGCGATGCCACCCTGTTTAATGGTCTGCTGGTCTACCTGGCCGACCACGTCAAACTCGATTACGACTTTCTCGAAGATCACACCGAGGGATTTGCCGCCACGCTGGCCGAGGCGCGCCGCAGCGCGGGTGATATCGCCACTGTAGCCCGGATCTGTGAACTTGAGCCGGAAGCCGTCACGACCTTCTACCGCTGGTTTATGGATTCGCCCCAGGCGGTGACCTGCTTCAGCCAGGGCATCAATCAATCCTCCAGCGGCACCGACAAGGTCAACGCCATTCTCAACCTGCATCTAGCCACCGGTCGGATCGGTAAGCCCGGCATGGGTCCCTTTTCCATCACCGGCCAACCGAACGCCATGGGCGGTCGGGAAGTCGGCGGGCTTGCCAACCAGTTAGCCGCGCACCTGGAACTGGATAATGCCGAACACCGTGATCTGGTGGGACGTTTCTGGGGCAGCGACACAATCGCTGCCCAGCCCGGTTACAAGGCGGTCGATCTGTTTCGCGCCATCGAGGAGGGCAAGGTCAAGGGGGTGTGGATCATGGCTACCAACCCGGTGGATAGCCTGCCGGATGCCGATCGAGTACGGGCCGCGCTGGCCCAGTGTGAGCTGGTGATGCTATCCGACTGCATGGCCGAAACCGACACCGCCCCCTATGCCCATATCCGCCTGCCCGCCACCGGCTGGGGCGAGCGCGACGGCACCGTGACCAACGCCGAGCGCTGCATCTCCCGCCAGCGGGCCATTCTGCCCGCCAGTGGCGAGGCGCGTCCCGACTGGTGGGCTATCTGCCAGATCGGCCAGCGCCTGGGTTTTACCGATGCCTTTAATTACCAAGGCCCGTGGCAGATATTCCGCGAGCACGCCCGCCTCTCCGCCTTTGAAAATAACGCCGAGGGTATCCACCGTGATTTCGATCTGTCGGCCCTGACCGAGATCGATGCCGCCGATTACGCAGCCCTGCAGCCGACGCAATGGCCCATCACTGCATCCCGACCCGCAGGAACATCACGTCTGTTTGGCGACGGCCAGTTTTTTACCCCCAACAGCAAAGCCCGACTGCTACCGATCACACCCCGTGCACCGCATAACAGCCCCGACGCCACGTACCCGCTGGTACTGAACACCGGGCGGATTCGCGATCAGTGGCACACCATGACCCGAACCGGTCTAAGCCCGCGCCTCTCCTCGCATTTACCCGAGCCCTTTGTCGAGATCCACCCGGATGAAGCCGCACGCCACGCCCTGACACCGGACAGTATTGCCCGCATCGAAAGCCGCTGGGGCGCCATGTTGGCCCGGGTGCATATCACCGACACACTGGGTTGTGGACAACTGTTCGTCCCCATGCACTGGACCTCACAATACGCGAGCCTGGGCCGCATGGGGCCGCTGGTCAATCCCGTGGTGGATCCTCTCTCGGGGCAGCCGGAAAGCAAGCAAACCCCGGTACAGATCAGCCCTTTTACCGCCCACTGGTATGGCTTTTTGCTAACGCGCCAGCGTCTCACCACCCTCTGCGATTATCAGGTCCGCGCCACCGGCGACGGTTTCCAGCGTTACGAGCTTGCCGACAGCAACCCCGTCGTCGACTGGCCTACACAAGCCCGCCAGTGGATAAATGGCAGCGGCGAATGGCTCGAGTACAGCGATCCGGGCCAGGGTAGTTACCGTACCGCATTGATCTGTGAGGGTCGCCTCGAAGCGGTGCTGGTCGTAGGCAGCAATGCGCAGCTGCCCGAACGCGAATGGCTGGGCAGCCTGTTCAATCAAGCGGCGCTGAATGAAGCCGATCGACGCAGCCTGCTCAGTGCCCGCCCACCGTCGGGCGCCGCCAGCGCCGGCCCCATTGTCTGCGCCTGCTTCGGCGTCGGCCGCAACACCCTCCGTGACGCCATCGACGCGCAGGGACTGGATTCGGTAGAAGCGGTCGGCTGTGCCCTCAAGGCCGGTACCAACTGCGGTTCCTGCATCCCGGAGATCAAGCAGCTGTTGTGAGATAAAATTGGCGACCGGCGATCACGCTTGCTGGGATCGCTGCCGCTGGGGCGAAAAATGACACGCGCAGTTGTATACGGTCATAAATGTCTTGAATAAAGCCCGAATTCGGGCGCTTGGACTATTGACAGCCCCTCTTTATTCACATCTGTACAAAACAGGCGGTCGGCGTGTTAACAAATATCACAAACGTATCGAACATCAATAGCATCACCCTAACTTATTGAATAATAAGAGCCAATAAGATTTGTGTAGATTTTAATCGATCTGTCCAGTCGCCCTTAGCACGCGGGGTACAGCCGCTTACCCAAAAAGACTACACAGCGTTATCCACAGAATCTGTAGATAACGCTTTACGCCCTCCACAGGGCTGTATACGCCGGTCTTTGCCCGCGACCTACGGCGAATGCTGTCACCTAAACACAACGTGAGTCACACCCGCCGCGAGCCACTAAGACTCAGCCGTCATGGCATGAACGGATACTGAGATAATTCACCTGCTTATATATCCGCGTTATCGTGCGAAATATACCGTTACCTAAGGTATGATTCTCAGCCGGCCCATCGGGCACCATCGCACACCATCCCCCGCTGAACGTATTCAAGCATGATAATGTTGAAAAATCTCGCGCACATCCCGACGGCTGTCCGCTATATGTTGCTATCGGCCCTGGGCTTTTCGCTTATGGCCGCCTGCGTTAAGGCCGCTAGTGGTTATGGTATTCCCTTGCTGGAGATCGTTGCTGCCAGAGCCCTGGTTTCTCTGGCCATCAGCTACCTGGATGTCAAAAGGAAGCGAATATCGGTGTGGGGGCATAACAAACCCTGGTTAATAGCACGCGGCGCGGTTGGCGCAGTGGCGCTTGTCTGTGTGTATTTCGCGGTGACCACCTTGCCCCTTTCTGAAGCGGCGCTGCTGCAATACACCTACCCCGCCTTTACCGCCATTATTGCCTTGTTATTTCTCAAAGAACGCATTCAATCGGGAACGATCATCTGTATTGTTCTCAGTCTCGCCGGCCTGGCCATTATGGTTGGGCCTGATTTGGCCGCCGATGAGCTTACACGGCTGCCCTGGCTGAGTGTCGTGGCCGCGCTGGTTGGTGCGTTCGGTAGCGCGGTCGCTTACGTTATTGTGCGTCACCTTAGCCAGACCGAAGACAGCTCTGTCATCATCTTTTACTTCCCCCTGATCGCGTTACCTGCGTCTTTGATACTGTTGGGAGACGGCTTTGTTATGCCGGGCTATGAAGCATGCATCTTACTGCTCTTGGTCGGCGTTTTTACGCAAGTGGGACAGGTCGGGCTGACCAAGGCCATGGCTGCTGAGGCTGCCGGGAAAGCAAGCGCCTATTCTTATGTGCAGGTCATTTTCTCTGCACTACTGGGCCTCATGTTTTTTGACGAAATACCAACAATCTGGTCCTTGTTGGGAGGGAGTCTTATCATGACCGGCGCCTTAATCAATGCGCTATGGAAACGTTAACACTATAAAGGCGACAACGGCATACCGAGAAAAATGTCATCTTGAATGTCGCCTTGATAACCGGTTTATGGCTAAACCGCCGTGGCATAAAGCCACCTGAAACCAGGGCGAACAGACACCGGCCTTGGCGGCATCAATGCGTGCGCCCTGTACCCTCCTTAACCGCATCACCCTGTGCGGTGCGATTTCCAACCGGCCATAACATGCAGCGACGGTTTGCCTCTAACGGCAGGACGAATTCGTCACATCTGCACCTGCCGCATTCTGTCATTGATTGATAATTAATCGGTTTTTCTCGATCATTCAAAAACCACTGGAAACGGAAAACGGTTGAAAGGCGGTAAATTCAACCTTATGCTTCTCATGATTTTTGATGTAAATCTTTTACCGTACGCGATGTATTACTCTGGTTTAGCGCACCGACCGTCACCCCACATGATTCAAGCGATACTCTTATGAAAAAGGTTCTCTTTGTCGCCCCGCCCTATCACTGCTGGGGGGTCCAAGTTATTGGCACCTGGCCACCTCTTCAGCTCGCCTACCTGGCAGACGTTGCGATAAAGGCCGGCTACGACGCCAAAATCTTCGACGCGATGAACAAATACAAGACCTTTGACGACGTGCGCGCCGAGATTACCCGCTACCAGCCCGATTTCGTCGTATCGCTGGATTATCTGCCCGTCTCTGGCGCGATCAGCACAGCCACCGTACCGGCTGCGTTGCAGGCCCTGGCGATTGCCAAAGAGGTCAACCCTGCCACCGTCACCCTACTTGGCGGCCCGCACCCGACCTTCCTCTATAAAGAGATCCTGAGCAACGACAACAACCCGCCGGATTTTGTCCTACGCGGTGAGTCGGAGGCCACCTTCGGCGCATTGCTGGCGCTGTACGCCGACGAAAACCGGTTGGCGGTGAACTGGCGCGATGTCAAAGGCCTGGCCTTCATGGATGATGACGACGTCGTCAACACCGGCCTGCGCGCGCACATCGACGAACTCGACAATTACTCCCCTGCCTGGCACTTACTGGACTGGGAGGACTACCACTACAATATCGCACCCTGGGGCCGGATGGCGTCGATCATGACCACCCGTGGCTGCATGATGGATTGTTCCTTCTGCTCACACCGGGTTTTCTGGCGCGGTGACTGGCGGGTGCGTGACCCGGAGAAGGTGATCGACGAGATCCGCCACCTCGTCGATACCTACCAGGTTGAATTCATTACCTTGATCGACCCCTATCCGACCAAGGATCGTGAACGCTGGGAGCGCCAGCTTGATCTGCTGATCGAAGCGAATATTGACGTCCAGCTCCTGATGGAAACCCGGGTTGAAGACATTATTCGTGATGAGGATCTACTGCATAAGTACCGCGATGCAGGCATCATTCATATGTATCTGGGTGCCGAAAGCAGCGACGACAGCACGCTCAACAGCCTTAACAAAGGCACCAATGTCGACCAGAACAAGCAGGCCATCGATCTGCTGCGCGATCATGGCATCATGACCGAAGCCTCGTTCATGATCGGCTTTCCCGAGGACACCACCGAGAGCGTCGATAAAACGATCGCTGAGGCGATTCGACTTAATCCGGATATCGCCGTGTTTCCGTTGATCACACCCATGCCGTTCACGCCCCTGTATAAGCAAATGAAAGACCGTATCCGGGTCTTCGATTATTCAAAATACAACTTGATGACGCCGATCATTGAGCCCTACGCGATGCCTCTCGAACAGGTATCACGGGAACTGGCTCGTTGCTACATGACCTTTTACGGCAATAAAATGAAAGAGGTGTTGGCACTGGAAGATGGTTTCAAGCGGCGATATATGATGAGTGCCTTCAAGGCGATGATGAAAGACTTCCACAAGCATTTCGATTTTGGTGACCAGAGCATTCCTCACGATATGCCCGGTCTACAGGAATTGAATGACGTGGTGAAAGAACGCTAACGCATGCACGCTTCTTGGCGACGCCTTGCCGGGCGTCGCCAATCCTAGATATGTGATCGTTGACCTGGCCGGTCGATCCAACGCACGCACCGTTACAACCTGCGCCTCCTGTTTACCACGCCTGAGCAACCGGTACATGCTTGCACCGGCCCTTCACACCCCAGCAAAATGACTCGCAGCCTTCGCCCAACGTCGCAAAATAAGTAACCACTTAGCCGCAAACCCTATTGACTGCGCTGCCCTTTATTCACAAGCATGAAAAAGTCGATGAAAAACAGTGCTGCAGCATTGGTCAAGGGCTAAACCCTGCTCAATAAATCATAACTACCTGTTTTATAAAAACAAAGCACAACTGTTTGTTTTTTGATCAATCACGTTTTCACCGCCAACCATGCGCGATACAGTCGCTTACCCAGCCTCTAAACACAGATTTATCCACAGATTCTGTGGGTTCAGCTATCCATACGCCGCTAACATTACGATAACCCGACGAAAACCCTAAAATACCCCAGGTTTTAGTAGTAACCACAGGCTGGCCCTCCGTCTTTACTCCTCTCTCGCCGTGAGCCCAACGGCCTACACTAAGGGTATGAGCACAACACCGATCCATCAAGGCGGCCAAGGAGTCCGTTTAATGACCAGCCTGCTTGCCATACTCCTGGTAGGGACCTCATTGCTGTATCTGCTGCAGGATCAGATGATTTTTTTACCGCAACCGATATCTGCCGCTAATCTCGCGCAATACCGGTCCCAGGAACGGTACTTTGACCGCGGTGATGCCCGCTTGCACGGCTGGTTACTACAGGGGGATAAATTTGGCCAGGAGCCGCTGATCCTCTATTTTGGCGGCAACGCGGAAGAGCTATCCAGCACGATCCAACACCTGCAAGGTTTCGGAACCGAGTCCTTACTATTGGTCAATTACCGCGGCTACGGCGCCAGCAGCGGCAAGCCTTCTGAACGTACGCTCTATGCCGACGCGCTGTTCCTCTATGACTGGCTGACAAAGACACAAGGTCTGCCGGCGCAGAACATCATTGTGATGGGGCGCAGCCTCGGTGCCGGGGTCGCTACCTATCTGGCGAGCCAACGGACGGTGCGGGCTGTCATTCTTATCTCGCCATACGACAGTTTGGTGGCGGTAGGTCAATTACATTACCCCTACCTGCCCGTGGATCGTTTTTTACGCCATCGCTTCGCGGTGGCGCCGTTGGCCTCTAAAATAACAACGCCAGTACTGGCGCTGATGGCCGAACAGGACCGCGTTATCCCCACCGCCCGCTCCGACGCCTTGCTACAGCACTGGGGAGGTCCCGTGCAGCGCGTCAAGCTGGCGGGGGCCGGGCACAACACGATCGGTGCTCACCCTCAGTACCGTCCTGCCATCAACGGCTTTATCCGTTCGTTGTTTCCTGATCCCTAACCGCGGGGTAACGACTCTCGATCCACAAAGGTTTCTTCGCTCGGGGTACTGAGGCATGATGGCCGCCTGAATAACACCAAGGATAAATAATCGACAAACGCTTCTGACTGTGGGGAGCCGAGGGCAAGGACTGCGTGACACAAACCAGCGGAATCATTACCCACCAGGGCAGCCTGCTGCTACATCAGGCACGCCGTGGCCAGCAGCGTCTATGCGTACGGGAAGGCAATGGCTTGCGCTGGTTCCATTTCGATCGGCACGATGTGCAGGCCGTTATAGACCTTCAGTCACCCGCGCGCCTGGTGCTGCCGTACACCAACGCGATGCTGGCGGCGCTGCTGTTCCAGCCTGGCACGACCCGTCTTTTAAATCTGGGTTATGGCGGCGGAAGTTTCGAACGATTTCTTGCGACCCATCAGCCTCAGATACAGGTCAGCACCGTGGAAGTTGACTCGCAGGTCGTTGAACTCACTCAGCGTTTCTTTCAACCACCACCGGGCCATCCTGTCTTTCTCGACTGCGCAGAGCGTTTCCTGTCGCGTCATCAGCAACGCTATGACCTGATTTTCTGCGATATGCACCAGGGCAACGGCCACCCGGACTTTATGCTACAACAGGGTTTTCTCGCCGATGCCGCTCGCTGTCTATCCCCCCGGGGAGTATTCAGCCTGAACCTGCTGCCCAATGACTACAACGACCTGCTCCACAGCATCATGGCGCTGCGAGCCATCTTCCCCTGGATCTGGCTGCTGGATGTCCCCGAGCGGCGTAACATGGTGATGTTCTGTCTCAAACAGCCCCTGATCGCTGGCGCGCAGGAACTGGTCACAAGGGCGGCTGCTTTTCAACACTTATGCGCGACTGACCTGCCTTCGCTATTACCGTTTATGACGCGGGTCGCTTGCCCTGCAGCACCACGCCGGGGCGCTTAATGACATGACACTTCTGATTATTTATGTACTGATTGCGCTGGTTTTTTCTTTTCTGTGCTCTATCGCCGAGGCCGTCATCCTCAGTGTCACACCGGCCTACATCGCTTTGCGAAACGAACGTCATCCGCGTTCGGCCCGCATACTGAAAACACTTAAAACTGATATTAACAAGCCACTGGCGGCGATCCTCACTCTCAATACCATTGCACATACCGTGGGGGCTGCCGGCACAGGTGCACAGGCTGCTGCCGTATTTGGAGATCCCTATGTCGGCATTGCATCCGCCATTCTTACACTACTGATACTGGTATTCTCTGAAATCATTCCTAAAACCCTCGGCGCCTACTACTGGCGCCGGCTGGCACCCGCCACCGCATACGTTTTACGGGTCTTAATTGTGTTTTTATACCCCTTTGTCATCCTGTCGCAGTGGCTGACCGATCGCATGACGGCCGAACCCCATGCCCATGGGCTCAGCCGCGATGAATTCGCTGCCATGGCCAAGGTCAGTCACCGCGAAGGGGAGTTGAACCGCAAGGAGTCCGACATCATGCAGAACCTGCTGCTAATGCGAAGCACGCAGGTCAGCAATGCAATGACACCACGCTCGGTCGGTTTTGTATTGCCGGAGGCGCTGACTATCAGCGAATACTTTCAGCAACACCACCAACAAAGCTTCTCCCGCATTCCGGTATTTGCCGAAGACCGAGCACAACCGACGGGGTTCGTGTTGCGTAGCGACCTGATTTTGGCCAAAGCCCGCGATGAGCACGATCGATCGCTGCGAGAATTCCGCCGCAAGCTGCCGGCCATACTGGACGCCCACACCCTCTCTCAGGCGCTCGATGAGATGATGCGTTTACGGGCGCACATGTTGTTGGTCGTGGATGAATATGGCGTCATGCAAGGACTGCTGACCCTTGAGGACGCCCTGGAAATGTTGCTGGGTGTTGAGATTGTCGATGAGAGCGATCGCGTGGCCAACATGCGACGCCTGGCACGACGGCTTTGGAAGCAACGTGCCAAGCAGAGAGGCATCTCGAATCCGGGCAAACCTCACAACGACGACTGAGCCCAATCGCAGACCCGTTTGACCGGCGCAGCAAGCCTGACGATTCTGATATTGCAAAGCTCAGCATTCAACGCGGCTAGGAACTGACGGTTCATAGCTTGCAAGGTAGTGCAGCGGAAAGCACTGTAATCGCCGTAACGCAGCCCTGCTTTCTTTATACGGATCTCACACGAAAAAATGCACCGTTGTCTTCGTCGACGACCAGAAGACGTTCTAAGAGGCGATCGTCGCTGAAGTGGTAAATGATCCGCACAGCATTCACCATCGTCCGTTACTTCGAGCTGGCTGCCGCTCAAGATACGACCGACCAAGCGCAACTGCTGACAGCTACTGCACCTGTATAACCGACGTGAGACCTCGTATTATACATTGTTCACCTCTTTAAGCGTTTTACTCGCTTAGCCGATGTTCAGAGATGGTGGGAAAGATCATTTCTCATTGCAGGCTATATTTATAAGCCAACAACCAATTGATATCCAGAGTAATGGGGAGTACAACATAAACATCTACTGACAAGGAGTCTTGACCTGCTGGATGCGATAGGTCTTTTATGCCCCCTCTCATTCTTCCAATAATTATTTGTGACAATAGAAAACAGATTCATCAGTTTTTCTGGGTTGTAAAACGCAATCAACAACCCTTTGTTTGATCTGTGGCATAGACAAACCCCATGCCATATTGGCAGTAGTTGATATTTGTCTCATTTAAGTACATACAGTGGTGATATAGATTATGCTTTCAACTAAAACTAGTTTTTTCCTTGCGCTGTCAATTGAAATATTCTTAGCAGAGTCGTTATTCGCTGAGACTTTCACGGGATATGGTTACGCT
>JBFGZS010000063.1:0-25204 GCA_041586615.1 Motiliproteus sp. | reverse complement strand
GGGGGACTATTAACCTGGCATCAAAATACCAATCCGTTCGGTCTTTTGATGACGACAAGGCCGGCGCCTGTCCGTCCTTGTCTCACGTGGCTTTACGCCACGGCGATTCATCCATGAACCGCCTATTAAGGCGGCATTTTTGCACGGTATTACGTTGCCGCCTTAATAACCCGCTACCAACCACTAACGGGAGATAGTCCACATGCGCCGATTGCTGTACCTGTGTTGCGGTTTTCTTTGTTTACTCTTGGGGCTGATTGGTGTGGTGCTGCCCTTGCTGCCCACCACACCGTTTATCCTGGTCGCCGCATTCTGTTTTTCGCGCAGCTCTGCCCGTTTTCACCAACGGCTCATTAACAATCGGCTCTTTGGTCCCCTGATTAAAGAATGGGAGTCCCACGGCATTATCCCGTTGAAAGTCAAATACCTATCCAGCAGCATGATGCTGCTTATGATCAGTTATCCGATCCTGTTTAAAGAATTGGACTGGCGGATCGATGCCACGATGGCGGCAACCGCCGTTATCGCGCTGGCGTATATCTGGAGCAGACCGTCGCGCCCTGCCTGACTAGTAACTTGGCGGATAAATAGGTTCCCTAGCTATTTTTGTCCGTCCCCCCTTGCGTCTCCTATTAACCCGCCGGGTTAAAATTCTGCTGGACTATTGCCACAGCATCTGGGGGTAAAGATTCACGATGTATTCCAAGACAGGCTGCTAGCCTTACCCGCCAGCGTGCATGAGCGCACGCGCCCTTGTATTCAAACCTTTACAACCGCTCGCTACGCTGCATACTATGAATACCGCTTGCGTAAAGACGGATAAATATCATTTTGCACACTGATATAAACAGCTCGGCAACGCCGCTACGAGACATTGCCTGTCAACACAGAAGAACCGGCGTCGCCTGTATCACCCTGCTGTATCTGCTACTGTGCACTGCAAGCCAAGCCGCGCCGACTCCCGATGGGGCTCTGGCCCCACTGCAGGTTTATACCCATCCAAGCGTTGCCGCCGAGACACTGTCCAAATCGAGCCTTCGCGCCATTTTTGCCATGCGCCTGACCCTCTGGCCCGATGGCACGCGGATTCAGGTGTTCGTTCTCCCCGATAAGGCACCGTTACATCGCCAGTTCACCAAGTCCGTGCTAGGGCTATTTCCTTATCAGTTACGCAAAACCTGGGACAAAGGGATCTACTCAGGCACCGGTGAAGCCCCCATCCAGGTATCGGACCCTGCGCACATGCTCGACAAAATAGCCCAGACACCCGGCGCGATAGGCTACCTACGCCAGGGGCAACATTACAAAGGAGTCCGCCGTGTTGCAGCGCAATAAACTATATTCAGAGACCGCTTCTATGGATAGCAGGCGACAGAATATTACCCGGCCCTCACCATCCGCTCGGCGCAGCGACGCGGATTGGCCTCTTTGCGCATTACTCATGCTGCCGGCACTGCTGTTCTGGCAGGCACCGGTCCAGGCCGAACTACGTTGGGATTGGGGTGGTTTTATCTCACAGGGCTGGTCTTTAAGCGACGACAACGCCTTCTATGGGGATTCCAGCGACGCCGGTGGCTCATGGGATTATCGCGAGTTGGGCCTGAACGGCTTTCTCGAGTTCAGTCCCCGGTTCAAGATCAACGGGCAATTGCTGGCGCGTAAGGCTGGCAATACCAGCGAAAGCAGCCCTCAGGTCGATTATCTATTTGCCGACGGCGTTCTGATGCAACGTTTGAATCAACAGGCGGGCATTCGTGTCGGACGCATCAAAAATAGTCTCGGCTTTTTCAATGAAACCCGCGATGTTGCATTTACACGGCCCGGAATCATCATGCCCCAGTCGATCTACTTTGATCAGGTGCGCGAACTACTGCTCTCCTCGGACGGCGCCGCGCTCTATTACCGTCACACGAGCCCGCTGGGTGCACTGTTTGTCGATGCACAGCACGGCTACCTGCAAGCGGGCAGCAACAGCGAAGCACTATTACTGGGCGGTGATCAGCCCGGGAGTTTTGAAGACAGCCAGATCAATATCGCCCGGATCCTGTTTGAGCCGGACGGCGAACAATGGCGCGTCGGACTCTCCGCTGTTAATGCCAACCTACCCTATATACCCGGCAGCCCGGATCGTATTTCCCGGGGGGAAATAGACATTAAGATGACCGTCCTATCGGCACAATACAATCTTGAACACTGGAGCTTTACCGCTGAAGCGCTGCGTACAAAAACCCATTGGGTGAATCTCAACCTGCCGATAGAAGATCGGCGTACCCTTGAAGCCTATTATGTGCAGGTGGACCACCGCCTAAATGATCGGTGGCAGGTCATGGCGCGATTTGACGACCTCACGCTGAATAACAAAGACCCCGATGGCAAAGGATTCAGCCAACTCACGGGGCTTCCAGGCCACCTGCAATTTGCCAACGACTGGACCCTTGGCGTACGCTACCAGCCCAGCATGCGCTGGGACCTCCGTGCTGAAGTCCACCGCGTCGATGGCACCGCCTGGTTATCCAAACGTGATAATGAAGACCTTAGGGCTCTCCAGCAGCACTGGAATCTGCTGCTATTACAGGCCGCTTGGCGGTTTTAATGCCATCGCCACCGGCAACCCTGTTGGTGCATGCACGGTAAAAAGCGCCTTAGCGCTTTCTCCATGAACAGGGCCAGCGAATAAGGCTACCACTCCCCCCTGTTATCGATCGACACAACCGGCACTCAGGGTGGTAAAACCTTACCGGATAAGATCAACGCTAGCTCCGTTTTAGGCCATTAACCTCGCACGGGCCTAGAGGCCAATGGTAACGCATCCCTGAGTTCGCGCATCAAAAAGCCATCGATGAAATCAATTCCAGTGTCAGGTCATCGAAGGTATACAGCTGCCCTTGATAGATGTCGGCAAAGGCTTTCGCGTCCGCTTGCGATGAAAAACTGGCCAGCGTCGGTCCCATGCCGCCTTTTCGAGTGCTGCCGATCACATACCAGGCTTTACGGGCATCGATATACGCGTCCTCATCGGGGCTAGCCCAGGGCGTTATCGCCATATCATGCACAAAGGCGCTTTGAATGTTATGACGGTGCTCGGGGTCCAACAGATAGGTAAACATATCCCGTGTTGAGCAGAACTTATTCGTGCGTTGTTGCCCCCGTTCAAACAACTGACCCTTGGGGCCCGGAAAGTTAGTAATAATCATGCCACAAAGGTGGCACTCATCCCCGCTTTCTATCGCCA
This sequence comes from Motiliproteus sp., assembly GCA_041586615.1. GTDB lineage: Bacteria > Pseudomonadota > Gammaproteobacteria > Pseudomonadales > Balneatricaceae > Motiliproteus. Next base: position 21,972 of record JBFGZS010000063.1, on the reverse strand, counting down.
CCGTTTGCTGTGCCGATAATTTCTGCGGCTGATCTTCGCTGCAGGCGGTGAGCACGAGTGCCGTTAGCAACACCCCCATTAACGGCCTAACGAGCTTACGGTAAACGAGTGCTGGACTCATAAAGATCTCCGATTAAAAATCAGTAACGCCGTCATCATTGGAGCCACCAACCAGACGAGCAGGGATAAGAGTAACGTGGTGGTGGAAAATTGTACGTGCTGAACAATGGCCATGAGCCCGGTCACTTGCTCGCTGGCAAAATAACTAATATTAATCAAACGAAAGATATCCGTTGGATTAAGCAACAGAAGATAGGGAAACAGCTCAGCATTGAGGTCGCCTTGGGTAGCCACCAATATCCCCAGCAGTCCCAAATCGAACACCAGCACAAAGCCAAACCAAACCAGCAAGGCCATGCCGGCCGCTTTCGATTTTTCTGCTGCCGTAACGCTGATAATATAGGCGAAAGCGATAAAGACCCAACCCAGCAGCACGGCCGACAGGATAAACACACTAAACGCAGAAATGAGTTCTGGCCAGCTGATATGACTGGATAAACTGCCCATAATCAGCGCGGCGGCGCCAAAACCAACAAGGGTGGCAAACGCCATAATCGCGCCTTGGCCGGTCATTTTCCCCAATAATAGTTGCCAACGAGACAACGGATACGTCATCAGCAACAACAACGTACCATTCTCGTCTTCACCGATAATGCCATCATAGGCCAGTAACAACGCAATCAGCGGAATCACAAAGACGGCCAGGCTAGCGAGGCTGACCACCGTGGTGGACAGCGACGTGAAACCGACGCGACCCGCGGCCGCGGCACCGTAATAAGACAGCCCGACAGCTAAGATGGCGAAGATAATCGTAATGGCACCGACCCAGCGATTGCGTAAACCGTCGCGAAACTCTTTAGCTGCTACCGTAAGAATGGCGTTCATGGCGACAAGGCCTCCCGTTGTTCATCGAGCATCGCTGCGGTGAAATAGGTGTAAATATCTTCCAGTGTTGGCAAATGAATATCCACATTCTCCAATCCCGGTAGCGGCAAGATGCTTTTCAGCACCGGCATTTTCTCTTGCAGCGGAACCTGAAGACACACGCCTGTACGATGGGAAACCGCCTGTTTCTGAAGCGCCTCCGGCAGGTCAACATGACCTTGCAGGTTTATCGTAACAGGCAGGTTTGCCTGGTGCCGCAGGTTATCCAGGTTGCCTTCAGCCAGCATTTCCCCTCGCCCCATTATCACTGCCCGATCGATATATTTTTCGACGCCAGGCAAAACGTGCGAGCAGAGAATAATCGTGCAACCCTCCTGTTTAAGTTGCTCCAGACGCTGGTAGAAATCCTGCGTAGCGATGGGGTCAAGTCCAACGGTGGGCTCGTCCAGTAGCAGCAATTTCGGTTTACCCAACAACGCCTGTGCGAGCCCCAAGCGCTGGCGCATACCCTTGGAGTAGGTTTTGACACGACGCTGAGCCGCCTGTAGCAGCCCGACCTGTTCGAGCAGGGCCGGGCATTGCTGCTTGGGGATCCCCTTAAGCTTGGCAAAGTATCGCAGCACTTCCAAGCCCGTCAATTGATCATAGAAACTGACGTTTTCCTGTAAAAACCCCATCTGACGCCGCTGGTTACGGGCTTCGGACCGGGTCGGATCTTCGCCAAAGACACGCACCTGACCATGACACGGTTCGATTAAACCTAAAATCAGTTTAATCGTGGTGGTCTTTCCGGCGCCATTATGGCCAAACAGCCCAAAGATCTCCCCTGGCTGCAAGCACAGGTCTAAACGTTTCAGTGCGTGGATACCGGGGTAGTGTTTGTCGACGTTGTTAAGCTCTACAATGTTCATCGTTGGCTCAGTACCTCTGTATGTAATACAACCGCCCTCCCGCCCGAAGAGGGTTCAAGCCTGTTATCGCCTGACGCCACCGGCACCGCAGGGGCGTGCATCAGCGGTGCAGAATCGTAGACGCCGGGTGACTTAAAGACGGGAAACTGGCGCTGCACCCAACGCAATGTTTCCACTGCGGGGCTGTTGAACAACAGTTTCACCGCGGGAAACTTCCATAAAAGCTGATCAATACCGTCATTGGGCTCGTAATGGGTATCGCCGATCCCGTCATCATTCATATCCCAGCCCAAATAATCGCTCCAATAATTACCGCGCCCCTCGCTGGACCAATCTTGTTTACGATTGGAGACATATTTAACCTGCTCTTTGTTGCCAATAAAGCGGTTGCCGGCAATGACGTTATCGACGGAACCGGCTGTCATATGGATACCCAGATCACTGGCATTAAATTGATTGTCCGTGATGCGATTAAACATCGAATTGTAAATAAACAGCGCTTTTCCTTCGGCTCCGGCTATAGTGTTTGAATCCTCCTGCAGGTGGGGATTACGTCCGGTCTGTACACCGGTTATTTGATTCGCTTCGATCGCTGAGTGGGTAATGAAATTCATTAACATCCCGTAATTTTGATCGTTATCCGAGCGATTGTTTTTGACGGTTAAATACTTAGATTGCATTAACGCGTAACCGGTGCGGGTATTGCGGGTACGGTTATTAATCACATGGTTATGGTAGGAGTACATATAGTGCACGCCATAACGCAGATCGTGTAAAAAGTTGCCATTCAATTCATTACCGTTGCTGGTATCGATATAAATACCATCGCGGGTGTGCCAGACTTCGTTGTTTTTGACCGTCGCGCCACGCACATTGAACAGATGAATACCGTTACCCCGGTCTTGCGAGCGCACCCCTAGGTCACCTTGAATTCGATTACCGATAATCTGAATATCCCGGGTGGCATCGACCCATATTCCCGACGCAACACCGCTCAGCTCATTGTTTTTTATAGTGGCACTTCGGGCTTGCTTGGTCACAAAAATGCCGGCATTGAGGTCGGTAAGATTAGCCCCCCAGTTTTCTATGTGTAACGCCTCAATGCGGATATCCGCCGCGTTGAGCGTTAAGGTGTTTTGCATGCCGCCACCATCCAGTACAGCACCCGGTAGGCCGGTCATCGTCAGGGCTTTATCGATGCTGAAATTACCCCGATACACACCGGGTTCGATAAGCAGCTGATCCCCTTCTTTTGCCTGGTTGATGACATGCTGCAAGGACTGGCTAGCCGTCACCCTGATCTGTTCGGCATTGGCCACCAGGCTGCCCGTAACCAACCAGCCCAGCACTAAACTCGCCGCTAGCCAGCGTCGGTTCATAGATACGTATCCCTATAAGCGAATTTTTCAGAATGCTTGTGTCGAAAATCACCGCCTTAAGCGCTCGCCGACCGGCGTAGCGCATTAAAGCGGTGGATAGTGTTACGCTTCAACCAACATGCGGCCGCGCATTTCCATATGTAACGCGTGGCAGAACCAGTTACAGTAGTACCATTGTACGCCTGGCTGATTAGCGGTGAAGGTGATTGAGGCTGTCGCCTGCGGACCAATCTCCATCTGCACGCCGTGGTTTACCATACAGAAGCCGTGGGTCACATCCTCAATCTTATCGAGGTTCGTCACCACGACGGTAACTTCATCGCCTAGTTTGACACTAAACTCATTCAAGCCATAGGCCGGCGCAACGGAGGTCATATAGACACGCACTTTTTTGCCGTCTCGAATAACCTTGTTGTCGGTCTCAAGGGTAACACCGTCTTTTTTGGCCATGGCGACTGTTTTGGCAAAGAAAGGATCATCCCGCGTCCACAGTTTGGCAGGCTTGACCTTGCTTCGGTGCACAATCATACAGTCGTGCGGTTCGGCGTATGTGGGTCCATCGTGTACCAGCTTCATTTCATCGCCAGAGATGTCGATCAACTGGTCGTTTTCAGGATGCAGCGGCCCGACCGGCAGGAAACGGTCTTTGGAAAATTTACAAAGCGATATCAGCCACTTTCCATCGGCATCTCGCGTTTCACCCATGGTGGTATGGTTGTGACCGGGCTGGTACTGCACATCCAGTTTCTGCCGGATATAGTTTACCTTTTTACCCTGATACGCTTCGATAGCTTTAGCCACATCCCATTTCACCACCTGGCTATCGATAAATACCGTGGTATACGCGTTACCACGACCATCAAAGGCCGTATGCAAAGGCCCTAGCCCCAGCTCTGGCTCGGCCGCAACGACGTCACGCGGCTTGATTTTATCGGCAAACAAGTCATCAAATTTGTGAATATCGAGTACGGTGACCGTGGGAGAAAGCTTACCGTTCGCAACCGCATAGCGTCCATCAGGAGCGGTATTCATACCGTGTGGGCTCTTAGGAACGGGCACATAACGCGTGAGTTTGGTGCCTTTGCGTCCATTGACGACCGGAACATCAGAGCCCGGTAGCGTGATGAAGTCGCCGGCTTTCACCGCCGCCTCGATACGCGCGATATTGAAGATGACCACATGATCACGCTCATTACGCATGCTACCGGCAAGGTCGATGGCATTTTCAGAGTTATAACAGGTCGAGAATGCGTATTTACCGGTATAGTCGGCGTCCGTGTTATCTAGGTTACCATCGACAATGACCTGCCAGGCAACTTCCATCGTTTCGGCATCGATCGCATTGAACATCGTGTAGTAGCCTTCCACGTCGTTCATGCTGGCCAGCGAGCCGTCGTTTGGATGCGGAATACGGTACTCGGCGTTGCAGAATACATATTTGGTATAGGGGGCTTTTTGAACACGCAATCCGTGAATAGCCTGAACATTCGGCACGGTCACAATTTTGTCCGTTTTCATAATATCGCAACGGATGCGGGCTACTCGGCTATTTGCCTTATCGTTGATAAAGACATATTTGCCGTCATAATGGCCATCGGTCATGCTCATATGGGGGTGATGCGCGTCACCCACCAGGAAAGTATTGTCTTTTCCCAAGACCTCTTTCGATTCATTGGTGAGCCCCCAACCGGTGGCGCAATCAAAATTAAACACAGGGATACGCATTAATTCACGCATCGAAGGAATACCCAGGATACGCACTTCACCCGAGTGGCCGCCACTCCAGAAACCGTAATACTCGTCAAGTTCACCCGGTCCAACGGCACCTGTTTGCCCCGAAGAAGCCAGCGCCGTCGACGGCAGCAGCGCAGCGCCGATACCGGCGCCAGCGGCCCCGGCAGCACCGACTAAAGCGGCCGAAGACCCCAAGAACAAGCGACGACTTAATTTAACATGCTCACTTAACTGCGCATCGTCAACATCGATGGCGGGCAAGCTGTTATCTTTTGGATCTATCATTGCATTTCTCCATTGTTGTTTTGCAAAGAACACACCAGTTTTTCAGTAATGACAGCAACATCGAGCCTGGTCAGATCGTTGTTGCTATCGCAGTTCCCCCCGCCGCCAGCGGGGCTTTTTCTCCAAAGGCCGACGTCGATATAACGAAGATGATCGAGCCCCTTCATATTGCCGGTGTTCCTAGGTCAACGGCCGGTATCTGATTTTTCGCCATTTTGGCCTTTTTCCGCTGCTTTAAGACCAACGGTGGACACTTACTGTGATTGTGATAGGTAACCTGGCAATCGAGGCAATGATGGCACTCGTTGGGGTTGATGCGTCCATCCGGTTCAATAGCCTGGATTTCACATTCATTGGCGCAGACACGGCAGGGTTGCCCACACTCTTTACGGCGTTTTAACCAATCAAAAATTCTGAATTTTGCCGGGATGACCAGCGCGGCCCCTAACGGACAGAGGTAGCGGCAGTACACTTTGCGGGTAAATATCGATGACACTAATAACAGACCCGCGTAGAGGACAAACCCCCATTCACGCTGAAACTTCAGCATGATGGCCGTTTTGAAGGGTTCAACCTCGGCGTAGCGTTCGGCTTCACCCAATGACTCCAGCGATACGGCAAACAAGGCCAACAAGATCATATATTTCAGCGCCCAGAGTCGCTCATGGACAGCCCAGGAGGGCTCAAACTGGCGAATGTTAAGCTTGCGGGCCACCACATTGATCAGCTCTTGTAGGGCGCCAAAAGGACACAACCAGCCGCAAAAAATTCCCCGCCCCCATAACAACAGTGTCATGGCCACATAAGCCCAGAGAATAAAGATGACCGGATCGAGCAAGAACAACTCCCATCTGAAGTCACCCATCAGTGCATGCACGAAGGTCAAGACGTTGACAATCGAGAGTTGACCCAAGGTGTACCAACCAATAAACACCACGGTATAGATCAAGAAAATGTGGCGAAGATTATTGAGAAGCGTTGGGAACCGGACCAGGTAGTCCTGCATAAAAATAATAACGGTTAAAAACACCAGGCTGATGCTGATTACGGTGATCTGAAACGTCTTACTGCGCCAGACCGAAACCCACAGCGGCTCGGGCTCCTCAGGCGGCACGATGACTGGACGCTCGATATACTTATCCAGCGTCTGATAATCGCCGTAAAAGCTCGTGAACACACTGTCCAGTGCGCCGACTTGGCGCCGAACCAGCAGTTCTAACTGCCAAGGACTGCCATGATCGAATTCATACTGGCTACGGATGATAAAAATGGCGGTCTCTTTAAAGCCGGGATAGCCTTCTATCACAAAATCCTGAAACCGAAAGTAGTCCGTATCGTGAAAACTGATCACTTTCTCATGTTGTTGGATCTGCGTACGGTCAAAGATTCCGCCACGAACAAAACCGTTACCTTTGAAGGAATAACGACCGTTACCGAACACGGCAATAGCATGATCGCCGGGGTTTAGTTCGCTGAGTAGCCAGGCATATTGTTCCTCGCCCAATAAGTTGCGCCCAATCGTGGGTATATTCAGGGGGGCATAAACCAGATCGATAAACAGATCTTCTTTCTGATCGTCGTCGGCAGCATCCACCCATTCGGCCTCCGTACCAGCAAACGCCGCATCAACCTTGCCACGATTAAGGTGCAGACTACGGATCGAACCGTCGCCGACTAGCTGCCCCCAATCGGCGTGACTGAATACGTCCTGTTTTATGGTCGAAGGGGGGACGATGGTGCTGGCTTCTAGCCCCGGCAACCCAAGTGCGATACCCACCTTTTTGGCTGCGCGCATAATGGTCTCATTGACCACCATAACGGTAACGGTGGCACCCGAAATAGCATCCACACTGATAACACCGTCGGTCGCGTTGGCGGCGCCGACGCGAACCCGATCAGTCACCTTCATCCCATCGTATTGATCAACGAAATCAAACAGCTTTTGCTCTGGAATACCGACTAAGAGTATAGGCTCATGGTGTTCAAGAACGGCGCTGTGTATGAACACCCCTTCCGGATTCATCATCACCAGCATGTTGATAGGCGCACCGGAATAAGCCGGTATATCGACGACATCTTGTGTTTCAAACGCATACGCGGTTATTTGATCACCCTGGGTCACCGTCCAGATGGCAGGTCCATCCGTACCGATACGCGTTTTATTACTCACGATGGCATTGGGAAAGTAGTTCTTCAGAATCGGCAGTGCAGCCCTGGCGGCACTCACGTTGACAACGGCCCAACTGGATACTGAAAAAAGGCAGGTGAAAAATACGATGAATAGCCTGACGGTGAACCCCTTCATAAATGCTTACTCATAATGCTTACAAATCCGCTATGCCTTAAAGATAGGCCTTAAAGGTAGGCCTTAAAGGTAGGCCTTAAAGGTAGGCCTTAAAGACCATTGTCGCTCGGTGCTTAGTGTGTATTTTTAATGGCCAAACCCTCTTGATCTGAGTCAAATCATAAAAAATAAAACCGGCAGGTTAAATTAAGGTAACAATCACACCGACGAGAAGACCAACGTGCGGACTATCGTACACCCTTTGCAGGGGGGGGAATAAACGGGTCACAACAACAAGAGGCGGCGTTCTCGGGGTGTAAGTAGCACGGGGTTATTGCGGCAACGTCATACCGAGAAAAAAATATCGCCTTGATCAGCGGTTCATGGATGAACCGCCGTGACATAAAGCCACGTGAGGCAAGGACGGACAGGTGCCGGCCTTGTCGGCATCAACATACCGAAGGGATCGGTAGGTTGATGCCCGGTTACTATGTATCGTGCTGCTGTCGAACGGAAGTTGATCAGCCTTGCTGGCGTAAAGACGCTGCAGGTTCCAGTCGTTCGCCCTCCCGCGCGGCAACCCAGGCCCTCGCTTCGGCTTCGCTATCGGCCATAAAGACCAACCGGGAACCGGGCAGTAATAAGCCGTCCCAGGCCACCGCGTAACGCGTTACCCACCAGCTGACCCCTTCCCGGTTTTCAATCTTATGCAGAACGCGTTCCGGTACAAAGTGGCGCAGATAAACAACATTGTTCATCGAAATTTCTCAACCTCATCGATTGGATAGTTATTAATAAACAGCCCCTTACGCCGGGGCCGTTGTGGTTTTATCAGTATTAGATTTAACCCGCCACGGTGGCTTCGGTGTTATTCGCTATAGGCTTTTTACCGGCTTTAACGTTACTGGGTGCGACCATGATTTGCTCATCAGCACCGTCGAGTTCCGCGCGCGGGACAACCCCCTGGGCCAGTTCGAGTAACTCCCGCAGAGCGACCGAGAATATCGCGCAATCGCGCACCGGCGCGGCGCGCATCTCGGTCAACATCGCCTGCCACCGTAACATCACCGGTCCGCAGCGTTTGAGCCAGGCATCAACCCGTGCGATATCATCGGTTTGATCACCCTCATCGGCCAATACCCGTGCAGTCAACGCACGCTGCTGGGCGTTAAGGTCATCCCGGTAGTGATCGCACGCCAATGATTGCCAGTGACTGCGGGCTTCAAAGTGGCGAATCTGCAAATCAAACCAGTGCAGGTCCAGCCGCTCGCCCAGCCGGAAGTAAACCCGCGCCACATTGTCAAGCGGCTGATGGGTCTGTTCGGCAACCTGGATAATACCCAGCAGCGAAAACAGACTATCGGCGCTGGCAGCCATGGCCGCCAACTGCTCAGGCACACCCGCCGCCTGTAGCTGCGCGTGTTTGTCTTGCCAGGCCTGCAAACGGTCGCCCTGAATCAGGTGACTCATTCCGCTGGAAAGCGTCTCCACACCACTGCGGTAACGTGCGATACAGGCAGTCACATCCAAGTCATAGCGATGGTTGCGCAGGAACCAGTAACTGGCGCGGCGCACCAAGCGTAATAACTCAACCATAATGCTGTGCTGAACGTCGGCAGGCACCTGGTAATCCAGTGCCTCGATCTGCTCCCAAGCTGCATCCATACCAAACACGTCGCGGGCAATCACGTAAGCGGCGGTGACCTCGGTATAGTCGGCCCCCGTAATGGAACGCACCAGGTGTGGATAGGTGATCCCCATGCGGTTGACCATAGAGTTGGCCAACTGGGTCGCGATGATCTCCTTGCGCAACCGGTGTTCTTCGATCGCCTCAGGGAACTGCGCCTTTAAGCGCACCGGAAACGCGCTGGTCAGCCCCTGCGCCAGGTAGGGATCCTGATGGATACGCGGGTGGTTTAACGCCGCCTTGAGTTCCGCCTTCACATAACAGATCAAGACCGACAACTCTGGCCGTGTCAGTCCCTGCGCTTTATTTTTGCGCTCCTGCAGCGTCTCGTGACTCGGAATAAATTCCAGTTCGCGATCCAGTTTGCCTTCGCTTTCCAACGCATCGATCAGTCGAATATATTCATCGGTATCTTTGCGCGCATGCTGCTCGGCAACACTCAAGGCTTGCACCTGCCGGTAGTTATTATCCAGCACCAGCTCGGAGACCTCTTCGGTCATCGCCTTGAGCAACGCATTACGCTGCTTGACGGTCATGTCGCCACTTGCCACCACGTCATTCAACAAAATTTTGATATTCACTTCGTGGTCGGAGCAATCGACGCCACCGGCGTTATCGATAAAGTCTGTGTTCGTCGCACCGCCCTGCAAGGCATACTCGATACGGCCTAACTGCGTGAAGCCTAGGTTGCCGCCCTCGCCTAACACGCGACAACGCAGCTCTGCCCCATTAATCCGCACCCCATCGTTGGCTTTATCGCCCACATCGGCATGGCTCTCATGGCCGGCCTTGACGTACGTGCCAATACCGCCGTTCCAGAGCAGGTCGACCGGTGCCCGTAACAATGCCGAAATCAGCTCGTTAGGGGCCAGTCGATCAGCCTCGATGCCAAAGCGTTGCTGCATCGGCGGACTAATAGGAATCGACTTCAGGTTACGCGAGAAGACACCGCCGCCGGCAGAGATTAGATTCTGGTCGTAGTCGCTCCAGCTTGAGCGGGGTAAGGCAAACAGGCGCTGACGCTCTTTGAAGCTGGCCGCGGTGTCCGGCTCCGGATCGATAAAGATATGCAGGTGGTTAAAGGCCGCTACCACCCGGGCATGCTCGGACAGCATCATGCCGTTACCAAACACGTCACCCGCCATATCGCCGATACCCACCACGGTGAACGGCTCGCTTTGCGTATCCAGGCCCAATTCGCGGAAATGACGTTTAACCGAGACCCAGGCGCCCCGCGCGGTGATCCCCATCTTCTTATGGTCATAACCCTGGCTACCGCCGGAAGCAAACGCATCCCCCAGCCAGAAACCGTACTCTGCCGACAGGGCATTGGCAATATCGGAGAACGTGGCGGTACCCTTGTCGGCGGCGACAACCAGATAAGGATCGTCCTTATCGTGGCGCACCACATCGACCGGCGGCACGACAGCACCGCCGACCAGGTTATCCGCCAGGTCCAGCAGACCGCGGATAAAGATCTGGTAGCAGGCGATACCTTCCGCCTGAACCGCCTCACGATTACCCGCTTCCGGCAGGTTTTTGGCCACGAAGCCGCCTTTAGCACCCACCGGCACGATCACGGCGTTTTTCACCTGCTGCGCCTTGACCAGGCCCAGCACTTCGGTACGGTAGTCTTCCAGCCGGTCCGACCAGCGCAGGCCACCTCGGGCAACTTTACCGATCCGCAGGTGCACACCTTCCATGCGCGGCGAATAGACAAAGGTTTCGAACATCGGCCGAGGACGCGGGATGTCCGCGATCGCGCGCGGATCAATCTTGAAAGAGAAGTAGCTCTTGACCTGCCCTTCCCCGTCCAACTGGAAATAATTGGTACGCAGCGTGGCCTTGATCAACTCCATCAGGCGCCGCAGTATGCGGTCATCGTTAAGGTTATCCACCTGTTCTAAGGCATCATGCAGGCTCGTCTCCAGACGCAGCGTCAGCGCTTCGACCTTCTCGCTGGTACGCCGCACGGGATCGAAGCGGGCCCGGAACAGGGCAACCAATAACTTGGTGACTTGCAGATGCCGCGCCAGGGTATCGGCGATATAAGGCTGGCTGAAATCAAAGCGCAGCTGGCGATTATAACGGGTATAGGCCCGTAACAGTGCTACTTCACGCCAGTTCAGCTTGCCACCGACGACCAGGCGGTTAAATTCATCGTTATCGGCCAGACCGTCCCAGATGGCCGCAAAGGCTTCCTGGAAAATCTGTTTGACCTCCTGTAACTCAACCGGCTCGCTGCTGCTGTAGGTCAGGGTAAAGTCATGCATCCACAGTGTCCGGCCATCACGACGCCGGACTTCATAAGGATGCTCGCCCACGACCCGCATGCCCAGATTTTCCAGAATCGGGATCATGTCGGAAAGGATCAGCGAATCGCCTTCGGTAAAGAGCTTGAAGCGCAGCAGATCGCTGGACTCTTCCAACAGCCGGTAAAAGCTCATGGACAGCGGACGGCCATCATCCAGTTCATTGATGCGCTGAATATCGTAGACCGCATTACCCGGTGCGAAGTGCTCTTTATAGGCACTGGAGAACGCGCCGCGGTAGAGCGAGGCAAAGCGATTGCCCTGCTCCTCACCACGGGTTTCAATCAAGGCATTATGCAGCTCCTCATCCCAGGCGCGGGAGATTTCGGTCACCTGTGACTCTAGCGCGCGGATGTCATACTCCACGGCACGGTCAGGGTCGACCCGCAACACGAAGTAGGTACGCGCCAGTACCGATTCGGAGAAGTGGGTGGTGAACTCGGTATCGATACCCTTGAACTGCTCGATCAACAGTCCCTGCACCCGATTGCGCAGGTCCGTGCTGTAGATATCCCGTGGGGCATAATAGAGTACCGAAAAAAACTTTCCGCACGTATCAGGGCGCACAAACAGACGCACCTTACGCCGTTCCTGCAGATTGAAAATGCCGATGGCCGTTTCAAACAAGCTATCCTGATCGCTCAGGAACAACTCTTCGCGAGGCAGCTCCTTGATCACCTGCAGCAATTCTTTGTTACTGTGCCCTCCGACCTCGAAACCGGCCCGGGCCATCACCTTATCGACCTTGCCACGCACGACGGGAATGGTGCGCGGCGCAGCACCGAAGACCGGCGAGGTGTACAAACCGTAAAAGCGGCTCTCGCCACAGACATTGCCTTGGCCATCGAAGTGCTTGACCACCACGATATCGGCGTAGGCCGGACGGTGCACCCGTGAACGGTGCGAATCCTTGGCGAACATAACCGGTTCCGGCGTCAGAATAAAACGGCACTCGTTCGCGCGCAGGCTCTGCAGTGCCCGGCTACGGCCGGCGGCGCCGTGCAGACGCAAGATGCCTAATTCACTGTCCGTAACACGGGAAATACGGGCCTCACTGCCCTGACCTTCAACCGTCAGCTCGTCATACCCCAGAAACGTGAAGTTATCGGACAGTAACCATTCCAGAAAGGCACGCGCTTCGCTGAGCTGTACGGCATCAACGCCCTTAGCGTTGGCCAGTGCTTTATGCTGCACTTCAATTTGGGCGCGCATGGCGGAGAAATCCCCCACGGCGGCTTTCACATCACCCAAGACATCAGCCAGACCGGCTTCAATACTTTTCAGTTCGTTGTTATCACTGCGGCGGTCAACTTCCAGATAGATGGTCGACTCACGACGGGCACCGTTGCCGCTTTCATTCGGGCCCAGCAGGCGCAAAAACTGCCCGCTGCCATCACGTTCAACGGGGATCACCGCATTGTGGATAGCATGGATGGAGAGCGATTGGCGGTTCAGCTCCATGCGGACCGAGTCGACCAGGAACGGCATGTCGTCACTCAACAGCTCAATCACCGTATGGGTCGAGTGCCAGCCATGCTGTTCAAAATCAGGGTTGAACACGCGGACTTTCGGGCCTTTGCCGTTATAGCGCTGGAGAAAGTTCCAGTAAGACAGTGTCGCACCATACAGATTATCCAAGCGGCGCTCGGTTAACTCCTCCAGGGGAGAAACCTGATAATACTCATGTACGAAGCGACTGAGGGCGTCGGCGGTCGCGCCGTTTAATTTTTGTTTAAATTGTTCCACAAGCTGGGCCAGCAGACTGGCTTTGGTCGAGTCACGTGTATCGGACATTAGTTTCCCATCCCCGGTCCTACCGGTTCAGTATTGACACATTATTTTTTAACCCCAGACAGCCGTACTACTGGGGGTCTTTACTTTACTACTTAGCGTTCACGACGTTATGTTCAGGTGCTTTATTTTCAAGCACGTTATTTCCAGGTGTTTTATTTTAAAGCACTTAATCTTCAAGTGGTTAGCGCCGCGATCAATAGTAGCAGGTCTGCATGCAATCTCTGCACTAATCGCAACTTTTTCTTTACTCATGCCCTCGGCACGGACGGAAAGCACCGGGTTCTGGCCTCGCCAAAAATCGCTTACCGCGGGCGCAGCACAAGCACAGAACTTCCTGCCCGCTCAACCACCCGCGAGGAATTAGAGCCCAGCACGGCATGATCAAGCCGGCCACGATGATGCGCGGTCATGATAATCAGATCGGCGTTAATCACTTTCGCCTGCGCAATAATGCGTTCGGCAGGGTGCCCTTCATGTACCGACAGCTTGCGTACCACGCCATCGGGCAACATTGAGTGGGCATATTCGCACAGACGGGCATCAACCGCCGTATGCGCCTTCTTCACCGCGGCCGCATTGAAATAGGACGCGACCAACGGTGACGAATAGCCCGGCATCACCGTCATCAGATGAATAACCCCGCCTTCGCGATCCACTTCCCGCAGCGCGACCTTCATGGCCTCATCGGAAAAATGCAGTTCTTCCGTGTCCACCGGTACCAGAATATGTTTGAACATGTATCTTCCTCCACGAACAACCGACATCACTTGGCGATTGCCCGTTCATTACTCAAACGTCAACAACGCCGCGAATCAGGTCGCTACCGCAGCCGCGAAGGCGGCGTCGGCACGCGCGCGCCGACGCCGTTGAACCATGATAATCGGCACCAGCAACAACAATGCAGGGATAAACAGCCATTCTTTAGCCGGCTGAGATTGGGGCACGTCAACGCGCTCAATCACCTGGTCAAAGGCCATACCGGCGTCCTCTGCGGCGCTACCGAAATGCACCATATCCACCACAACCCGACCATCGACGTCGATCAGCTCAACCCCGCTGCTCGCCAGCCGTTCCCGGCTGTTCTGCCCCTCGCCCAATGTCAGTGGTACAACAAAACTACGCGGATTACCCACCTCGTCTTCGCCCAACACAGACAGACGGACCTGGCTGCCTGCCGCGATATCACTCCCCTGTTGGATCAGCGTACTGCCTTGCATCTCGGCGTAAGCGGGCACCAGCATGTCCATCCAGTATCCGGGCCGGAACAGGGAAAACGCGATAAAGATCAGCAAGGCGCTCTCATGGAGCCGGTTACGGCAGATAAAGAAGCCCTGGGTCGCCGCAGTAAACAGCAGAATGGCCGTCGTCGCGATAACAAAAATGCTGATACCGTGCCACCAGTCAACATTGATCAGCAGCAGGTCGGTATTGAAGATAAACAGGAACGGCAAGATGGCCGTACGCAGGCTGTAGAAGAATGCCACAAAACCGGTGCGGATCGGGTCTCCGCCGGAAACTGCCGCCGCCGCGAACGACGCCAAGCCAACCGGCGGTGTCACGTCCGCCATGATACCGAAATAAAACACGAACAGATGGACGGCAATCAGGGGGACGATCAGCCCTGATTCTTGCCCCAACGTAACAATCACCGGGGCAAGCAATGACGACACCACAATATAGTTCGCGGTGGTCGGCAGCCCCATACCCAGGATCAAGCTCAAAACCGCCGTCAAGACCAGCATCAAGAGCAGATTGCCCATGGAGAGTATTTCGACCAGATCGGCCAGCACCGAGCCGACCCCCGTCTGCGAAACAGCCCCCACGATAATGCCCGCGGTTGCCGTGGCGATACCGATGCCGATCATGTTACGTGCACCGGTGATCAAGCCGTCGACCAGGGCATCAACGCCGGCACGAAACGCCCGCCCCAGGTTCGGCTCTTGGCGGAAAAAGACAAACAGCGGTTTCTGGGTGGTCAGAATAACCACCATCAACACGCTGGCCCAAAAAGCGGACAGGCCGGGAGAAAGCCGCTCGATCATCAAGCACCAGACCAACACCACCACCGGCAAAATAAAATGCAGACCGGATTTAACGGTCGGGCCGGTTTCCGGCAACTCAACGACCTCGCTGTTGGGGTCGTCCAGTTTCAGGTCAGGGTAGGCCGCTTCGTAGCGGATCAGCAGCACGTAGAGCACCAGTAACAGCGCACCGATGACCGGTGATGCAAAATTGCCCAGCACCGGTTTGATCCAGCCAATACCGTAGTAGACCGCCATACCGACCATTGCCGTGCCCATAAAGCCCAGCAACAGGCCCATCAGACGTACGTGCCAGGGACGTATCGCCGCGCGGCGCGGCAATCCCTGCATACCCAGCTTCAACGCTTCCAGATGGACGATATACACCAGAGCAATGTACGAAATCAGCGCCGGTAAAAAGGCATGGGTGATGACCTCAACGTAGGTCAGGCCCACATATTCAACCATCAGAAAGGCCGCCGCCCCCATCACCGGTGGCATAATCTGCCCGTTAACCGAGGAGGCGACTTCGACCGCGCCGGCTTTTTCGCTGGAAAAACCCACCCGTTTCATCATCGGGATGGTAAAGGTGCCGGTGGTGACCACGTTGGCGATAGAGGAACCGGAGATCAGACCGGTCAACCCGGAAGAAACCACCGCCGCTTTTGCCGGGCCGCCGCGCATATGACCGAGCAGCGAGAACGCCACCTGGATAAAATAGTTTCCAGCACCGGCCTTATCCAGCAAGGCACCAAACAGGACAAACAAAAACACAAAGCTGGTGGAAACACCCAGCGCAATACCGAACACCCCTTCGGTGGTAATCCACTGATGATTGATCAGATCCCGTACGGCCGCGCCTTTATGCGCGATGATGGCCGGCATATAAGGACCCGCCAGGGTATAGACGATGAAAATCAGCGCGACCACCACCAGCGGTGGCCCCAACGCGCGCCGAGTCGCCTCAAGTAACAACAGAATGCCCAGGCAACCCACCACCACATCCTGCAAAATCAGTGCACCAGGACGCTGCGCAAGCACGTCATAAAATAAAAACAAGTAGCCCGCACAGAATGCGCCAGCGACCGCAAGAACCAGATCACTGAGAGGAATATGCTGGCGACTGGAACCGGCAAACGCCGGAAACGCCATAAAAGAAAGGAAAACCGCCAGCGCGAGGTGAATCGAGCGGGTTTCCGTGTCGTTAAACACGCCAAAACTGCCCAGCAATGGCCAGTCATAAAAAGGCAGAGGAGAAGCGATCCATAGCTGAAAAAGTGACCAGCCCAACGCCGTGCACAGCAGCAGCGTTTTTTGCCAGCCCATCGGGGAACGAGCCCCGCAATCGTTTGACGCCACCATATCCTGTAGATCGGCGTCGTCGTAATTCGCTGATTCGACTTTGTGTTCTGTCATCGTAGCCTCCGGCCCTGTTATTCGGCACAGCAACGCACAAGTGCACAGCCGAGATAAACGCAGAGAGTCAGGCCTGCCGGCCTGAAAGAACTGCGGGAAAACCCGCAGAAGCGCATTAGAATAGAGCCGTTATCGATCAGGAACAGGTGTAAAAAGACACCTTATAAAAAACGATAACAGCGATGCAACGATTCATAGCGAACCCCTGCATCGCCGAACAATCGGCTCCGAAGCCGAATTACATCCAGCCACGCTCTTTGTAGTAACGAACAGCGCCGTCATGCAGCGGTGCGGACAGGCCATCTTTGATCATCTTGCGCGGATCCAGCTGCGCGAATGCCGGGTGCAGACGCTTGAAGCGATCAATATTGTCAAACACGGCTTTGACGATCTCGTAAATCACCTCATCATCAACCTTGGCGGAAGAGACGAACGTTGCGGTATTACCAAAGGTCGATACATCCGCATCGCTACCCCGGTACATGCCACCGGGAATGGTCGCTGCTGCGTAGTAATCATTGTTCTTGATCAGGGTGTCGATCACGGGACCCTGAACCGGTACCACGATAGCATCGCAGGACGTGGTGGCTTCCTTGATAGAACCGCTCGGGTGTCCGGCGTTAAACAGCATGGCGTCGATCTTGTTGTCACACAGCGCCTGGGACTGCTCGGATGATTTCAGCTCAGAAGCCAGTTTGAAGTCATCGGTGGTCCAGCCTTTGGCCTGCATCACAACTTCCATGGTGCCACGGGTACCGGAACCGGGGTTACCGATATTAACGCGCTTGCCTTTCAGATCATCAAAGATCTTGATACCGCTATCGGTACGGGCAACCACGGTGAAGGGCTCGCCATGGATAGAGAATACAGCGCGCAGGTCCTTGAACTCACCCTGGTCAATAAATGACGGGTTCTTGGTACCGTGCAGGGCGTGAAACTGCCAATCGGACTGAGCAACCCCCATGTCTTGGGAGCCTTCGCGAATCGCATTGATATTGGCGACAGAGCCGCCGGTAGAGGGCGCGGTACACTTGATGTTGTGATCCTTGGCGCCCCGGTTGACCAAACGACAAATCGACTGCCCGACGACGTAATAAACGCCGGTCTGGCCACCTGTACCGATGGTGACAAAGGTCTGTTCGGCAGCAGTTGCGTTAGTACCCAGCGCACCGGCAACCAGACCGGCTGACAGCAAAGAGGAGGCGACAAACTTCTTTATTTTCATCATCAAGTATTCCTTGTTATGGATAGCGGCGAGCCACCGAAGCAACCCAACCGTCACATGGTTATACAGCCCCTAAGGGCCGTCGAACCCCTTCGTAACCATCGGTTACGAAAGACACTGCGAACAGGCGGGCAGGTGACGAACATCATAGATACAGGCAAGAACATATGCGCATCCTATCGCGCCATTAACACATCATTGCGCGCCATATTTTTAGCTGGCACGGCAAAAAGAGACGAAGGGGCTCAGAGAGCAGGGCGCAACCGACCTCACAAACACCTTCAGACCAGACGTCGTTGAGCCAATTCAGCCTAGTCCACACCCCGACGGAAATAAAGATCGCTGCTATTAACCTGGCATCAAAATACCGATCCATTCGGTCTTTTGATGCCGCCTTAATAAGACAGCGCGCGTACCGATAGTTTTTCAGCATCCAGATAGGTACCATAAGCCGCACTACCATCGTAGCACCGAGTTCTGCCAATGGGGCGCCGTCTTTGATCCACGCTAACACCGCTTCCACGCCAGACCCGCAGCCCCCACCGACCCGCCGTTGGAGTTGGCGCTGATGCGCTGGCTCAGCAGCCTTAATCACTACCGTCGTGACAACCCGCTGGCGGTCCGTTTACTGGCCTCCATCCTGTTGTTCAGCTCGCTGATCACGCTGCTATCAACGGCGCTACAGATCTATCTCGATTACCGCCACGATCGCTCCGAGATCGACAACCGTATCCTGCAGATCGAGGCCAGCTCGTTGGATAACCTTAATAACAGCGTCTGGTTGATCAACCCGGAACAGATCCAGCTGCAGCTCAACGGCTTACAGCAACTTCCCGACGTGGTCTACCTGCAACTCGACACCGCCTTTAACCAGCGCTTCAGCGCTGGCAGCCCACCGGGACCCAGGACACCGCTGGTCAGTCGCTACTATCCACTGGAACACACCACCCCGGAGGGCGAGTTCTACCAACTCGGCAACCTGCAGCTGCATATCAGCCTGGAGGGCGTGTACCGTCATCTGCAGGAACGTATCCTGGTCATTTTTATGACCCAAGGCGTTAAGACATTTCTGGTCTCGGTATTCATCCTGTATCTGTTCTGGTTTCTGGTCACACAGCATCTGGCAACGCTGGCCCGCTATGCCGCCAGCCTCACCAGCGAACGCCTTGACCAACCTCTGAGCCTGCGCCGCACCGCACACCCAAGCGGCGACGAACTCAGCCAGGTCGTGCGAGCCATCAACGGTATGCGGCTATCGCTGCTGGAGGATATTGCTCGGCGCGAGAGGGCCGAACACGCCCTGGCCGAGCTGAACAGCGAACTGGAGGCGCGCGTTACTCAGCGCACCGCCGAACTGGAGCAAAGCAACCGAGAATTAAACCTGGCGCTGAGCACACTGAAAAAGACGCAGACACAATTAGTCGAGGCGGAAAAAATGGCCGCGCTGGGTAATCTGGTCGCCGGGGTCGCCCATGAAATCAATACCCCGCTGGGTATTGGCGTCACCGCCGCCACCTACCTTCGCGATCAGGCACAGTTGAATATGCGCCAACAGGCCGCGATATTGACGCCGGCCCAGAGCCGCTTTAACGCCCTGGCGCTGGAGAGCAGCGAGCTGATCACCGGCCATCTGCAACGGGCGGCGCAGCTGATCAGCGCATTCAAACAAGTCTCGGTGGACCAGTCCAGCGAACGCCAGCGGTCTTTTCCTCTGCGCGCCTACCTGGACGAGATCGTTCTGTCCCTGAGCCCTCGTTTAAAACAGATATCCCCCACGATTATTATTGACTGCCCCAGTGACCTGAGCCTGAACAGCTACCCCGGCGCACTTTATCAGGTCATCTCCAACCTGATGATTAACTCGCTGATTCACGGTTTCGGACAACGCACCGATGGCAAGATCAATATCGCGGTTACTCCGCTCAGCGGCAGCCGCACGGGATACATCCAACTCCTGTATCGCGATAACGGCTGCGGCATTGCCAGCGCAATCAAGACACGACTGTTTGAACCCTTCGTGACAACCCGCCGCGGCGAGGGCTGCAGCGGGCTAGGTATGCATATCGCCTATAATCTGACCACTCAGCTGTTACAGGGCCAGATTCACTTATGCGAAGCGACGGTCCCGGAACACCCAGGCGTTTGTTTTGAGCTGATCTTGCCGGTCCAGCCCGGCCTCAGCCACCGGCCTGACGCTTGAACAGCCTCCGCTTGAATCAGCCTTTTGCTGCCATGTTGCTAAGCGGGTCGACCCCATCGCCTCAGAAATAGCTCAACCAGCGCAGTTCAACACGGGTATCGTTCTGCAACCGGTAGCGGGTATGGGCCAGCGTCAACCGCAAGGCATGATCCCGATCAACCACCGGGACGTTCACCGCCAACGTCATCTCGGTACCATCACTGTCGCTGCGACCCTCATGCTCCCAACGGTCAACACGCGCCAACAACCGTTGCTCAGACCCCAAATCCCGTAACCAGAGCACGGAAGCCCCCGCTCCCAATTCAAGCTCACCATCCATCGCGACCGCTGACTGCCCGCGCCCATTTGCAAACAGTGACACGCGATTCCCACGCCCCCGTTCCCAGGTCATCCCCACACTACCCATCATACGAAAGCGCAGCGGGTCATCGCGTCGCTCTTCGGCGCGCTCCCAACCCGCATTGACGCGCCATGATAGCGGCTTGAGAAAACGGTTCCGTCCCGGAATGGCCGTGATATCCAGCAACTGCAAGCGATCCAGCTGCAGCCGTCCGGTCTCGGTATCTAGCGCGGCCTGCATAGAAAAGAAATTAATGGCAGCGCCTGTCACGTATCCGGCCGGGTTATCCAATAAGTCATGAAACGCCGGGCGCACAGCCAACAGCAACGTGGTTTGCTGCCCCCGCTGTGCCAGACCCAGGTCAAAACGCGCCGAACGATGCCCCGCCTCCGGCGGCTCAGGGGGCGGTGGCGACTGCACCGATGCGGCGGGGAGTTTACTGCGTGCTGACAACAACCTGAGTGAGCGACCCGACGCGTCGACGGCATCGGCTTCCAGTTTTTTCTGCACCCGGTAACGCAGAATATCATAGGCAAAATCCAGGGTGCGCGCGTAGCCCGCGTCATCCAGTAATGCGGGCCGCTTGCCCGGCGCATGCGTACCGGTCGCCATCGCCAGCGCCAGTTCTTGCTGCGCCTGATCCATCCCTTCCAGCGTGAAGCGCAGTTGCGTCAGGGCCGCGGGTCGGTAAACGTTTGGACCGATAAGACCCTGCGCCTGCAACGCCCGCACGGTATCGGCAGGAATCGTATGCGAGGCAAACTTAGCAGCAACATCCATACCAGGCCTCGCCACATCCAGCAAGCTCAGCAGCCGATAGGAGCAGTTTTCATCGATAAAGTAATAGTTGAAATTGACCTGCTGCAACTCCCAGATATGCCGCATCAGCTGGGCCAGTTCATCCGGGGTCAATTCCAGCCGATATTCCCAGATATCACGGGCCTCCAGATCGTTATATTCAATCACCTTGTCATAGTAAGCCGCGCCATTCAGAAACCCCTGATAGCCGCCGGTCAAACCATTCCAGGCATATAAAAAGCCATTCTCATCCCGCGCCACCTCCGCGCCATAACCGATGGAATAGGCCAACAAACGGGTTCGCTCGTCCTGCGCAGCGCCATCGATACGCAAAAAAGTATGGCCGAACATCGAGGAAGGGCTGTTGATGTAGGCCGCGGGGAAAATCAGACTGGCGCCTGCAGGCTTCATCTCATCCAGCCAGCGCTCGAACGCCGGACAATGAATCGGTGCCAGTTCGGCCAGCGCCCGATTTTTGCCTCGCAACCACGCGAAGCGCGACGGATAACGACAAACGGCCTGCTGACGACGTGCAGGATCGGTAAAAGCGGCAAGCGTCGCAACCAACTCCCGGTGCGGATCAACCGCCCCATGCTCTGCCAGAAAAAAACCATCATCATCGATGTCGCTACGCCAACCGG